>CAJUDY010000013.1 GCA_910584945.1 uncultured Lachnospiraceae bacterium | reverse complement strand
CCTTCTTCCAGAAAATCTTTTTTATTTTCCTCTTGACATTTCACCAAATTGCTTTTCTTTTCCTTATTATAGCACAGGTCCTGTGCAGAACACAAAAGATTCATTTGACATTTTGTCCGTGTGCTCCTACAATGATAAAAAACAGTATCTGTCCGAAAGTAGCCCCGGAAGGATTTTACGGAACGAAGTGAGGGAAAATTATTCCAGACGCCGGGGCGAAATGAGGACAGATGCGGAACTTATATGGAGGCAAGATTATGAAAAAATTAACAGTACTTTTTCTATGTATGGGAATTCTGACCGCCGCTCTTACGGGCTGCGGAGGAAAAGAAGAAGAGATGACTAGGGCAGAGGACACCGCCGCGGAAGCGCCGGAAGAGACCGAAGCGGCTGAAGGAACAACCGGAGAGGTCGTCGAGACGTCGGAAGAGGACCTGCTGAGCGGTCTTCATCATGCGGAGATCGAGATCGCGGATTACGGCACCATCGCTCTGGAGCTCGATGCGGACACCGCTCCCATCTCCGTGACCAATTTTGTGAATCTGGCAAAGGACGGCTTCTATGACGGTCTGACCTTCCACCGGATCATCAGCGGCTTCATGATCCAGGGCGGCGATCCCTTAGGCAACGGAACCGGCGGCTCCGATCAGAACATCAAAGGAGAGTTCCAGAACAACGGCGTGGAGAACGATATCTCCCATGTGCGGGGCGTCATCTCCATGGCAAGGGCCATGGACCCTGACAGCGGCTCTTCCCAGTTCTTCATCGTACACGAAGACAGCACCTTCTTAGACGGCGACTACGCGGCTTTCGGGCACGTCACCGAGGGCATCGAGATCGTGGACCAGATCTGCGCGGACACTCCCGTACAGGACGACAACGGGACCGTGGCGGCGGAGGACCAGCCCACCATTACATCCATTAAAGTGATTGATTAAGACAGAAAAGAGCGTGCCGCTCAATCATCTGATCCGATGATTGAGCGGCACGCCTAGTATAATATTACATAAAACAATGCAAATTTCTCTGCTATCTTCGTGTTTTTCTTTTTCCTTGTATTCCCCCACTTTTTCGTTTTCAGACACAAAAATGGAGCTGCTGCTCCAGTAGTAATATTCATCTACTTATGCAACAGCCCCCTGATATTCATCATTTGGCTCAGGCTTTTCCTTCCGAACCGAGCACATCTTTAATCTTGTGCATTACAACTGCTTTTACATTAGCACGTCCAACCTTCAGATACTCGCGCGGGTCGAACTTGGACGGATCGGTCCACATCACTTCGCGGATACCTGCGGTCATGCCAAGGCGAAGATCGGAGTCGATGTTGATCTTGCAGACTGCGGATCTTGCCGCCTGACGAAGCTGGTCTTCCGGAACGCCGATGGCATCCTTCAGAGCGCCGCCGTGCTCGTTGATGATCTTCACGTACTCCTGCGGAACGGAGGATGCACCGTGAAGAACGATCGGGAAGTTCGGGATTCTCTTTTCGATCTCCTCAAGGATATCGAAACGAAGCTGCGGTTTGGTACCCGGTTTGAACTTGAATGCGCCATGGCTGGTTCCGATGGCAATTGCCAGAGAATCCACACCGGTCTTGGTGACGAACTCTTCCACTTCTTCCGGCTGTGTATAGGAGGAGTCTTCCGCGGATACTTTTACGTCATCCTCGATACCTGCCAGTTTGCCAAGCTCAGCCTCTACTACGACATTATGCGCATGCGCATACTCCACAACCTTCTTGGTCAGTTCAATGTTTTCCTCAAATGGATACTTGGAGCCGTCGATCATAACGGAAGTAAATCCGCCGTCAATACAGGATTTGCAGATTTCGAAGTCAGCGCCGTGATCCAGATGAAGCGCAATCGGAAGATCCGGAGCTTCCACCAGAACAGCCTCAACCAGCTTTACTAAATAATTGTGCTTTGCATACTTTCTTGCGCCTGCGGACACCTGCAGGATAATCGGGGAATTCAGCTCGATCGCAGCGTCAGCGATACCTTGAACGATCTCCATGTTGTTGACATTGAATGCGCCGATGGCATAGCCGCCGTCATAGGCTTTTTTAAACATTTCTTTGGTTGTAACTAATGGCATTGTTGGTCATCCTTTCTCTACCCAAATTTTGGCACGTCCGTGCCCGTGTCTCTATTCTACTACATTTTTCCCAAATCAACAAGGAATTTTCCGCAATTTCTCAGATTTTAAAATGATTTTCAAATTTTCCTTTAAAGTAGCCGTTACAAAAAGATTTGCTTTTTAAAGGAAACAATGCTACAATGAAGCGAGAAAACAGAACGATCTAGTAGGAGGAAGGCATAGAATTATGGTGTTTAGAGTACTGATTGTCATTCTTGTGATTCTGGTCGCTGTCTTCATTGCCCTGATTTACTTCGGCAATAAGATGCAGAAAAAGCAGGCAGAGAACCAGGCCCAGTTAGAAGCCATGGCCCAGACGGTCAGCATGCTGATCATTGATAAAAAGCGTCTGAAGGTAAAAGATTCCGGACTGCCCGCCGTGGTCATCGACCAGGTGCCCAAGTATCTTCGCCGGTCCAAGATGCCCATCGTCAAAGCGAAAGTCGGACCGAAGGTTATGAATCTGGTGGCCGACGAGAAGATCTTCGAGCTGCTGCCGGTGAAGAAGGAAGTCAAAGTCGTCGTCAGCGGCATCTATATCACCGCCATCAAGGGCGCAAGAGGCGGCATCGAAAAGCCCCAGCCGAAGAAAGGATTTTTCAAGCGGCTGTTTCACAAGTAGGATGAATCAAAAAAGAACCCGACAGGGAGCAAGGCTTTTTTACCTTGCATTCCCTGAACGGGTTTTTCTTATTTATCCCATCTGTGCATAGTGCCAATATCGTTCATCCTACTCTTTTTACAGCTCTGAATGCAGCGCGCCGTCCATCAGTCGGATCAGTTCCCACACGCTTCTGAAAGATTCCTTCTGCTGTTCGTCCACCCAGGTAATCTCCCCCTGCCAGCTGAAATGCTGCCGGTACCGCACATGAATCATAAAGGTGGCGGCCGATCCTCTGTGCTCGATCAAATGCTTCAGTGATTCCGGTTCCTGATTCCTCCTGTGCCTCTCTCTTCTTCCCGACAATTCTACAATTCTGTCTGTTTTCGAATTCTCACATTTTTCCGACCCATGATGCGGCGTAAAAGTTCGGAATACCGCGGAAGCTTCCGGATATTGAAGCATATCATACAGCCGCTCCATTCTGTCCAATGCTTCATACAAGGACAGAAAAGGAATTGCGTCAGCTGCGTATGGATGATACAGTCTTCCGCGCTGCCCTTCCCTGGTCCAGGAATCAATGCAGAGATTCACCATATTGGAACTGTAAAAAATCGACCGGCTGCCTCTGTTCTCCACTGTCTTGTCCTCCTCGTATATCGGATGTCTGGATTTTTCATCCCATAATTCACTTTATTATCGGTATACTATTTCTAATTATACCGATATAAGCGGTATATTTCAAGTAAAATCGGTAATTCAAGTGGGATTTTGTCCGCTTAAAATTGTATAAACTGTACACAGAGGTGGATCATATGGATGAACAGTTCATCAGAAATAGAATTGCATTTTTGAGAATCCAAAAAGGGATTTCCGAATACCGAATGAGCCTGGATCTTGGACACAGCAAAAGCTATATCCAGAGCATTTCTTCCGGGAGAGCGCTGCCCTCCCTGTCCGAATTTCTGTATATCTGCGAGTACCTGGGCGTTACGCCGAAGGATTTCTTTGATGCGGACATACCCGAACCGATTCTTGTCAACGAATTGCACACGCTCATCCAGAATATGGATAAAGACGACCTGCTCGCATTGACTGCCGTGGCGAAACGAATGCGCTTCCATCAACATTGTGAAAGCTGATTTTTCCTCTAAATGTGATGCTTTTCTACATATCCGGTCAGCACAAGCGTCAAAGCTCCGTCTCCGGTTACATTACAGGCAGTGCCGAAGCTGTCCTGCAAAGCGAAGATCGTCAACATCAGAGCGGTGCCGGTTCCGTCGAAGAGCAGGATACCGGTGATCAGACCCAGAGACGCCATCACCGTCCCTCCGGGTACGCCCGGAGCGCCGATGGCAAAGACCCCAAGAAGCAGGCAGAACAGAACCATGGTGCCCACAGACGGGATACTTCCATAGAAAATCTTGGACACGGTCATGACGAAAAAGACTTCCGTCAGCACCGAACCGCACAGATGTATATTGGCAAAGAGCGGAACGCCGAAGTTCACCATATCTTTCCGAAGGACCGACGATTTCCCCGCGCAGCGTAAGGCCACCGCCAGGGTGGCCGCGGAGGACATGGTCCCAACAGCCGTGAGATATGCCGGCCCATAGTGCCGGGCCACTTCCAGTGGATTTTTCCCGGAATAAATCCCCGCCAGCAAATAAAGAAGCGTCATCCAAAGATAGTGTCCGACCATGACAATCAAGATGACCTTTACGAACACTGGAAGCTGCCTGGTGATGGCGCCCTCATAGGACAGGCCGCAGAACGTACATGCGATGAACAAAGGCAGAATCGGAATGATCACCCTTGTCACAATCTCCAGCACGATCTTCTGAAACTCTTCCAGAATCTCGATGGTACGGTCCGCTTTCGTCCAGGCGGCTCCAAGACCGATCAGAACGGAACATACAAGGGCGCTCATCACGCTCATGATTTCAGGAATCTCCAACTGAAAGATCACCTCCGGAAGCTCTTTTAACCCTTCCGCCGAGGAGACGATTGCCAGGTGTGGGATGATCCCATAGCCTGCCAGCATGGCGAAAAAAGCGGCTCCGATGGAGGAGACATATGCCAGTGCCAATGCAACTCCCAGCATCCTTGACGCGTTCTTCCCGAGTCTTGTGATGGACGGCGCGATAAAGCCGATGACGATCAGCGGCACACAGAAGGTGATCACCTGACCCAGTACCTGCTTGACGGTCACGATCAGATTCAGGATTGTTTCATTGGCTGTAAGCCCCACGAGAATTCCAAGGATCACACCGGTCAGCAGTTTAAACGGAAGGCTTTGTAAGATTTTTTTCATCATACAGCATCATTCCTTTCACACAGAAAGCTCTACTATAGTATAGTTTCCTCGTGCAAATTTGGTCATAAAAATTCCCCGCAATCCTGTGACTGCGGGGAATTTTGTGGTCCTATGATATTACAGATATGCTTTTAATACATCCGCCTTATCCGTCTTCTCCCAGGGAAGATTAAGATCCGTACGTCCGAAGTGGCCGTAAGCGGCGGTCTGCTTGTAGATGGGCCGGCGCAGATCCAGCATCTTGATGATGCCTGCCGGACGCAGGTCGAAGTTCTCCCGGATGATCTCCACCAGCTTCTGATCCGGCACTTTTCCGGTACCGAAGGTGTCCGCCATGACCGAGGTGGGCCTTGCCACACCGATGGCGTAGGACAGCTGAATCTCACACTTCTCTGCCAGGCCGGCAGCCACGATGTTCTTTGCCACATAGCGGGCCGCGTAGGCAGCGGAACGGTCCACCTTCGTGCAGTCCTTGCCGGAGAAAGCGCCGCCGCCGTGGCGGGCATAACCGCCGTAAGTGTCCACGATGATCTTCCGCCCGGTCAGACCGCTGTCCCCATGGGGGCCGCCGATGACAAAACGCCCGGTGGGATTGATGAAGAACTTCGTGTCCCCGTCCACCATATCCGCCGGAAGAATCTCGTCAAAGACATACTTTTTGATATCCTTGTGAATCTGCTCCTGGCTCACATCGTCGCCGTGCTGGGTGGACAGCACTACCGCATCCAGACGGACCGGCTTGCCGCTCCCGTCGTATTCCACAGTCACCTGGGTCTTGCCGTCGGGTCTTAAGTAGGGCAGCGTTCCGTCTTTTCTCACCTGGGTCAGACGAAGCGCCAGCTTGTGCGCCAGAGCGATGGGATAGGGCATCATCTCCGGAGTCTCATTGGTGGCATAACCGAACATCATACCCTGGTCTCCTGCTCCGATGGCCTCGATCTCGCTGTCGTCCATCTGATTCTCCTTGGCTTCCAGAGCCTTGTTGACTCCCATGGCGATATCCGTGGACTGTTCGTCGATAGCGGTGATCACCGCACAGGTATTAGCGTCAAATCCGTACTTTCCTCTGGTATAGCCGATCTCCCGGACCGTGTCCCGGACGATCTTCTGGATGTCCACGTAAGCGTTGGTGGTGATCTCTCCCATCACCATCACCAGTCCGGTGGTGGTGCAGGTCTCGCATGCCACACGGCTCATGGGGTCCTGCGCCATTAAAGCATCCAGGATCGCGTCGGATATCTGGTCGCACATCTTATCCGGATGGCCTTCGGTTACCGATTCTGAAGTAAACAATAATTTTTCCATAGGTACTCCTTTCTTTCTGCCGCATTGCTTATCAATAAAAATATTGTAAAAAAGAAAGGCCCGCATAAGCGGACCTGATAAACTACTCATCAAATCCTCTTATTGCTCGATCACTCGCTCAGGTTAGCACCTTCCTGCGTACAGGGGTTGCCGGGCTTCACAGATCCTATGTATCTCCACCGCTCTGAATAAGAGAAAACTATATTATGGGCTTTTCTTCATTTTCTACGATACTCCTCCTGCCTCTAAAAGTCAAGGGTTTCCAATCATTTTATAGGGTTTTACAAAAAGTTTATAAATATCCTTCCCCACATGTGGTATAATTCCAGTAATGAAAAGACGGAGGAGGTCCCATTGAATCTAAAGACAAAGCTCATCATCACATTCGGCGTGGTCATCGCCGTCCCGCTGTTTTTGATCAGCGTGGTATTCGCCGGGTTCATGAGTCTGCAGCCTGTGGAGGTGGCCACTCCCCAGACCAGGGAATTCTTGGGAGAGATGCTGATCTCCGTCATTCTGATCATGGCCATGACCAGCAGCTTTCTGATCGTGTGGATCTACCGGAGTATCTTGAATCCCATCGAGACGCTCAAGAAAGCCACCCGCAATATCCGGGACGGCAACCTGGACTTTGAAGTGGATATCGAGGACAATGACGAGATCGGAGAGCTCTGCGCGGACTTTGAAGAGATGCGCATCCGGCTGAAGGAATCCACCGAAGAAAAGGTGGTCTTCGACAGTCAGAACAAGGAACTGATCAGCAACATTTCTCATGATCTTAAGACGCCCATCACCGCCATCAAGGGTTATGTGGAGGGTCTTCTGGACGGAGTCGCCGATACGCCGGAGAAGCAGGAAAAGTATCTTCGGACCATTTACAACAAAGCCAACGATATGGACCGTCTGATCAACGAACTGACCTTCTACTCCAAGATCGACACCAACCGCATCCCCTACACCTTCAGCAAGATCAATGTGCGCGAGTATTTTGACGACTGCGTGGAGGATATCGGCCTGGAGCTGGGACAGCAGCAGATTGAACTGACTTATGAGAACCAGGTGGCAAGAGACGTGCTGGTGATCGCCGACGCGGAGCAGATGAAGCGGGTGATCAATAATATCGTGGGAAACTCCATAAAATATATGGATAAGCCGGAACGCTTTATCCACATCCGGGTGCTGGATGTGGGAGATTTTATCCAGGTGGAGATCGAGGACAACGGCCGGGGCATCGCCACCAAGGACCTTCCCTATATCTTCGACCGTTTCTTCCGGACCGATACATCCAGGAACTCTTCCAAGGGCGGAAGCGGGATCGGACTTTCCATCGTCCACAAAATCATGGAAGACCACGGCGGCAAGGTCTGGGTCACCAGCCGGGAGGAAGCCGGAACAACGATGTATTTTGTACTTAGAAAATATCAGGAGGTGCCAGTAAGTGAGTAAGATTTTGATTATTGAAGACGAAGAAGCCATCGCTGATCTGGAAAAGGATTACCTGGAGCTGAGCGGCTTCAAAGTAGAGATCGAAGACCGGGGCGATACGGGACTGACCCGGGCGTTAAAAGAAGAATTCGACCTGATTATTCTGGATCTGATGCTTCCGGGCGTGGACGGCTTTGAGATCTGCAAGAAGATCCGGGAGGAAAAGAATATCCCGGTGATCATGGTTTCTGCCAAGAAGGACGACATCGATAAAATCCGGGGCCTGGGCCTGGGAGCCGACGACTATATGACCAAACCTTTTAGCCCAAGCGAACTGGTCGCCCGGGTCAAAGCCCATATGGCCCGCTACGAGCGCCTGGTGGGAAGCGGTATCCAGGAAAATGAGATCGTGGAGATCCGGGGCATCAAGATCGACAAGACCGCCCGGAGAGTATGGGTCAACGGGGAGGAAAAGGCATTTACCTCCAAGGAGTTTGATCTGCTCACCTTTCTGGCCCAGAATCCCAATCATGTCTACACCAAAGAAGAACTGTTCAGCAAGATCTGGGATATGGAATCCATCGGGGATATCGCGACCGTCACCGTCCACATCAAGAAAATCCGGGAAAAGATCGAGTTCAACACCGCAAAGCCTCAGTATATCGAGACCATCTGGGGCGTCGGATACCGGTTCAAAGTATAAAACAACAGGAGCTGCGTAAGGCGGCTCCTTTTTTGATGTCATATGCTTATTATTCAGATTTCCACAGACAGCAAGGGCGGGCGCTTTCGCCTCAGCCCACTTTCAGACGGAACTTCTGGATCTCCTTTTCGCTGGCTACTTTCTCGATTTTGGCGCCCAGTCCCTGGAACTTATGGTCCAGGTTCTCATATCCCCGCTCGATAAAATAGATATCATCCACAATCGTGATCCCCTCGGCTGCCAGTCCGGCAATCACCAGCGCCGCTCCGGCTCTGAGATCGGGCGCACTCACCCTGGCTCCGGTGAACTTCTCCACGCCGCTGATTACGGCCACATTACCTTCCACTTTTACAGAAGCTCCCATGCGCGCCAGCTCGTCCACATAGCGGAAACGATTTTCAAAAATGCTCTCCGTCACGATGCTGGTCCCTTCCGCAATGGCCAGAGAGACCGCTATCTGAGGCTGCATATCTGTGGGAAAGCCTGGATAGGGCATGGTCTTCACATGGGTCCCGGTAAGCTTTGCCGGTGCGATCACCCGGACCGCGTCGTCGTACTCGTACACCTCGCATCCAAGCTCCATGAGCTTCGACGAGGTGGCCTCCAGATGCTTGGGGATCACATTGTTCAGCACGATGTCGCCGCCGGTTACCGCAGCAGCAAACATAAAAGTCCCCGCCTCGATCTGATCCGGTATGATGGAGTACTCGGTCTTGTGCAGAGACTTTACCCCGCGGATACGGATGACATCCGTACCGGCTCCCTTGATGCTGGCGCCCATACTGTTCAGAAAGTTCGCCACATCTACCACATGAGGTTCTTTCGCCGCATTCTCGATCGTCGTGTTGCCGTCTGCCAGTGCTGCCGCCATCATGATGTTGATCGTCGCCCCTACGCTGACCATATCCAGGAAGATATGTGCCCCGTGAAGTCTCTCCGCCTCCGCGATAATGAATCCATGTTCGATCTTCGTGGAAGCACCCATGGCTTTAAAACCCTTCAGATGCTGGTCAATGGGACGGCTCCCGATGTTGCATCCGCCCGGAAGCGGTACCTGCGCTTTTTTGTATTTCCCAAGGAGCGCGCCCAGAAGATAGTAGGATGCACGAATCTTCTTCATGCTCTCACTCTCCACAATAAAGTTCTCCACGCCGGAACCATTGACCGTCACCGCATGGCGGTCTACCCGGTCAATCCGCGCGCCGATTCCCTCCATGGCTTCCAACAATGCATTGATATCCCGGACATCCGGAAGGTTATCTATATAGACTGTCTCATTTGTCATCGTCGCAGCGGCAAGGATTGCCAGTGCCGCGTTCTTCGCCCCGCCGATCTCCACATCGCCGTTCAGCGGGATTCCGCCCTTAATAATATACTGTTCCACGATTACACCTCATCGTTTCGTTCCGATTTATTTTCTATGTAAAGCTTGCACCGAAACGGTGCTTCTTATTCGCTGTTTTTATCACTGCCCGCTGAATATATTTTCCAGAAAAAGCAGGAAAATCCATCCGCAAAATGGCAGATTCTTCATCAATATGCACAGATTTACCTGCATATCTTATTTATTATATCTTAAGGCTACAGAAAAATCAATCAACACATTGTCAAAAAAAGCCTTAATTTTCATTTTATCCAATACAGATCCGATAATTTTAAATAAGGTTGCATCCAGATTTCCGACAGGATAAAATAAAGAAAACGTAACTGTCCAAAAGGGGGAAAATTCTTCCAGACACCGGAGCGAAACGGGGCAGATGCGGAACTTCTACAGGAGGATAATGAAAAATGAAAGCAGGCATTGCAGGCGCGGGAATGATCGTCCCCACTTTTTTAGCAGCAGAAAAACAGATACCAGAACTGGAAGCGGCCGCCATCTGCGGCACCGTGAGATCAAAAGACAAAGCGGAAAAGCTGGCAAAGGAACACGGCATCCCGCAGGTGTATTGTGATTATGACAAGAGGCTGGCGTGCCCGGAGCTTCACGTGATCTATGTGGCCGTGCCCAATCATCTGCACGCCTCTTTTGTCCGGCGGGCTCTTCTGGCAGGCAAATCGGTTATCTGCGAAAAACCTTTGTGCTCCAGCCTCGCGGAGGCGGAAGCCCTGGCTCTTCTGGCACGGGAAAAGGGCTTATACCTTTTTGAGGCGATCACCAACCAGTATTTCCCCAATTATCAGAAGGTAAAGGAGCTGCTCCCCCGTCTTGGCCGCGTCAAAATCGTGGAGATCAACTATTCCCAGTATTCCAGCCGTTATGACGCCTTCCGGGCCGGGGAGATTCTCCCGGTATTTGATCCGAAAAAAAGCGGCGGCGCCCTGATGGACCTGAATGTGTACAACATCCACTTTATCCTGGGGCTTTTCGGAGAGCCGGAAGAAGTCCGGTACTTCGCCAACATGGAACAGGGCGCGGACACCTCCGGAGTGCTTGTGCTTCGTTATCCCGGCTTTGTGTGCACAGCCATCGCCGCAAAGGACTGCAAGGCCCCCTGCTGCATCAACATCCAGGGCGACCAGGGCTGCATCACCAGCGACAGCCCCTCCAATGTATTTGAGCGCTTCCGCTTCAGCGAGAACCGGGGACCCGACCAGCTGTATGAGCTCAATGAGGAAAGGGAACGCTTCTACTATGAACTCCGGGCCTTTTTGCAGATGGTGAAGACTCAGGATCGCAGGTTCCATGAAGAACAGCTCCAAAGGAGTCTGGCCGTCCAGCGGATTCTGGACGAGGCCCGCCGACAGGCCGACATGGAGATCCTCTCCGACCTTTCCTGAGACAGACCATTTCCCCACAGGACGCAAAAACTCCCGGCCCCTTCCCTGGGTACCGGGAGTTTTTGCGTCCTTAAAAAAACGGAACTAAACCACTGCTCCGTTCTGAGCATAATAGTCGTCAAACAATTTGCTGACTGCTGTGTGAGTGTCGCCGCAGATGGACGGAAGGTCTCCGCCCCATGCTTCTCCAGCCTGCTTGAAGCCCTTCTCCACTGCTTCCTGCATCTCTTTCATCTTCTCGGGATCGTCTCCTGCAAGGGCATGAGCGAAATCAAAGATTCTCTGAGAGGTCTGGGACACACCCCAGTAGCCGTCCTCGGAGATGGCCGCCTGCGCGTCCGCTTTGGTCTTCTCATCTACGGTATAGTTACCGCTGGCCATAAAACGCCAGAAGTCATTGCCCTGAGACAGATTCGCCGTGATGCCCTGCTTCTGGAACATCTGGGTCATCATGTTGGTAAAGCGGGACATCTGATTGTTCAGATCATCCTTTAAGCTCTGCACGAGAGCGGATCTCTCGGAATCACTCATCTTCTTGGTAACTGCCGTATCCTTGCTGAACTCCGCCTGGTCCACATCCTTTTTCACGGCGCCCGCAGAAGTCTCTTCCTTCGCGTCTGTTGCCGGCGCAGTCACTGCTTTTGCGCTCTGTACATTCTGTGTATACTGTCTGATGGCAGCATCCTGATTCACATTAACCTGCATACTTAACCTCCTCCTTTATGTGGTCTAAAGACTCTTCTTTAACATATATCGGCACTTTTTGGCAAAAATAAAGGGCTGCGGCAGGATTTTAAGCGGTCTTTTTACTGCTGAATCACCAGCTCCCGCTCCCCGATCTCATCTTCCAGTAATCCTTTGATGAGCTGCCTGGTCTGCTGACCGGCGCTTTCCAGAAGGCTTTCAAGGTCCGCGTTCTGCCGCACGTCTTCTTTGGCCGCCGATATGGTATCGATCACGTCTTCTTTCTCCGTCCGGTTAAAGAGCGCCCAGTGTTCGTCGTAGAACTCGATGGACTGTTCGAAGATATCGATGGACTGTACTTCGCATTCCGGCAGGGTGATCACCACCTGGGCTTCCCCGATCTCGATCCCGGCCTGTGCAAGGTCAACGCCGGCGCGGACTTTCGCCGTGTAGATCATGGAGAAGCTGTTCTGGGTGAGAAAGGGAATCTTCCCTTCCGAATACTTGATCAGCCCCGTATAGGTCAACCGGGCCGTGGTCAGCTCGCTGACCGCCTCCAGCTTTCCGCTCACGAACGCGGAGGTAAGCTCCGGCTCTTTGGGCGCGCGGTAACGGATATCGCCATAGACTCCCATACCGATACCAATAAGCAGCGCAACTATCACCCACAGCCAGGTCCTGCTTTTTCTTTTCCGTTCTTTCATCTTCTCCTCCTATAAATACCAGACGGGGATCTCCAACAGATTCTCCCCCAGTCTTCCAGGCTGGGGACACATACAGACGACCGCCCCCATCCCCCGCTTTTTGTCTTCTACCTTATCCAGAACCGGGAATGCAGAAGCCATATCCGCTGTCACTTTTGAACTTTTCTTAATCTCAACCGGATATAATATCCCATTTTCTTCTATAATGATATCAATCTCGCTTTCTGTCTCTGTCAGAATCCCGTCTTTTCCGGACTTCTTTTTGTCCCTCCCGCGATAGTAGGATACGCAGTAGCGATAATCCACCCCTTCATCGGAAAAAGATTTTAAAATCTCCGAAATCACAAAAGTCTCAAAAATATGCCCGCTCATAGCGCCGTACGCCAGCGTCTCCGGCGTCAGCCATCTGGTAAGATAGCATACCAGTCCGGTATCCCGAAAGTAGAGCTTCGGCGTCCGGATGGCTTTTTTCAGCGCATTGGCCGTATATGGCTCCAGAAGATAGATGATCCCCGACGCCTCCAGAATAGAAAACCACTTTTTCACAGTGGAGACGTCCTTCCCCACCTCTTCCGCTATGTGAGAGTAGTTCAATACTTCTCCGGTCCGCGCCGCCGCCGCGATCATAAAGCGACGAAAGATGTCTAAATCCTGTACCGCGGTCAGTTGACGCACATCTCTTTCTATATAGGTCTTTACATAATCCGCATAAAACGCCGCCCATTCCCTTTGCGTCGCGGACAGTTCCGGATAGCTTCCTCTGTGTATGACCGCCCATAGATGCTCCGGCTTTTTAACGGTCTTCTGACGCCGAAGCAGATACTCCGTTGTGGGGAGAAAATGTTCCGCAAAGGGGTCTCCCATGATCTCCCGCAGGGACAAACCCGCAAGCTCCAGAATGCCAATCCTCCCGGACAAGGTCTCTGACACATTGTGCATCAGATGAAACTGCCGGGAGCCTGACAGGCAAAAAAGCCCCGTCTCTTCGCTCTCATCGCAATGAAGCTTGATATAGCGAAACAGCGCTTCCGCCCGCTGCACTTCATCGATCGTCACCGGAGGCGGATTGAGCATCAAAAAAAGGTCTCCGCTCTCCTTTGCCTGTTCTTCCAGAAAAGGATCGTCCAAAGACACATACGCCCTTTCCGGAAATACCTTTTTCAACAGTGTTGACTTGCCAACCTGTCTTGGGCCTGTCACCAATACCGCTTTGTAGGTCTGGGCGTATCTTTTCAGCCTCTCTTCTAATGTTCGTCTGATATACTCCATAGATCTCCTGCTTTTCCTTTATCGACAAATTTAGAATCCAATTCTATATTTGTCGATATTTTATCATATTTCCCTCCGTAAAACAACTATTGTTCCTTCCAAAATAGATAATTTAAATACATATGGATTGACAACATATATTATATATCATATAATATGAAAAAATAAAACATACGAAAGGAGAGAAAAAGATGATATTTCCCATGAACACCCCCATGTTCGATCTGCTGAGCCTTTCGATTACCGCCAAAGGGGATTCTTATGGATATCAGCTGAGCCAGAAAATCAAAAAAGTCTCGGGCGCCAAGGACTCCACCCTTTACCCCATCCTAAAAAGGCTGCAGGAGCAGGGTTTTCTGACCGTCTACGACCAGCCTTTCCAGGGAAGGAACAGGAGATACTATCAGATCACAGACGCAGGCCGACAGCGATGCCGGACTCTGATGGAGGAATGGAAGCTCTACAAAGAGGCTGTGGATCAGATTATAGAAGGAGGCAGCGAAGAATGAACAGAGAAATCTATATGGAACGCCTGAAACACCGGCTGAAAAGACTTCCCAGGGAAGATTATGACCGGGCGGTCGCCTATTTTACGGAATATTTTGAGGAGGCGGGGCCGGAGCAAGAAGCCCAGGCCATCGAGGACCTGGGGAGTCCGGAGCTGGCGGCAGACCAGATCATCCGGGATTTTGCCGTGGAGAACGCCGCGGAACCGGCAAAAGGAGTGCGCAGAAGCTTTTCCGCTCTGTGGATCGGTATTCTGGCCATCTTCGCCGCCCCTGTTGCTCTGCCGCTGGCGCTGGCTTTTGGCATAGTGATTCTCTCCATGGTTCTGGTCGTGGTCTCCCTGCTGGCCTCCCTCTTCCTGGTGGCGGTCTCTCTGGCCGTCTCCGCCCTGCCCTGCATCCTTGTGGGCGTCTGGCTGATGTTTACGGCCTTTGCGGACGGTCTGGCCACGGCAGGACTCGGACTGGTCCTTCTTGGATGCGGCATTCTTTTTACCATGCTCAGCTCCCTCTTGGGAAAATGGTGCCTGCGCGGAATGACCTATTTATTTGGAACAATCGTGAAAGGTGGTAGACGTTATGAAAAGTAAGAAAACATGGCTGCTTTTGTCTCTGTCCTGCTTCCTGCTGGGAACTCTCCTCAGCACGGCAGGCATCATGCTCGGCGGAATCCCGGGATTTTATCTGGACAAAACCGGCGTTCACAGCTCCCGGGAAAGCGCCGAACATGCCGCGGAAGTCTTTCAGGATACGCTGGAACTCACGGCCTTCGACTCCATGGAGCTGAATGTTCATTATGCGGATGTGATCCTTGTCCCCTCGGACCGTTATGCCGTGGAGTACCGTATCACCGGCGCCAGCGAGACGCCGTCCTGTCAGGTGGAGAACGGCAGACTTACCTTTGAGGATGGTCCTCTCCAAAACGATCCGAGGATCTGGTTTTTCTATACCGCCCCCAATTCCTCTTACGCCAGGGAGCCGGAACCGGGACCTTATTATGTAAAGATAGAATTTCCGGCGGATCATGCTTTTTCGGACGTCAGCATCCGGATGGAGTCCGGCGACCTGAAGCTTCCTGATCTCAGGTCCGATACTTTGCAGATAACCAACCAGTATGGAGATGTCTCGTTAAACGACTTTACTGGCCAGGAATTCAGTCTCTCCATGTCAAGCGGCGACTTTTCGGCCGGAACCCTGGAAGCAGGCAGCGCAAAGCTCCGGAATGAATACGGAGATTTGACCGTCCAGGCATACACCGGAGATGACCTGTCCCTCGACGCCTCCAGCAGTTATCTTTCTCTGGGCACGATACAGGCAAAACAGTTCCACATCCGAAACGACTATGGTGATATCCTGGTAAATGAAGCGTCTGGAGACGACTTCACAGTCGATCAGGACAGCGGCTCTTTTCTTGCCGACCGGCTGGATTATACCAGTACCCGCATCGAGAACGAATACGGAAATGTCCACATCCAGCTTCCGGATGATCCCGCCGCCTACGGATATGACTTGCACACCGAGTACGGCTTTATCCGTCTGGACGGCCGCTCCATCTCAAGCGGCGACGACGATAATGAAGTATCCTACCGCTCCGACGGCGCAGGGGAGAAGACGGTGAAGATCTTCTGCGAAAATGGAGATATCGTGGTAGAGGGCCTGTAAATTATCTTAAACCGGTTGCACTTCCCATTCTTTTATTATAAAATATCCGTAACTGTTCACAGAAAGGCAGGTAAGGATATGAAAAAGACATGGTGGAAGGAAAGTGTTGTGTATCAGATCTATCCCAGAAGCTTCAAAGACAGCAATGGAGACGGAATCGGGGATCTGAACGGAATTACGGAGAAGCTGGATTATCTGAAGGAACTGGGGATTGACGTCATCTGGCTCTCTCCGGTGTACGAATCCCCCAATGACGACAACGGCTACGACATCAGCAACTACCAGGGTATTATGAAAGAGTTCGGCACCATGGAGGATTTTGACCGAATGCTCGCCAGAGCCCACGAGCTGGGCATCCGCATCGTCATGGATCTGGTGGTCAACCACACCTCCGACGAGCATCCCTGGTTCGTGGAGAGCCGGAAGTCCAAGGACAATCCTTATCGGGATTATTATATCTGGAAAGAAGGAAAAGACGGCAGAGAACCCAACAACTGGAGTTCCTGCTTCGGGGGCTCTGCCTGGAAGTACGACGAAGCCACCGACATGTATTTTCTGCATCTGTTTTCCCCAAAGCAGCCGGATCTGAACTGGGAGAACGAGCGCGTCCGCCGGGCGGTGTATGAGATGATGGACTGGTGGTGTCAAAAAGGCATCGACGGATTCCGCATGGACGTGATCAGCATGATCTCCAAGGACCCGGCCTATCCCGACGGAGAATTGAAAGAGAACGGATATGGGGACTACGGTCCTTATGTATACAACGGGCCCCGGGTACATGAATATCTTCAGGAGATGAACCGGGAGGTCCTCTCCAGGTATGATCTTCTGACCGTGGGCGAGTGCGCCGGCGTGACCGTGGAAGAGGCCCGGCGTTATGCCAATCTGGACAGCAGGGAGCTGAATATGGTCTTTCAGTTCGAGCACATGAACCTGGACGGCGGGGAAACCTTCAAGTGGAACGACCGGAAGATTGATCTTGTAGAATTAAAGCAGACCCTATCCAAATGGCAGACGCAGCTGCACGAAAAGGCCTGGAACAGCCTATACTGGTGCAATCACGACCAGCCCCGCATCCTGTCAAGACTCGGCAATGACGGCGATGCTTACCGGGAGATCTCTGCCAAGATGCTGGCGACCTGTCTTCACATGATGCAGGGTACCCCTTATATCTACCAGGGCGAAGAACTGGGGATGACCAATGTCCCCTTCTCCTCCCTTGAGGATTTCCGGGATATCGAGAGCATCAATGCCTACCACGAATACGTGGAACGCGGCCGGATCACCCCCGAAGACATGATGCGTTATCTGTGCTGCAAGAGCCGGGACAACGCCAGAACGCCCATGCAGTGGAACGACGAAAAAAATGCCGGCTTCACGGAAGGCGCCCCCTGGATCATGGTCAATCCCAATTACCCGAAGATCAACGCCAAAGAGCAGCTGTCCCGAGAGACTTCCGTCTTCCACTACTATCAGAAGCTGATCCGCTTAAGAAAAGAGCACGAGATCATCGTCTACGGAAACTATACGCTTCTGCTTCCGGAGGACCCGGCGCTCTACGTCTACACCCGCGAGCTCGACGGCGAAAAGCTCCTGGTCGTCTGCAACTTCTCTGATCAGGCAAAGGACTTCTCGCTCCCGGAAGGGTTTTCGCCCCGGAAGCTTACAAGGCTGATCGGCAACTATGACCGCCCTGCAGCGGAAGTCCGCATGGAGCTTTCGCCCTATGAGACTATCGTCTTCCTTCAGGCGTCAAAGTGACAGCTCTTCCTTCAGCGCTCCGGTCTCCCGGTCATAAGCGCGGGCAGCCCCGTCTTCAAAGAGAAGGTAGAAGGTATCGCCGATGAAGGTTCCCCGGGTGCGGCAGTAGTCATCTTCTCCGCGCCTGGTCTCTATCTTCAGAGTCTCTGCAAACCCTTCCTCTTCATAGGAGAACAGAAGGTAATCCTTCCAGAATTCTCCCCGGTCGCTGCCCTCCGCTTCAAAACCAATGATATTTTCTTCTGTGTCTATGAGCACCGCCCGGTGCTCATAGAGCGCTTCACTGTAATGATATTTCACAAGGGGCAATCTTGACACTTCTTTTAACTCTGTCGGGTCTGAAATGTCGAACATGGACAGTTTCATGCCCTGCTGCACGCCGGTCTCTTCATCCGCTTCCATCCCAATCCCCAAAAGCCGGTTTTCTCCATAAATATGAAGATATTCCGAAAACCCGCTGACTTTCAGCTCTCCCAGCACCTCCGGATGCTCCGGGTCGGACAGGTCGACGGCAAAGAGCGGATCGGTCTGTCGGAAGGTAACGAGGTAACCGGTCTCTCCAAAGAAACGGGCGGAGCGAATGGTCTCTCCCTTCGCCAGACCCTCCACTTTTCCCTCCAGCTCCAGAGATGGATTTAAGATGTAAAGGGCGTTGCTTTGTGCACTTTCTCCATAATCAAAGCCAATCCTCTCTCCCGTCCGGTCGTCGATCACTTCCTTCGCCTGGTATTCCTGCACGGTCACTGCCGCCCGAAGATTTCCCTGATATTCGTCCATAGAAAAGCTATTGTTCAGCCTTCCGGGAATCTCCCCCTCTGCTTGGGCGTAGAAGCGCCCTTTTTGATAGGAGAACTTCAGAAGTCTGGTCCGGTCTTGTATCGTTCCTTCTCTTTGAGGTTCCTGTTCATAAACCGACTGATACCAGGCGGCATAGATGTGACTCTCGTTTACATAATAAGTACCGGACCCCGCAAGCAGCGCACGGCTGTCCGCAAGGGCGGAGGGATCTGACAGATCAATGGACACCAGCACCAGATAATCGCTTCCGCCGGCCTCCGGCGGGCAGTAAATCCGGTCCGCCTCCATTCTCTTTCCGTCCACAGAAGGAATATACGCGTCGTAATCCTGCTCCCCGGACCCGGGCCTGGCCGTAAAGCGGCTGATCCCATAAAAATATCCGTCGGACACCCGGGAGCTTTCGTAAGTTCCCTGAAGAGTGAAGGTTTTCTCCTTCCTGGGACGGCTCTTATCCGTCACCTGATAGATGCTGATCTCATGATAGCCCTGCTCCAGAAAAGCCATGTCTTCCACATAAGCGCCCTTTTTTGCGGCCGGCTCGGCGCAGGGCAGACCATAATATTTATTTTGAATGGTGATCAGTCGATCCTTCCACAGATAAAACTCTTCCAGTCCTTCCAATCCCGCAAGAAATGCCGTCTCCTTTAAGCCGTCCTTCGTGTCCAGGATCTGAATCCCCGTTTGTATGCTTTCGCTTTCATTCTCCTTTTTTATGGCCTTTCTGGCGATCTGGTACAGGTATCGTCCGTCATTTTTGATCCGGTCCGCCTCGTCCACGGTCTGCACCTGCCGGTTGGTCTGACCGAAGGCTTCGGGAGAGGCCGCAAGCTTCTGCTCCGCGTCTGCCAGGTCCTCCGCTTCCCTGAAAAGACCCATTTCCTCTTTGACGCCTCCTCTGGACAGAGCATCCTGCGCCTTCCAGTGTTCAGACAGGCAGGCGTAGATCTCCTCGTAGGTCTGATCCGGCAGGTCCAGAAGCTCCTGTTCTTCCTCCGACGCCTCTGCAAATGTCTGGTTTTCTCTGATCTCCTGCCTTTTTCCCATCTGCACAGACCCAGCCTCCTCCGGAAAAAACTCCCTCTTCTGTATATCGAGCAATATTCCGACGATCAGGAAGAAACAGGCTGCCGCCGCCCATGAGGCATATCGGAAGAATTTTTGAAGACCCCGTTTTCTCTGCGCTCTCAGTACCTGCTCCATCCGCTTGGGAGAAACCTCTTCCGGGATGGGAAGTTCCCCGCCTTTTTCCCGAAGGAATTCTTCGATTTTCTTTTCTGTCATCTTTGCATCTCCTTTTCCCGCTCCAGCTCTTGTCTCAGTTTTTTCAGAGCCCTCTGATACTTAGAACGAACGGTGCTGTGCTTCCGGTTCAGCATCCGGGCGATCTCCTCGCCCTTATAGCCCCCGAATACGGTCAGGACCACGATCAGCCGCTCTTCCTCCCCCAGAGTGTTCAAAAGCTCCAGAACCTCCGTCTGAGAAGACAGCTCTGTCGTCTTTTCCGGGTCCAGATCCTTAAGGTCTTCCAGAAAAAGCGTTCGCCTCCCCCGCTTCTTTAAGCTGCTTTTGCACTGGTTCACCAGAATCCGGAAGATCCATGGGCGAAAGGAGGATTCCTGCTTTAATTTATGAAAATGTGCATAAGCGGCCAGCACGGTATCCTGGACCATGTCCTGTGCATCCTCCCCGTTGCCCATATAGTAATAGGCCAGCCGGTACAGGTCCTTGTATACCTCCTGGTACAGTTCCATAAAGCGTTCCATTCCTCCACCTCACTCCCCATTCCTCTTCCGGAATCGAAATGCATTTCTATATTTATATAGAGTGAAAAGGATTGCAAAAATGTTGCATGTTTATCTGTATTATAACAATAAAAATTTTGCTAAACAACAGATTTTAATATATTGTTATCGGCACATGAAAAGAAACAAACTCTCAATCCGTATTTTCTTTTTGGATTTATCATAAAATTGTCATAAGATCAGGCTCTTACGGAAATCCTGATACCGAGAAACCCCGTATCTCCGCCGATTTCACATTTTTTTCACAAAAAATTAGCACTCACCTCTTGACAGTGCTAATATTTTGTTATATAACATATATAACAAATAAAACAACACCGGATTTCCAAAAGGGAATCCGCCCCATACACAAGGAGGTATGCATCATGTTATTAACTGATATTTTTGGAAGAAGCTTTATGGACGACTTTTTTGAGGATTTTGCGAACTCTTCTTACTACCGGCCCAACCGCATCGGCAGCGTTCCGGCCATGAAGGCGGACGTACAGGATCTCGGCGACAACTACCAGATTGATCTGGACCTGCCCGGTTTCCGGAAGGAAGACCTGAACGCAGAATTAAAAGACGGTTATCTGACCATCAAGGCCACCCGTCAGAACAGCGAGGAGGAAAAAGACGAAAAGAGCAGATACATCCGTCAGGAACGGTACAGCGGACATTATCAGAGGAGCTTCTATGTAGGCGACGACGTCGCTCAGGAAGATATCCACGCCGCTTTTGAAAACGGCGTTCTGAAGCTGACCGTTCCCAAGAAGGACGCAAAGCCCCAGATCAACGAAAGCAGGACCATCCTGATTGAAGGCTGATCTTTGTACGTTATTCTCTTTTTACAGGGAGCTCTTACGCTCCCTGTTTTTTTGTCTTCATTGGTGGCTTAGATTGACTGATTTTGAATGTTTGTGAATATTTAACAAATTTTGATCCAGATTTTTGTGCATTAGTTTGATTGACTTTGACCGAATTTGGTTATATAATAGGTTCAACATCAAGAACGGACAACATAGAAAGGGGAAGAAATCTATGATCTACACCGTAACTTTTAATCCTTCTCTGGATTACATCGTATCTGTGGAGGATTTTCAACTGGGAAAGACCAACCGCACCCGCGCAGAACAGATGCTTCCGGGCGGCAAAGGCATCAACGTCTCCACCGTACTTCAGAACCTGGGCATCGAAAATGTGGCTCTGGGATTCGCGGCAGGCTTCACGGGGGAGGAACTGCTCCGAAAGATGAAAGCCATCGGTTTTCACTGCGACTTCATCACCCTGGAAGAAGGATGCTCCCGCATCAACATTAAAATGAAGGATTTTGACGGAACAGAGATCAACGGCAAGGGCCCGGTGATTAGCCAAGAGGCCGTCGACCAACTGATGGCGAAGCTTGACCGGCTGGGCGAAGGGGATACCCTCATCCTGGCGGGCAGCATTCCGACAAGCATGCCGGATTCCATCTACCGGGATATCCTGGCCGCCCTCTCCGGACGCGGGATTCAGTTCGTGGTAGACGCCACCAAGGATCTTCTCCTGAATGTGCTGAAGTACCGCCCCTTCCTGATCAAACCCAACAACCATGAACTGGGAGAGATCTTCGGAGTCACGCTGACCACCCGGGAGGACGTCATCCCCTACGCGAAAAAGCTCCAAGAGAAGGGCGCCCGGAACGTACTGGTGTCCATGGCCGGACAGGGAGCCGTCCTGGCGGCGGAGAACGGGGAAGTCCACATGCAGCCGGCGCCAAAGGGCGTCCTCGTCAACGCAGTGGGCGCGGGAGATTCCATGGTGGCAGGCTTTGTGGCTGGCTGGACGCAGAAGCAGGATTTCCTCCACGCCTTCCGCATGGGCGTCTCCGCCGGCAGCGCAAGCGCCTTCTCCGACCTTCTGGCAACCAGAGAAGAGATCGAACAAGTTTATCAATCCATCGCACGCTAAGCATCGATTATTTCAATACATAAAGAAAGGAACGAATCATTATGAGAATCACAGATTTACTGGATCAAAGAAGCGTCTCCCTCTCGGGAGCCCCCTCCTCCAAACAGGAAGCCCTGGACCAGATGGTGGACCTGATGATCAAAAGCGGAAAGATCAACGACCGGGAGGCTTACCGCCAGGAGGTTTACCGCAGAGAAGAAGAAAGCACCACCGGTATCGGTGAGGGAATCGCGATCCCCCACGGAAAAGGCGCCTTTGTCGACCGTCCGGGACTGGCGGCCATGGTGGTAAAGGACGGCGTGGACTTTGACTCTCTGGACGGAGAACCGGTCAACCTGATCTTCCTGATCGCCGCGCCCAATACCGAGGACAACGTGCATCTCGATGTGCTGAGCAAGCTCTCCATGCTCCTGATGGACGAAAACTTCTCCGCGAACTTAAAAAACGCCTCCACTGTGGAAGAGTTTTTAAAGATCGTGGACGAAGCCGACGCGGAAAAACCGGATCTCAACGATCAGCTGGCAGCCCAGAACACCCAGGCAGCCGAGGGTGCGTTCAAGATCCTGGCGGTCACCTCCTGTCCCACCGGCATCGCGCACACCTACATGGCGGCGGAAGGACTGGAAAAGGCGGCCAGAGCGGCGGGCTGCTTTATCAAAGTGGAGACCAGAGGCTCCGGCGGCGCTAAAAATGTGCTGACGGACCAGGAGATCCGGGATGCCGACTGCATCATCGTGGCAGCCGACGCCAAGGTGCCCATGGACCGTTTTCACGGGAAGAAGCTCATTGAATGCCAGGTGTCCGACGGCATCAGCAAGGCGGATCAGCTGGTGGCCCGGGCCATGAGCGGGGACGTGCCGGTGTATCAGGCGGGGAATCCTTCCGCTGCCTCCAATCCCGGCAGCGCTTCCGGCAGCATCGGGCACAAGCTCTATATGCAGCTTATGAACGGGGTCTCCCACATGCTTCCCTTCGTGGTAGGCGGTGGTATCCTCATCGCCTTGGCCTTCCTGATCGACGGTCTCTGTGTGGATGTGAACGCCCTCTCCGATGAAGCAAGATCCGCTTTCGGAACCATCACGCCGGCCGCTGCGACGTTAAAAGGCATCGGCGATGTGGCATTCGGCTTCATGCTTCCGATTCTGGCAGGCTTCATCGCCATGAGCATCGCAGACCGTCCCGGACTGGCCGTGGGCTTTGTGGGTGGTATGATGGCTTCCGCCGGCAAATCCGGCTTCCTGGGCGCACTGGTCGCGGGCTTTATCGCCGGCTACCTGATCCTGTTCCTGATCAAAGTCTTTTCCAAACTTCCCCAGGCCATCGAGAAGATCGCGCCGGTACTTTTATACCCCCTGTGCGGAATTCTTCTTATGGGATTGATCATGCAGTTCCTGGTAGAGCCCCCCATTGGCGCTCTGAACACGGCTCTCAATACAGCCCTGACCAATATGGGCGGCTCCAGCCGGATTCTTCTGGGCATCGTCGTGGCAGGCATGATGGCCATCGACATGGGCGGCCCCTTCAACAAAGCGGCTTACGTCTTCGGCACTGCTTCCATCGCAGCCGGCAACTATCACATTATGGCGGCAGTCATGATCGGCGGTATGGTTCCGCCCTGCGCCATCGCCCTTGCAACCTTGCTGTTCAAGAACAAATTCACCAAAGAAGAGCGGGAGTCCGGCCCGGTGAACTTTATCATGGGTCTTGCCTTCATCACCGAGGGAGCGATCCCCTTCGCGGCGTCCGATCCACTCCATGTGCTTCCCTCCTGTATGGTGGGCTCCGCCATCGCAGGCGCGCTCTCCATGGCCTTTGGATGCACTCTGATGGCGCCTCACGGCGGAATCTTCGTGGTCCCGGTGGTGGGCAACGCGGTGATGTATCTGGCGGCTCTCATCGTGGGAACCGTCGCGGGCGCTCTGCTTCTGGGCCTTCTGAAAAAGAACGCAAACGCATAGACAGAAAAAACGACCGAAGCCTTTCTCTTCCTGGCTTCGGTCTTTCTTCCTGATCCTTGTTGCTATACAGCGCCCATCCGCTGTACGCATTCCGCCGCACAGGCGATCCCTCTTTTACAACAGTCTCTCAGCGAATCGCCTGCCAGAATGCCGGAGATAAATCCTGCTACGAAGCTATCCCCCGCCCCGGTGGAGTCCACCGCACGGACTTCCATCGCAGGCATATGAAACGCTTCCTTCTCCCCGCATACCATGCAGCCCTTCTCCCCGGTCTTTACGATCACATTCCGGATTCCGGTTTTTCGAAGCGCTTCCGCCATCTTCCGTTCGTCGGTCTCCCCGGTCATGTATTCCGCCTCTTTTTCATTGGGAAAGAAATAGTCGATGAGGGGCAGAACCTCCTCCAGATCTTCAAGAGAAAGACTTCGGAAAGTCGGAATCTTGGTATCCGCGCAGACCACCGCGCCCGCCATCTTCGCCTGCCTGATCAAACGGATGATCGTGTCCTTCTGATCCAGAGGCGCCCGGAACAGACTGGCAAGAGAGACCACTTTGACGCCCTTTAACTCTTTTAACTCGGGGAGAAATCCGGTCAGCATCGTAGCCCGGCTGTTGCAGGACGTCCGGCTCCCGTCCTTGCCCACCGTAAGACTGGCAATGGGAGTCGTAAGACGTTCCGACCGGGTCACCTCCGACACGTCCACTCCGCTGCTCCCGGCCTTCTTAAGCACAAGCTCTCCGGCCAGATCCAGTCCCAGCCCGCAGATCAGCTTTGCGTGATGGCCAAGCTTTTCCAGAACGCAGGCTTCGTTTAACGCATCGCCTCCGGTATTTAGCAGGATCTCTTCCGCGCAGTCCACGTTTTCCTTGTAAGGTTCCCTGCCCCGGATGATACAGTCTATAAGCGCCTGTCCGATGCAGATGATTTCTGCCGGAGCTTCCAGCGAATCCGGCTGTTTTTCTTCTTCCTCCCCGTCTTTTACCCACTTGGTACCCGGACAGAGCTGTCCTGTCCGCAGGAAATGGCTCACGATCCTGGCTGCCAGCTCCAGATCTTCCAGAGCCATCATCTTCGGGACTGGAGACTGTCCCCCGATCTCTACCGGAGCCAGAATCTCCACCGTATCATAATCTGCATTATAGACCGAATAACTGACTCCCTGATCGTTGTCGTCATAAAAGAGCGCCGCCCAGCCGCCGGCAAATTCTCCGCCCAGATAATGCCCCTCTCCCCAGGGCTCTAAAGACAAAAACAGGCTGTGAACCTTTTCATGACGAACCGCTTCGGCAAGCTGTTCGATCATCTTTTCCCGGACTTCCTCACTCAAGTCTCCCCAACAGTCCTCATCCCCATGGGCAAACCCGCGCCAGGCGGAAGGTTTTTTTCCCGCAAAGTCCACAGAAACGCACCGCACCGTCCGGTTCCCCTGATAAGAGAGCGCCGCTTCTGCTCCGTCCACAATTTTACAGTTCTGAAAATCTTCATCCTTATAGAAAGGCTCCGGCGCCTGAATCTCTATTGGCTCTGCTTTTTTTGAAAGACGCTCCAGAACCTCCGTATGGATCAGCTGACTGCGGGGAGGCAGATACACCTTTCTCAAGTCGGTCAGTTCCTCCAGCAAACTGCAATCGGCAAAATTGGTATGCTGCAGATACAGCCTCTGAAGTTTTCTGCATTTTCGCAGGAATGAAAAATCTTCAATCTCAATCTCCTGCAGGCGGAGATACAAAAGCTCTTTCATCTCGCCGATGATAGAAAAATCTCCCCGTTTTGTCACCAGCCAGGACGGCGTCCCATAGCCCGTCGTACTTTTGGAACGATTGACCTGCCAGCGGTCCAGCCGGGTAATCTTCGCAAATTCTTCCAGCGTCTGCGGACAGCCTTCCACATTGTTCTTTACCCAGGCGAGAAGCCTTGGATCAATGTAGTAAAGATTCTCTTCTTTTTCTGCTACCGGGCCATCCGGAAAGCGGAGCCGGGAAGGCCGGCCTTTGATTCTGTCTTGTTCCTCCATTGATCTCCTCCGATCTTTTTTCTTCAATGTACCATCTTTTTTCTCATGTTTCAATGTAAAAAAGAAATTAGGATTGTCAAGCCGGAAAATACCGATTAAAATAGAAGGGAAATCATGAATCCGTAAGGAGGGACGCCAGGGAATCCTGGCAGAAATTATGCTGACAGAAAAGAGACAGGAAGAGATATTAGCCCTGTTGGGCCAACAGGGAAGTGTGACGGTTCAGGAACTGACGGAACGCTTTCAGGCGTCTGAATCCACGATCCGGCGGGATCTGAACGTCCTGGATCAAAGAGGAATGCTGACCAAGGTATTCGGAGGAGCGGTGCAAAAAGAAAAGAGCCTCAGCACTCGGGAAGAAAAGGTGGCGCTGCGCATGGAACTGCACCGGGAGGAAAAGATGCGCATTGGCAGATACGCCGCCACTCTGGTGGCCCCGGACGACTTTATCTATCTGGACGCCGGAACCACCACTGGAAGCCTGATTCCCTATCTGATCGAATATAAAGCCTCCTTTGTGACCAACGCCGTATCCCATGCCCTGAAGCTTGCAGAGCACGGGTTCCGGGTCATCTTAATCGGCGGCGAACTGAAGAATTCCACCGAGGCCATCGTAGGCAACGAAGCTTTTGTAACTCTTCAAAAATATCATTTCACCAAAGGCTTTTTCGGCGCCAACGCCGTCAGCCGTCAGTTCGGATTTACCACTCCGGACATCAATGAAGCTATGATCAAAGAATGCGCCATGAAGCACTGCCGGGCGCCTTACGTCCTGTGCGACCACAGTAAATTCCATCAGACCACTCCGGTCTGTTTTGGAGAGTTTGACAGCGCCCGGGTGATCACGGACCGGATACCGGATGAAAGTTACCGAAATCTGCCAAACCTGACCATCGCAGACTAAACCAGCGCTGTTTACGGCCCAAAAGCCGTTCACAGCGCCGAACTCCTTCTACTTTCCGGTCAGATCGGAAAGGGGACGGAACGTATAACCCATCTCTTCCCATTTGGTCAGAAGCTCGTCCAGAATCTCTCCGTTGGTTTTGGAAGTATTGTGCAAAAGCACAATGGCCCCGGGATGGACTCTGGAGGTCAGCTTATCCAGGGCCTCCTGATGGCTGGGCTGATTGTCCTGATTCCAGTCCACATGAGCCAGGCTCCAGAAGATCGTGCAGTAGCCAAGCTCCTGGGCCATCTTTAAGTTGGATACATTGCATTTGCCCTGGGGCGGACGATAGTAGGGAGAAAGTTCCTCCCCTGTGATCTCCTGGAACAGATTGGCCACGTCGTCCATCTCCTTCCGGAAAGTCTCCTGATCCGAGATCGTAGGCATGTCCAGATGATGATAGGTGTGGTTTCCCACCGCATGTCCTTCTTCCACCATGCGCTTTGCCATCTCCGGCGCCGTCTCCAGGAAATGTCCCACCACGAAAAAAGTGCCCTTCGCGTCATGTTTTTTCAGCGCGTCCAAAATCGGCTCTGTATTCCCGTTCTCATAACCGCAGTCAAAGGTGAGGTACAGCACCTTCTCGCTGTCATCCCCCACAAAATAGGCGTCATACCAGGCCAGGTCCTCCGCCGAAGCGTTGCCCACCGGCTGGGTTCCGGACTCTCCGAAGGACAGGCCCCAGTCCTCGGACGCAAGCGTCAGCTCCCACCCTTCCGGCGGCTGCTTCTTCTCCGCCTCCTGTTCCGGTCCTTCTTCCTGGTCGGCTTCCTCTGCCTCCGTCTCCTCCGGCGCTTTCTCTGGTTCTGTTTCCTCCGGCGACGTCTCCTGCTCTTCGGTCCCTACTTCGGAGGGCAGTGTCCCCGCCTCCACCCCGGTATCTTCCTGGGGAAGTTCCTCGGTATCCTGCACAGAGGAACCTTCGCATCCCGCCAGCATAAGCGCCAGCGCAAGGGCCAGAAGCCCGGTCAGTCTCTGGATTCTTTTTTTATGCTTCATATCTAAACCACCTCATTCCGACAGCGCTTTCTGATCTTTTTTGCTGTCCTTCCTTTATAGTATAACCCGGAACTGCATCAAACTTGCATGCTGACGGTCAGTCATTTCCGGCAAACCAGTCCGCCAGCACTTCCCGGTCTTTTTTCACTACATAGCCGCTTCCGCCCCGGTCTTTGACGTCCTCCACCATACTGACGATCAGAAGCGGACGCTCGGTCGGCTCCGCAGAAAACACCGCGAACCACCCAAGCTCCGTGCCGGAAGTATCCTCCTTAGAGTCTTTGATCTCCGCCGTCCCGGTCTTTCCCGCCAGAGTCAGGGCGTCAAGATGAGCCCCGTAACCGGTGCCGTGGGGATCGTTGACCACTTTTTTGAGGCCCTCCAGCACCCGGTCGGCAGTCTCCTCAGAGAAGGCCCCGGGGAGCCAGCAGGAAACCGCCCCTTCCTCCTGATAGACCAGGGTTGGCTTTACCACGCTGCCCCCGTTGCCAAAGGCTGTGTAGATACAGGCCAGATGCAGGGGATTCACCAGAATCTGGCCCTGCCCGTAGCCGCTGTCCGCCAGCTGAATCTCCGTCCCGATCTCCTCCGTGTTGGAGTAGGAGGACTTCTGCATACGGATCTCAAAGGGCACTTCCTCCCCGAATCCCAGCCGGAGCAGAGCGTCCTTCAGCTTCCCGGGACCGATCTTCAGCGCCGCTTTTGCAAAATAAATATTATCCGAATAGATCAGGGCGTTCTCCAGGATCACCGGATCATAGGTATGGAGCGTGGTCACATAATAGGAACCCCAGGAGGCATCCTTCTGCCAGCGTAAGCCCTCCTGCCCGTAATCCTCCTCCGGGTCGATGGTCCCGGAATCCAGGCCGATGGCCGCCGTCACCGGCTTAAAGGAAGAGCCCGGACACCACACCTGGCGGAAGCGGTTGTATAAGGGCTGGTCTTCATCCTCGTTGAGGGCCGTCCACTTCCCGGTGGACAGTCCCAGGATAAAGTCGTTGCTGTCGTAGGAAGGCGTGCTGACCAGGGCAAGCACCTCTCCGGTGGAGGGATTCATGGCCACTGAGCAGCTCTTATCCTCCTGAAACTGCTCATACAGGGCCTTCTGCAGGTAGGCGTCGACGGTCAGCCTCACGTCTTGTCCGTGTACCACCGCCCGGTTTGCCAGTTCCTCCTTCTCCTGCCCTTCCGGGTCCGCGATATAGATTCTGCAGCCGTTCTGCCCTTTGAGTTCCTTCTCGAACAGGCCTTCCATACCGACTCTGCCGATGACGCTGTTCGCGGTATAGCCCTCTCCCGCGTGTTCTTCCAGATCCTCTGCCGTCACATTCTGCACATAGCCGGTCAGATGGGCGGCGGCTTCTTCAAAGGGATAGGTCCGGACCTCCGCGTCCGTGATCATCACTCCGGGGATCTCAAGAAGCTGTTCATGCCGCTCCTTTTCCCGCTCCACCTCCTCATCCGGCTCCAGAGGAATCAGGTATTCGATGTCGTCCACTTTTGGAATGGTCTTGACGGGCACAAAAGAATCCTCCTTGACCCATCCGGCCGACAGCTTTTTCTCGATGGCTTCCGGTTCCAGTTCCAAAAGTTCCGAAAGCGCCTGAACGGCTGTCTCCCGGTCCGCAAGCTTCCCGGGAACAATTCCCACGGAAGAAGCGGTTCCCTTTCCCGCCAGCACTTTGCCGTTTCGATCCAGGATCTCGCCCCGCTCGGCCATGACTGTGGACACCCTCACCTTGTCTCCCGCTTCCAGCCCTGGAAAGATCAGATAGTCTCCCCAGGCCAGACGGTATCCCTCCTCCCCCTTGGTAAAATACGCTTCATTTTCAAAGGAAACCGGCCCGGCCGCCGTGTCAAAAGAGGTCTCGTAGGTCACAACCCCCCGCTCTTCTTCATACTCCAGAACCCTGACCTCAAAATTTTTCGCCTCGACGCCCTCATAGATGGCCGAATTCCGCGCCACAAAATCCGCCTGGCTGATATTTCCGGACTGCTCCAAATCCAGCATCCCGTACATTCTGTCATAGGCTTTCTCCGGAATACAGGCCATATAGGCGCCAAGGAGCTCCGGAGGTTTCGGAAGAGCCGCCTCCTGCCTCCAGCGCACGATCAAAAACGCTCCCGCGCTCAATCCGGCAATCCCTGCCAATGCGGCCAGGATCTTCCAGGCCCTCTCCTTTCCGGCTCTTTTATTCCTTCGTCTTCCCGCTCTCCGACTCCTCATATGCACCTCCGTCCATCTCTTCTCCATGAACATTCCCCTGCCCCGGGAATCCTATATGGATGTTGTTTATTTTTAATATTACATATGTAAGAATTAAAAGTCAAGCGCTTTCCATTATCTACACTTATAACATGCTCTTTTTTCCGGATAATAACCTTATAAATGCCATTCTACAAAGGAGGGATCTCATTTTTATGATATCAGAATCAAACAATCAGTGCGGCTGCCCGGAGCATCTGGCCATGGCATCGGTCCCAAAGCAACAGTGGTGCGAACCCTATGATCTGTCCACCGCCCTGAAGGAGGGAACCATCTTTCCCTGCCTGAACCTTACTTTTTTTAAGGCTCCTCTGGGCGAAAGTGCTCTGAAACCGGCAAGCGGCGCGGAGGACCCGCAGCAGCAGAAAAGAGAGGCGGCCATGAACCGTCTGATGGAAGTCAGCTTCGCCGTCAACGACCTGACTCTCTATCTGGATACCCATCCGGACTGCAGCGAAGGCCTCTCCCTGTTCTGTCAGCTGGCCGAGGAACGGCTGCATCTGCTGGCCGACTACGCCAGAGATTTTGAGCCCCTGACCCAGCTTTCCATGATCACCGGGGAACTGGATCAGAACGAATACCGATGGCCAGAAGGGCCGATGCCCTGGGAAGGAGCGTGTGTCTGATGTTTGCCTACGAAAAACGACTGCAGTTCCCTGTAAAAATCAAAAACACCAACCCGGATATGGCCAAACTGATCATCAGTCAGTACGGCGGACCGGACGGAGAGCTGTCCGCCAGCATGCGGTATCTGTCCCAGCGCTATACCATGCCGGTCAAGCAGGTGGGCGGCCTTCTGACGGACATCGGAACGGAAGAGTTGAATCACCTGGAGATCATCTGCGCCATCGTCTATCAGCTGACCCGGGATCTGAACGAAGAGCAGGTCAAAACCGCCGGTTTTGACGCCTACTATATCGACCACACCAAGGGACTGTGGCCCCAGGCCGCGGCCGGAGTCCCCTTTACCGCCCTGGAGTTCCAGTCCAAAGGAGATGTATTTGCCGATCTGTTTGAAGACCTGGCGGCGGAGCAGAAAGCACGCACGGTCTACGACAATCTTTTACGAGTCATCGACGACCCGGATGTGCGGACGCCGCTGAAGTTTTTAAGAGCCCGAGAAGTGGTCCATTTTCAACGGTTCGGAGAAGCACTGGAGATGACCAAGGAAAAGATGAACCAGAAAAATTACTACTGGGTCAATCCGGAGTTCGACCGGTAATCCCCGGCGGAAACCAATGACGAAGGGGCTGTCTCTTTCCCGACAGCCCCTTTTTCCACGTGATCAGCAGACGCCCTGCGCCAGCATGGCGTTGGCCACTTTCTCAAAGCCCGCAATATTCGCGCCGGCCACATAGTTGCCTTCCATCCCATAGCGCTTTGCTGCGTCGTCGATGTTGTGATAAATATTGACCATGATCTGCTCCAGCTTCGCATCCACTTCCTCAAAGGTCCAGCTCAAGCGCTCGCTGTTCTGGGTCATCTCCAGAGCGGAGGTCGCCACGCCGCCTGCGTTGGAAGCCTTGCCGCAGATGAACAGAACGCCGTTGTCCTGCAGATACTTGGTCGCGTCCAGGGTGGTGGGCATATTCGCGCCCTCGCAGACTGCCTTACAGCCGTTTGCCACCAGCTGCTTAGCATCCTCCAGGTGAAGCTCGTTCTGGGTCGCGCAGGGGAGCGCAATGTCGCATTTGATCTGCCATACGCCCCGGCCCTCGTGATACTCAGCGCCCGGTCTTGCAGCCGCGTACTCGGTCAGGCGGGCACGCTTCACTTCCTTCACTTCCTTGAGAAGCGCCACATCGATGCCGTTGGGATCATAGATCCATCCGGTGGAGTCGGATACGGTCACCACTTTCGCGCCCATCTGCTGAGCTTTCTCGGTGGCGTAGATCGCCACATTGCCAGAACCGGACACGCAGCAAACCTTATCTTTCATATCCATACCGTGGCACTTCATCAATTCCCGGGTGATGTAGAGAAGTCCGTAGCCGGTCGCTTCCGTACGGGCCAAAGATCCGCCAAAGCTTAAACCCTTGCCGGTCAGCACGCCTTCATACAACCCGGTCAGTCTCTTGTACTGTCCATACATATAGCCGATCTCTCTTGCGCCGGTGCCGATATCGCCTGCCGGTACGTCCACATCCGCGCCGATGTACTTGTAAAGCTCCGTGATAAAGCTCTGGCAGAACGCCATCACTTCCCGGTCCGATTTGCCCTTGGGATCAAAGTCCGAACCGCCCTTGCCGCCGCCGATGGGAAGCCCGGTCAGGGAATTCTTGAAAATCTGCTCAAAGCCCAGGAACTTGATGATGCCCACATTCACCGACGGATGAAGTCTTAAACCTCCCTTGTAGGGTCCGATGGCATTGTTGAACTGTACACGGTATCCGGTATTCACCTGCACCTGTCCTTTATCATCCACCCACGGAACCCGGAACTTGATCTGGCGGTCCGGCTCCGTCAGTCTCTCCAGCAGCGCCTCTCTGCGATACTTCTCCTCATTCGCCTCAATAACCGGTCTTAAGGAATCCAGCACTTCTTCCACTGCCTGCAGAAATTCCGGCTCCGATGCATTCTTTTCTTTGACTCTTGCGAGTACTTCATCAACATAACTCATTTTTGTCATTCTCCTCAGTTTTTAGTCCATATTTACATTATAACGCTAACATTTTATTACGAATCTTTTGATTATGCAATATTTTTCGCATGATTATTCAATTTCTGAAAAATTTTTCGTCTCTGTGAATTTTAAATGTATTTTTTTCATCTTGTTGATTAGTTTTGTTCATCCGATTCTTCCGGAGTCTCCAGGCATTCTTTGAAGGAGAGAATCCCATCAGCCAGACGCCCGGCCAAAAGCTCCTGATAAGACTCATCGGTGAGCTTCCCGCGCTCACCCTGATTGGAGAGGTATCCGATCTCCACCAGAACCGCCGGCATATCGGTCTTCGTCAGCACCCGGAAGTTCGCCGTCCTGGTACCGCGGCAGGCAATGGCGTCATCTGCGGAGATTCCTTCGATGATCTGCTCCGCCAGCGTCTTTCCTTCCTCGCTGTCCTCCCGGTAATAGCACTCCAGACCGTTCACCCCGGCGTCCTCCTCGCAGTAGTTGCAGTGGATGCTCACGAAGATGTCCGCCTCCTGTTCATTGGCGTACTTTGCCCGGTCTTCCAGTCCTACTTTTGTATCATCTGTCCTGGTCAGAAGCACTTTCACATCCTGCTCTTTCAGCACCTTTTCCAGACGCTCCGCCACCCTTAGATTAATCTCTTTTTCCAGAATATCCCCGGAGCTGGTTCCCTGATCCCTGCCCCCGTGGCCGGCGTCCAGCACGATCACCACCCGGTCGTCCTTCTCAAAACCCAGGTCCTCAATGATTCTGGCTCCCACAAAGGCCTCTTCCGAACCGTTCATCCGTCCCCACACCCACAGAGCACTGCGGACCACCAAAAAAATGATCAGCAGCAAAACCGCTAAAACTAATATCCGTGCGCACCAGGCTTTTATGATCCGTTTTCTGCGCCTCCACCTTTTCTTTTTACCCGATATCCGTCTTCTCCTTTGTCCTGCTGCCATATGCTCTTATCCCGCCTGTATATTTTATCCCTGTTTTTCATTTTACAACAAATTTTCTTTTTTTACTTCTTAAATTTTATTAAGATTTTGTGCAACAAATACTGGTAAAATGGGATATAAGAGGCAGAAGAGAAAAAGGAGGCGGAACAACCATGAAAAAGACCTCCCGGGAATCCCCGGATATGGAAGAGATCTACCGTACTTATGAGCGGATAGTCTATCAATTCTTATATCTTCGCACCCACGACCCCCAGTGGTCCCAGGATCTTTTACAGGAGACCTTTCTTAGAGCCGTCACCTCCATCTCCCGCTACGACGGCTCCTGCAAGCTGTCCGTGTGGCTCTGCCAGATCGCAAAGCATGTCCTGTGGCAGGAGCTCCGGAAGAAAAAGCGGACCGAGACCATGGAGCTTGACGATTCCCTGCCGGATCTCGTGACTTTGGACACCGAGCAGCAGGTCCTATGGCACGAAGACCGGATGGAACTATATCGGGCCATCCACGGACTCTCCGAACAGGAGCGGGAGGTAGTTCTCTACCGCATCACCGGAGAGCTGTCCTTCCGGGAGATCGGAGAGATTCTCGGGAAAAGCGAAAACTGGGCCCGCACCGTTTTTTACCGGGCCAAATTAAAATTACGAGAGGAGTTAGAATAAAAATGACCGAAATCAAAGACTGTGAGATTATCAAAGACCTGCTTCCCGGATATGTGGAAAATCTTCTAAGCAGCGCCGGGACGGACGCCGTTGACGCCCATCTGTCCGGCTGTCCTTCGTGCCGACGGATCTGCGAGGAATTAAAAGAAGCGTCAACGGAACTTCCATCTCCCCGGGAGCGCCCGGCCCTCGATGGATTCCGGAAGCTTAAGAAACGTACCAGACGCCTGAAAATCCTGGCCGTCAGTTCCCTGACTCTGGTTCTGTCCGCCGTCTTCTCTGGCTTTCTCATGTTATTTGTGATCGGAGAGCCCGCCGGCACCTCCTGGATCGACGCTGTATCCTGCGTTTACGACGAGGCTTCCGACAGCTTGACCGTCTCCGGCCGAGCGGCGAATCTGAACATCCGAAAAGTCGTCTGGGAGGTCAGCGACCAGGACAGCACCGACATCCACGTGCTGGTCTACGAGGCGGAGGCCCTTCCTTTTACCTCCGAGACCCATGACTTTTCCATCACGATCCCTGACATCCGGGGACGGAATGTCTCCCTGGCCTGCCCCAACTATGACCGCATGCAGATCTACAGCTGGACCGACGACCACTATGAACTGGTGGAAGATCTGAAAGAAAAGATCTATCAGCAGGTGGCATCCCTAAACTCCGAGACCGATATCCTCTACTGCCGCCCGGAAATCCAGGAAAAGGACGGAAGCGAATGGATCGCCTTCTCGGTGGAACACGTGACCGGAGAAGACGCCTCCTGGTGGTACTACGGGGACCGGATGGTCACAGACGGCGACCTGGAACCGGCGGGATACGAAGTCTGGGTGACTCTGGAAGAACCTCATGAAATCTGGATCTATAACTACACCAACGGAACGTTTCAGAGGAATGACTCCATGTGAGCCATTCCTCTGATCTTTTATTTATTAAATTACTTTTTCAATCTCCTGTTCCCCTACATATCCTTTTTTCTCCAGAGCGTCGGACAGAATGCTCTGCCATTCCTCCGGCCCAAACTCTACCACCGCCTGATTTTTCAGTACGACCCGGCATCCGTTCTCACAGCCGCCGGACAGCCGGTAAGGCGCATGTACCTGGAAGACGCCCAGATCCGTCAGAACGTTGACCATACGGTATACAGTGGCAATTCCCACATTTTTGTCTTTTTTCAGCGCCTGATAGTAGATCTCTTTGCAGCAGGTGCATTCATGCTCAAAAACAATATCCAGGATCAGTTTTCTCTGTTTTGTGATGCGCAGGCCCTTCTGGCGAAACAGCTTAAGAATCTGGTCTTTCTTTCCGGCCACACGGATCAGTTTTTCGTCCTGCACCCGGAACACCCTCCACATCCACCGCAGCTGCTGCAGCTTTTTCCGGACTTTTTATCTCTCCAGATACAGCGCACCGCATTGGCCGCCGCCAACAATATTAAAGCTCCTACGATCCAGGTTCCCATTATACCTTCGCCATTCCTTTCATATTTACTCTCAGCTTCCCGTCGCTTTTACAGGGGCGGACCAAAAGCCATACGAATCCTGCCACAATAACCAGCGCTGCGATCAGTCCAATTCCGAATGCTCCTGTTGTCAGGAATGTACCGACCTGATAGACGCACAGGGAGACACAGTATGCCAGCAGACACTGATAGCCGATGGCAAACCAGGTCCATTTTGCATTGTTCATCTCTCGTTTGATAGCGCCGATGGCCGCAAAACAGGGCGCGCACAGAAGATTAAACACCAGGAAGCTGTAAGCCGCCACGGTCGTATAGGAACCAGCCAGAGTTCCCCAGATCTCCTCGCCTTCTTCAGATACTTCCGCAAACCCATACAGAATGCCAAAGGTGCCGACCACGTTTTCTTTTGCTACCAGACCGGTGATCGCTGCCACCGCTGCTTTCCAGTCCCCCCATCCAAGAGGAATGAACACCCATGCGAACAGATTGCCGATACCGGCCAGGATGCTGTGATCCATCTCCATATCCTCCAGCATGCGGAACTGTCCATCCACCCATCCGAAGTAGGTGGTAAACCACACGAGGATCGTGGAGAGCAGGATGATCGTGCCTGCCTTCTTAATGAAAGACCAGCCTCTCTCCCACATACTTCTTAAGACATTGCCCACGGTGGGCATGTGATAAGCCGGAAGCTCCATGACGAAGGGGGCCGGATCGCCGGCGAACATCTTTGTCTTCTTTAAGATAATGCCAGAGCAGATGATGGCTGCGATTCCCACAAAATATGCGCTGGGCGCCACCCAGGAAGCACCGTCGAACAAGGCGCCCGCGATCAGGGCGATGATCGGAAGCTTCGCTCCGCAGGGAATAAAGGTCGTGGTCATAATGGTCATCTTGCGGTCCCGATCATTTTCGATGGTTCTCGACGCCATGACACCCGGAACTCCGCAGCCCGTGCCGATCAGCATGGGAATGAAGGACTTGCCGGACAGCCCAAACTTACGGAAGATTCGATCCATGATGAACGCCACCCTCGCCATATAGCCGCAGGCTTCCAGAAAAGCCAGGAAGATAAAAAGCACCAGCATCTGGGGCACAAACCCGAGGACCGCGCCCACGCCGCCTACGATACCGTCAAGAATCAGTCCCATAAGCCAGTCCGCGCAGTTCATACTGACCAGTACGCTCTCCACAGCAGGAGGAATGATCTCTCCGAAGAGCACATCGTTGGTCCAGTCTGTCACAAAGGTACCCACTGTCGTCACAGACACATAGTAGACCACCCACATGATCACCGCAAAGATCGGAAGCGCCAGAATCCGATTCGTCACGATCCGGTCGATCTTATCCGACACAGACAGCTCTCCTCTTTTCGCCTTTTTACAGCATTTTCCGATGATGGAGGAGATAAAGCGGTAGCGCTCATTGGTAATAATGCTCTCGGAATCATCATCCATCGATTCCTCCAGATCCGAGATAATCTTCTCTACATTGGGTACGCTGGGCATCTGCCCACCGATCTTGTCGTCTCTTTCGAACAGTTTGATGGCGAAGAAGCGCTTCTGCTCCGCTGTAACGCTGGTCAGCTGCCCTTCAACGGCCTCCAGAGCCTGCTCTACTTTTTTATCAAACGTATGTACCGCCGTCTGGGATTTTCCGGCCTGGGCCGCCTCCACAGCCAATGCTGCCGCCTCCTTGATGCCGGAGCCCTTCATAGCAGAGATCTCCACTGCCTTGCAGCCCAGTTCACTGCTCAGCTTGTCAATATAGATCTGATCGCCGTTCTTCTGCACGATGTCCATCATGTTGACCGCCATCACCACCGGGATGCCCAGCTCCATCAGCTGGGTGGACAGGTAGAGATTGCGCTCCAGATTCGTGCCGTCCACGATATTCAAGATGGCGTCCGGGCGGTCGCCGATCAGATAATTTCTGGCCACCACTTCCTCCAGGGTATACGGAGACAGGGAATAGATCCCTGGCAGGTCCATAATGACCACATCCTGATGTCCTTTCAGCTTTCCTTCCTTTTTCTCCACCGTGACTCCCGGCCAGTTTCCCACAAACTGGTTGGAACCGGTCAACGCATTGAATAGTGTCGTTTTGCCGCTGTTGGGATTCCCGGCAAGCGCAATTTTTACTGACATGTTTTCCTCCTCGTGGTTAGTTCTTTCTAACCAATATTTTGAAAAATAAGCTGCCTTTGCAGATTTCTAAAAAATCTTTCTTACTGCACCTCGATCATCTGCGCGTCTTCTTTGCGCAGAGACAGTTCATAACCGCGAACAGTTACTTCCACCGGATCGCCCAGGGGCGCCACTTTGCGCACATATACTTCCGTTCCTTTTGTGATCCCCATGTCCATGATCCGGCGCTTTACCGCGCCTTCTCCGTGGAGCTTTACCACAGAAACAGTCTTTCCCACTGCGGTCTCTCTCAATGTCTGCATTTCATATCCCTCCTCTATTTAAGTTCCGCATCTTCCCTCACTTCGTTCTGTAAAAATCCTTCCGGGGCTCCTTTCGGACAGATGCTGTTTTCATGAATTATGCCACCATAATCTTGCTGGCAAGCCCTCGGTCCAGCGCAATGCGGACTCCTTTGACTAAAAGGATCATGCCTGCGGCGTTCTCGCCGAGCACCTGCACTTCCGACCCCGGGGCAAACCCCAGATCCTGCAAGTGCCGGATCACCTCGTCTTTTCCCCGGACCTTCGTCACCGTACGTTTCTCTCCTATGTTCATCAGCGCCAACGCCATCATGCAGCCTCCTCTCAGTATCCACCAAATGAAAATGAATCTCATTTACAGTCTTATTATATACAGACAGAATGTTATTGTCAACTAACTTTTTACAAATAAAAAAGCGGTTATTGAGAAACATTCTCAATAACTGCTTTGCTATCTACTGCTGCAGCACCGTCACGATACTCGGGATCAGCTGCTTCTTCCTTGACACCAGTCCTTTCAGTTTGATGTCCTGTACATCCTCCGGGAGCTGGAAGGCGTTCCTTGCAACTTCCTTGGCATGCTCGCCGAAGCACAGAAGCTCGGTTTTCTCCTTCACGATGTTCGTCAGCATCACGAAGCACATCTCCACTCCCAGAGCCTCGAACTGTTCGTCCAGATAGGGGATCAGCTTCTCCTTGATCTCGTCCAATTCGATGCTGTTCATGCTGTTGATCTGACCCACGATGAACTCGTGCTCATTGACCTGGAATTTCTTCTTATCCTGATTGAAGATCTCTTCCGGGGATTTGGAACTCATATCGCTGCCCGCGCCGAACATATCAATGGAAAATTCCTCGATCTCCACCCCGCAGATCCGGGAGAGGTCTTCCGCCGCCGCCTTATCCACCGCCGTGCAGGTGGGCGAGCGGAACATCAGGGTGTCCGACAGGATCGCCGCCATCAGAAGACCGGCGATATCCCTGGGGATTTCCACCTGATTCTCGTGATACATCTGATAAACGATGGTCGCCGTGCAGCCCACCGGCTGATTGCGGAAGTAGACCGGCTCCAGCGTCTCCAAAGTCCCGATCCGGTGATGGTCGATGATCTCCAGAATATCCGCGTGTTCAATCCCGTCCACCGTCTGGCTCACCTCATTGTGATCCACCAGAATCACCTGCTTCTTGCGCAGATTCAGAAGATTCCTTCTGGAGATCATACCGATATAGTTCCCCTCCATATCCAGGATCGGGAAATCCCGGTAGCGCTTCTGTCCCATGATCCCTTTGATGTCTTCGGTCTTCTCCGTCACCTTGAAGGTGATCAGGTTGTCCTCCTTCATAAAGTGAGAGATCGGCATACTCTGGTTGATCATCCTGGCCACAGTAAAAGTATCGTGGGGAGTGACAATAATCGTACAGTGGTTCTCCTGAGCCAGCTTGCGGATGGTCTTGGATACTTTGGCGTCCATGCAGACCACGATGCACGCCGCGTTCATCTCGATGGCGCAGAGCTGAGATTCGTACCGGTTGCCCAGGATGACCATGTCCCCTTCATGGATATAGTCTTCCATCACGTCCGGATTCGCCGCCGCAATCACCACTTCTCCTTTTTCATAGACCGCATCCTCGTCCCCGTTGAGCATTACGCCGTCCAGCGTCTCCAGAATGTTCTTATAGGGCGTATGGGCCGCGGACAGGCTGCAGTTATCATAGACGTCCATGTAGGCGTTGGCAATATCGCCGATGGTAATCAGCCCCTGCAGTCTCTGATGATCGGTGATGGGAAGCGTCACAACTCCCAGGGCGCGCATCATATTCCAGGCCTTTTTCAGGGAAATCTGACCGGAGACCCCTTTGGTCTTGCGGATCTCGATATCCCGCACATCCGTCATCACATCTTCCACATATTTGGGCGCGGAGGCCTGAAAAAAGTTCAGTACGTACTGGGTCTCCTGATTGATCTGTCCGGCCCGAGCCGCACAGTATCCGCCTCCTTTCAGGCGGTTCTTTAATTCTGCATATGCGATCGCAGAACAGATCGAATCGGTATCCGGGTTCTTATGTCCGATCACATATACCGGTGCTGTCTCTGTCGTCATATCCTGCTCCTTTTCCTGCTGTTTTTCATTTATTTTAGCACTTTCAGTCTTTTTTGACAACCAGTCTGCTGATACCTTAAAAATCTTTTATATGTTTTGCACATATAAATATTTTTTCTTTTCTATTTTTTTGTATATTTTTACAGTAAATTCATATTTTGTTCACACTTTATACATATTTTATTGCTATACTACAGATAAATCGAAAAGCAAACAACGACATATAGATAAATTTTTTCATAATAAGCCCCGGCATCCGTATTGCCGGGGCACTCCTCATTTTATACGGCTATTCGCCGTCAATCCGTCTCATGGCCTCATTGAGCGACATCATCTTAGCGTCCAGCCTGGATATGATGGACGCGCATTCCTGTAATTCCCTGGCAAAATATCCCGGCGCATTCCCTTCGTACTTATAATAAATCTTATGCTCCAGACTTGCCCAGAAGTCCATGGCCATGGTGCGGATCTGAACCTCCACTTTGGTGGGGATCACCGCGTCCGCCAGCGCCACCTGGATGGACAGCAGCATATGATAGCTTTTGTAACCGCTCTCCTTTGGATGGCCGATGTAGTCCTTGATGTTGAGCACCGACAGATTATCCTGCCTTGCCAGCATATCCGCCAGAAAATACACCTCTGAAAAGAAGGAGCAGGTGATACGTATCCCTGCAATGTCATTTACATATTCCACCATATCATCAATGCTGATATTGCGGCCGTTTTTCCGAAGCTTTTTCATAATGCTTTCCGGAGTCTTCAGCCGGGTCTTCACATATTCAATCGGGTTATACTGATATACGTGACTCAGCTCATTGTTCAGCACCTCGATCCGGCTGGCCACCTGGATCAAAGCCGATTCATAGATGAACATCGCTGTCTCAAAGCTGTCCTTCTCCGAACGCTCCCGAACATACTCCTGAATCGTCATTTCTACTGCCATAATTTCCTTACACTCCTCTATCTTCTCCCATTATAACATGGAAATCACGCATATTCTGTTAAAAAAAACCAGTGATTCATGAAATATTTTGTCGGTTTCTGCATACTTATAAGCTGTACTTATCTATTATTATAATCATCAAGAAAATGATGGTGTTCCTCGCCTTTTTGATAGCTGATGATCGTATTCAGATTGACGTTTTCCACACTTCGGAAGATATTCTTCTCGATCAGCGGGCTGATCTTCCGGAACCGGGCGATCAGCTCCTTCATCTCCTGGCGCTTGGAATTGTTCGCTCCGTGTTCGTCCACCTCATACTGCTCGGTGAAGCGGCAGGCGCACTGAAGAAAATGCAGATCATGATACCGCACCCAGTCCAGAATTGCTTCCTCGTGAACCAGATACATGGGACGGATCAGCTCCATCCCCTCAAAATTCGTGCTGTGCAGCTTGGGCATCATGGTCTGCACCTGCCCGCCGTACAGCATGCCCATGAGAATCGTCTCGATCACATCGTCAAAGTGATGCCCCAGGGCAATCTTATTGCAGCCCTGTTCTTTTGCGTGGGCATAGAGAAAGCCTCTGCGCATCCGTGCGCAGAGGTAACAGGGATTCTCCTTGATATCCACCACCACATCAAAGATATCCGACTTAAAAGTAGTGATCGGCACGCCCAGAAGCGCCGCGTTGTCTTCGATCCGCTTCCGGTTCGCCGGATGATACCCCGGGTCCATCACCAGATAGACCAGTTCAAAGGGAAATTTTCCATGCCGCTTCAGCTCCTCGAGAAGCTTTGCCATCAGCATAGAATCTTTTCCGCCGGAGATACAGACCGCGATCCGGTCCCCCTCCTGAATCAGATCATAGTCCTGGATGCCCCGTATAAACGGCCGCCAGATGGTCTTCCGGTATCTTTTGATAATGCTTCTCTCTATTTCTTTTTGTCGTTCCAAAATTCCACCCTCATCTTCACCCTTTACTTTTTGCCGGAAAGCCGATATACTGTATAATCATCAAATGATCAGGAGGCCTTCCATGTTCCGTATATGGGGTAAATTATACAAAAACAACCGGTTAATCCAGGATATCACCGTCTGCAATGATACGGAGGATACCCGCACCCACAAAGTGTTTTATGCGCTGGATGAGATCTGCCGCGCTTTCGACTTAAGTAAGCCCATCTGGCTTGACGCCAACATCCGGGAATTCAAGCGTCACGCCAGAACCTGCTTCCGTCAGGACAGCTTTGTGGACGAGATCGACTTTGATTATCTGGATTTTCATGTCATCGAAGAGGACTAATTCTGAGCCATAAAATTCTGAATCAGATCCCATATGGAGGACACAAATCGGGTGATAAAGTTCCCCACTTTCTCCTTATCCAGATCGATGCCCAGGGAGTCCAGCTTGTCATACAGTTCTTTCGCCTGACTCACCAGCTGATCGGCGTCAATATCCAGATTGTTCAGTTTCAGCAAAAGATCCACGATCTGACTCACCTGCTGGTCCGTCAGATTCAGCTCCATCTCCGCAGAAGCCTGTCTTACCAGTTCTGACAGCTTGTCCGGGTCATCCAGCCCTTTTTCCGCAATCTGCTGTTTCAGATAGGCGATCAGATCCGAGATCTGCTCCGAGTCAAGCTGGTCCATCAATTCTCCCGTGAGCACCAGTTCGTCGGTGGCCACAGAGAACGCGTCGCTGCTGACCGTCTCTCCACTGTAGGCTTCATAGGCTTTCAGCGCGCCAACGAGCGCCGCCGTCCCGCTGATGGAACTGGGCGCCGCCACGATCACCCTGGCGTCCTGGACGCCCGCGGTCAGAAGCGCATTCCGATACATGGCGATGGTACAGTAATTGATATTGTGCGTTTCCACGCTGAGTCCGGAACCGCTCTCCTGTGGAATCAGCAGTACCGAAGAGAGGGAATGGGTTCCCACGACCGAAGCGCCCAGGGATTCATCCAGATACTGATGTTCCATGTCATTGGTAATATAGATGGTCTGATAGGACGCCGCCTGCTCGCTCGTGATCCCCATCTCCGCCAGCACCGCTGCCTTCTGGGCCTCGCTTAAGTCGGCTCCCAGAGCCAGAACCGCGCCTTCCGCCGCCCATGCCGGGAATGAAAGGCATACCAGCATCGCCGTCATTAATATCAAAGAAATGCACTTTTTCATTTTACACCTCCTATTGAAGTTCCGCATCTGCCGCTCAGATGCTGTTTTTTATTTCCCTGCCGTAATGGCATCGCACCATTTCCGAAGATCTGTAAATACCTGCTCTTTATCCAGATCGTGGATCAATTCATGCCGGTTCCCTGGATACAGTCTTAAGGTAACCTCTTTCATTCCGATCCGATCCAGCATGGCACGGAATCTGCGTACACCTCTGCCCTTCTCTCCCACCGGGTCCTCGTCTCCCGCAAGAATCAGGAGCGGCAGGTCTTTGGGCATCCTGGCCGCTCTCTTGGGGTCCACCACTTCTTCCACAGTTCGAAAAAGCGCCTCAAAAGCATTCAGCGAAAAAGAAAAATTCCTTTTCTCATCCTGAAGGGCGTCGTTCAGCACCTGCGGATCACGGCTCATCCAGCTCCCGGTGTTGGCGTTATCCGGATAACGTTTGGCAAAGCCGGTGCAGGTCATCTGATTCAGTATGGGGCTGTGCCCCTTTGCACCCTTTTGCATCATCGACACATAGGTGACCAGAAGTCCCGCCTTCACCGCCATCGCCGGTTGATGTCCAATCCCCATAAGCACGGCCGCGTCCACCTTATTGCCGTGATAGATCAGATAACGTCTGACCAGATAGGATCCCATGCTGTGTCCCAGGAGGATACAGGGAACCTTGGGCGCGTAGGACACCGCCATCTTCCGGATCAGCTCGATATCCCGAAGCCAGAGCACCGCTCCATGCTTTCCCACATAGCCCAGTTCTTCCGGTGACTTCACCGAGTCTCCGTGACCCAGATGATCGTGCCCGATCACAAAATATCCCTCCGCTGCCATGCGGTCCGCCAGTTCTTCATAACGCTCGATATATTCCAGCATCCCATGCACGATCTGCAGGATGCCTTTCACCTTTTTTCCGGGATCATACCAGCGGTATCCATGGATCATATGAATGCCGTCGGAAGAGCCAACATAAAATTCTTCCCGTGTTACCATCTTCTCACCTCTCACCAAAGTTCTGCCCGGGCCGGACAGACGCGATACTTCTTTCATCATCTTATGGTAACTGTTCTGTACCTTCACAGTTACGTCTTATGTACTTTGGCAGTATAACACAGATTTTATCCAAACAGCAGAAATTCATAAAATTTTAAGGATTCTTCAGATAAATGGCAGAAATGGAAAAAAGCTCCTGCCGCGCCCTTTTCAGAGTGCAGGAGCCTTATTTCTGCTAAAGCTGGGTGCTGATAAAGATATCATAGATTGCCCGGATCGCCCGCTCAAAATCCTCATTCCGGACGCCGACGATGATATTCCACTCACTGGAACCCTGATCGATCATTTTCACATTGATGTTGGCATGGGCCAGCGCAGAGAAGATCCTCCCGGCTGTCCCGCGGTTCGCCCGCATAGCCCTTCCTACCACGGCGATCAGCGCCAGATCCCCTTCTACCTCCAGATAGTCGGGATTCACCGCTCTTTGTATCCCCGCAAGCACCTTCTGCTCATGCTCTTCGAACTCCTCCTGATGAACCACAATGCTCATGGTATCGATGCCTGACGGGATGTGTTCGAAAGAAATTCCCTGCTTCTCAAACTCTTCTAGTACTTTGCGGCCGAACCCGATCTCGGAGTTCATCATATCTTTCTCGATGTTGACGGTCACAAACCCCTTTTTACCGGCAATTCCGGTGATCGTGAAGCGCGGCTTATGGCAGGTGCTGGACACGATCATGGTGCCGTTGTCTTTTGGCCGGTTGGTATTGCGGATGTTGATAGGAATACCGGCTTTCCGCACCGGGAAGATGGCGTCTTCATGGAGCACAGTAGCCCCCATATAAGACAGCTCCCGAAGCTCCCGATAGGTGATGGTGTCGATAATCTCCGGATCGTCGATCAGCCTGGGATCTGTGACCAGAAAACCGGACACGTCGGTCCAGTTCTCATACAGGTCCGCTTTTGCCGCCCTGGCTACGATAGAGCCGGTGATATCGGAACCGCCTCTGGAAAAAGTCTTAATCTTCCCGTCTTCATATGCCCCGTAAAATCCCGGAATCACAGCCTTTGGCATCCCTTCCAGACGTTTCCCCAGGATCTGATCGGTCTGGTCCGAATCAAAACTGCCGTCCTCTGCAAAGCGGATCACCTCCGCCGCATCGACAAAAGGATAGCCGATGTAAGCAGCCATGATGATGCCGTTCAGATACTCTCCCCTGGAAGCCGCATAGTCGCTTCCCGCCTTATTTGCAAAATTCTCAGCAATGACTTCAAACTCCTCATCCAGAGAAAGCTTCAAATTCAGTCCGCCGATGATCTCATTGTACCGCGCTTTGATCTGCTTTAACATCCCGCTGTAATCTTCTCCGTTGGCAGCCGAATAGTAGCACTGGTACAGCATATCCGTCACTTTGGTGTCTCCGTCAAACCGTTTGCCCGGAGCCGACGGGACCACATAGCAGCGGCTCTCGTCTGCAAGAATGATCTTTCCGACTTTTATAAACTGCTGGGCGCTTGCCAGAGAACTTCCCCCAAACTTGACCACTTTCTTCATCACTTTATCTCCTCGTTTATAAAATCTATTTCAGATTATACTTGCAATGGAGCGAGAAAACAACTGTTTTTTCAGAAAATGTACAGAAAAATGAAGGACCGCCGCAAAACCCGGCAGTCCTTCTTAACTCCTTGTAAAGTCAATCCTTTATTTTGTATCCTGTCCATAGTAAGCATTGGCTCCGTGTTTCCGAAAGTAATGCTTATCCTGCAGCTCCTGGGGCGCCGGCTGAATCCTCGGGTTGATGGTCTCCGCGCGGTACGCCATCTTGGCCACCTCTTCCAGTACCACCGCGTTGTGCACCGCGTCGTGGGCGTCTTTGCCCCATGCGAAGGGGCCGTGATTCTTGCAGAGCACTGCCGGTACCGCCATCACTTCCCGGTCCATCGCCTTGAACGCGTTCACGATCAGGTGTCCCGTGTTCTCCTCGTAAGCGCCCTCGATCTCCTCCTTGGTCAGACAGCGGACACAGGGAATCTCCCCGTACATATAATCCGCATGGGTCGTCCCGTAGCAGGGAATCCCTCTTCCCGCCTGCGCCCAGCTGGTGGCGTAGGAAGAGTGGGTGTGCACGATGCCGCCGATCTCCGGAAATGCTTTGTAGAGTTCCAGATGGGTCGGTGTGTCGGAGGAGGGCTTATAGTGTCCTTCCACCACTTTGCCTTCCAGGTCCACCACCACCATATCGTCCGCTTTCATGGTCTCATAGTCCACACCGCTGGGCTTGATGATAAAGAGTCCGCTCTCCCGGTCGATGGCGCTCACATTCCCCCAGGTGAAGGTCACAAGGCCATACTTCGGAAGCAGCATGTTGGCTTCAAATACTTTCTGTTTCAGTTCTTCCAGCATTTGTCTCAAACTCCTTTCTGATACTTTATCGGTATGCAATTGCATTCCATTTTAACTCATTTTTGAAGTCCCGTATAGTGGTATTGTTGTCAATCACGACGCTTTCAATACCCATCGCCGCTGCCCAGTCCACCATCTGCTCCACGGACAGGTCATAGGAGAAGGCCGAGTGATGCGCACCGCCTGCCAGAATCCAGCTCTCAGTTCCCACCGCCAGGCTCGGCTGCGGCGTCCAGAACGCGGTCGCCACCGGAAGCTTCGGCATGGGCTGTTCCACTTTCTTGCAGTCCACCGCATTGATAATCAGGCGGAAACGGTTGCCAAGATCCACCAGAGAGGTCGCCACTGCGGGACCGGTCTTGGAGGTGAATACCAGACGGGCCGGATCTTCCCGGTTGCCCATGGAGAGGGGCTGTACTTTGATGGAGATCGGTCCTTCGGAGATGGTCGGGCACACTTCCAGCATATGGGACTGCAGGATGCCTTCCTTGCCCGGAACCAGGTTGTAGGTGTAATCTTCCATGAAGGAGGTTCCCTTTGCATCCTTGATGCCCTCAGTCATGATCTTCATCAGGCGTACCATCGCTGCGGTCTTCCAGTCGCCTTCCGCGCCGAAGCCGTAGCCTTTCTCCATCAGTCTCTGAATCGCCAGACCCGGAAGCTGCTTTAAGCCGCCCAGCATGCCAAAGTGGGTAACGATGGCATGATAGTCGCCGTCCTTTAAGAACTTCTCGGCCCCGATCTCGATCTGCGCCTGTACCGCCACATGTCTGCGGAATTCCGCCTCGTCTCTGCCTTCCAGAAGGATCTCGTACTTCTTATAATACTCTTCCACCAACGCGTCTACGTCTCCCTGGGGTACTGCATTGACATAATCTACCAGATCGTTGACATTATAATGGTCGATCTCCCACCCGAACTTGATCTGCGCCTCTACCTTGTCGCCCTCGGTAACCGCCACGTTGTTCATATTGTCGCCCACGCGGCAGACGCGGATATGGGAGGACTCCATCACACCGATCGCTGTACGCATCCAGCTTCCGAGCCGCTCCTGTACTTCCGGATTGTTCCAGTGGCCGAAGATCAGTTTTCTCTCAATGCCCATACGGCTCTCAATATGCCCGTATTCCCGGTCGCCGTGGGCAGACTGGTTCTCGTTCATGAAATCCATGTCGATGGTGCCGTAGGGAATCTCTTCGTTGAACTGGGTCAGCAGATGACACAGCGGTTTTTTATACTCCTGCAGACCGATGATCCACATTTTCGCCGGAGAGAAGGTGTGCATCCAGGTGATGACGCCGGCGCACTCCGGATCGTTGTTGGCGTCGTTTAAAGTCTGACGGATGGACGCCTGGCTGATCAGAGTCGGCTTTAAGACCACTTCATAAGGAAGTTTCCCTCCTGCGTTGATGCCTTCCACGATCTTTGCAGAATGTTCTGCAACCTTTCTCAGGCACTCGTCTCCGTACAGATCCTGAGAGCCGGTGCAAAACCAAAACTTGTAATTTTTCATGATTCAATCACCTTTCCTTTATCATCTTCTTTTATTTTATAGTTAAGAATGATCCTCCTCGTCCGGCCGATCATACTCTCCTTTCAGAAATGCTTTTATGGACAAACCTCCAAGCAGCACCGCGACAACAGTAAAGAGAATCATCGCGGCGATAAACAGCAGGCGCTCCGCCCCCGTGTGGCTTCCGGGCGCATCCCGCAGCCCCCATACAAGATAGAGAAGATACGCCGACACCACAACCCTTAAGATCAAGGATATTTTCGACGGATAGCTTTTCTTCTTTTCTTCCATAAATTATCCGATCCCTCCGATCTTTTTCACAGAATCCCGCACCAGGATCATGGGACGATACAGAAAGCTCCCGTCAAAATCCGGTTCCTCAATCAGGCGCAGCATATTCTCCGAAGCTTTCCTTCCCAACTCCTCCATGGGATAAGGAATGGAGGTAATATGCGGTTCCGTCAGCATCGACAACTCAGAACCGTCAATGCTGACAATCGACAACTGCCCGGGAACCCGAAAGCCTTCCTTCTGCAAAAGTTCCACCAGTCCAAACGCGACTTCATCGTTGTAGCAGAAGACGGCTGTACAATCCGTCATCCTCCGCAGAACGGAGGCGCGGATATTTCGAAGCGCCTTCTGATCCTCCGTGTCAATCCAGAGAATCTTTCGATCATCCAGAGACACCCCCGCTTTCAGCAGCGCATTCATATACCCCGCGTAACGCAGCTTTCCCTGCCCGTCATCCGCTTTAAAGATCCCCCCGATCTTCCGGTGGCCGCAGGACAGCAGATAATTCACTGCATCCTCGGCAATCCGCACATCGTCCAACGCCACAATCGGCGCATTCAGTTCCGGATAGATACAGTTGAAGAACAGAAGCGCAATCTGCCGCCGCTGAAGCTCCTGGTAATATTCCAGATTAGGATTGGGCAGCGCGCTTTTGGTCGCTTCCACGATGACTCCGTCTACATTATCTTTTTCCAGAATTCCTTCCAGTATCCTTCGCTCATTGTCTACCCGGTTGTTGGTAAATGCAATCTGGGTCATATACCCCGCTCCGGAAAGGGTCTGCACAATCCCCTGGAGTGTTGGCGGGAAGATATATCCATCCACATAAGTGCTGATCACTGCAATATTCATTGTCTTTTTGCGGACGTTCCCATTGCGGCTCCCAATATAAGTCCCGCTTCCCCGAACCCGCTCCACAAGTCCCTCCGCTTCCAGTATCCCGATGGCATGGCGGACCGTCTGGCGGCTCAGATCAAACATCTCGCTCAGTTCGTTTTCCGAGTACAGCTTTTCTCCCGGCCTCAGTTCTCTTGTAACAATCCGGTCTTTTATCCAGTTTACTAAAAATATATATTTGGCTTCCCGCTGTTTCATATGTTTTAACAGGGCCGCCACGATCAGGCGGCCCATCCTTTTTACTTTTCAGTCATTATTTTTTACGTTTGGATACCAGGTCGATGGTAACAGCGCCCAGAAGCACGGCACCTTTCACGATCTTCTGAAGGTCTGTGGAAAAACCGTACAGGGACATACCATTGTTCAGGATACCCATGATGAACGCTCCGACAACTGCTCCGATAATCGTACCAATACCGCCGGAAGTAGCAGCGCCGCCGATGTAGCAGGATGCGATGGCGTCCATCTCGAACTGGTCGCCGGCCTTCGGAGTGGAAGACGCGTTACGTGCGGACAGGATGATGCCTGCTACTGCACAGAGGAGACCCATGTTGGTGTATACCCAGAAGAATACTTTCTCTGTGTTGATACCGGACAGCTTTGCCGCTTTCGCGTTGCCGCCCAGCGCGTAGATCTGACGTCCGGCTACTGTCTTGGTGGTGATGAAGTGATACAGCCCCACCAGAAGCGCCATCAATACCAGCACGAAGGGAATCCCGCTGTAGCATGCCAGCTTGTAGAAGAAGAACCATACGATTGCGATGATGATACCGTCTTTTACAATCAGCTGCCAGGTGGGGTTGGTGGCAAAGCCGTATTTCTTCTTGGTGGCGATGCTCTTTATCTCTGCGAGCACAATCAATACAGAGATTGCCGCCGCCACGATCAGACATATCATGTCGATATTACCGACCTTGATCGTCGGAAGGAAGCCTGCACCTATGTACACAAAGTTTGCCGGCAGAGGTCCTTTCGTCTGTGCCTGCAGAAGCACATAGGTAAGACCACGGCCCATCAGCATGGTTGCCAGGGTTACGATGAAAGGCGGAATCCCCAGTTTGGAGATGAAGAAGCCCGCAAACATACCGCAGAGCAGACCGACGATCAGGGATGCGATGATCGCAATCCACATGTTCCAGCCGTAGTCTACCATACCGATACCGATAACGGCGCCGCAGGTAGCAACGATGGAGCCGACACCCAGGTCAACGTTACCGGTCAGTACGCACAGCAGCATACCGACAGCCAGGATCACGATGTAACCGTTCTGCATGATCAGGTTGTTGATGTTCGCCGGAGACAGATTCTTGCCGCCGGTCATGATCGCAAAAATAACATAAACCGCTATAAGCGCCAGTACCATACCGTACTGTCTCATATCAATATTGACAACTTTATTCTTTTCCATGATTACGCACCTTTCCTGTTATCAGCCATAATACAGCCCATAATCTTTTCCTGAGTCATCTCTTCCTTCGCCAGTTCACCCGCAATATGTCCCTCGTTGATGACATACAGCCGGTCGCAGGTACCGATGATCTCCGGCATCTCAGAGGAGATGATAATGACTGCTTTTCCTGCCTTTGCCAGATCGTTGATGACACAGTAGATCTCATACTTGGCGCCCACATCGATACCACGGGTGGGTTCGTCTAAGATCAATACGTCCGGCTGGGTCAGCATCCATTTGGCAAGCACTACCTTCTGCTGGTTACCTCCTGACAGAGAGCCTACGGTCTGGTCGATAGAATTGGCTTTTACGTTGATCAGTTTCTTATATTCTTCTGCCTTCACGATCTCCTCGTTGGCGTCTACCACGCCGTTTTTGGAGAAGAAATTGCGAAGAGCAGCCATGGTCATATTCCGCTTGATATCATCGATCAGGACCAGTCCGTTGCCTTTCCGGTCCTCGGACACATAGGCCAGCTTATTGTCAATAGCCGTCCGTACGTCTTTCAGATCTACCTCCCTGCCGTTCAGCTTCACGGTACCGCTGATCTTCTGTCCATAGGACTTTCCGAACACGCTCATGGCGAATTCTGTCCGTCCTGCTCCCATAAGTCCCGCAAGGCCAACCACCTCGCCGGCCTTCACCTGGATGTTCACATCTTTTAACACCTGACGCTCCGGGTCCTCCGGATGATATACATTCCAGTTCTGAACCTCAAAGATGGTATCCCCTATGGTCACTCCCTCGCGAATCGGATAACGGTTCGTCATCTCACGGCCTACCATGCCTTTGATGATACGGTCCTCGGAGAAGTCATCCACCCCCTTAGTCAAAGTCTCGATGGTGTGTCCGTCACGAATTACCGTGATCGCATCCGCCACGTAGCTGATCTCATTCAGCTTATGGGAGATAATGATCATGGTCACCCCCTGTTTTTTCAGCTCCAGCATAATCTCCAGAAGCTTTGCCGACTCCTCGTCGTTAAGTGCCGCCGTCGGCTCATCCAGAATCAAAAGTTCCACATCCTTGGCCATGGCCTTGGCAATCTCGATGAGCTGCTGCTTGCCCACGCCCAGGGAATTGACCGGCACATTGACGTCCTCGCCTTCCAGTCCGACCTTTGCCAGCATCTCTGCCGCTTTCGCCCTGGTCTTCGTCCAGTCGATAACGCCCTTGGCAGAACACTGTTCATTTCCCAGGAACACGTTCTCAGCCACCGACATATGGGGGCTTAAAGCCAGCTCCTGATGAATGATAACGATTCCTTTGGCTTCACTGTCCTTGATCTTGTGGAACTTTCCGACTTCCCCTTTGTAGACGATATCCCCGGAATAGGTACCATAAGGGTACACGCCGGAGAGCACGTTCATCAGAGTGGATTTCCCGGCTCCGTTCTCCCCGCATAACGCATGGACCTCGCCTTTTTTCACCTTCAGATTCACATCATCCAGTGCCTTCACGCCCGAGAATTCCTTGGTTATGTGGTTCATCTCCAAGATATAATCTGACATACCTCTTGCTCCTTTTCTTTATATTTCCACGCCGCAGTCCGGCCAACACGCACATCCGCCCGTCTGCCGCGGGATAAACTCCTGTAAAAAGCGACGGCTTTCGCCGCCGCTTCATTCAGACTAAAATTACAGTCCCAAGTCTGCTGCACTGTAGTATCCGCTGTCAACTACAACCTCTTCCAGGTTGTTTTTGTCAACTGCTACAGGAGTACACAGATAGGACGGAACGACTACTACGTTGTTGTCATAAGTCGTGGTATCGTTGATCTCCGGCTCTGTGCCTTTCATCACCGCTTCCACCATGGTTACGCACTTGTCTGCCAGAAGGCCCGTGTCTTTGAAGATGGAAGAGGTCTGAGTTCCGTCAAGGATATTCTTGCATGCCATCAGCTCTGCGTCCTGTCCGGTAACCAGCGGCCAGTTCTCAGCGGTATAACCAGCGCCCTGAAGAGCAGCCTTTACGCCATATGCGAATCCGTCAAATGCGGTGCAGGCAATATCAAGATCCTCGTCTGCATAGTAACCGGTCAGATAGTTCTCACACCACTGCTGAGCAGTCTCCTGAGACCATCTTAAGATACAGGTATCCTCAAAGGAAGTTCTTCCGGTCTTGCATACCAGGGTACCGTCATCCAGGTACGGCTTCAGAACGCCCATCACACCTTTGTGAAGCAGAACCGCGTTGTTGTCATCCGGGGAGCCCATGAAGAACTCGATGGTGTAGCTCTCGCCTGCCTCTTTAGCAGCGTCCAGGTCCTTCGCAGTCTTGATGTACTCACCGATGGCTGTACCAACGCCTTCGTTATCGAAGGAAGCGTAGTAGGAAACTGCGTCCGTATCCATCAGAAGACGGTCATAAGCGATGATCGGGATACCTGCTTCTTTCGCCTGTGCCTCCACAGTCGTAAGCGCTCCGGAGTCCACTGCCGCGATAACCAGGCAGTCCGCATCCGCTGCGATCATGTTCTCAATCTGAGAAACCTGCATCTGCACGTCGTCCTCTGCATACTGAAGGTCTACTTCATAACCCATAGCCTCCAGCTTCTCCTTCATGTTGCCGCCGTCCTTGATCCATCTCTCGGAAGACTGGGTGGGCATTGCCACGCCGACTTTGCCGCCTTCTTTGTCTGCCGCTACTCCGGACGGAGCCTCAGCCTGAGCTGCGTCGCCTGCCGCCGCATCGTCTGCGGAAGCTTCTGTCTCCGCATCCGCTGCCGGAGCATCCGCTGTCGCGGAACCGCCACCGCCGCAGCCAACTACCATAGCTGCTACCATGGAAACTGCAAGGATCGTGCTTAAAACTTTTCTTTTCATTGTTCGTATTCCTCCCTACGTAGAATTTTTTTGAAAATTTGAAAAGTTGTATTTACAAGTTGTTCCTATGGAACAAGATTGTACGATATAAAGATTCTCTTCGTTTTTCCGGCAGGATTACCAATTCCCCTCTACCCGAATTGTCATTTTAACGAATTACTTTTTTCTGCCTGTCCTTAAGTTAGTTATAATATACATCTTCTTGGTTGCTTTGTCAATTGATTTTTCTGTATTTGTTCTGAAATATACAATTTTTTTGATACATTTTTATTAGTTGTATTTATTATTTGTCCAAGTTGTACTTTTATTATAAGCGATAAGGCCAAAACAAGTATCTGTTATTTGGACATAAAAAAAGACCGGAAAGCCTGCAAATCCAAGCTTTCCGGCGTTCTACACTCCGTTCCGGTCGGCGCAAGACTGACGTCCGCCGGACGTCATGCGCCCCTGCCAAGGAATCGATGCGACAGGATTTGAACCTGCGACCTCTGCGTCCCGAACGCAGCGCTCTACCAAGCTGAGCCACGCATCGACATCATATGTTGTTCACAACTGTGAACTTAGATATTATATGATATTTTTTTCTGTTTGTAAAGAGTTTTTCTGTTTTTTTATTATTTTTATCACTTTTGCTATTTGTTCAATGATTTTCAGCAGATAACATGGATATATTTCACAATCACAGAACCACTGACAGGATACTGGCTCCTGCAAGCACGCCAATACACACCAGGCAGATCCCTGCCACCGCTGTCCCCACTCGTGCATGCTTCTCCAGGACGGACCGGGACTTGGGATCGTAGTAGAGCGTCATGTACTCACCAACCTTGAAGGCATTCTGTCCGCTGGAATTGATGTTGCAGCGGCGGATGTTCTCCCCGCCTTCCAGTTCATATCGAACAACAGGATAATAGGTGTATCTGGCGCCCTTTAAGATCTTCGTCTCCCGGGAGATCTGACGGGTGTAAATCTCCGTAATTACCGCCTGAACCGGCTGAAGATTACGCCTCTTAAGCAGAATATAATCCGCGGTCAGATTCACGCCCGCCCCCGTAAAAATCAGGGCCAGACAGATCATTGCCGGGATCTCTCTTCCCCGGTTCTGCTCCAGCGCCAGGAGAATCAAAAGCGCTCCTCCAATCATAGTCGCCCAGGGATGAAACAGAAATTCCGGCCTGCATTCTGCCAGAACCGGTTTTTCGCTTCCCTTTCCCTGGTACATCCGGACCCGCTGCCCCTTTGCATACTCCGTAGGAGTTTTCACCGCCAGACGCTCCCTGCGCCCGGTCCTGGGATTGTCATATTCTACGGTTACGTCATAATAGTTATATATTTCTCTGTCTTTTTTATCCTTTTTCACCACATGTTTGCAGCTGATTACACCGGCGTCCGCGCAAAACCCGGACCGGCGCATGCGAAGCCACTCCCTTACCTGTCCGGAACCAACCAGAAAGAGGATGATTCCCGGAACATAGATCAACAACTGCGAAAAATCTGTCATATTTTCCAACCTCATACATCTTTACTTCGTCGGAACCAGAATCACGTGGATTCCGTATCTGCGAAGCTGTTCCACCACTGCCGGGTTCGCGTTGTCATCCGTAATGAGGGTGCAGGACTGTTCATAGGCGCAGCTTCCATAGATATTCCCCCGATCTTCCCGCCTCTTGATCTTGGTGTGGTCCGCCAGCACATACAGCGCCTTCGTGGTCCGGGAGATCATGGCCTCGTTGATACCGATCTCCGTTGGAATATCATAGCGGAATTCGCCGTCGTCATAGACCGCCGCACAGCCCAAAAAAGTCTTGTCCGCCGTCATGGACAACAGGTTTCTCATCACATATTCTCCCACCATCACATTGCTGCGCACCTCTCCGCCCGTAAAGCGAATCGTCACTTCATCCGGATACTTTTCTCCGATTCCCCAGCAGTTATTCGTATATACCAGTACTTTCTTGTCACCTGCATATTTCAGCATGTTGAGAGCCGTGCGGCTCCCGTTAATGAACAGTGTGTCTCCGTTGTCAATAAAACGGGAAGCATACTCGGAGATTCGCTCCCTGCATATGGCGATCTTCTCATCCCTGGAAAGCATCATGTTGGCCTTTTCCAGGGAGATTGCGCCCCCGTGAACCCGGGAGATCAGCCTCTCCTCCTCCAGATACTGCATGTCGCGCCGGACCGTCATCGGCGAGATCTGAAAGGTCCTCGCCAGTTCATCCACTTTTACCTCACCGCGCTCTCGAATCAGATTCAATATTTTCAAATGACGCTCATCAACAGCTTTTCGGTTGTTTTTCATAAATCACACTGCTCCTTTAACAATTTCCTGCAGCTATGGAGCCAATACCTTCTGCAAAAGTTCCGCAAGATCGGTAATCCGCGGCACATCCGCCCTGTCCTTTTCCTCTTCCGGACGATACCATACCGCCTGAAGGCCCGCGTCCACAGCCCCCTGAACATCCTTTTTCAGGTTATCTCCCACAAAGAGACACTCCCGCCTTTCGCATCCAGCCTTTTCCACACAACGGTCGAAGAAAGCGGCCTTTGGCTTCTCCGCCCCCGTCTCTTCGCTGGATACGAGGAAATCCATCAGGGACAGGAGCCCCAGCGCTTCCAGCTTCTGAAACTGAACCCGCGCCGTCATATCCGTCCCAATCCCGATCCGCACTCCCCGCTCCTTCAGACCTTTTATGGTCTCTTCGGCATTGGGGGAGGGGACCGCCGCTTTTAAGAGTGTCTCCCAGTAAATATCATTCATCTTCAGCACATGGGGATGCAGGGGCAGACCCCGGCTCTCCAACATGATCTGATAGCGGATGCACCGGTTGTGCAACGCCGCCACATCCCCCATATAAGCTCTTAGTTCTTTTTCTGTCTTTTGATGCAGCGCGGCAAAAGCTTCCCGGTCAAGTCCAAGCTCCCGCTTTGCATAGACCAGAAGTTCCCCAAATGCCGCCTCGTGGGCTTTTGTGTAGCTGTACAGCGTATTGTCCACATCAAAAATCACTGTCTTAATCATAATATTATCCCAAACTCATCTAAACGTCAACCCGAATAGTCGGCCATGTTTTGAAAAAACCGGGTCCGGTAAATATAGGTGTCTCTATACTGCCAGATCCGGTTTTTCGTTTTATCTTTTCATATTGTAAAAGGAGGATTCCTTCATCAATCCAGAAGGTCCGCTTCTTTCAATGCCGTCTCGATCTCCTGGGCGGACATCACGTTCTTCAGCGGGATCAGGATCGTGCCGCTTTTCTCCACACCGTCAAAGGTCTTTGCAAAGGTACGAGCGCAGAAAACCACGTCATAGTTGCGGGAAGCGGTCTTTCCTTCCGATACCGGACAGTGACGCAGCTCCGCCGGTTTGATCCCGTATTTTGTCATTACTTTTTTGATTGCGTTCTCCATCATCAGAGAAGAACCTGCACCGTTTGCGCAGCAAGCCAGAAGTTTCTTTCCATCAAGTTTCGCCATAATTTTAATCTCCTTATAAAAGTTCCGCATCCGCCGCTCTTTCCGTCCCTGAGTCTGGAAGATGCTGTTTTTAGTTTTTGTATTATTTAATTCGCCGCCGCTTTTTTCGCTTTATGCTCCACATAGGCGTCGTAGTCTTCCGTGATCAGGAAGTATCCTTCCGGGTCCATCCGATACTCGATCTGAGGAATTGCCAGCAGCACGATCACAACGACAGCCACTCCGATATATCCCGCGAAACGCATGAGCACGGTGAAGATCGGCCATACGGTATCCCAGTCAAACATGCCAAGATATCCGCCATATTCCGCAAGACCTACCCAGCCGGCGATCAATGCCGCGCCGAACACCTGGACCATACCGGCGATAAAGGGGATGACCAGGCAGGCTTTTAAGCCGCCCTTTTCATTGGCCACCAGACCCATGGTCGCATTATCGAAGAATACCGGAACGAATCCGCAGATAATGATGGTCGGAGATCCGATCACGATCAGAGCAAGGATTGCGATGATCTGTCCCACAAGACCTGCCAGGAATCCGAAAGTAACTGCGTTGGAATCACCAAAACCAAAGCAGACCGCACAGTCCACACCAGGAATGGAAGACGGAAGCAGCTTATCCGCAATACCCTGGAAGGAAGCCGTCAGCTCAGTCACGAAGGTACGGACGCCAAGCTGCAGGATCGCCAGATAGACCGCGAAGTTCAAGGACGTATTGAAACAATAATACGCAAAGTTCTCTGTCTCTGTGGTCGCGCCGCTTTCCACAAAGAACGGTTTTCCGATAATCGCCATGATAATGCCGAAGAATATCGTCATCAGGATCGCGGTACATACCATATTCTCATTGAAGATTGAGAAGAATCCGGGCATCTCCATCTCTCCGACCTTCTTCACTTTCCGCTTTCCGCCCTTGTCGCCGAACAGCTTATCGGACAGGAAGTAAGAAAGACGGATACCGAACATCTGCTGATGCGCGATGGCAAAGCCGGCGCCCTCGCTTAACTCCTGCATGGGTTTGATCGTCAGATTGGCTCCTACAGCCCAGTAAGCGCCCAGAATCACAGCCATGACCACCATCAGCGCCACATTGTTGGACAAAAGTCCCGGCAAAGCGAACATGATCAGCCAGTAAGCCGTCGCCGCCTGCTGCACCTGCACATGACCGGTGGTGAACAGCGCACGGCATTTGGTAATCTTGTTAAAACGCACCAGTATAATATTTACAATGAACGCAATCAGAAGAAGGGTCATGGCCTGGGAAAATCCTTTTCCAAAGACCTCTTCCACGCCGGCGGTCACCGCGTTCTGCCCATAATAAGGGTCGATCACACAGGCGGTCAGATTAAAGCGGTCCTTAAGCCCCGCAAGAATCGGCCGGAAGGTACTGGTCAGTCCGCTGGAACCTGCGTTCAGAATCAGCATACCGATGATGGCCTTCAGCGTTCCCGCAAGTGTATCATACCACTTCTTGCCCATCAGACAATAGCCCAAAAGCGTCAGGAAGCCTACCATATAAGGCGCCTTCTGCAGGACATAGGTGGCAAAGAAGGTCCAGACTGCATTTAATACATCTAATACTACCATATTTTATCTCCTTTTTAAATGATACAACGGTTTCTTAAAACTCTTCGCATGGATAGTTCTTCTCTGCTTCCAAAATGTCCTCCGGCGTCCTGGCCGCCGCCAGCGCATCCAGCAGCGCGTCATTCATAAAGATCTCCGAAAGCTGCTGAATATTGCTCATATGCTCATCCGGGTTGGTGGAAGAAAGCGTGAAAAAGAGATTCGCCTCTTTTTTCTCTCCGTCCTCATCCGTCCCAAAGTCAATCATCTTCTCCGACACCATAAAACCAATCCCGGTCTTGTGCGCGCCTTCGGCGTTCTCCTGGGTATGGGGCATGGCGACATTATGCTCGAACACGACATAAGGTCCGTATTTCTCGACGCAGGCGATGATCTGCTTATAATAATCTTCGTCGACGCTGCCGTCCGCCACCAGAGACTCCGCGCTTAAACGGATCGCCTCCTGCCAGGTCACCCCTTCTCCGTCGATAAAACGGTAATGCTTCTTTTCTACGATTGTCTGCAATACTGTGGACATAAACACTCCCCCTTTCTCTTACAGGCAGGACCTGTACGGAATATTCTGCGGATGCTCGAAGCAGTCCTCAAAACCTCTTTGATGATGATAATAGATCTTATCCTTATCCTGCGGGTACACGTACTTGCCGCCCACCTGCCAGAAGAACGGATGGAACTTGTACTCATTGCGGTCCTTCTTGAAATCATACAGAAGCTTGATCTCCTCGCAGTCCGCCTGGAAGTTGGTCCACACATCCCAGTGAATCGGTACGACCACCTTGCACTTCAGATTTTCTGCCATGCGCAGAACGTCGATAGAAGTCATCTTATCCTGCATACCGATGGGATTCTCTCCAAAGGAGCCGAAGGCCACGTCGATATCATGATCCTTGCCATGCTTTGCAAAGTAGATCGAGAAATGGGAATCTCCCGAGTGATAGATGTTCCCCCCCGGCGTCTTCACCAGATAGTTGACCGCCTTCTCATCCATATCCGTGGGGCATACTCCGGTCAGCTCTTCTCTGTCCGGGCCAGTCTTGTCGGTGGTAACGATACAGGTACGGTCAAAGCTGTCCAAGCAGACAATCTCGATATCTTTGATCTTGATCACATCTCCCGGCTTCACGGTCACGCACCGGTCTTCCGGAACTCCCCAGTTCACCCAGGTCTCCACCGACTTTTTCGGCCCGATAAAGGGTACCGGAATCTCCTTGCCGTTTTCATCCGTGGTGGTCATCTTGCTCTGCAGCACATGGGCCGCCCACTCTGCAGACATATGATCCTGATGATAATGGGTCGCCAGCACCGCATCCACCTGCTTAAATGCAAAGGGATCAATCACAAAAGGAACATTCCTCAAGTTCGGCTGCATCGCCCGGCCTCCGCACATATTGGCCATCTGATGTCCGACCTTCATCTTGCCGTCCCCGTGGGTGCGCTTTCCATTGCCGCACCACAGATCAATGGTGATGTTTGCTCCTCCCGGAGTCTTGAACCATACGCCGGTACAGCCCAGCCACCACATTGCCACATTGCCGGGCTTCACGACTTCGTTCTCGATGTCCTCCACCAGCCAGGTTCCCCACTCCGGAAAAGTACTCATGATCCAGCTTTCCCGGGTCATTTCAGAGACTTTACTCATTCCTTAATTCCTCCTTCGGCGTTTTCTTTTTCTTTATTCTGTCCTAAATATATCTTAAATACTCTCAAATTGCAAGAGGATTTTTGTTCGTTTTTATGTTTGTTTTTCCGAATTTTTCCATTGGAAGTCATTGTTTTGTATAATTTCACCAATTTTTTAATTTTTAAAAAAGCACCATATTTATAAGGTTTTTTTCGAATTTTTCGCATATGTATTTTCGGTTTTTCTTTTTTATGTTCGTTTTTTTTATGCAAATCGACGGAATTTTATTTTTACGTTTTCTACAAACTTTAAATATAACTTAAAAATGTTCTCTTTTTCTCTTGAAAATGTTCTTTATAACGATTATAATCATTTATATCTTTATATATGTTCTATTTTGTGTTCTTTTATGTTTTTTGGATAGACCATCTATTTGTTTTGTTTTATGTTTGTTTTGAGCAATAAGAAAAACAGGCGTACAAAAAGGAATGCTCTTCCTGCTGACAGATCACAATTCGGGACATACTTCATCTATAAGAAAGGAAGGTTACGATTATGAAAGCATACGCAATCGGCTTGTATGAAAAAGCCATGCCAAAAGCTATGAGCTGGGAAGAAAAGCTTCTCTGCGCCAAAGAATGCGGCTATGATTTTGTCGAGATCAGCATTGACGAAACCGACGAGAAACTCGCCCGCCTGGAATGGACCGCAGAAGAGCGGCTGAAGCTCGTAAAGACCATGAAAGACACTGGCGTTCCCATCCGCAGCATGTGTCTTTCCGGACACCGCAAATATCCTTTCGGAGCTTCCAGCCCCGAAGTACGCCGCCGCGGCATGGATATTATGGAGAAAGCCATCCAGCTCGCTGACGATCTGGGCATCCGGATCATCCAACTGGCCGGCTATGACGTCTACTACGAGGACGGAACGAAAGAAAGCGAACGTCTCTTCCGGGAAAACTTAAAAAAGGCGACCATGATGGCCTCGGCCAAAGGGATCGTCATGGGCTTCGAGACCATGGAAACAGAATTTATGAACACTACGGAAAAGGCAATGAAATATGTAAACCTTATTGACAATCCTTATCTGGGCGTATATCCTGATTCTGGCAACCTGACCAACGCCGCCCTCACTTATCACACCAACGTACTGGAAGACCTGGAGACCGGGCGGGACCACATCTTTGCGCTTCATTTAAAAGAAACCGTACCCGGAAAATTCCGGGAGATCCCCTTCCTCACAGGGCATGTGGATTTTGAATCCATCATCGGCAAGGCATGGGAGCTTGGCATCCGGCGCTATGTTACGGAAATGTGGGATGTGGGAAAAGAAAGCTGGAAGGACGATATCAAGTTCGCCTGCGAAAGCATGAGCCGTATTCTGGACAAACAATGTGCATAAAAAGCAGCATCTGTCTGAGGCCAGATGCGGAACTTAAATAAGGAGGTCTCTTATTAATATGAAAATCGAAAAAAAAGTCATATCCAACCTGAACAAATGCTATGCCATCTCCGAACTCACCTACAAGGGAGAGCACTGTTTTCTGGTGGCCGCGGAAAAGCATGATCCCTGCTATCTTTTTTCCGAGGACGGCACGAAGCTGGATACGGTGTGGACCGAACCCGGCGGAGTCATGACCATGACGCCGGTCCCCGGCGCGGACGGACAGTTTTTGGCCACCCACCAGTTCTATTCCCCCAACGATTCCGCCAACGCCAAGATCGTCATCGTAACCGCCAGAGGCGAAGGGAACTGGGAAGTGCGCACCCTGTGCAGCGCTCCCTTCGTTCACCGCTTCGGAATCCTGAACCGTGCCGGACATAATTATCTGATCGTCTGCTGCTTAAAAACCGGGCATGAATACAAGGAGGACTGGCGCTTCAAAGGCGCCTGCTTCGGCGCCGAACTGCCGTCGGATCTGTCTTCCTACAATGAAGAACACCAGTTAAGCCTGACTCTGATCAAAGACGGAATGTTAAAGAACCACGGCTATTCCCGGATTCGGCGCGGCGGTCACGACGCGGCGCTGATCGGCTGTGAGGAGGGCACCTTCGTATTCGATCCGCCCGCGGTCCAGGGCTCCGACTGGGAGGTCACGAAGATCCACGGCCTTCCCTCCAGCGATTCCGTACTGCTGGATTTCGACGGAGACGGTCAGCTGGAACTCGGCTGCATCAGTCCGTTCCACGGCGCTTCTCTGACCATCTATCATCTGGACGGACACGGTAACTATGTACCCCAGTGGAAATACAGCCGTCCAGAGTCCGAGACGGAGATGATCCACGCCACCTGGACCTGCGAACTTTTGAGCAAACCCACCTGGGTCGTAGGATGGAGAAAAGGCACCAAAGATACCATCGCCATCACCTGGGACAAAGAGGCGGGTACCTACCGGACCGAATTTATTGATCAGAACACCGGCTGTGCCAACGCCATGCACTTCGTAAATAAAGAAGGCAAAGACGTCCTTGTGGCCACCAACCGGGAGATCGATGAGGTTGCGCTTTACACTATTACCGAATAATTTTGAACGTACGCAAACCCAAAAAGGAGACCGCCTGACGCAGTCTCCTTTTTCAACTTTTATTCTCTCATTCCTTCATTTCCTTCGGATGAGCCATCTTCCTGCATATCCTGGGGCGGATTCTGGGAAGTTTCTCCCCCGGTGTCGTCCGGATTGTCCGTGGTTCCCGGATTCTGGTCCTCATCCGGCGGCTCCGGTTCCTCATCCGGCTCTTCCGGCGTCTTCGGCTCCTCTTCCTCTGGTTCTTCCTCATCGTCCGGTTCTTCCTCCGGCTCCTTGGAGGGTTTGGACGAAGAAGAATAATTCGTCCAGTAATAATAGAAGATATGATCCCGGATAATCCAGTAAGGCACTCCGCCGTTTTTCAGGTTCTCCACCAGGTTCGGAACCGGCGCCCAGGTACGGAAGAACAGAGAGTCTCCCACATTGCTCGTCCCGTTTACGACAGCCCGGGCCGCATCCCAGCAGGACTGCGTCACGATATTTGGAATATCCGGGTCCTGCTCCGCTTTCAGCACCAGATCAAAGCGTCCCGAGCCCGCCGGCTCAAACTGCCTGGACTGACGCAGTACCGCCTCCAGAGAGTTGGGGTACAGCGCGCTTCGCACCCGGTTCATGATCACATAACCTACGGCGGTCTGTCCTTCCCATCCCTGGTTGCCCGCCTCACAGTAGATCATGGTCGCCAGGAGCATCAACTCGTAATCGCTCAGTCCCAGAGAACCCTGGGAGATCTGAGAGTCTCCTGTGGTAATCGATCCGCCGTTCATGGAAGACGCCGCCTGCTTCGCCGCCGCGATGCGGGCCTGACGCTCTTCTTCCTCCGCTTTTTTGATCAACTGATTCAGAATCCTGGTCTTTTCCGCGATCAATTCCTCCATGCTGCTGACTTCCCCGGAGATCTCCCCCAGAAGCTCATCATACTGGCTGATCTTGGAACCGGCGGCTTTCTGCTGGCTCGCCACCTGCTCTTTCTTCTTCCTGGTCTCTTCCACCAGGAGCGCCAATTCCTCCTGCTGCTCTAAAAGCTCTGCCTCCTGCTGTTCCAGGGAGGCTTTCGATTCCTTATAGCTATTGAGCATATTGCGGTCATACTCGCTGATGTTCATGGCATATTCCGCCCGGTTCAGCATATCCGTCAACCCGTCGGTCAGCGCTGCCGCCATATAGCTCAGCATGGCGCCCTGCCCGTTTTCGTATGTATACTGGATTCTTTTTTTCATATCCTCATACTGTCGGTCGACTTCTTCCTGGGCAGCCTGTATTTCTTCTTTTTTCTGCTCGATCTCCGCTTCCTTTTTTGACACTTCTTCTTCCAGAAGCGTAATCTGCTCATTCAGACTGCTGGCCTGTTTTTCCAGCTCTTTCAAGCGGTTCTCCATCTCAGATTTCTGATTGTTCAGATATCCCTTTTCCTGCTCCGCCTCTTTCTTTTCCTGTTCTGCCTCGCTTTTTTCTTTTTTCAGCTGATCGATCTTATCCTGGGTCTCCTTGCTCACCGCAAAGACATGATAAGAAGAAGCCCCGATCGTACAAATCAACAGGAGACAGGTCAAACGTAGGATGATTATTTTCCACTTCTCATTCATCAGTATTTAGATTCCAATCATATTTTGTAAGCTTTCCCTTAAGCTCCATATGAGCGAAATTCTGCTGCCGCAATGCTTCATATAAGACAATTGCAACCGAGTTGGACAGATTCAGGGAGCGGATCTGCTCCCTCATGGGAATACGAATCGCATTTTCCTGATTCTCATAAAGGAGCTCCTCCGGAATCCCGGCGCTCTCTTTCCCGAACATAAGGTAACAGTCCGGCTCAAAGCGAGCCTCCGTATACAGATTCGGCCCTTTGGTGGTCGCCATGTAGATCTTCGCCCCCGGATTCTTCCGAAGAAAATCTTCATAGTCCACATAGGTGGTCACATCCAGATCCTTCCAGTAATCCATCCCTGCTCTGCGCAGTTCTTTCTCCCCCAGCCGGAAGCCCAGCGGCTCGATCAGGTGCAGCCTGGTCCCGGTCGCCACGCAGGTTCTTCCGATATTGCCGGTATTCGCCGGAATCTCCGGCTCATATAACACGATGTTCAGCGCCATCTCTTCCTCAGCCCCGCTTCTGTTCCTCTCTCAGCCTCTCAATGAATCTCTGAAGGCGTTCCAGCGCAATCTTCAGGTTCTCCAGAGAGTAGGCATAGGAGATCCGAAGGAAGCCCTCGCCGCAGTCTCCAAAAGCGGTACCGGGTACCACCGCCACTTTCTCTTCCTCCAGGAAACGGTTGGCGAAAGCGTCGGAAGTCATGCCGAACTCCTTGATGCAGGGGAAGACATAGAACGCTCCGTAAGGCTCAAAGCACTGAAGCCCCATCTCTTTGAACGCATGCATCAGATAACGTCTCCTCTGATCATAAGCCTCTCTCATCCTCGCCACATCTTCGTCCCCGTTTTTCATAGCCTCCACCGCCGCATACTGGCTAGTGGTGGGAGCGCACATGATGGCAAACTGATGAATCTTGAACATTTGTTCGATAATCTTCTTCGGGCCGCAGGCATAGCCGAGCCTCCATCCGGTCATGGCATAAGCCTTGGAAAAGCCATTGATCAGGATCGTCCGCTCCCGCATGCCCGGAAGCGAAGTGATGGATACATGATCTCCTTTATAGCTCAGCTCGCTGTAGATTTCATCCGACAGCACAAAGATGTCTTTCTCGATGATGACGTTTGCAATGGCTTCCAGATCCTCCCGCTCCATAATCGCCCCGGTGGGATTATTAGGAAACGGAAGTACCAGAAGTTTGGTCTTCTCCGTAACGGCGTCAAGAAGTTCCTGCGCCGTCAGCCGGAATTCGTTCTCCTCTTTCAGCTCGATGATTACAGGAGTACCGCCTGCCAGCACCGCGCAGGGTTCATAGGACACATAGCTTGGCTGGGGAATCAACACCTCGTCCCCCGGATTCAGCATGGTGCGCATGGCAATATCAATACCCTCGCTGCCGCCCACGGTTACCAAGATCTCCTTTGCCGGATCATATTCCACTTGAATCCGTCTCTTCAGGTAAGCGGAGATCTCATCTTTTAATTCTTTCAGGCCCGCATTGGATGTGTAGAACGTACGCCCTTTTTCCAGCGAATAGATTCCCTCGTCACGGACATGCCAGGGCGTATCAAAATCCGGTTCGCCCACACCCAGAGAAATGGCGTCCTTCATCTCGCTGACCAGATCGAAAAATTTCCGAATACCGGATGGCTTTACATTGACAATGACGTCTGATAATGGATTTCTCATGGGGTAATCAACATCCTTTCATCTTTTTGCGGGTGTACCATGATCGTGCCATGGTCTTTGTATTTTTTCAGAATAAAATGGGTCGCCGTACTCAAAACCGACTCCTGGGGAGACAGCTTATCGGACACAAACTGCGCCACGTCCCGCATGGTCTTCCCTTCGATGGTAACCATAAAATCAAAGCCGCCAGAGATCAAATACACGCAGTCTACCTCCGGATAATTGTAGATCCGCTCAGCGATCTTATCAAAGCCAAGTCCCCTCTGAGGGGTTACTTTCACTTCGATCAGCGCGGTCACCTTCTCCGAGCTGGTCTTATCCCAGTCGATCAGGGTGTGATATCCGCAGATGATCCCTTCTTTTTCCATGTCTGCAATCTCATTGGCAACCGCTGCCTCCTCGGTTCCAAGAAGAATCGCCAGATCTTTTAAGTCCACGCGGCTGTTCCGCTCAATATAGGTCAATATTTTCTCTCTCATCGCAAGCACTCTTGCCTCTCATTTCATCATAGATTTTATAAAGTTCATCTGTCTTGGGCCGTTCCAGGTAAGCCTCTTCCTCTCCGTTGCGGATCTTTTTCGCCTTTCCTTCCACGCAGCGCCCAATGAGCGCGGCGGGAATCCCTGCTTCCCGAAGATCCCGGACCAGCTTCCGTCCGTCCGGCGAGGTCATCAGCATACATCCGCTGGAGATGAGCTGATATGGGTTCAGACGATAATATTCGCAGATCTCCACCGTCTCCTGGCGGACAGGGATCGCCCTTAGATCAATTTCCAGTCCGATGCCGGACGCTTCTGCCAGTTCCCAGAGCGCTCCGTAGATCCCGCCCTCGGTCACGTCATGCATGGCGCTGACACCGGACTTCACGGCGGTTGCGGCCTCCGGAACCACACAGAGCAGCTTGTCAAAGCCCTTTGCCGCCTCCACAAAAGTTTTCGGAAAACGGTTTAGAAGCTCTGCTTCTTTTTCTCTGGCAATAATGGAGGTTCCCTCAATGCCGACCCATTTGGACACCACCACGTCGTCGCCTGGGCGGGCGCCTCCCGTGGTCACAAGAGCTCCCTTTTTCACTTTTCCAACTCCGGTCACCGAGATCAAAGGCTGATTCACTGCCGCCGTGATCTCCGTATGGCCGCCCATGGCCTGGATATGCAGTTCCCCGCAGGTATGCTCCACCTCCTCCATCAGCTGCCGGATCAGCGATTCCTCCGTCTTGGGGGGCAGGAGCACCGTCAGGAGAATGCCCACCGGTTCCGCTCCCGCACTGGCCAGATCATTGGCCGTCACAAGCACCGCCAGCCGTCCCATATCCTTCGTCGTCCCAGTGATCGGGTCCGTGGACAGTACAAAGACTTCATCGGGCAGAAGCTCCACAGCCGCGCAGTCTTCCCCCACGGCGGCCCCCACCAGCACTTCTTCTCTCTTTGTATGAAGTTGTCTGAAAATCGCCCGTTTCAACACATTCTCGGGCACCTTTCCTATCTCCATCATGATCCTCTTTTCTCAGCGCGACTGTTCACTCCGTGATCAGCCGCTTCTCAGCCTTCCGGTACCGGCTCCGGTTCAGGGACCGGTTCCGCAGGCGGCGGCGCCGCTGCCGCAAGATTCGCATCCGCCAGCGCTTCATCCTGCAGCGCAATGGCTGCACGCAGGTTCTCGGAAAGGGTCGGGTCTCCGGCGGTACCATAGGTCACCACACGGTCGCTTCCCTTGTAAGTACTCTTGTTGATCTTGATCCGCTCTGTCTCCACGCCGTTGACCTTGACAATCTTGTAGAGCTCCGCCACGTATCCCACGCTGGCCTTGGACGCGCTTTTATATCCAATCGGCTGGCCCGCGCTTTCCCGAAGCACCGTATTGCCTCCCACTTTGCTGACCATCACGCTCTCAAAAGAGATGCTTCGGTTGCTGTCTCTGGTCTCTTTTCCATAAATATTGAAGGTGATCTTCTTGTCTGAGGTGGTAAAGCCTTCGATATAGATGGGATACTTTGTATTGTTCACAAACTTAAAATCCTTGTAGGTTCCCGCGATTGCGGCATCCTCCGACAGTTCCACATAGTGTACGGTCATGGAATGGGGCGACCGCTCCGTCACCTCCAGCTCCGCCCGAAGCACTGCGTTATACAGGGTCGTGGACACCTGGCAGATCCCGCCGCCCATACTGTCCACCACTTCTCCGTTCAGGTAGGAACCCGCCATGGCGTATCCGTTGGCCTCTGTAAAAGGCTGCACCTTCTCATATGTAGAAAAGCCTTCCCCGGGGTAGAGCACGGTCCCGTTGATGTGTTCCGCGCCGCTGTTTAAGTTCTTGCAGCGGTTTGCGCTGGAAGTGGAAAAGCTGGTGGTAAAACTTCCCAGAAGATCCTGCACATAGGCAAGCTCTTCCGCGCTTCCTTCCGGTTCGGTAATCTTGGTCTTAAGTTCCAGCACCTCGGACTCCGCGTCCGCGGACCAGCGGTTTTCCAGATAATCCAGGATGATCTGGACCGAACCGTCCACATCCAGCACCAGTCCCTGTTTTCCCGCCACAAAGTCAAACTGCCCGTTGGAACGGCTTAAGGACGCGTTCTGGGCCTCCCGGTCGAACTGCGTACAGTTCTCCTCCACATAAGCTTTGATCCGAGCCTTATCCGCGCTCCAGCTTAAGGCATACTCTTTTCCGCCGTGCTGCAGATCCTTCTGATCCTTATATCTCTTCACAATATTGCCGGTGCGCCCGATCCCCAGGGCTTCCTCCACCACTTCCTCATTGGTGTAAGAAATGCCGAAGCTGGAAAGACTGGCCTCCACCGTCTCGTCTCCGATCCCAAGCCGGATCGTTTTCTCCCCAAGCTGTGCCTCATAGGCTTCCAGTGCCTTTACTGCCTCCTGGCGGGTCATGCCGGAGACGTCCACTTCTCCGATCTTCACCCCTTTTAAGATGGTGTCTTCTGCCGCCAGCGCGGTCATCCCCACGCAAAGTACCATAAGGCAGATCCCCATACACAGCTTTCTTACATAACTTTTCATACTTCTCCTCCTCGTTTAAGTTCCGCATCCGCCCTCTTTCCGCCCCGGGCAGATGCTGCTCTACTTAATTACAACGCGTATAACAACAGCGGAAGCACCATGGCCGCCACCAGCATGATCACAATCGCCGCCGCAATCTTCCTCCTCGTCTTGTCATTGTAAAAATCCACTGTCCATCCTTCCTTTCTACCGCATAATCCTCCCATACTGCAGAATGATCTGGTCAATGAGACGGGAGGCCTCTCTTTTCGTCAGCTCTTCAATCTTGAGATTCACATCTATTTTATGATATTTTATCAAATCCTTCAAGTATCCTTTTTGTGAATTTGTAATCGGGCTTTGTTTCTTCACCATATACGCCAGGGGCTGAAGCCGGAAAACCTCCGGATTCTGCTCTCCGAACTCTTCCCACAGCCGTTTCAGAAGTTCATGAGCCGCCAATGCGTCGCTTAAAGCGCGGTGGGCGTCCCCCGAATGAATCCGGTAATGAGCGCAAAGGGCCGTCAAGGTTCTGGACGGAACCTCCGGAAGCAGCTTTCTGGCAATCTTTAAAGTATCAAGCCCCTCTGCTTCAAAAGAATACCCCTCCTGAACGGCGGTCTGCTTCAGGAACCCAAAGTCAAATGGAATATTGTGCCCCAGCACCGGAAGTTCTCCGCGAAAGTTCAAAAATTCCTTCATGGCCTCCCCCGGATCTTTTCCGGTCTTTCGCATCTCATCTGTGATACCGGTCAGCTGCTGGATACGAAAGGGCACCGGCATCTTTGTGTCAATCAGTGTGCTGTAGGTCTCACAGACCGTCCCATTCAGCACTTTTACCGCTCCAATCTCCAGGAGCCGGTCTTTTGCCGGATCAAGACCCGTGGTCTCCACATCCAGCGCTATATAATCTTTCGTCAATGCAGTACCTCCGCATAAGCTTCTTTTGTCAAAACATTTCTTTTTTCGTAGTCAAAAAGGACATAAAGAGGACCTTCTCTCTGCTCAAACACCTCGATATGTACCTGCCTGCCGTAGATTGCTTCATATGCTTTCAGTTGTTTTTTATAAGGCTTTAAATCTACGGCAAATGGAGGACGGCTCTTCAAGTCCTCTCTGGCATACAGGTCATAGACCATGCACGGGTCAAACTCCTCCGGCAAAAAGCCCCTGGTCTCCAAAAATTCTCTTAAAATCTCATAACGCGCCATGCGGGAATGATGAATTTTATCGTAACCCTGGCTTTCATAATACTCTGCAAGTTCCCGAAAAAACGCAAAAGGAGATTCATAACTTTTCAGAACCTTTTTCAGGGTCCGGCGGAACTGACCGCTGTTGTAATAGATCTCTACCACCTCCTCCACTCCTTTGAGCAGAAGAAGGTCTTCGTAGGACAGCCAGTTGGTCCGAAGAACCTCATACGGAGGTTCCCCGCGATATACAATCCCGAGAGCTTCGGCCTGTTCATACAGGGGAGTGCCTCTTAGTACTTTTAGGAACCCAAGCTGCAGCTGATCCGGCTCAAGGGCAAAGACCTCGTCGAAGGAACGGCGGAAGCTCTGAAGATCTTCTCCCGGAAGTCCGGCGATCAGGTCCAGATGCTGATGGATATTCTGAAAGCCATGAATCCGTGTCACCGCCTCTTTGAGACGCTTCAGGTCCATGGTCCTGTGAATGTTCCGGATGACGTCCGGATTCACCGACTGCACGCCGATCTCCAGCTGAATCAGACCCGGACGCATCCGGCTCATAATCTCTAACTCTTCCTCCGTCATCCGGTCCGCGCCGATCTCAAAGTGAAAATTCGTCACGCCGTTGTCATGTTCCAAAAGCCATTCCCACAGCTCTTTTGTCCTCCCCGCATCGATGTTGAAGGTCCGGTCTACAAACTTTACCTGGGGAACCCGGGCCTCCAGAAAAGCTTCCAGATCCCGCTTTACCAGAGGCAGGCTCCGAAAACGAACCTGTTTCTCTATGGAAGAGAGGCAGTAGCTGCACCGAAAAGGGCATCCTCTGCTGGATTCATAATAGAGAATCTTATGTCGAAAAACCCCAAGGTCTTGATCTTCATAGGGAAAGGGAAGCCGGTTAAGATCCACGACCTCTGCATCCCCGGTACTCTCTATCTTCCCGTCCTTCTCCCGAAAAGTAATACCTGGTATGTCAAAAAGCATACCTGTTCCTTCCATATAATAGTCGGCCAGCTTCCGAAAGGTTCCTTCCCCTTCTCCCCGCATGACGCCTGAAAGTCCGGGAAATACCTTCAGAAAAGCTTCGGCATCACAGGAGGCCTCTGGTCCGCCGACCCAGAGGATCACCTCCGGAAGTATTTTCGGGAGTTCCCTTAAAAGCGTCCCGATCATCCGCCGATTCCATAAATAGCAGGAAAAAGCAACCAGATCCGGCTGCTTTCGGTAGATATCTTTTAATATCTCATCCGTTTGCTGATTGATCGTATATTCTGCGATCTCCATACGCTCCCCGTATGGAGGCCCCAGCGCCGCCCTCATGCTGTATAGGGCAAGATTCGAATGAATATATTTCGCGTTAATCGCCGCCAGTAAAATCTTCATACGTCACCTCTGCCCAATATTTTAACATATCCTGGTCAGATTGCAACTCTAACACTTTCTTTCATTTTCGTTTCGTATTTCTTTCGTTTTTTTAGAAAACCTTAATTCTGACGCCACACTTTTGTCACATTTCCCTGTTATGATAATACTCGTAACAGGAACACATCAGTATTTCATTCATAACACTTTAGGGGGCTCGAAAGAGTCCCCACTCCCTCGAAAATCCTCCGGGCTCTGCGAATGCAGGGCCTTTTCTTTATTTAGAATTCTGTCTTGTCAATCATCTCACATATTACTCCGATAAATATCCAATCCTTTCTTGACAAATCTCTCTTTGTATTTTATTATAATATTACTTAAGTTATCTTTTATCATAAGTATTGCCAAAAAGGAGGACAAGAGATGAAAAAAATCACAGTTGTTGGATGCGGCGTCATGGGAAGTTCCATCATCCGGGCTCTTATGAAAGGCGGCATGGAAGTCACGATCGTCGACATCAACGAAGAAGCAGCAAAACCGTACGTTGTACAAGGCGCAAAATATTTCCCGAGTCTGGAGAAATCCGGCGATAACAACTGCATCCTGGTGAATCTGCCAAACCACAAGATTGCTTCTGCGGTCCTGTCCAACGTCAGCAAGGCGTTTTTAAACGGAAAAATGCTGATCAACACGACCACTTCCAGTCCGGACGAAGTAAAGGCGATGGATCAATTAGCCAAAGACGCGAACATGCTACATCTGGACGCGAAGATCGAGAACTATCCGGGCGACATTGGTTCGGATAAAGCTTATCTGATCTATTCCGGAAGCAAAGAAGTGTTCGATTCAGCAAAAAATGCTCTGGAAGCCATCGGAAAAGCCGTCTATCTGGGACCGGACGTCATCGGCGCAAGCGTCATTGATATCGCGGTCCTGGATGTACACTTCGGAGCAATCGCCACACTGGCGGAAGCGGTCTCTTACTGCATCAAATACAATTATTCTGTCAAATCTTTTATCGAGCAGACCAGGTACATTCTGCCTATCATGCTGGCCGGCAACTACCGCGCGTTTGCCGAAGAGTGCGAGAACTACACCGGGCGCTTTGAAGACGCCTCCGAATGCACCCTCCGCATCGAAACCACCGCTATGAAGACCATCCTCGACTCCATGCACGCGGCGGGAGTAAAGACGCCCTGCGGAGATTCGATCCTTGACCTGTTCCAGAAAGGAATCGAAAGCGGCAACAGCTCCAAAAACGTCGTTGCCGTTGTCAATGAACTGATGTAACCGTAAAAGATATCCCGTCGCGGACCGCACGCGATGGGATATTTTTTTACTTTAACTTTCTTCTTTTCTTACGGATTGCCTGGACAGCCAGCTGATGATGATATCATAGCTTTCCTTTTCATGCGGAAAGGTACAGTTCGTACAGTCCTTGACCACTCCTCCTTCTTTCTGCTTCAGATATTCCGGCTTCCCCGGACAGTTTTTCGCCAGATAAAACGGACAGTAGCAAAACAGGCAGTTCATGTCCTTGATTCCGCTGTGACATGGATAGTACTGGCAGTCACGATTGGCAAAAAAACGATAAGAATTCTCCACTTTTCTCTCCTCCCTCAGGCGTCCGCATCGGGAAGCATCTTCCCACAGGAACGACCGTAATCTGTCACTACATAGTTGATCCTCAGTTCTCCGTCGTCTGTCAGAGCCATGGCGGCTGGTTTCATGATTCCCACCCCGCAGTAGACCTGAATCATTTTCTCGATATTCTTCGCAGAGGCAGTCCGCTCCTTTTTATATTCCAGTTGAAACCTGCCCGCCAACTCAAGTGCAGAGAAGGCGGCGTTTTTCTGAATCGCATATTCTAAAATTCTTGCTTTGATCGGCAGCTTCACAAATTCTTCCTCCTTGCTTTCCCGCTATACATCCCTGAGCCGAAACAATTCTGAAGGTTTGGCCAGTATAATCATAATCCCTGCCACAATCACAAAAGCACCCAAAATCCCCAGACCGGTCACTGAAAAATCACCGATCTCCATATATTTCATGACCATTCCGATCGGGATACTCCAGATCGGAGTCGAAAAGAGGATGGCCGATCCTCTGGTCGCCCCGCAGTAACTGTACGCCGCGTAGATGCCGTTGTACTGAATCGTCAGAAACACCGTAGACAAAAGCAAAAAACCAAGAATCACAGGTTCCGCGAAAATAACGAAAAATATCTGCAAGATCCAGTCCCCATGTCCGGACGCCGCACAGACAGCTGCCGCGCAGACGAGTTCTATGATTGATCCGCCGATCATGCGGTAGAGGGGGCATGCGATCAGCGGATCTGCCACATCCATCGCATGCGTGCTGATAATTGCTTCTACTGCATATCCCATCGGCGCCACAGCCGCAATCAGAAGCCCCATATAAAAATTGCTGACTCCCTCCGGCGGAGCGATCCCCGCAACGGCTACGCCGACAACCGTAAAGAAAATTCCTACAAAGACGCGTACTCCGGTCTTCTCTTTTAAAAATAAAGTTCCCAGGATCGCCGTGATCACCGGCGTCAATCCGATCATACAATTCCCATAGGTAGATCCGCAGAGGCTGATGCCGATCACAGAGCAGGCAGTCGCCAGCGGTCCTCCCAGGACGGACGCGCCCAGGATCGAACGGGACGATTTTACGCTCCAGATTCTTGCATACTCTGCCAGCGGAATTCCTCTCACGGTATTGAAAAGGATCATCAGTATTCCGCCGACAAATTCGCAGAAAAACAAAAGCACGAGCGTCAGAACATAGGAGAACAGAAGCCCCTGGGGAAAATATCCGCTGATTTTTTCCGCGGCAACCACATTAAAGTTCTGAAATACCACCAGTGATAATGCAGAGATCCAGGCCAGCAGAAGACCCAGCACCGCCAGCCGAACCTTCCGGTCCTCATAGATCTTTCTGGCTGTCAGATTTTCACTTGAATAATTCATACATTTTCTGTCCCTTTCTCTTTCATAAAAATCTTCATTCCGCCGCCTTTCAGTTGGCGGCACAAATAGTGATGAAAG
>CAJUDY010000012.1 GCA_910584945.1 uncultured Lachnospiraceae bacterium | reverse complement strand
AGGTTTTATGCGACCTGCGAGTACTTTTTGGATTATGCAACTGTCAAACTCCCGTGCAGGGACTCCGGCCAATATGTTTAAAGGCTTTTGATTTGTATTTTTTCCCTGTCTGCGGTATAATAGCATAAAGCAGAAAGGATTCCCCCATGAAACAAAAGCAAAAAGCCGACGCTTTATGGTTCCTGAAACACAGCGCCGAGCACACCCGCACCCGCTTTCTGGAACTAGGCAAGACCGTTTTCTGTCAGAAAGGAACCTGCTGCCTTCGGGCACGCGAGACCAATCATCAGATCTTTTTTCTTCTTAGCGGAAAAACCGCCGTATATAACTTGACCAGCTGCGGTAATCGGAAAATTCTCTTTGTCCTCGGAGCCGACAGTATGGTCAACGAAAGCCTTACCGGGAACATCAGCACGATCTTCTGCGAGACGCTGGAACCCTGCCATCTCTATGTGATTTCCAGAGACGTCCTGCTCTCTTTGATGGAACAGGATTTCGGACTCACCCGCGCGCTGCTTTCGTATCAGGAGAAAAAGATCTGGCGTCTGGAACACCAGCTGAAAAATACCGTTGGCAGTATCTACCTGGAACGCAAGCTGGCTTCCAAGCTCTGGAAGCTGGCCCGGGACTTTGGTATCCCCACAGAACACGGAGTCCTCATCGACATGGACCTTAGCATCACCTTTCTGGCCGACCTTCTGGGCGCTCCCAGGGAGACGACCTCCCGGGTCTGCAAAAAGCTTTCCGACCGGGGATTGATTCTCATGAAAAAGAAAAGAATCTGCATCCCTGACCCTGTAAAAATCTCTCATTTTTACAAATCCATTCCTGATCGAAAGATCCCATAGAAAAATATCGGATTTCGTGACCATCGTCACGGAATCTTTTTTTCTGGTCCTGTATGCTGGATGCAACTACAAAACCATTGATGTAAAGGAGTAACGCTATGGGATATCTGATATCAAAAAAGGCGGCGGACGAATGGTTGGCTAAACTGTCGGAAAGCCATGATATTTTTGCGCCGAAATGTTTCCCCGGCGAGGGATGCTTCTCTGACACAGACGTGATCCGGTATGGCCAGGTTCACACCTTAGACGAGATCGAGTTCGACCGCCGCAGTGACTATTCATTCAAAGAAACGCTGCTTGCCATCAACGAGACCCTCTTCTACTTCACCGAGGATACGTCCACCGTCCCGGTCGGCAGGGACAAGCGGCTTTTGATCTTCCTTCGAAGTTGTGACCTGCACGCTCTCAGGAGACTCGATACCATCTATCTGAAAAACGGCCCGGAGGACTTCTACTACCGGCGTCTTCGGGAGAAAGCAGACTTTGTCCTCATGGGATGCCGGAAGTCCTGCGATACCGGCTTCTGTGTCAGCATGGGGACCAACCGGACCGACCGGTACGATCTCTATATAAAATGCGAAGGGGATTCTGTCTGGATCGACTGCCCTTCTGACGCTTCCCCCCTGTGCGCTTATTTAAAGAAGACCGGCGCTCCATCCTGCGGGGTCGTGCCGGACTATGTCACCGAGAACAACGAGAAGGTCACGCTTCCCAAAAATCTCTCTACTGAAACCTTTGACCATCCCATCTGGGAAGCATACGGAAGCCGCTGTATCGGCTGCGGGCGCTGCAACTTTGTCTGTCCCACCTGCACCTGCTTCACCATGCAGGATATTCTCTACCGGGACAATGAGAACGTGGGAGAGCGCCGGAGAGTATGGGCCTCCTGTCAGGTGGACGGCTACACCGATATCGCCGGCGGCGGAAGTTTCCGCAAAAAACAAAGCGAACGGATGCGTTTCAAAGTCATGCACAAAATCTATGATTATGAGAAACGGTTCGGAGAGCCCATGTGCGTGGGCTGCGGACGCTGTGACGCGGTCTGTCCGGAATACATATCCTACGCAAATCTGATCAATCAGCTGGCAAAGGAGGAACACGAATGAGCAACGCATACATCCCATTCCCTTCCAGGGTAAAAGAAATTATCCGGCATACCGACATCGAATATACCTTCCGCATGAGCTTTGAGGGAGACGTAAAGCCCGGACAGTTTTTCGAAATATCCATCCCCAAGTACGGAGAAGCCCCCATCTCCGTCAGCGGAATCGGCCCCGATACGGTGGATCTGACCATTCGAAAGGTGGGAAAGGTCACCGATCAGATTTTTGAAAACTATGAGGGAGGCACGCTGCTCATGCGCGGCCCCTACGGCAACGGCTTTGACATCCAGAACTATCGGGGTAAGGAAATCTTCATCATTGCCGGCGGAACCGGGCTGTCCCCGGTCAAGGGCATCGTGGATTATTTCTCCGATCACCCGGAGGAAGCGGTGAGCACCACCCTGATCGCCGGCTTCAAGTCTCCGAAGAACATTTTGTTCCGACAGGATTTTGAAAAGTGGGGGCAGAATCTTAAGGTGATAAAGACCGTGGACGCAGCCCCCGAAGATTATCAGGGGCTGACCGGCATGGTCACCAGATACATCCCCGATCTGCCGGTTACGGACCTTAACAATACCGCGTTTATTACCGTGGGACCTCCGATCATGATCAATTTCACGATCCTGGAGATCCTAAAGCTGGGCGTTCCGGAAGAAAACATCTGGATTTCTCATGAGCGCAAGATGTGCTGCGGCCTCGGCAAATGCGGCCACTGCAAGATGGATTCCACCTATATCTGTCTGGACGGACCGGTATTCAACTATACAGAAGGCAAAAATCTCATCGATTAGGAGGTGACACCATGGGTTTGGATATCAATACAAAAAAGGCGAAAAAAAACGCGTACCGAATCAGCAAAGTCCGCGGAGAGAGCGCGGCCCGCATCCGTGTTCCCGGCGGCTATTTAAAGTCTGAGATTCTGGGTATGGTGCAGGAGATCGCGGAGAAATACGGCAACGGCGTCGTACACCTGACCACCCGTCAGGGGTTTGAGATCGAGGGCATAAAGTTGAAGGACATGGACGAGATCAATGAGATGCTCCAGCCGATCATCGAACTTCTGGACATCAACCAGACGGACCCGGGTTCCGGCTATCCCGCCTCCGGCACCCGCAATGTCAGCGCCTGCATCGGCAACAACGTCTGTCCTTTTGCCAACTACAACACGGCTGCCTTTGCCAAACAGGTGGAGAAGGCCGTCTTCCCCAACGATCTGCACTTTAAGATCGCCTTCACCGGATGCCCCAACGACTGCGCCAAAGTCCGGATGCACGATTTCGGCATCATCGGTATGACCATGCCTCAGTATGATCCCAGCCGCTGCGTGGCCTGCCAGGCCTGTATCAAGGGCTGCAAAAGTCTGTCCGTGGACGCCCTCCGGCTTAAGAACTACAAAGTCGTAAGAGACGAAGAAAAGTGTATCGGCTGCGGGGTTTGTGTGACCAAATGCCCCACCAGGGCTTTCACCAGAAGTCCGAAAAAATACTATAAACTGACGCTTATGGGACGGACCGGCAAGAGAAACCCCCGTCTTGGAGAAGACTTTCTGATCTGGACGGATGAGAACTCCATTGTGAAAATCATCTTGAATACGTATCGCTATGTGAAAGAATACATCAACCCCAATGCTCCCGGGGGCAAAGAGCACATCGGCTACATCATTGATCGGACCGGCTTTGCAGAATACAAAAAGTGGGCTCTGGAAGGAGTCGAGCTGCTGCCGGAGACAAAGATCAAAGAATGCGTCTACTGGAGCGGCATTCACTTTGATTAAAAAATCATGGTAGAAGAAAAACCGCAGAGGATGTGGCGTCCCACACTCCTGCGGTTTTTTCTTCTCTTTTTACGTCTTAGGTTGCCCGTGACTGCCACGCGGAGAACAGGCGCTTCCCCAGGCGTCCGCGTTCCCTCTCCTTCCAGGTCTTTGTCGGCAGAATGTTCTTGTAGCGATACACGCTGAGCACCAGTCCCAACAAAATGTAGGCCACCACGATCCCGCTCCCTCCTGAAGAGAAGAACGGCATGATCACGGCCGTGGACGGAATCAACCCCAGAGGCATGGCGATGCTCATCCCAAGCTGCAGAAGATAGACGATCCCGCAGCCTAAGCCCAGAATCATGCCCAGCTGATTTTTCTGTTCCAGCGATATCCGGAAGATCTTCATCACCAGAAGCAAAAGTAGCACAACCACCAGAATTCCGGCAAGCACCCCGTAAGACGCAATCAGGCTTACGAAGATATAGTCGTTATTAAAGCCCGGAAGTTTTCCCAGAGCTGCCAGGTTTTCCGATGTTCCCATGAACGGCCGGCTGGAAACAAGGATCTCTCTTAAGTAGTCCGTGAAATAATCCCCGCTGGAACTGCCGGTGAAAAAGGCCCGAAGCCGCGCCGTCTGATAGGCGGCCAGACGGCCGAATATGACGGCGCCGAACCAGAACCATACCGGTGCCAGAAATAACGCCCCCAGACCGATCACCGCCCATCGTCTGCATACCCGGTACCAGCCTTTCACCACCGCGAACATCGTCAGGACGATGCAGGTGGTCCAGAGGACCGTTGCCTGGCAGATGGACGGAATGCGGAAAGTCAGCCACCCGGCTGCAAAGGCCCACAGAAGCGATTTTATGATTCCGAAGTATCCCTGCCCCCGGTAAGCGTAGAGAAGCCCGCCGTAGAGAGGCACAAACAAAATCATCACAGTGGGCGTGAACAGATAGACCGGCCCGAGCCTGATATAAAGCCCCGCTCCGTTGATCGTCACCAGCGAGTACCTGGCGCCCAGGATGATCAGGAGCAGAAAAGCCGCTGCCGCCCGTCTGGCACATTTGGACAGAAGACTGTAATCCAGCCGGTAGATCACAAGCATCAACGCATACCCCAGCAGGATATACTGAATGTGGTGCCGAAGATACCAGTAACCCGCTCCGTCCACCTCCTGGGTATTGGCTCCCAGCAGCGCATGAAGAGCGATGCTGAAGAGACTAATCAGCCCGATCAGCACCAGAAGCCCCGCGGAGATCTGCGGCCGGTGAATTCGGTCCAGGGATACCCCCGTCTCCACCGGGTCTCCCATGTCCTGGACGGCCTTTTCCATGGCGTCCTCCTCGAACATCCCCTCTTCCTCGTAAGCCTTCGCCTGGTCCAGAATATGATCTTTAAGTTCCTCGCTGATAATCTCTCTTACTCTAACACATCGGATCTGTTCCGTCACCGTGTTCAGATATTCCTCCATCCTCATCCTTCCACCCCCAGCGCCAACACGTTCATCACCGCTCTGGAATATTCCTGCCACTGAGACTTCTTCTCTTCCAGATGTTTCCTTCCGTCCTTTGTGATCTGATAGTACTTCCGCACCTTGCCCACCACTTCCTGCTCATAGGAAATGAGGAACCGCTTGTCCTCCAGACCGTGGAGCAGCGGATACAGAGTCCCCGCCTTCAGCTCGAACACATTTTGGGAACGCTTCCGCAGGGTATCGATCATCTCATAGCCGTACATGTCCTTCTCGGAAAGCAGGTTCAATATCATCATCGCAATACTTCCCGATACCAAAGCTTTGTCTATTGCCATCTTGCACCTCCTTATGTAGATCATCTATATATAGATTACCTATATAATAGATCGAGAATCTATCTGTGTCAAGTCTTTTTTTGTAAAAAAGCAGAGGAGTTATGATAAAAAACACAACTCCTCTGCTTCAAATTATCGGATCGCTTTTTCTTCTTTCATACGTGCGATTTCTTCCGAAGTGTAACCAAGCTCCGCAAAAATCTCGTCCGTATTTTCTCCGATCCGGCCTGTATTTTCATACCTTCTCCTTGCATAATCCCGGAAGCGCCTGCTGCCGCACGTCCGTGCGGGCAGCCAAGCCGGTCGATCCGAAGCGCATTGTTCGCCAGACAGCAGCACCCCTCCGCAAGTGCGCAGATCACGTCATCCTGCTTCATGTTCATTTTCTTCCAGTACTTCTGTGACCAGCCGGAGCGCAATCCCATGTCCGCAGCCAGGACAGAATCCGTGGCTTTCTGTCAGAAGCTTCGGTTTTTTCTTCGTCATTGCCATAATCAGTACTCCTCCTTTGTTCCGGCGAGTATCTCTTTGACATACGCAATGATCTGCTCGCTTTTTGCAATCTCTCTGCCTGTAGGCATTGCATAGACGGGCGTCGTACCATGGGCCGCCAGAAACACATCCTCTGCCACCTGAGGAATGGTGACCATCTCCACAGACAGATAGCCTTTAACTTTTCCATTTATTGAAAAGATAAAATACGGAGAATTGACAAAAGGTGAGAAAATTGACGAAGCGGCTCTCATTGAAGAAATCGGCACCAGTCGTACGCAGATCCTGGAGGCCATCAAAGCCAAAGACGCCGGGAAGCTGGAACAGCTCCTGATGTCCCACTGGTGCTGGAACAATGAGAACCAGGAGCCGAAACGGCGTTAAGCTTCTTTGATACAGTCCAGAAACCGCTCCCCGTACTTCTCGTACTTCGCCGCCCCGACGCCGGACACGTCCAGCATCTGCGCCCGGCTCCGGGGCTTTTTGACGCACATGTCCACCAGCGTCTTATCCGTAAAGACGATATAGGGCGGCACCTTCTCCTGCCGGGCGATCTGCATCCGAAGCTCCCGAAGACGCTCGAAGAGCTGCCAGCCGGCCGCGTCCAGATCCCCCGACGCCGGCTTCTTTTTCTTCGGTTCCGCCGCTTTCTTCCCGGCTGGTTTCGAGAATTTCATAACCACAGCAGCATTCCCGCTCAATACTTGTTCCGCGTCTTCCGTCAGGCTTAAGATTGCGTACTTATCATCGGTGCTTCTTAGGATTCCTCGAAGCACCAGTTCCCCGATGATCTCCTTCAAGCGATACTCCGGCACTTCCGACAGACGCCCGTAGGAGGGAATCCGATCCAGGCCATAGCCTCTGATCTTCTCGCTCTTACTCCCGTGCAGGGCGCCGGCGATAGTCCCGGCCCCGTAGCCTCTCCTTGCTTCCTGAATCCCCTGAATCACTTTCTGACAGATTTCCGTCACGTCTTCTTCCAGATATTCATAGAGACAGTTGGAGCAGTTTTCGCACCGTCTTTTCGTCTTCTCTCCAAAGTAGCGCAGGATGTAACCCCGCAGGCAGTCCCTGGTGGTGCCGTAGAAGGTCATCCGCTTCAGCCGCTGGGCGTCCCGCTCCCGGACCGCCTCGATCTCCTCCCCGGTCATCTCCTCCCGGAATTCCTTCTCCTCCAGAAGGAACTGATTGATCCGCACATCCTGGGGCGAATAGAACAGAACACACTCCGCCCGCTCTCCGTCTCTTCCGGCACGCCCCGCCTCCTGATAATAATTCTCCATGCTTTGGGGCATATTGTAGTGGAGCACATAGCGGACATTGGACTTGTCAATCCCCATGCCGAAGGCGTTGGTCGCCACCATCACCGGACACTCGTCGAAGATAAAGAGATCCTGATTCCGCCTGCGTTCCTCCGGGGAAAGCCCTGCGTGATAGCGGACCGCCGGGACGCCCTCTTCCTGTAGAACCGTGCAGACCGCCTCCACATTCTTTCTGGTAGCGCAGTAAATAATCCCGCTCTCCCTACCATGTTCTTTCACATACTGCAGGATTTCCTGATCTTTGCGGGCGCTTCTGCGCACTTCAAAGTACAGATTCTCCCGGTCAAAGCCTGTCACCAGCACTTTAGGATTCTGGAGTCCCAGCACACAGAGGATATCATTTTTGACCTCCTCCGTGGCTGTCGCCGTGAAAGCGCTGACCACCGGCCTCTTACGCATTCCGGCGATCATATGTACGATATTCAGATAGCTGGGTCGGAAGTCCTGCCCCCACTGAGAGATACAGTGGGCCTCGTCCACCGTCACCATGCTGATCGTCACCCGGCTTAGAAAGTCCTGAAAAAGCCCGCTCAAAAGCCGCTCCGGCGCCACATAGATGATCTTGTAGCGCCCCTGCCCCGCCAGATACATGGCCTTCTCGATCTGCGCCTCTGAGAGCGAACTGTTGATATAGGCCGCATGAACCCCCGCCTCATTCAGCGCCCGCACCTGATCCTTCATCAGTGAGATCAGCGGAGAAATCACCACCGTAATCCCCGGTAAAAGCAGCGCCGGAACCTGATAACAGATCGACTTCCCCGCCCCCGTAGGCATAATCCCCAACACATCCCGCCCGTCCAGAATCCCGTCAATCAACTCCTCCTGCCCGTCCCGGAACCCGTCATATCCAAAATACTCCTTCAGTACTTTATATTTATCCAATTTACACTCCCTCTGCCTGAAACTTCGTAATCTGTGACATTTCAAAAGCAATCATCCCAATGGCCGCCGCTCCCGCCGCCAGATCCGCGATCGGCCCCGCATACATAATCCCGTCAATCCCAAAGAAAATCGGAAACACCACAATCAGCGGCAGCAAAAACAAAATCTGCCTGGTCAGCGACAAGAAAACCCCCTTCACCGGCTTCCCGATGGCCGTAAAGAACGTGGCGGTCACCGGCTGGATCCCGTTTAAAAACGTCATAAAAAGAAAGATCCGGATATACCGCACCGCAAAAAGAAAATACTCCTTCGACCCGTCCCCGAAGGCCGCGATGATCTGCCTCGGAAAAAGCTGGAACAGGACAAAGGCCGTACAGGAAATTGTCAAAGCATACCGCACGGTCCGGTAATACACCTCTTTTACCCGGTCATACTGCCTCGCCCCGTAATTGTATCCCGCGATAGGCTGCAGCCCCTGGGCCAGTCCGATCACCACGGAAAAATACAGCATGGCCACCTTGGAGATAATGCCCGCGCAGGCCAGAGGGACAGATTCTCCATAGATCGATCTGCTTCCATAATAGGTCAGGGAATTGTTCAGCACGATCTGCACGATCATCATGGCGATCTGATTAAAGAAGGACGAAAGTCCAAGAGACATGATATGTACCGCGTATTCCGCTTTGATGATCAGATGACGTCTTTCCAGAGTCACCGACTTGCAGTGAAGCATGTATCGGAAAATCATGCCCGCCGCCGCGATCTGCCCGATGATGGTCGCCCAGGCGGCTCCCGCCATCCCCATATCCAGCCCAAAGATAAAAAGCGGGTCCAGAATCGTATTGATCAGCGCCCCGGTCAGGTTGCACAGCATAGAATACCTGGGATCTCCGTCCGCCCGGACCAGATGAGCGCCTCCGCTGGAATAGATCAAAAAGGGAAATCCGATGGAAGTGATCTTCGTATATGTGATGGCATACGGAAGGACCGTGTCCGGCGAGCCGAAGAATTTCAGCATGGGAACCAGAAAGACCTGCGCCGCCGCACAGAGCAACACTCCAAGGACGAATAAAAGCACCGCCGCATTCCCCATATAGTAGACCGCCTGCTCCTTCTGCTTCCTTCCAAGGGCCAGATTAAAGGAAGAGGCTCCTCCGATGCCAAATAAAAGGGCGATAGCCACGCAGGAGGTGGTCAGCGGAAATGCCACATTGGTGGCCGCATTGCCCAGCTCTCCGATACTCCTGCCGATAAAAAACTGATCCACGATATTATAAAGCGCCCCCACCAGCATCGCGATAATACTTGGAACCGCAAACTGGCGGATCAGCCGCTCGATGGGCAGAGTGCCCAGCCGATTCTCTTTTGTCTCCGTCATTGATCTTCTCCCTCTTCTTTTTCCCGTGTAATCCTCGGAAGAAATTCTTCGCTGTCCCGGCAGAAGACACCCCCCGCCTGCAGTACCAGCGTTTCCATCACCTGCCGCGCCTTTTTCTGATTTTCCTGCATGAACGTCGCCGCGAAGACCTGGTCCGCCCCCTGCTCCCTTTGGAAGTCAAGAAGCGTTTCGTCAAAAGCCTCTTCCTCCAGAAGTTCCAGATCCATGCTGCCCCCATCCGGAAGTCCGATCTCCAGCACGCCTGCGTCTTCCCAAAGTTCCGCCTTCCAGCGGTCTTCCCCTCTCAGACACTCATAGAGACGGCGCAGCGCGCCCTCCCCCTTCGCCAGGTACAGCCACTCTTCCGAAATTTTCGGTGTCTCCTTCGTCTTTGCCTTCTTCATTTGTCTCTCCCTTTTACAATATTCCGCTATAAGCAGAACGCCTCTTTGGACTGCGCCATGACCCGCACCTCGCAGCTGGCATAACGCACCCCGTTGATGCTCAGCTCATAGAACGCCTTTGCCTCCAGCTCATCCTCTTCCACCCGGCACTCTACCTTCTTCGTGTAGGTCTCCATCAGAAAACTTCCGTAAGGAATCGCATAGGTACTGCTCTGGGATTTTCCTTCCTCGAATACCATATCCGCGGTCACCGGGCCTCTTTTTTGAAGTTCCATTTTGCGGTCCCGAATTTTGATCCGGTTCTTCACCGGTTCCGCGATCCCATCCAGCCGTTCCTCATAAAGAATATAATGAGCTCCGTTCCGTTCAAAATATTCTCCGATGTGCAGCATCTCAATGGTATCCCCCTCTTCTTCCTCTACATGAAGTCCGGAGATCGTCACCATCACATCTTTCGTCATCGCTTTTTGCTCTCTTTCGTCTTTTCCTGTACTTCTTTCTTTATTGTAGCTGTTTTCCCACGGTTATTCAAGTCCTTTCAAGTATTGAAACCGCACCTTTACCGGAAGTTTTTCCGGATTCGGCAGCTCATACGTCAGACTCCACCAGGCCATCGTCTTCACCGGCTCCGAAAGCTCTGCCACCTCCGCCGTGTCCACCTGCTGGATCTCCGGAATCACCATACACCCAGCCGCCATAAGCCCCGTCACCACAGAACATACCAATATCCCAATCCTTCTTCTCATTCTACCGATTCTCCTCTTCCACTAACGATTTACTAGCATTATGGCCAGGATCGATACCCCTTATACCTTCCGTCTGCAGTAATCACCGATATTTCGCAGGATTCCTGGTTATACCAGGCATTGAGCACCCGGTGAATTGGAACTCCTTCCCCCGGCTGCTCCTCTTTTTTCGCTTCCTCGACCGCCGCCCCCTCGGTCACATGCACCAGCGTTCCCCGGGAATAGGACGCATTCGTCTGGATTTCCTGCAAAAGCTTTGGGAAATATGGCTGCTCTAAAATTTCCTGAGAAAAATAAAAGTTTTTCAGGTGGTTAAAATCCATGTTTTTCTGAAAGTACTCCCAGTAGGTCTCCCTGGCCTCCTGAAGCGAAGCGCTCACCGTCTCAAAGGGCTCTTCCCCCTCGTCTTTTGTGCTCCCGAATCCAAAGGTCAGAGCGAACGTCTCCCCCTCTCCCACATCCACGCCGATGGCCGTGACCAGGCTCTGTTGCTCCAGTTCCTGAGAACTGCAGCCCCACAGAAAAAAAGAGAGACACAGGCATCCTGCCGCCGCCGTCTTCTTCTTTCCATTTCCTCTGATCCACTGCAAAAGCAGAATCAGAAGCTGTATGGGCGTCAGAACCCGGTACAGAAGTTCCTGCCCCCATTCCATACACTCTGGCAGACAGGCCGCCCCGAAGGAGAGCGTAAGAAGACCGAACAGTCCCCACTTCTTCCCGATACCCGGTTCTCCTCCTGTCAAAGGGGCGAGCAGACTGCTGCACAGTAGAAAAAGACCGATCACCCAGCCAAAAACGAACAGCGCGTCCAGCCTCCCGATCACATTGCCCGGAAAATGCGCCAGAGTCATGGCGGAGCCCACCGGATAAACAAGCCCCGTGTGCCCCGCATCTCCGTAGACGCAGTAAGAAAAAAGACCAAAGCCTCCCACCGCCAAGACGCCGGTCACCCAGAGCCAGAAAACCGTTCCCCGAAATCCCTCTCCGTCTGCCATACGGCCTTTCAGATGCCACAGGCTCCCGGCTGCCAGAAGCCAGCAGAACAGCTCATAGCCTTCCAGCCACGCTTGTCTTCCCAGGGAAAAGCGAAGGCCCAAAAGCCGCCCAACCTCCACTTCCCCGTACATCAGCGCCGAGAGAAGCAGAAAAAGAAGCAAAAAGAAAGGAAACAAAATTTCGCTGACCCGAACCCTGCATTCCAGCCCTTTGTACAGATTATAATAACAAAACAAACAAAACCACAGGAGAATCACCCACAAACTGGTATCTGTCAGCAAAAAATGCTGTACCAGAAGCCCGGTCATGCGGATCAGCATGGTTCCCAATACCCAGTAGTTGACATAACAAAGCCATTTGACGACCGGATCTGTGGGATTCGGCGCCGCTGCCGCACCGGCAAAGAACACTCCCAGGAATAAAAGCGCCAACAGCACGCTGCCAAAGTTGTCCTTTTGCATAATCAGAGGCGGGAGAAGGGCTCCCAGACTGATGAGCGCCGATGCATAATTTCGATAAAGCTGCCGTTTGGATATCTGATGATTGCCGGAAAACATATCAACCCTTCTTTCTAAGTTTTACTCTTGCGTCCCGTCTGGCGAAGATGGGCCTTCTCCTCAGCATGCGGAAAGGATAACGGATCAGGGAATCCCTTTTATCCTCATAGTTATTCAAATCCGACGCCACATAGGGCATCAGATAGGGAATGCCGAAACTGTTCAGATGGGACAGGTGGATCAGTACCCACAGGTAAGAAAGCAGCACTCCATAGAGCCCAAGCCAGGCCCCCATAAAGATGCACCCATACTTTAAGAGCCGAAAGGCGGAGGAAAATTCTTCGTTTGGGATGGCAAAGGAGCAGAGGGCCGTAAAGGCAACCACGATCACCACGATAGGGCTGACCACGTTGGCCGCCACCGCCGACTGACCGATGATCAGACCGCCCACGATACCGATGGTGTTGCCGATGGGACCGGGCAGACGTATCCCTGCTTCCCGGATCAGTTCAAAGGAAATCTCCATCAGAAGCACCTCCCCCAAAGAGGGGAATGGCACCCCCTGCCTGGCTTCCGCCATGGAGAGCACCAGATTGGTAGGAAGCAGGCTCGTGTGCCAGGTAGTCACCGCCACGTAGATCGCCGGAAAGCTCATGGCAAGAATCGCCGCGAAAAAACGCAGCATTCTGGCGAAGGTGGCAATCTCAAAGCGATTGTACCAGTCATCGCTGGTCTGAAAAAAGCTGTTGTAATCTGAAGGAAAGACAAGGACCGTAGGAGAGTGATCCGTAACCAGCACTACGCGCCCCTCCAGTACGGCAGAAGCCGCCCGGTCCGGCCGCTCAGTCGCCTGAAACTGGGGAAACGGCGAAAGCCAGTGCTTCTCCGTCAGCTGCTCCAGCATCCCGCTGTCCAGGATACCGTCAATCTCATAGGCCTCCATCCGCTCCTTGATCGTCTGAAGAAGGTCCGGATACACCAGATCCTCCATATAGACCAGAGCGGTCATTGTATGAGAGCGGGTTCCGATCTGCTGCTCTTCCACTTTCATCCGGGGGTCCCGTATCCTTTTGCGGATCAGCGCCACATTAAGCTTCTCGCTCTCCGTAAAGCCTTCCTTCGAGCCCCGCATGACCTTTTCGCTCTCGGCCTTGGACACCCCGAGTCCCGGATAACCTTTACTGGAAATCTTGTAGGCCTGGTCATCCCCTTCCAGAAAGAGAAGGCCGTTGCCCGCCAGAAGGGCCGCCTGGGCTTCCCCGTAAGTCCCGAGGGGCTGGACGTCGGACAGACCGATCACATGCTCCTCCAGCATCAGATTGCTGACCGCCACCTCCACGTAGATCAGGAGTCCTTCCTGTTTCCCGTCCTCCAGAAATACCTGCCTCTTTAAAATATCATCGCACTTTTGAAACTGCTGATCCGCCCATTCCCGGTTGCGGGCAAGAGACGCCGAGATATCGCCCATCCTGTGACCTCCTTTAAATTTTCTATATAGAGTCTGGCTTGCCGGACTCTCGCGCAGTTTTCTATATCAAAAAAAGCTGCCGCAAAATGTGGTGCCAGAAGCATCTTCTGCTCTCTGACGCCGCTTTTTGCGACAGCCCCATTTTCAGGCTTATTATGTCTCTTTTTTCCAATAAATATACAACGTAACTCAGGACCTATGTACATTGTACGGCACGGTCAGATAAACCTGTCCGGCCAGTCTGGCGCTTTTCACTGCCCGGAAGGCTTTCCTTGCCCTCGCCTGGTTCTCAAAAATTCCGAATACCGTGGGACCGCTTCCGCTCATCATGGCCCCCAGGGCGCCGGCCTCCATCATACAGTTCTTGATCTCCCGAATCACCGGATGGGCCGGGATCGTCACTTCCTCCAGCACATTCCCCATTCGGGAGCCAAGAAGGGCCAGATCTTTTTTCTCCAGCGCTTCGATCATGGCGTCCACATCCGGATGCTGCTCCGGGCGCAGATCGTTGGCATGCAGATTCTCATACACGAACCGGGTAGAGACGCTGATGCCCGGCTTGGCGATTAGAAGATAGCACTTGGGCATGGAAGGCAGCGTCCTTAGCTTCTCTCCGATGCCCTCCGCCAGAGCCGTTCCCCGAAGAACGCAGTAGGGCACATCCGCTCCCAGCTTCACGCCCCGCTCCATCAGTCCTCTGCGGGAGAGTCCGAGACCGTACATCTGATTGATCCCCCACAGCACCGCCGCCCCGTCGGAACTTCCTCCTGCCATACCAGCGGCCACCGGAATCTTCTTCTGAAGCTGAATGCAGATCCCGTCCCTGATGCGAAACTCTTCCATCAGAAGCTTTGCCGCCTTGTAGACCAGATTGTTCTCGTTGGTGGGCAGGTAATAAAGGTTCGTCTTCACCTGAATTCCCGGCTGCTTGACCTTACGGATCTCCAGTTCGTCGTAGAGGTTGATGGTCTGCATGATCATCTTCACCTCATGATAACCGTCTTCTCTCCTTCTGAGCACATCCAGCCCAAGGTTGATCTTGGCCAGGGCCTTTAACTGTATCTTATCCATTGCGGTTACTTATCCATGCTCTTGAGCGTCGGGAACAAGAGCACATCGCGAATCGAAGGGCTGTTGGTGAGAAGCATCACCAGCCGGTCAATCCCGTAACCGATGCCGCCGGTGGGCGGCATACCGATCTCCAGAGCGTTCAGGAAATCTTCGTCGGTGGTGTTGGCCTCCTCGTCTCCTGCCGCCAGCGCTGCTTCCTGGGCTTTGAAGCGCTCCCGCTGGTCGATGGGATCGTTCAGCTCCGAATAAGCGTTGGCCATCTCTCTTCCGGTGATGAACAGTTCAAAACGCTCCACATATCCCGGCTTGTCCGGCTTTTTCTTGGTCAGCGGAGAGATCTCGATGGGATGGTCCAGGATAAAAGTCGGCTGGATCAGATGCTCCTCGCAGAACTCCTCGAAGAACAAACTTAAGATGTCCCCCTTGGTATGACGGTCCTCATACTCCACATGGCGCTCGTCCGCCAGCTTTTTCGCTGCCTCTGTGTCCGCCACCTGATCAAAGTCCACTCCCGCATACCGCTTCACGGCGTCCACCATGGTCAGTCGCTCGAAGGGCTTTCCAAGGTCGATGACCTGGTCCCCATAAGTCACCTTTGTGGTCCCAAGCACTTCCTGAGCCACATAGCGGTACATATTCTCAGTCAGATCCATCATCCCGTAATAATCCGTATACGCCTGATACAACTCCATCAGCGTAAACTCCGGATTGTGTCTGGTATCCACGCCCTCATTGCGGAATACCCGACCGATCTCGTAGACCCGTTCCAGTCCACCCACGATCAGGCGCTTTAAGTACAGCTCCAGAGAGATCCGAAGCTTTACATCCTCGTCAAGGGCATTGTAATGGGTCTCGAAGGGTCTTGCCGCCGCGCCGCCGGCGTTGGACACCAGCATGGGGGTCTCCACCTCCATGAAGCCCTGTCCGTCCAGATAACGGCGGATGGCGCTGATGATCTTCGAGCGCTTGACGAAGGTATCCTTGACCTCCTCATTCATGATCAGGTCCGTATATCTCTGACGGTATCTGAGATCCGTGTTGGTTAGTCCGTGATATTTCTCCGGAAGGATCTGCAGGCTCTTGGACAAAAGCGTCACAGACGCCGCATGGATCGAGATTTCCCCGGTCTTCGTCTTGAACACTTCCCCCTCGATGCCGACAATGTCTCCAATATCGAACTTCTTAAAATCCTTATAGGGCTCTTCTCCGATGCTGTCTCTTGCCACATAAGACTGGATATTGCCCTCTAAATCCTGTACATTACAAAAAGACGCCTTTCCCATAACGCGCTTCTGCATGACACGCCCGGCCACCCGGACATTCTGTCCTTCCAGGGTATCATAGTGCTCTTTGATCTCCCTGCTGTGATGGGTCACATCGTATTTCGTAATCCGGAACGGGTCCTTACCTGCTTCCTGAAGCTCGGCAAGCTTCTCACGCCGTATCTTTAACAGCTGGTTCAGATCCTGTTCCTGCACATTCTTTGCTTCTGCCACTTTTTCTCACTCCTCTTAGCTTGCTCTCTGGATGCTGAGCACCTTATACTGCACCACGCCCGCCGGCGCCTCCACTTCCACCACGTCTCCTACCTGAGCGCCCAGAAGCGCGCGGCCGATGGGTGATTCGTTGGATACCTTGTTCTGAAGACTGCTTGCCTCAGAAGAACCGACCAGCTTGTATTCCTCTTCTTCATCATATTCAATATCCAGAACACGGACCACACACCCGATACTGATCCGGTTCAGATCGATCTCTTCATCCAGGACCACCTCTGCATTCTTCAGAATCTTCTCAATCTGCTCGATCCTTGCCTCAATGTCCCGCTGCTCATCTTTCGCCGCGTCGTACTCCGCGTTCTCCGACAGGTCTCCCTGCTCTCTTGCCTCTTTGATCTTCTGAGCGATCTCCCTTCTCTGAACCACTTTCAGATCCTGAAGTTCATCCTCCAGTTTCTTCAACCCTTCATAAGTCAGAATATTCTTTTTTTCTGCCATCCTCTACACCTTCCAATTCTTAATAAAATATCCTGTATTTCTAAAGCCTTATATAGTCAAAGTATTATAACTTACTGCCGATATAATGTCAAGCTGCTTTTCCCACTCGCGAACGTCCAGAGTCAGGTTCCCCGGCGCCTGCCCGCTCTCCTCGGAAAGCAGTACCAGCAGAAGCCCATACTCCTCCATGGCCTCCTCCGACAACTCCTGGAAGGCCTCCGGCCGCTCGGTCACCAGATAGAACACATTCAGGTCCTTCATCAGCAGTTCCGCGATCTGCGCGATCTGATAAGCCGGCCGCTCCCCGTCGTCGATCAGAGCAAGCTCCAGCTTCTGCCTGGAGATCCCTCTCTCCCTGCGAAGATAGGTCAGGATCTTCGGCGTCTCCACAATATATAGGAAGAAACTCCTTCGTTCTTCGCTCTCCTTTGTCTCTGGTGCTTCTTCTTTTCTTCGGAATAAATGCAAAAGCTTCTGGAAAAATCCCACCCCGGCGTCTCCGGATTCCGTTTTCTTGTTTCAGTATATGTCAGAGTTCCTGAATTAAATCCTCCAATTGTTCCAGGCTCTCCACTTCGTTCACTTTTGCCCGAAGCTTTGCGGAGTGGGGAAACCCGGCGGTATACCAGGCCACATGCTTGCGCATCTCCCGAACCCCTGTATAAGTCCCCTTATGTTCCGCCAAAAGTCCGGCATGGCGGAGGATCATCTCTTTGACCTCCTGTGATGAGGGGCGGTCCTTTTTCTCTCCTGTCTCCAAATAATGCAGAATCTGTCCGAAGATCCAAGGATTGCCCTGGGCGCCTCTTCCGATCATGACGCCGTCGCAGCCCGTCTCTCTCTGCATGGCCAGGGCTGTTTCCGCCGATACCACATCGCCGTTTCCAATGACCGGAATCTTCACGGCCTCTTTGACCTGACGTATGATGTCCCAGTCCGCCTTTCCCTGATAGTACTGTTCCCTGGTTCTCCCGTGGACCGCCACCGCCGCCGCGCCGCAGCCCTCCGCAATCTTCGCGATTTCCACCGCGTTGACGTGGGTCTGATCAAACCCTTTGCGGATCTTCACCGTCACCGGCTTTTGGATCGCCCGCACCGTCTTCGATACGATCGCTTCCACCAGCGCGGGATTTTTCATCAGGGCAGAGCCTTCCCCGTTCCCGACGACCTTGGGCACCGGACAGCCCATATTGATATCCAGGATGGAGAATGGCCGCTCCTCAATCCTTTTGGCCATCTCGCTGATGATCTCCGGATCAGAGCCAAAGAGCTGCAAAGACACCGGAGCCTCTCTTTCATTGATGGACAAGAGCGCTTCCGTATTCCGATTCCGGTAGTAGATTGCCTTGGCGCTGATCATCTCCATACAGAGTAGTCCGGCGCCCTGTTCTTTACACAACAGACGAAATGGCAGGTCGGTTACGCCTGCCATGGGAGCGAGTATCAGAGGATTGTCAAGCGTCACATCACCGATCTTCAGCTTTTGTATCATACAAGGACACCTCACCTTTCAAAATCACGCGGTAATACATCTCCAGGGCCTGCAGAAGCTCCGCCTTCTCTCTCTGGATCTGCCGGATCTTCAACTCGCTTCCGATTTCGTCAAATAAAAAGTCTCCTTCCTCTGTTGTTACTTCCAGAAGCAGCCTTCCTTCTTCGTCAAATACCAGCGTCAGGACGCCGCCCACATCCTCCGTGAAGAGAACGCACATAATCTTCAGCTCGTCCTGAATCCGGGATGGAAGACGTCCAAAGGCTTCATTCAGATAATATTTCTGTTCGTAGGCGCTGGCTCCGCAGAGCACCATGCGTTCCTGATTCATCTTTTCACTCCTATACGTATCCATACAATCCCCTGACAGACACTTCTCCGGCGTAGACTTCTGTCAAAGTCCCGTCCGCCTTCCGCACCACCAGCTCTCCTCTGGCATTGATCCCGTCGGTGGTTCCTGTATATTCTTTCCCCGGTTCCAGTACCCGGATCTCATGACCGATATTGACACAGCGCAGATTGTAGCTTTCATACAAGGCCGAGAGATCTTCGGTCTTAAGAAAGATCTCATACAGCCTCTCCAGTTCTTCCAGCACCGCTGCCGCCAGCTTTGCTCTTTTGATCTTCTCCCCTGTCTTCTGGCAGAGGGAACCCGCCACCTCTGAAATTTCGTCGGGGAAATGTTCCTGGTTCACATTAATGCCCACGCCGATGACGACATAGTTGACATAATCCACTTCCGTGCTCAACTCCGTTAAAATCCCGCACACCTTTTTTCCATCGACCACCACATCGTTGGGCCACTTGATCCCGGCAGAAAGTCCGGTCGTCTTACGGATGCCCTCCGCCACGGCCATGGCCATCAGAAGAGTCAGCCTGGATGCATGTTCCGGCCGGATCTTCGGACGAAGAAGCAGCGTCATCATGATATTCCTTCCCTTCGACGCGGTCCAACTCCTTCCCCTTCTGCCTTTCCCTCCCGTCTGTTCTTCCGCCACCACCAGGGTGCCTTCTTCCTCCCCCTCCTCGGCCAGCCGTCTGGCACAGTTGTTGGTGGAATCCACACTTTCCCGGTAAACACAGTTTCGTCCCATCCACTTTGTGGAGAGCCGGCTTCCTAACTCTTCCGCCGTCATCAGATCCGGAGTTACCAAGATCCGATAGCCCTTATTCTTCACCGCCTCGATCTCATACCCCTCCTCCTTCAGCTGACGGATCACTTTCCAGATGGCCGTCCGGGACACTCCAAAATGCCCGCACAGATACTGACCAGAGACATATTCCCCGGACGTTCTTAAGATCTTCAATAATTCAACTTTCACAGAAATCCTCCCAGCCGAAGAAGCGACAGGACCATCCCCGCCAACATACAGAGGAAAAGAAGAAGTTCAAACAGCACCATAGGCATCCGGTTCTGTCTCCACTCCCGGATACTGCCCGACAGGTACAAAAGCGCTCCAGCGAAAAAAGTAAGGGGCACGCCGACTCCCATAAGGGCCCGGTCAGACCCAATGATAAAACCCATGCTTACAATAAGCAGGCTCAACCATATGGAGATCACCTGATAGTTTTTCGCAATCCACCTCATGATCCTGCCTTCTCTATGCCCCCAGAGTGGCAGCCATCACCGCCTTGATGGTATGCATCCGATTCTCCGCCTCCTGGAACACCACCGACTGATCGGACTCAAACACCTCGTCTGTCACCTCCATGGCGTCAAGGCCGTATTTCTCACTGATCTCTTTGCCGATGGTCGTATTCCGGTCATGGAACGCAGGCAGACAGTGCATAAAGACCGCTCTGGAACCGGCATTGTCCATTACTGCCCGGTTGACCTGGTAGGGAAGGAGATCCCTGATGCGTTCTGCCCACACCTCATCCGGCTCACCCATGGACACCCATACGTCTGTGTAAATCACATCCGCGTCTTTGGTACCCTTCGTCACGTCTTCTTCCAGAGTGATCTTTGCTCCGGTCTTCCCGGCGATCTCCTGGCACTGTCTTACCAGTTCTTCCGAGGGCCAGTATTTTTTCGGCGCGCAGGCGGTAAAGTCCATCCCCATCTTCGCGCATCCCACCATCCAGGAATTGCCCATATTGTAGCGGGCGTCGCCCATATAGACGACCTTTACCTTCAAGGTCCCGAAGTGCTCCCGGATCGTCAGAAGATCCGCCAGGATCTGGGTCGGATGAAATTCATTGGTCAGACCGTTCCACACAGGAACTTTTGAGTACTTTGCCAGGTCCTCCACGATCTCCTGTCCAAAGCCCCGGTACTCGATCCCTTCATACATGCCCGCCAAAACCCGGGCAGTGTCCGCGATGCTTTCTTTTTTCCCGATCTGGGACCCTGTTGGCTCCAGATAGGTGGTCCCCATCCCCAGGTCATGGGCCGCCACCTCAAAAGAACAGCGGGTCCTGGTACTGGTCTTCTCAAAAATCAGCGCCACATTCCTGCCCCGCAGGGTATCCATGGGAATCCCGTTTTTCTTCTTCTCTTTCAGTTCCGCCGCCAGATCCAAAAGATATCCGATCTCCTCCGGAGTAAAATCCAGCAGTTTTAAAAAATCTCTTCCTTTTAAGTCCATATAAACACTTCCTCCGTCATATTGAAAAAGGGGCTGACTTTTCCTGTCAGCCCTGACTTTCCTTATTCTTTTGCTACTTCCACCGCCGAAGTCACCAGCCCCGCAAGCTTCTGAATCTCCGAGGGGATGATAATCTTGGTCGCCTGACCGTCCGCCGCCTTCATGAATGCTTCCAGACTCTTAAGCTGAATCACGGCATCGTCCACACCCACTTCTTTCAGGAAACGCAGACCGTCCGCGTTGGCTTTCTGCACCTTAAGGATCGCCTCCGCCTGGCCTTCCGCCTCTTTAATCATCTTTTCCTTTTCTGCTTCCGCCCTCAGGATCGCGGCCTGCTTCTCTGCCTCCGCATCCAGGATCGCAGATTCCTTCTGGCCTTCCGCCACCAGGATCGTAGACTTCTTCTCACCTTCCGCCTTTAAGATCGCCTCCCGGCGCTCCCGCTCCGCCTTCATCTGCTTCTCCATGGCGTCCTGAATCGCCGCCGGCGGTATGATGTTCTTAAGCTCCACACGGTTGACCTTGATACCCCAGGGGTCTGTCGCCACATCCAGGGACGCCCGCATCTTCGTGTTGATGGTCTCCCGGGAGGTCAGCGTCTGATCCAGTTCCAGATCTCCGATGATATTCCGAAGAGTCGTGGCGGTCAGATTTTCAATGGCCATGATGGGATTATCCACGCCGTATGCAAACAGCTTCGGGTCCGTAATCTGAAAAAAGACCACCGTGTCGATCCGCATGGTTACATTGTCTTTGGTGATGACAGGCTGAGGAGCGAAGTCCACCACCTGCTCCTTTAGGGTCACTCTCTTGGCCATCCGGTCGATGAACGGCGCCTTAAAGTGAATACCGACGCCCCAGGTCCCATTGTACGCGCCCAGGCGCTCCATCACCAGAGCCGTCGCCTGCGGCACAATCTTGACGCAGGACGCTAAGATAATCAAAAGAACTAATATCAATACAGCTACTAATACAGGCATGTTTCTTCCTCCTTTATCTCTTCCACAATCAGCTTCACGCCTTCTATGGCACAGATTCTCACTTTACTCCCCACTGGTATCACCCTGCCATCTTCTTTGCTTCTTGCCGTCCAGCTGACGTCAGACAGGATCACTTCCCCGCTCTGGCCGAGATTATTGATCTCAACGGTCACCACTGCCAACCGCCCGATCAGACTGTCCGCGTTGGTCTTCACATGACCGCCCCGCATATATCGGATCGCCACAGGACGCGTGATCACAAGAAGCGCCAGGGACAACACAAGGAAGATCGTTCTCTGTGTTGCCGCACTTGCACCAAAAAAGGTGGAGAAAAATGCGACCATGGCGCCGCCTGCGAACCAGATCGTCGTAAGTCCCATGGTTGCGATCTCAATGATCAAAAGAATGATCACAAGCCCAAGCCAGAGGATTGCCGGGTCCATTGACATCATGATACGGTACCTCCATTCCTTCTATAGTTGTGCTTATTATACACCACTTTTCTGCAATTTACCAGAGGATACGCAAAAAAACTGTTACCAGTTATTTTTGTGACTGGTAACAGTTTTTCCATCTCAATAAAACACGTGATTTCCGATGATAAGTCCGTCAATACCGCCCGCTCTGCGGAAATGCGTCAGGCTACCCACGGTGGTCTCCCCGTTTAACGCTGCCTGTGCTGCCTGTACGCAGCTTGCCCTGGGACCGGCTGCCATGATCGCCGCCACTCTTCCGGTGGCCGCGGGACCGAACTGTCCAGGCGCCGAGATGACGTCCGCGATGGTGCCCGGATAAGCCCCGCTTCTGACGCGGTTCATCACGACCGCCCCCACTGCCAGCTGACCTTCGTAGGGCTCGCCGCCCGCCTCTGCCTGAATCAGGGAGGCCAACAGAAGCATCTCATCTCCGGACGCCGCGATTGCTCCTAAGTTGGAGGTTCTCTTCTCTTTCTCCTCCGCAGCCTTTCTCGCCGCCTCCTCTGCCTTGATCTCCTCTATAGTCTTTGCCTCACCGTATTTGTAGTCCACTTCCACATACTCTGACGAGACATAATTCACATCGCCGTCTGAATAAATAATCTCCAGCCAGCCGTCTTCTTCCTCGCCGACCTCAATGGTCTCTCCCCTGCCGATCAGGTCGATGACCGGCGCCTCCGTGCTGGCCGCATCTCTGACCTTCAGAGTCTGGGTAGTTACCGTAGCAACCTTGGCCACGTCTTCTTTGGCCCGCTCTTCCGCCTCCTGTCCAAAAGCCAGATAATCATCGCTGACCCATCCGGTCACATCCCCGGACTGCACCATAGTCCATCCGTCCGCCTGATCCACGATCTCTCCTGCGTCGCCTTTAAACAGCTTGCCGATGACTGTAGCGTCCGTGCTGGCGTCCGACCGGATGCTGACCGACTCGTCCACCTTTGCCATGACTTTACCGTCCCATTTATCTTCCGTAAGAATCTCCTCTACATCTTCTGATGTCAGCTGCGCCATCAAGGCGTTCAGCGTATCGTCTCCCTCGGTTCCCAGACTTGCAAATCCGGTCAGGCCAAGCCACATGGCTGCAAGAAAAATCGCCGCCGTTCCTTTTTTCCACATCTGTATTCCCTCCTACATGTTACAAAATTATTACATATATTACGGAGATTTTATCAGATGTTACGTTATTTGTCAACGCTCTATTACAAAATTGCATCAAACTTGCATCTTAAAAGTAACCGTTCAACCCGCGCCATTCGCAAAGGCGACTCCGTCGCTTTCCCGCTGCTGACGCAGCTAACTTTGCTCATAATCAGGCGCTCCGCTCATCCTCTGCAAGATGTGCTCATTCATGCGAGCATGATTCGCCCATTTTGCAGAGGATGGCTGAACTGTTACTTTTAAAAAGCCTACCGGCGCTGCCGGCAGGCTTCGTACATCAGGATGGATGCGGCAACCGCCGCGTTGAGGGATTCCAGCTGTCCGTGCATGGGAATACGGATCAGGGCGTCTGCCTGATCACTGAGTTCCCGGCTCAAACCGTTCCCTTCATTGCCGATCAGGAATGCGCTCCCTCTTCGGTAATCTTCTTCATCGTAGCAGTTTTTTCCCTGCAGATGGGCTGCATACGTGCGGATGCCCCGTTCTTTCAGAAAAGGCAGGGTATCCTCCAGACGCTCCACGCAGACAAAAGGCATCCGGTAAATAGAACCCATGGTGGAGCGGATGGTCTTGGGATTGTAAAGGTCTACACAGTTTTTGCTTAAAAGGACGCCGTCCACGCCGGCGCCCTCTGCTGTCCGAAAGATGGTCCCCATATTCCCGGGGTCCTGCAGGTCTTCCAGAAGCAGCAAAAGCGGATGCTTTTTGGTGAGCAGATCTTCCAGCCGGTAGTGGAACTGCCGGAGGACACAGAGGATTCCCTGGGGGGTCTTCGTGTCGCTGACCGCCGCGAAAACCCGGTCCTCCATTATTTCCGCCGGAAGATCCCGAAGGAAACCCGCTCCCTTTTCCTCATACAGGCTTTTGGACAGGTAGACCTTATGTATCCGCGCCTTGGGAGCTTCCAGGAACATCTTAAGACCTTCGGCCAGAAATACATCCTGCCCGTTCCGCACCCGGGCTTTTTTCTGGAGCTGCAGAAGATTCCTGACCTGCGGATTTGAAGTACTGGCGATCATCACTTCGACATATCCATGGCTACATGCATCATATAAGGCGAGACGGTCTTCTTCATGGCAAGGGCCTCGTCGATGTCAAAATCTTTGAACTCTCCATCCTTGTAACCCACCACCCGGTTGGACTTCCCTTCGCAGAGCAGGTCCACCGCCAGACTTCCCATCATGGTTGCATACACCCGGTCCCGGCAGGTAGGATTGCCGCCGCGCTGCATGTAGCCCAGGATCGTCGCTCTGGTCTCCATACCCGTCGCCGCTTCAATTCGTCTTGCCATGGAGGTAGAGTGGCCGATGCCCTCCGCATTGATGATAATATAATGCTTTTTGCCAAGCTTCCGGTTCCGGATGATATCGTTGATGATCTTCTGCTCGTCATAATCATAGACTTCCGGAATCAGAATATCTTCCGCGCCGTTCGCGATTCCGCTCCACAGAGCGATATACCCCGCGTCTCTTCCCATCACCTCGATGATGCTGCAGCGCTCATGGGAAGTGGAGGTATCGCGCACCTTGTCAATGGCGTCCATCGCCGTGTTCACCGCAGTGTCAAAGCCGATGCTGTAATCCGTACAGGCAATGTCCAGGTCGATGGTGCCTGGGACTCCCACCGTGTTGACGCCAAAAGACGCCAGCTTCTGGGCTCCCGCAAAGGAACCGTCTCCGCCGATGACCACCAGACCGTCGATGCCGCACTTTTTACAGATCTCCGCACCCTTTTTCTGGCCTTCCTCCGTGCGGAACTCCGAGCAGCGGGCCGTGAAAAGGATGGTGCCGCCCTGGTCCAGAATGTCGCTGACCGACTCCCGGCCCATATCCACGATATCCTCCTCCAGAAGCCCCTGATAGCCTCTGCGGATTCCTTTTACTTTCTTTCCGTTTGCACACGCTTTCCTCACGACTGCACGGATCGCCGCGTTCATACCCGGCGCATCGCCGCCGCTTGTCAAAACCCCGATTGTGTTCACTTCTTTTGCCATGGTCCTTCCTCCAGATAAGTGTTTGGTATGGTGTTTTTTATAATTCTAATTCATTTTGTCCATATTTTCAATACTTCTCTACCGCTTTTACATTTTCTTCTCCGAATCGCTCATACAAATGTTCCAAAAGCTCCTGATTCGCCTGAACATTGCGGCTTGAGGGCAGCGTTTTTTTCTTTTTCTCCTTTTTCACATAGACAATCACCTGGTCCTCCCCCTCGCTGTCCATCAGCGCCTGGTACAGTTCCTTCTCCCGGCTCTCATACGATTCCATATCGGAAAACTGAATCCAGAGCTGTCTCTTCGGCGTCTCGAAGGGGGTAATCCGCTCCAGAATCATCTTGCTGGCTTTCTCCTCCTCCGCAGAGATACGCCCGCTTACGAATACTTTGCTGTCAATGTTCAAAAGACTGCTGTTTTTCTCGTAATCCCTCGGGAATATGAGCACTTCCACCGTCCCCACCAGATCCTCCACGGTGATAAAGGCCATCATCTTATTGGTCTTCGTGGGCTTGACCGTCTTAGCGGTAATCATGCCGCCGATCACCGCCCGCCCCCCGTCCCGGATCTTGGACGCTTCTCCTTCCTCCGGCGCATAGAAATCCGTAGACACATGGGTGATCCCTCTTCTCCACTGCTGCTCATAGGCCTCCAGAGGATGACCGCTGATGTAAAAACCCAGCACCTCTTTCTCAAAGGCCAGGATGTCCTCCTTCGGATATTCGGACACCTTGGGCACTTTGATCCGGAAGGCCGCCTTATCCTCCTCGGCCGCAAAGTCAAACAGGCTCATCTGTCCGGCAAGCTCGGTCTTGCGTTTCTGAGCGGTCTGGTCCATAATCGGTCCATAGATCATCATCATCTGTCGGCGGTTCTCCGGAAAGCTGTCAAACGCTCCGGATTTGATGAAGCTCTCGACAGTCCTCTTATTGATCTCTTTTCCGGAGACACGCTCAATGAAATCGCTGAGGCTGACAAAGGGACCGTTCTTCTCCCGCTCCTTTAAGAGCCCTTCCAGCACCGGTTTTCCTACGCTCTTGATGGCGTTTAAGCCATAACGGATGGAGCCCCCGGACACGGAGAACACCGCTTCGCTCTCGTTGACGTCCGGCGCCAGGATTCCGATCCCCATCTGGCGGCAGGTAACGATGTACTCGGACACCTTGGAGGCATTGTCGATGACCGACGTCATAAGAGCCGCCATGAATTCTACCGGATAATAGTATTTCAGCCAGGCAGTCTGATAGGCCACCACAGCGTAGGCCGCAGCGTGGGACTTGTTAAACGCGTACTTGGCAAAGTCGATCATCTCATCGTAGATCTTATTGGCGATGGTCTCCGGGATGCCCCGCCGGATACAGCCCGGCACCTGTTCCGCCTCATTGCCGTAGACGAAGTTCTGCCGCTCCTTCTGCATGACCGCCGCCTTTTTCTTGGACATGGCCCGGCGCAGCAGATCGCTTCTTCCGAGGGTGTAGCCCGCCAGCTTCTGAACGATCTGCATGACCTGCTCCTGGTAGACGATACAGCCATAGGTAGGCTCTAAGATGGATTCCAGCTCCGGACAGTCATAGGTAATGGTCTCCGGATGGTTTTTCCCCCGGATGTACTGGGGGATGAAGTCCATGGGCCCCGGACGGTACAGGGAGATCCCGGCGATCACGTCCTCCAGACTTTTGGGTTTCAACTCTTTGATGAAGCTCTTCATACCCGCGCTCTCCAGCTGGAACACGCCGTCGGTCTTCCCGGTTCCCAGAGACTCCAGCACCGCCGCGTCGTCGTAGTCCACGTGGTCCATATCGAGCTTCACCTGCCTGCCCTTTTCCACAAGCTTCACGGCGTTCTGAATCACCGTCAGGGTCCGGAGTCCCAGAAAGTCCATCTTCAATAGCCCAAGCTCTTCCAGCGTCGTCATGGTAAACTGGGTGGTAAGGGAGCCGTCCTGCGCCCGGGAGAGGGGCACGTACTCCACCACATCCTTCTGGCTGATCACGACTCCGGCCGCATGCATGGAAGTATGCCTTGGAAGACCTTCCAGCCTTCTGGACATGTCCACCAGCTCTTTAACCTGCTCGTTGGTCTCATAGAGGGTCCGGAATTCCGGATTCATGGTAAGAGCCTTGTCCAGCGTGATGTTCAGCTCCTGGGGCACCATCTTGGCGATGGAATCCACAAAAGCATAGGGAAGATCCATGACCCGGCCCACATCTCTTAGCACGCCTCTGGCCGCCAGGGTACCGAAGGTGACGATCTGCACCACCCGATCCTTGCCGTACTTGCGGACCACATAGTCGATCACCTCCTGCCTGCGCTCGAAGCAGAAGTCGATATCAATATCCGGCATGGACACCCGCTCCGGATTCAAAAAACGTTCAAAGAGAAGCTGATATCTGGCCGGGTCGATGTTGGTGATACCAAGGGTATAGGACACCAGACTTCCCGCCGCCGATCCTCTGCCCGGTCCCACCGCGATGCCGTGGTCTCTGGCATACCGGATAAAGTCCCACACAATCAGGAAGTAGTCCACATACCCCATCTTCTGTATGATCGAAAGTTCATAGGTCAGCTGTTCTCTGAGGGTCCCGTCGTCCTCAGGGTAACGCTCCTTCAGGCCCTGGCTGCACAGTTCATTCAGATATTCCCAGGAGGTATACCCTTCCGGCACATCAAATCTGGGCAGCTTCGTCACGCCGAACTCGATCTCCACCCGGCACCGGTCGGCAATCTTCTGAGTATTCTCCAACGCTTTTGGCGCATAAGGGAAAAGCCTGGCCATCTCTTCCGGGGACTTTACATAATACTGTCCTCCTTCGTAGCGCATCCGATCCTCATCCGCCAGCCGCTTGCCGGTCTGCAGACAGAGCAGGATATCATGGGGTTTTACATCCTCCTTGTAAGTATAGTGGACGTCGTTGGTCGCCACCAGCTCCAGGTTAAGCTCCCGGCTCATGCGAAGCAGCGCCTGGTTGACCTGCTTCTGCTCCGGAATCCCGTGATCCTGCAGCTCTAGAAAAAAATTCCCCTTTCCGAAGATTTCCTCGTACTCCTTCGCTGCCCTGCAGGCGCTGTCGTACTGCCCTTTCATAATCTCCCGCTGAACTTCCCCCGCCAGGCAGGCGCTAAGAGCGATGATCCCCTCATGATGCTTTCTCAAGATCTCCTTGTCCACTCTGGGGCGGTAGTAGAACCCTTCCGTAAAGCCCACGGACACAATTTTCATCAGATTCTGGTAGCCTTCATTGTTCTCCGCCAGCAGGACCAGATGATAATACCGGTCCTCTCCTCCGGAAGTTTCTTTATCAAAACGAGATCCCGGCGCCACATAGACTTCGCAGCCCAGGATCGGCCGGATTCCCTGGGCTTTCGCCTCTTTATAAAAATCAATCACGCCGTACATAACGCCGTGGTCCGTGATGGCAGCGCTGTCCATCCCAAGCTCTTTTACTCTGGATACATATTCTTTGATCTTGTTGGAACCGTCCAGCAGGCTGTATTCTGTGTGCACATGCAGATGTACAAAGCTCATAAGTATTCCCCCCTGTTTTCTCGTCGCTCGGAGTAATCGCCGCCTTCTATTATAACCGATTCCGGTCCGGTCAACAACCGAGAAAAGGACAGTAATCGAAAAAGAGCACCCCTTCGAAAGGAGTGCCCGGTTCTGATCTGTATGATGTTCTAGCCGTTAATCATGAAGTTCAACAGCTTGTCGATATCCTCTTTCTCGTAAGCAATGATCTCCAGCTCCGGAATCTCGCCGTTGGAGAAGATGTTTGCAAGAGACACATACTGACAAAGCTTTGACTTCAGATTCAGTCTGTCTCCTTCGCCGGTTACCAATTCTACTTTCCCTGCACAGTTGTCTACTACTTCAAAAAATTTGTTTACGTCTTTAATGTTCTGTACTTTCATGTTCTTAAACTCCTTTCCTTGCTTTACGCCACCCATTATACGCAACTCTTTTAAAAAATGCAAGTGTTTTTTTATTTGATTATCAAAGTATTTTTCGGATGCTTTTTTCCGTGATTTCAATGCGGCCTTCTTTCAGAAGATGACCCACTGCCCGCTTGAAGGCGTTTTTGCTCAGGGCAAGCTCCCTTTTGATCACTTCCGGCGACGCCTTGTCGTTGAAAGGCAGTACGCCGTCGAATTCTTCGATCACTTTCATCACCGTCTCCGCGTCCGTGTTCATCTGAAGATACCCCTTCTCCCGAACGCTCAAGTCCAGTTTGCCGTCCGGCTTCACTGCTGTGACTCTGGCGGTAATCTGTTCTCCCACCCTCACCTGTCCAAAAAACTCCCGGACCGGAATCAGACCGGAATAACAGTCGTCCACCGCCACAAAAGCCCCAAAATTCTGACTGATCTGATACACGGTTCCGGACACCTGATCATCTTTCTGATAGGGGCTGTCCTTCTTCAAATAATCATATACGTTCATGGTGGCGCAGAGCCGGTCACTCTTGTCCGTGTACAGCCCCACCAGACATTCCTCCCCTGCGCGGACCCGCCTGGTCTGCTGCCGGAAGGGAAGCAGCAGATCTTTTTCCAGCCCCCAATCCAGAAAAGCTCCGATCCTGGCCACTTCTTTGACGTTCAGCTTTGCCGTCCCGCCCAAGGTCAGCTTTGGCTTCGCCGTGGTGGCAATCAGACGGTCTTCCGAATCCCGATAGAGGAATACTTCCACTCCATCCCCCATCTGAACGCTTTCCGGAACCTGTTTTTTCGGAAGAAGTACCCGTTCCTCTGAAGCTTCCTCCCCCAGATAGACGCCGAAATCCACCTGCTTTACCACTTTTAGTTCCTGTATCTTTCCTAATTCCATATATGCTCTACTCCTGTCCAAATTCAATCACTGCGTAAGGCTTCCCGAAAGCGTCCTCCAAAAGTACAACAAAGCAGTCTCCCTCTCTCCCGACTCTTGGATAAATCCGGTCCCCCAGCACCGCGGGCTTCTTATACTCCGCCTTCATCCGGCCGACTGTAAAATCCTTCGGCAGATACGCTCCTGCCAGCTGGACATACTGTCCATTGTTCACATGATGATTCACGTCCAGATGCCAGACATGGATATCAAAAGGAACTTCCTTCTCAAGATCTTCGGGAATCCGGATGGCCGCCCCGGCTTCTTCCTCCTGAAACAGGAAAAGCTGCGGCTCTGTCCCGTAGATCCTGCCTACCTCTTCCTCAATGCGTACCGGGCGCATTCTTACCGTGTCCATATAGACCCAGTCCGAATCCGCGCAGGCAGCGAGATTCCCCCCGGCATCCAGAAGGCAAAAGTTCCTCTGGCCGGTCACCTTTCCGAAAGCGTAGGGCCAGGTTCCCACCCGGATACGCTCCGCCAGCTTCGGACGGCTGAAGATCCGGATATCCCAGGAGCGAAGCACCCACATCCGGCTCCTCTCTTCCAGATATCCAAGACCCACCCCCAGGTCCTCGGAGTGGAAGGTACTGCAGTCCTGAAAGGCGTTGAGAATCCCGGTCAGCGTCATTAACTGGTCCTGGTCCACCTCGGTCAGCCGTACTCGGCTGTCATATTCGTACATATCTTTCTCCTTTTTCCTTGGATGCTCTGTCTCCATTATAATCACTAAACCCGCAAAAATCCACCACAACTTTTTATTATATATGGAAGAATAAAAACAGAAAGATGGCTGCGAGAATAATTTCCAGCCATTCACTGATCCCCCAGTTCTTTTTTCTGGCAATTACATATACTGTAAACATCACAACCCCGATCCACATCCACATCCTGCCGCCCTTTTCCTTTGTGCTTCTAATAGTCATATTATAATTCTATCAGTCAATATTTGCAATGCACTTTTTATCTTAATATAAAAAGGGGTGATACGAATGAAAAATATTGATTATACTGCCATGGGCGGACGAATCCGAAGCGCCCGGCAGGCGGCGGGCCTGTCTCAGTCAGAGCTGGCGGAACGATGTGCCCTGTCCGTTTCCTTTTTGGGACACATCGAGCGGGGAAGCCGGAAAATGTCCCTGGAGACTCTGGTATCCATCTGCGAAGTGCTCAATCTAAGCGCTGATTATCTGCTTCAGGATGAGCTTCCCGGAAGCGACGCCGTCATCGGCAATATCATCGCATCCGTGAAAAAACAGGGGTCCTACCAGTACGACCGTTACCTGACCATCATCAAAGCTCTGGCGGAGATCTCGGACAAACTGTGATGCAGAAAAAAAGAGCCCCTCGACGGTTTGCCCTGTCGAATGGCTCTTCTTGTGCTGTCTTATTCCCTTTGTTCTCACTACATGATATCAATGGAACGGATTCCCGGCAGCCGGTACAGTTCCTCGATATATTCGTCCCGTTTCAGATCTCCCGGCAGGCGGATGGTCGCCAGAATCGTAAAGGACTGTATCCCGGCTCCGGACTTGTCCACATCAAACCGATCCACCTTGCAGCCGTCCATCTTCAGCCGATGCAGGAATTCCGCAGAAGCGCCTCCTTCATCCGCCTCCACATACAGACTGACATATCCGGAATACTGATACAGCCGCTCCTCCACCATGGGCATAATATGAAGGCCAGTCAGCAGAATCCCCGTAGTCAGAATTGCTCCGTCCAGGAATCCGATCCCAACCGCCAATCCGATGCAGGCGCAGATCCAGATCCCCGCCGCAGAGGTCAGTCCCTTGATCTGATGGCCGGACACCATGATGGAACCTGCCCCCAGAAAGCCCACGCCGCTTACCACCTGGGACGCCATACGGGTCATATCCGCCGCCCCCGGATAACGAATCTCGATGTACTGACCGGTCATCATGACGATGGCAGCTCCCATACACACCGAGGCATCGGTTCTGGCGCCTCCTCCTCGTCTCTTGGCTCCCCGGTCAATGCCGATCACACCGCCCAGCACCATAGCCGCCAGAAGCCGGATCAGAATATTTTGCAGGGTCCAATCTGACACATCCAGAAAAAGCATCCGCACTTACCTCCTAAATGTACATTCCGATCCTGGTACAAACCGTGCGTCAATACTTTTCCGCTTCCAGAGCTTCCCTGGTCTGATAAATATTGCGGATATATATATCCTGCTTCTCCAGAGCGATGGCTGTGACGATCACATCCATAACGGCCAGCATGGCGATCCGGGCGCTGGAGGGTTCTTTCTTATAAGAAGTCTCCTTCGCATGGATCTGGAGGGTTACGTCCGCCAGCTTTGTGAGAACCGTATTCTTTCCTGACGTGATTAAGACCAGCTTCGTGCTGTTCTTGCGGGCAAGCCGCATGATCTCCGCAAAGTGCTTCGTGGCGCCGGAGTTGGAGAAAATGACAATCACATCCCGCTCCCTGCGAAGCGCCGTCCACATCAGCTGTATATGGGCGTCGATGCAGCAGCGGGTGTTAATCCCTGTCCGTATGAACTTGTTCTCCACATCGATGGCCACGGTCCCGGAGCCCCCAAGGCCGAAAAAGTCCAGGTGCTCTGCGTTTTGTACCAGCTGGAGGAACTGCCCGAGCTTCTGATAATTCATCATGGAAAAAGTCCTCTGCATGGCGATCGTATGAGAATGGATCACCTTCTCCGAGATCTCTTCCAGCGAATCCAGAGGCTTTACTTCTTCATGAATGATCTTTAAGGTCTCTTCCGTATAGGCACTGCCCCTTGCCAGGGCAATCTTAAAATCCTGATACCCCCCGAAATTCAACTTTCTGCAAAATCGGATCACCGTAGGCTCTGATACCCGGACCTTCCTGGACAGGCTGGCCAGCGTCAGCTGGATCGTCTCGTCCGCATGCTCCAGCACAAAATCCGCTACTTGTTTTTCCGAATTGCTCAGGGTATCGTAGGTCTCCTGAATCAATAAGAGCACTATATTTCCAGCATTTACGATCATGAAGCGACTTCCTCCAGTCAATCTCTTTCTGTTTAAGATTAACATAGCGGACTGTAAAAAGCAAGGACTAACCCGGATGCCGGCATACCCTTACGTCTCCAGCTCATGAAGCGCATTCCGAAGTTTTACGTATCTTACATATTTTTTCTGATATGCCATATGCAGATCCATATGGGACGCATAGCGCTCCTGCACTTTCAGGTCTTTCCCAAAGTTCAGCCGATCGATCGTTCCGATGGCACGGTGTCCGAAAATGGCTGCCCCCATCAGGGACCCCTCTGAAGACTTTAAGGTTATAATCTCCTTTCCGAGAATGTCCGCCAGAAGCTGACAGACGGTGCCGGATTTGGCAAGCCCTCCGGTTAAGATGATCCGGTTCTGTACTTTCACCTGTTCATGAATGATATTCATCAGGGAAAACAGATCGAACCCAATGCTCTCCAGATAGGATTTTACAATATCCACAAAAGTGTGCTCATGAGTCAGTCCGTAGATGGTCGCCTTTACTTTGTCATCCCAGTAGGGACTCCTGCAGCGGATCAGATAGGGAACAAACAGCAGATTGTCCTTGGCCGGCGGAAGCTTTGACACCTTTTTATTCACGATGTCAAAGATCTCGTCAAGGCTCTTTGCATGAGCGAACTCCGCGATGTTGCGCATAAGCCAGTTGTAGCCGTTTCCCGCATTGCTCAGGATTCCGCCGTACACCCAGGAGTCTTCGGTCACGGCGTAGGTCCACATTCGCTGACCGCCATCCACCACCGGCTCGCGGGTGATGACTCTTGCCGCTCCGGAAGTCCCCAGATCTATATTGATGCTTCCTTCCTCACAGGCGCCGCTTCCAATCTGAGCCATGGGACCGTCGCCCCCGGCAAGGACGACTTTCACGCCCCTTGGCAGTCCCAGTTCCTCCCTCAGGGCATCATTGACAAAATCAAAGCACCGAAGGCCCGGGACCGGCTCTGACAAAAGGTTTTCCGAGATCCCCAGCGCGCCCATGGCCCGGTTATCCCATTGCATGGTGTGAATATTGAACATGCCGGTGGCCGACGCCATGGAGTAATCGATCGCGTAGACGCCGGTCATCCTGGCCGTGATGTATTCCTTTATGGAGATATATTTCCAGGTTCTCCCGGTAATCTCCTGCTCATTCTCCCGAAGCCACATGACCTTGGCCAGAGGATACATGGAGTTCAGCGGACATCCGGTGGCCTCGTAGAAATAACTCTTTCCATAGATCATAGCCAGCCGCTCCGCCTGCTCCTCGCTTCTGGAATCCGACCAGAGAATCATGTTGTAAAGAGGGGCGCCTTCTTCATCGATGGGAAAGATATTATACATCTGACTGCTGAAAGAGATGGCTTTGACCGCCTCTTTTTCCACCCCCGCGTGTTCCACGCAGGCTCTCGCCGTCCGGACAAAATGTTCATAGATCTCCTCCGGAGACTGCTCCTGCATATAGTTGCTGACGATGATCACGTCGTATGGGCTCTGCTCCCTGCAGACAATATTTCCCTGTTCGTCGGTCAGCATCGCCCGGACGCTGGACGTTCCCAGATCAATAGCCAGAATGTATGTTCCCATATTATTTCCCCCTGTTTTCTTAAAGATGTTTATTTCATTTCCGCCCTTGCTTTGCGGATGTTCTCACAGAACTGCTTCGCCGTGTCGGTGATCAGCTGATAGTTCCCGGTTTTGGCGCCTTTGGTCAGGCTTCCGCCCGCGCCCACCGCCACACAGCCTGCCTTGATCCAGTCCGCCACGTTATCCACCTCCACGCCGCCGGAGGGCATCATCTCCGCCTGGGGCATGGGGCCTTTCACCGCTTTTACAAAATCGGTCTTCAGCACGTTGCCCGGAAACACTTTGATGATATCCACCCCATACTCCAGCGCCTCAGTGATCTCTTTTAAACTCATGCAGCCCGGCATATAAGGAATTCGGTAGCGATTGCATAGCTTTGCGGTCTCCCTGTTAAAGCTGGAGCTTACGATGTACTGGGCTCCGTTTAAGATGGCAATCCTGGCGGTCTCCGCGTCCAGAACGGTCCCGGCACCGATCAGGATCTCCTCCGGCTGATAGGTATTGCAAAGCTCCCGGATGATCTCATGGGCCCCCGGTACCGTGAAGGTGATCTCCACCGACGCGCAGCCCCCCGCGATGCAGGCCTCTGTGATCTTCTTTGCTTCCTCCGCGCTCTCGGCCCGTACCACGGCCACAAGGGCTTCCTCTTTTATTTTCGTGATGATTTGTTCCTTTGTCATCCTTCTTTTTACTCCTTTTTCTTAATTTTATCCTTCATTCAGCATATTTCTGGGATCATGATCTAAAAGTACTTCCTCCAGATGGCTGGCCACGATGCGGCTTACGTTCTTCATGGTCTCTATGGAGGAAGCCCCCAGATGCGGCGTCAGGGTCACATCCAGCCTGCGAAGCTCCGAATCAGAGTCCAGGGGTTCGCTCTCAAAAGCGTCCAGGGCCGCGCCGCGGATCGTCTTGTCCCTCAGAGCCTGAACCAGGTCCTGGGTATTGATGAGGCCGCCTCTGGCGGTGTTGACAATGATCACATCTTTCTTCATCTTCTTTAAGCTGTCTTCGTTGATGATATGTCTGGTGGAGTCAAAGAGCGGCAGATTCAGACTGATAAAATCACACTGTCCAAAGATTTCCTGGACGTCCTCCACCAGAGTGACCTTTTTCTCCCTGCACCAGGCAAGGTCCGGCCTGATGTCGTAGGCCAGGATGTTCATATGAAAGCCTTCCAGAAGCTCCACGAACTTTCTGCCGATGGCCCCAAGACCCAGCACACCCATGGTCTTTCCGGACAGCTCCACACCGACCTCCCGCTCCCATCTTCCTTCCCTGATCCGGTTGGAATACTTGATGATCTTCCGGGCCTCCGCAAGCAGGATCGCCAGGTTCAGCTCCGCCACCGCCACCGCGTTGGCTCCCGGGCAGTTGCCCACATAGATCTTTCTTCTGGTCGCCTCGTCGATGTCGATATGGTCAACCCCGGTCCCGTTCATATGTATCACTTTCAGCTTGCCTCCCGCATTGATGACCTCCTTGTTGATGGGGTCAATGCCGCAGACGATGCCGTCATAGTCTTTGATCTCTTCCGCAATTTCCCGACTGCACATATTACTCTTTTTTGCCCGGACGATCTCGATGCCTTTGCCTCTGAGTTCTTCCACGATCTCCGGGTTATATTTTGCAAATGACTTTGAAGTCACCAGGACTTTGTATGTCATTTAAATGTCTCCTTTCTGAAATACCTACAAGAGCCCCGGCAGAAATGTAATGATTTGCGGGAACATCACAGCCAGCAGAATAACCGCATAAGTAACCGCAATATATGGAACCAGCGCTTTATTCATCTGACTGAAGGTAGTTTTGGTCATACTGCAAGACGTGTAAATCAATGTCCCCACAGGCGGTGTAATCAGTCCCGCCGTCAACACGGCCAGAAAGATCACTCCAAAATAAATTGGATCGATTCCATAAGCTTGAATAGGCGCGATAAAGATCGGCGCAAGAATCAAATTCGCCGGTGTTAAGTCCATGATCATACCTACAATGATCAAAAGGACAAATACAATCAACATAAACTGCAGTTTCGTCTGTGCAAAGGTAAGCAGAAAATCCGCTACCATCTGAGGAATCCGGTTGTAGGAAAGAACCCATGCTACTGCAGACGCACTTCCTACAATCGCCATAACAGACCCCGTCTGAGTCATAGATTTCTGAAAGATTTCACCCAGCCTGGAAAGATCCAGTTCCTTGTATACAAATTTAGAGATTACAAAGGAATATACAACCGAAAATGCCGCCGACTCTGTTGCTGTAAAGACGCCAAAGCTTACTGTTACCATAATAAATACAATCAACAGCAAAGCCCATATTACCCCTTTGGAATCCTCTGGATTCACTCCAGCAACCTTTTCCCCCTTTTTTACATAATAACCGCGTTTTTTACCAATCACATAACTTACCGCTACATGCCCCAGAGTAATTAGAACTCCAAGGGTAAGGCCTCCCATAAATAGACCGGGAATAGATGCCCCTGTGATGGAACCATACAAAATCACCGGAATACTTGGTGGAATGATCGGCCCTACCACGCCTCCTGCCGCAACCACTGCGCCACTGAAAGAAGAATCGTAGTTCTGCTCTTTCATGGCAGGAATCATGATTGCTCCGATTGCCACTGCTGTCGCTATGGCAGAGCCGTTAATTGCTGCAAAAATCGCTGCACTGATTCCTGCGATGATTGCCAGACCACCCGGAACATTTCCAAACCCTTTTGACACAGCTGCGATAATCCGCTTAGTCATACCGCCAGAGTTCATCAGTTCTCCAGTCAGCACAAAGAAAAAGATAGCTGTCAGGGAATAGCTGTCCAGAGACTTGAAAAATTGCTGGGTGAAGACCAACAGGTCCACATGACTGATCCCAAGCAGCAAAATCGCTGACACCGAAAGTGAAAGAACGATCGGTACACCCACTGCAAAAAACACTGCAAAAATAATCAAATATAGAACCAGAATACCCATGTTATCTTTCCACCTCCTCTTTTCCCTCTTTGTTGGTCAAAACCCGGATCAAATCCAAAACTCCAATCACCATCCACACACATCCCGCAATCATACCCGGAATATGGAATACCATGTTCGGAAGCTTTGTGGATGCCAGCGGAACCATTCCTACCTGACTTACAATCGCTCTTCCGAAAAACACCAGATTAAATCCCAGCACAACCAAAACTGCATCCGTTATAATCTTGGAAATTTTCTTCGTCCATCGATTCTTACCAGAGAACACATCAAAACCGATGTGTCCTCCGTAAGCGAATAATTCTGATATGGCAATGAACATTGCCCAGACAAAGCAAATTCTGACTGTTTCCTCTGCCCACAAGAAGGTTTTGCTCAGAAAGTACCGACTGCAGGCATTTGCGAACATAACCAGACTCATAGTCAACCCAAGCACTATCAGGCAGACCCGTTCGGTCTTTAATATAATCTTTGTCATTGCCGCTCCTTATTTGACTGTGTCCACTGCACTCGTAACCTTTTCAATCAGTTCTTTACCAATCTTGTCCTCAAATTTTTTATAGGTTTCCATGGCGATTGCTTTAAATGCCTCTTTCTCCTCATCCGTCAATTTATAGATCTCGGACTTTTGAGCAATTTCATCAATATACTCCTGCTCTGCGTCTCTTCCAGCTTGTCGCTCATAGGTCCTGACTTCAAACGCTGTGTCGCGCACCAAAGTCTGCAAATCTTCCGGAAGTTTTTCAAACAGAGATTTGCTGTAAAGCACGGGGACCGGAGAGTACACATGATCTGATATTGTCGTATAGGGCTGTACATCATAGAACTTATTTACCGCAATGATGGATAATGGGTTCTCCTGTCCGTCAATAACACCAGACTGAAGAGATGTATAGATCTCACCAAACCCCAATGGAGTTGGAGAAGCGCCCATAGCGCTGAAGAAGTCAATGTGAACGTCGTTTTCCATGGTTCTTAATTTAATACCATTAAGATCTTCCGGCTTGGTGACTGCTCTTTTGTTGTTCGTCAGTTCACGGAATCCATTTTCCCACCATGCTAAACCAACAATATTCTGATCTTCCAGCGCGCTTAACATCTCTGTTCCAATTTCACCGTCCAAAACCGTGTCTGCCTGGTCATAATTCAGGAACAAATATGGAAGATCAAACACCAGATACTCGGACTGGAACATGCCTAACGGGCCAGTTGTCGTTGGGCACATATCCAGTGTTCCCATCTGAAGCTGCTCGATCATTTCCTTTTCAGAACCAAGCTGTGCAGACGGGAATAACTGTACATCCACGTTGTATCCAAGTTCCGTCGCTTTTTCTTCCACAATTTTCTCAAACTCGATGGAACCAAGATCAATGGGATGCCCCGGATTCGTGCCATATCCTACCTTAATCACAAAGCTCTCGCCGGAAGCTACAGGGGGCTGACTCTCTTCAGCTGCTGCATCTGTGCTGTCCGCGGCACTGTTGTTGTCTGCCGTACTGCTGTCTGTCCTGCTGCCACCGCACGCGGTCAGCCCCATCATCAGTGTCATTGCTGTAAGTACTGCTAAAAATCTTTTATTCTTCATATGGTCCCCCTTATTATTCTCTCTCTTTTGTTTACTTTTCCCATTTCCTGATAAATTCTGCTTCTGTATAGGTTTTTTCAAATTTTTCTTTTTCTGCCGCGTTCAGATCCCGGAGCGGAAGCCGGAAGCCGCCGAAGGTCAGTCCTCTCTTCTCGATGGCATATTTGTAAGCCGAAGCGTAGGGTCCGATCTTGAAAATGCTTCTCATCTTATTGATCTCGTTCTGAATCTCGCATGCTTTCTTCATGTCTCCCGCGTGGAACGCATCCCACAGGGCCACGAAGATCTCCGGATGGGAGTTGGCGATGGCGGTCACGATGCCCTTCGCCCCGACACACAGGGAGAGATAGAACAGGCTGTCCGAACCGCTGATGGCGATGGCTTCTTCGGGTGCTTCATTTACATAATCCTGGAACAATCCCATATCCTTGCTGCTGTCCTTGACTCCCACGATGTTCTCGAAATCCTTCAGAAGGCGCTTGTAAAGTTTCACCGTCAGCTTGTTGTTGGCCCGGTCCGGATTGTTGTAGATGAAGATCGGCATCTCGGGCACCGCTTCCGCGATGGCCTTGAAGTTCAAATACAGGTTTTCCTCGTCATAGGGATAGAACCAGGGAGTAATGAGCGCCATGGCATGTACTCCTTTTTCATAACAATACTTTGCAAATTCCACACTCTGCTCCGTATTGGCACAGGTCCCCTGCACGATCAGATCCACCCGGTCCTTGTTCTGGTCCGCCAGAACGTCCACGATGTGCTTCTTCTCTTCCAGGGGGATATTGATTCCCTCACCCATAGTGCCGATCGGAAACAGGCCATGAATACCTCTTTCGATCATAAATTCCATATGGGCACGATAAGCGGCTTCGTCCAGTCTGCCATCCTCGCCATAGGGAGTCAGATTCGCCACAATGATTCCCTCAAATTTTCTTTTCAACTGAATCATTTTCCAAGTACTCCTTTTCTTCTCATTCTTTTTTCTACTTCACGCGTTCTGTAGTTTTACTACGTTTTTTATTATATATTATATGTAGTATAATTTCAAGTATTTTTTTAAATCAATTGTAATTTTACTACTTTTTACAAATATAGTGCTGAATATCCCGTGTATTTTCCATTTTATTCGTGATTTTGCACAAATTAAATTGTCAAAATATGGAGCGGACCGTTCTTGGAGACATTTTTCCACTTGCAAAAATACGCCTGATCATGTAGCATGAAAGCAGAGGGACTGCACGCCGGATGTCGGCATCTCTACACTAGGCAAAGGAGAATGAAATGATGGAATTAAACTACTTCAAGGACCGACTTTTTGACTTACTCAACGACAATGACGAACTCAACATCTATGACATCGATACCGATGAGCGACGAAACATCTTTACAATCTCCACCAACGACGGAAATGTATTTCAACTTGAATTCCGACAGATTCTGGCGCGATACCTCTGACACAAAAAAGCTGCTGCACCAATCAAAAATCAGTGCGGCAGCCTCATTTTCATAAGTCTCACCGAAAGCGTCCATCATTCCATCGCCTTCCTGGGAGGTAACATATGTCCGAAGAATATAATGTATTACAATACCCAGAAGGCGTAGAACGGGCGGAGGAAAAACTTCTGAACCTCCTCCCGGAAGACAAAGACGCGCGGGACCTGTTCATGAACGATGTTTTGCAATGGCTGATCCAGTGGTAGCAATTCCTTGATAATTTCCAAAAACCCCTGTGGAAAACGGCTGTATTGCTGTTTTCCACAGGGGTTTTGTATCTGGTCTCTAATTCCTGCATTTTGTAAAGTACATGGAGATACCCTGTCCGCCGCCGATGCACATACTAATCATGGCGTCTTTCTTTTCGGTTCTCATCAGTTCATACAGAACCTTGACCGTCAGGATGGCTCCGGTAGCTCCGATGGGATGTCCGATGGAGATCCCGCCTCCATAGATATTTACCTTGTCTTTGTCAAGCTCCAGATCTCTTCTGACCGCATAAGCCTGGCTTGCAAAGGCCTCGTTAATCTCAAACATATCAATCTCTTTCAGGTTCAGCTTCAGCTTCTTGGCCAGCTTCTCGCTGGAAAGCTTCGGGGAGTAGCCCATCAGCTCTGCGTCAAAACCTGCCACCGCATAACCCTCAACTTTCAGCTTCGGAACCACTCCCAGTTCCTCCGCCTTCTCTCTGGCCATGACCACGACTGCCGCCGCGCTGTCATTTAAGCTGGAAGAGTTGCCGGCTGTGACGGTTCCGCCTTTTACAAAGCAGGGACGAAGCTTCGCCAGCTTTTCCAGCGTCTGGCCCTCTCTTGGTCCTTCATCCGTGTCGAAGACGGTCACATTCCCCTTGCGGTCCTTTAATTCCACCGGAAGAATCTCATCTTGAAACTTTCCCGCCTGAATCGCCGCAACGGCTCTTTGATGGCTCTCTAATGCGAACTGATCCTGCTCTTCTCTGGATACGTGGTATTTTTTCGCCACGTTTTCTGCGGTGACCCCGTTGTGGTTGCCGTCCAGAGGCCAGGTCAGAATATCGATGACCCCGTCTTCAAAGGTCTTGTGCCCCATCCTGGCGCCCCAGCGCGCATCCTTTACATAATAAGGAAGCTGGGAGATGTTCTCCGCTCCTCCCGCTACCACCACATCCGCCTGGCCCGTCTGAATCTCCATGACTGCGTCCGCGATGGACTGCAGGGAAGAACCGCACTGACGGTTTACGGAATAGGCAGTGGTCTCCTTCGGCATTCCGGCTTTCAGACTGATAGCCCTGGCCACAAAACCGTTCTCCGCCACCTCGCCTACCTGGCCGATGATCACCTCGTCTACCTGCACCGGATCAATCCCCGCGCGTCTGACTGCCTCTTTTACCACCATAGCCCCCATATCAATGGCAGATACGTCCTTTAAACTTCCTCCATAGCTTCCCACCGGAAGTCTCACACCGCTTACAATGACTGCTTCTCTCATCGCTCTTCGCCTCTTTCCTTAAAAATTCGATCCGATCTTATTGCCCTTTTCATCATATTTATAGAATCCCTGGCCAGTCTTTTTACCCAGCATGCCTGATTTTACCATGGTCTCCAAAAGAGGACAGGGACGGTACTTACTGTCGTGAAATCCGTTGTACAACCCGGTCATGGTGGCAAGCATCGTGTCAATCCCCACAAAATCCGTCAGCTCAATGGGGCCCATGGGATGATTGCAGCCAAGCTTCATGGCATTGTCCACATCCTCCGGCTTGCTGCCTTCCATAACCATAAAAGCTGCCTCGTTCTGCATGGGAACCAGAATCCGGTTCACCATAAATCCCGGGAATTCCGGAGCATCCACGGTCGTCTTTCCCAGCTTCGCCGCAAATGCCTTCACGATCTCATAGGTTTCGTCCGAAGTCATGAGGCCCCGTACCAGCTCCAGAAGCTTCATCACCGGAGCTGGATAAAAGAAATGCGCACCCATGATCTTCTGGGACCGGTTTGTCACCGAAGCAATCTCGGAGATACTAAGCCCGGAAGTATTGGAGACAATCACCGTACCCGGGTCTGCCAGCATATCCACTTTTTTAAAAGTATCTTTTTTAATCTCGATCTTCTCCGGCACTGCCTCCACCACCAGAAAAGCGCCTTTTACATCATCAAAACTGCCGCTGTAGGCAAGGCGGCCCAGAATCTCTGCTTTCTTCTCCTCTGTCATGGAACCTTTGGCAACCTTTTTGTCAAAAAGTTTCCGGATATTGGTCTTTGCCTTTTCCACTGCGGACTCAAAGGTATCAATATTGACCACATCATAGCCTGCCTGCGCACACGCCTGTGCGATTCCGCTTCCCATCAATCCCGCGCCGATGACTGCAACTTTATTACTTTCCATCTTCTATACTCCTTTATTTTTCTTTTAACGTCAGCCCAAAAGGACCATCCGCAATGAACAGTGACACGTCCATTTCTTTTAAGTTTTCGCTGATCAGCGGACGGAAGTCCATCCTGTCCAGCACCTGGGTCTGAAGGTCAATTCCCGGAGCAATCTCCGTCAGCCTTACGCCCTCTTCGCACAGTTCAAATACCGCCCGCTCTGTAACCACCAGCACTTCCTGCTTTTTCTTCCGGGCCATGGGACCGTTGAAGGAAAGCTGCGCCACTTTTTTTACCATCTTGCGGATCTTTCCTTCCTGGAGAATCGTAAGCTTTCCATCTTTAAACTCGTACTTTGCGCCGCTGGCCGTAAAGGTTCCCAGGAACACGATCTTCTTGGCATTCTGGGTGATATCGATAAAACCGCCCGCCCCGGTACACCGGGAACCCATCTTAGTGGAATTGACGCTCCCGTCCTCTCCCAGCTCGCCAAGGCCCATATAGGTGATGTCCACCCCCGCGCCGTTGTAATAATCCATCTGTTCATGATGACCGATCATGGCGCAGAGATTCTGGCCAATGCCAAAATCAATGCCTCCTGCCTGTACGCCTCCGTAGATCCCGGATTCCACTGTGATCATGATATCGTCCGATACCCCTTCTTCATTGCATACTTTTCCCACCATATCATTGGGAATGCCGGTTCCCAGATTGATGACCGCTCCCCGGTAGAGCTCCTGGGCTCCGCGTCTTGCGATGAATTTTCGTTCATTGAAGGGGGCGGGCGGAATATTTCCCTGGGGGACACGAATCTGCCCGCAATAAGAGGGATCGAAGTACCAGGAAGAAGTCTGTCTGTGATCTTCCATCGGATTTTCACACACTACAATGTCATCGATAAATACCCCTGGAACGGTTACGTCCTTGGGGTTGATGGTGCCCGTCTGCACCACCTGTCTGACCTGGGCGATCACCCTTCCTCCATATCGCTTGGCCGCCAGTACCGCCGGAAGCACCTCCAGCTTCATGGCTTCCTCCGTGGTGGTCAGATTGCCCATCTCATCACAGACCGTACCGCGAATCAGAACTACGTTAAGCGGAATCTGCCGGTAGAACATGTACTCCTCACCTTCATATTGGATGATGTCCACAAGGTCCGGAAGGGGTTTTGTGCGTTCGTTCATCTTGCCGCCCTCAATCCGGGGATCGATAAAAGTTCCAAGTCCCACTTTTGACATCTTGCCGGGAAGACCGCAGGCCATGCTCCGGTACAGCTGGGCAATCTGCCCCTGGGGCAGACAGTACGCCTCCACCTGACTGTCCGCAATCATTTCCATCCACCTGGGCTGCAGTCCCCAGTGGGAACCGATGATCCGTTTTACCAGACCTTCATGGGCCAGATGCTGAATCCCGTCCTTTCGGTCGCTCTGTCCGCAGGAATGCACCAGCGTGATGTCCGCCGGGTGTCCGGTCGTCTCAAAGCGGGTCTCAATCGCCTTGAGGATGGATTCGCTGGCGCTCACCAGCGTCATGCCGATGGTGCAGAGCGTCGCTTCGTCCGGAATTCTCAAAGCCGCTTCATCGGCTGTAATAAAATTCGCTTTCAGCATAATCATTCTCCTATGAAAGTTCCGCATCCGAAAATCCTTCCGGGGCTTCGGTCGGTCAGATGCTTTTTTTATGTATCAAACAATGTTCTTATGTATCTTTTATCGGTCTTCATTCCCGGAGTCTTGGGAATCTCTTCCAGAAAGAGAATCCGTTCCGGCACTTTATAACGGGCCATTCTGGCAAGCAAACGCTTTTGAAGCTCTTCTTCTGTGAGTGCCGCCCCTTCTTCCAGTACCACAACAGCCGCCGCCGCTTCTCCATATTTTTCGCTGGCGACGCCTACTACTGCCGCGTCTTTGATTCCCTCCAGGGAGACCAGTTCGTTCTCCACATCGTTACACCAGATCTTTTCGCCGCCCCGGTTGATCATATCTTTTTTCCGGTCCACGAAAAACACATAGCCTTCTTCGTTCACATAACCCACGTCCCCCGTGTCCAGCCATCCGTCCGGGCTCAGAAGGCCGGTCTGCATGTGATAATAATATTCCAGAATATTTGTTCCTCTGAGAAGTACGGTCCCGGCCTGGTCGGCTCCCTGCTCCTTTCCGTCCTCGTCCACAATCTTAAGCTCCAGGCCCGGGATCGGTTTGCCCGCCGAAGCGGAATAAATGCTGGTCGCCGCGTCATAGGGGAACAAGGTTCCGGGACTTGCCGTCTCTGTCATCCCATATACGGTCATCAGCCTCATCGTCGGCATCCAGCTGTGCAGCTGCCGCATCTTGTCATCCGGCATATAACTGCTGCCGCACAGAAGAGTGCGTACGGAAGGAAGGGCGGGAAATTCTGTTCGGTAGTCCAGCAGGAGTCCGAAGACCGTGGGCGAACCGTGCATAAAGGTAATCTGATGTTCTGCAATACAGGTAAGAATCCTCCGGGCGTCATATCTGCGGTACAGATAGACGGTCCCTCCCGCATACACAAACAATCCCAGCAGAGCAATCAGCCCGGTGATATGGTAGATCGGAACCGGGATGATCGTCTTGTCTTCCGGTGTGATCTGGCAGAGTCTCTGGTAGATCATGGCCGCATGGATGATGTTGTAATTTTTCAGCACCACCCCTTTGCTGGCCGAAGTCGTCCCTGAGGTAAACATCATAATGACCTCGTCGGTAAGCGCTCCCCTGCTGCCGCCGCGCCTGCCGGGTCTTAGCGCGAGATGCCGAAATCCAAAGCCGTTTTCCTCATCGATGGAATACCGGATGACTGTACCCTGTTCTTCATAACCCCGGACCCACTCCCGGAACTGCTCCGCGCAGAATAAAAAGCTCAGATCCGCCTTTTCGATCAGCGCCCGGATCTCCGGCTCCCGGTATTTGCTTGGAAAGGGAACCGACACCGCCCCCAGCTTGCACACTGCATAGAAGACGGTACAGAATTCCACGCTGTTGTGAAGCAGAAGTCCCACATGACTGCCTCTTTTCACGCCAAGCTCTCCCAGATATTCCGCCATCGAATCCACCAGACCCAGAAACTCCCTGTAGGTATAACAGCGGCCCCAGTTATCGCAGAAAGCGGTTTTGTCCCGAAAGCGCTCCGCCGTATCCTCCAAAATCTCATAATAATTATTTCTGGTATTCCGGAACGTGAAGACCTCCCGGTCTCCGATCCTCCTTCTGCACATCTCTTTTGTCAGATATGGATTCCAAACCTTATATCCCTCAATCATATTCACACCATCTTTTCCGCCTCCATGGACTCTTCTGCAAGTATCTCAAATAAGCTGTCAATCTGTCGCTCCTCAAGAATCCCATGGTTGGCTCCATCCTCTTTTTTGATCCATTCGATCAGTTGTCTTCTGTGAAGCACCGGAACCTCTCTGCTTTCGTCCCCTTCCCAGAAAAGCTCGCTGTCCTCCGGAAATACCACCAGCAGACGGACCGGAACATCCATCCCCGGCATTTTCTCTCTCAGTCGTTTTTCAAAGTACCGGCTCTCGGTGACAGGATTTTGAAACAGATACTCGTGTCCGTCAAAATTCTGCTTAAAATCCCCTTTTTTCTTCGCCAGAATCTTCCCGCTCTGATTCTTTACGTTCAATATATATATACCGCTGGTCAGCAAAAGCAGCACATACGCCTGCGGAATCTTCTCACGTTTATTATGAGCCAACTGATAGACAATCCGATGTTTTCCAAATTCGGAGTTCAGATAATAACTTTTTGACAGACTTCGAATCTTTCTTTTTCTCAACGAGTATTCCAAATAACCGGAATAAAGCTCTGTCTGTATACTTCTTCGGAAACGACGCCAGTCGCAGATGGTCCCGATCAGCCATACGGTTCCCGCCACCAGGCCGATCCCCAGAATCACTTCATACCAAACGGTCATCTCTTTCTCCTGTGATGGGGAGGGCCTGCATGGATACAGGCCCCGTCTCTTCCTGGGACTAATCCAGTTCCGGTCCGTCATATTTTTCAAAAATATAACGTCCGCTGGAACCGATCAGCCTCATGTAATCTTTTATAAAATCTTTCATGGCATTCTGAGCTGCCATGCAAAGATCCATATAGTCAATATTCGGATTCTCCTCCAGAGCGTCTGCCATCGCTTTTCTTGCATGTTTGAACAAGTCTGTACATACATTAATTTTGTTAATCCCACACGCAACGACTTTCCGGATGTTCTCTTCCCCTGCCCCGCTGCCGCCATGCAGCACCAGCGGCATGGCAAGACGTTCTTTCAGTTCCTTTAAGCGTTGGAAGTCAAGCTTGGGCACAAAGCCTTCCGGATAACTTCCGTGAGCGGTTCCGATGGCCACAGCCAGACAGTCGCAGCCGGTGCGCTCCACGAATTCTTTCGCCTGCTCCACATTGGTATACAGATCCATCTTATCGTTGTCCGCCTGACTGGCCTGGCCTACATGTCCAAGCTCCGCCTCGCAGGAAAGTCCTTTCCCGTGGGCCAGGCTTGCAATCATCTGCGTTCTTCTGACATTCTCCTCGAACTCACAGCTCGAAGAATCGATCATGACGCTGGAGAAGCCGTATTCCATGGCCTTGGTGATGTCTTCGTAGGTCGCGCCGTGGTCCAGATTGAAGGCAACCGGAACAGGAACTTTCTCCGCCATATTCCGGATCATCGGAGCAAGGATATCCCCGTGTCCATGGGCTTTCATCTGTCTCGGAGAGATATTGATGATCACCGCGGAGTGCTCCTCCGACGCCGCCTGGATGATAGCCTTGGCCTGCTCCATATTGACGCAGTTGATTGCCATGACCGCATAATTATTTTCATGTGCATGAAGAAGCATTTCCTTCATTGATACATACATGTTATTCTTCCTCCTGTCGTCCGCCTCATCAGCCGATCAGCGGGTTATCCATATCGTCTTCCACGTAATCTTCCGGCAGCGGCTTCTTAATAATTGCATACAGAACTCCGGTAATACAGCCGCCCAGTACCCACAGGCCCACAAACAGAAGCGGGTTGGATGTCATTGCCACCGAGAACACGCCGCCGTGAACGGCCGGAGACTCCAGGCCGAGGGCCATACACAGTCCTCCGGTGATCGCTCCGCCGATACAGATACACGCGGTCAGGCGGACCGGATCTTTGAGCTGGAAGGGAATCACGCCCTCCTGGACATAGCAGCAGGAAAGGACCACCAGGGACTTCGCCTGCTCTCTCTCATTGTCCGTGAATTTTTTCTTGCCACCGAGGAAGGTAGCGATGGCAATTCCCAGAGGAGAGGTCATACCTGCGCACATTTTTGCGGAAGTCGGAATGAAGAAGCCGTCCGCATTCAGTCCGTTGACGAACAGAGCCGCCGTTTTATTCACCGGACCGCCGTTGTCAAAGGCGATCATGGCGCCGATCACTGCGCCCAGAAGGAATCTGGAACCGCTGTTTAAAGCAGTCAGCCATCCCGTCACAATTCCCATCAGCCATGCAATCGGAACGCCGATGATATACCACATGATCAGTCCTGCCACCAGCGTGGTGATAACCGGAATAAACATAATCGGCATGATTCCCTGCAAGGCCTTCGGCACATTGATCTTCTTCATCTGAAGAACAAGCCAGCCCACCAGCAGCGCGCCCACCAGAGCGCCCACAAAACCGGTCTTCATGGTTCCGGCCAGCACGCCCATGGCATAACCAGGAGCGATACCCGGCTTGTCCGCAATGGCATATGCGATAAACGCCGCCAGACAAGGCACGGCAAATCCGAACAGATTATTACCGATGGTATAGATGACCTGGGCAAGCGTCTCCATATTGGCCGCATCCGCTCCGATATTGTAGCCGCCCATCATCTTTGCGATCGCCGTGATGACGCCGCCTCCTACAATGACCGGAATCATATAGGAAATACCGGTCATAATCGCATCTTTTACAACACTGCCTGTACTTTTTTTCTTCTTCCTTTGAATCTCTGCCATTATCCCAACGCCTCCATCAATTCTTCAATCACTGCCTCTGCATCTTTAATCGGTTCGTTCACTTTAAAACTCATGGTAGGAACACTCTCAAAGCGATCCATACCCTTGATCTTGACATCGCTTGCGATGATCGCCCCATCCGCTCTGTCAATGTCTTCCTTTGTGATCTCGTCCTCCACCCCGGTGGCCCCCTGGGTCTCTACCTTGATCTCGATTCCTTTTGTCTTAGCTGCCTTCTTCAGATTCGCTGCTGCCATATAGGTATGTGCGATTCCCACCGGACAGCTGCATACTGCTACAAAAAACATTTTTAGTCCTCCTTCTTCTTTTTAAATATATCGATGATCTGATTGATATCAGTTGCATCTTTGAGTCCATTCCGGAAATCGTCGTCCATCAGACTCGCGGCCAGTCTGGAAAGCATTTCCAGGTGTACATTGTCCGAAGTGTTCGGCGCCGCCAGCATAATCACATAATCCACCGGAAGGTTATCCAAGGATTCCCATTCCACCGGAGTTTTAAGCTTCACCAACGTAAACGCCGCCTCTTTCACACAGTCCGACTTGCAGTGGGGAATCGCGATTCCGTTTCCCACGCCGGTCGGAAATTCCGCCTCCCTCTCATAAAGTCCTTTCACATACTCTTCCAGATCGGTCACCTTTCCTGCCTCATACATCATCTTTCCCAGTCCTTCGAATACCTCGTCCCTGTTTTGGGCTTCAAACCCAAAACTTACCAGCCTTTCATCGACCATTTCTGCTATATTCATCTTGTCATACTCCTTTCTTCTCAAATGACTGAATTATAACGCAGCCTGTAATTCACTGAATTTTTTTACCTTTAATATCTGTTCCACAAACTTCGGGTCCCTTGTAAGCTCCAGTACCTCTCCGAATATCTCCTGAAATTCATTTTTCTCATTCGCTTTCAGCGCCAGCATGAGTACCATCTGAACTTTCTCGCTGCCCCAGGTCACCGGCTTTTGAAACGTCATAAACCCGATGCCCTGCTTCCTGATATAATCTCCGAAGGCATGAGGAATCGCAATCAGTCCTCCCACCGCCGTCTCTGAGAGTTTTTCCCGCTCCAGCACAGAAGCAATATAACCTTCTGACGCATACCCTTCTCTTTGCATCCTCCCGCCCAGAAGCTCAATCGCCTCTTCCCGGGACCTTAAATCACAGCCCAGAATGGTAATCTCTTTATGGAAATATTTTTTCAGATGCGGACAGCTTATGTTTTTTCCGTCCCTGGCCCCTCTTTTCTGCTGAATATATTCCTGGATTTTTTTTACATCCTGTTCGTTTAGGACCGAGGACACATAGATAACCGGAATCTCCTCCACATTCACTTCCAGAGGAACCGTGGAGATCACAAAATCCTGCATATCCGGTTTTAACATCCCGGCCTGTTTTCCGGAAAGAATCTGAACAATCTCAAGTTCCGCAAACAATCGCTTCAGCTTCATGGAAATGAACTGAGAAGTCCCGACCCCGGTCATACACACCACGGTAACCCGATAATTCTGTCTTTTCCTCTGTCTGGACCTTTCAATGGAAGCTCCGATATGGAAGGCAATATACCCGATCTCTTCCTCCGTCACCTCAATCTTATATTTCCTGCTGAATTTGGCGGCCAGATAGGAGGCAATATCATACTCGAAGAACATTTCCTTCTTGATGGAATCCAGGATCGGATTCGCCGCAAACATTTTGCTTCGGATTCGGTAGACCATGCATTCCAGATGCTCGAACATGGAATACGCCAGTTCATCATCCCCGGCAAGCTCCAGTAAATATCTCTCATCCACCCTTTGCAGAAGCTCGATCATATAGTCGAACATCTCCGAGGAACGCTCACGGATCTTGCTTCGTTCCTGTTCCCGAATCATGGGGACGTGATAGCGGAGTCCCTGCATACAGGTCTTCAGATAGTTTTTTTCCGAATCCGGAACCTCCACTTCCACCATCTTCTCCAGCAAGTTCCGGAGATATTGAACCACAAGTTCGATTCTTTCCTCTTCCTCCGGCGGTTCTTCCATTTCTTCCATGGGACAGCCTCCCAGCAGACGTTCTCCCATAACGGCCAGCTGGATTAGGAATTCATCAAAGGAAACATCTGTGAGCACATAGCGGAAGCGCTCCTCCGTTCTCTGGATACATTCCCTGATCTGACCAAGATCCACATGCTCAAAGACCATCTGAATCCGTCCGCCGGACATCCGGCCGTCTCTTCTGGAAGTCCGTTTCAGAGCGTCGGTGGCTGCCAGCCGGATCTGAGTCTCCGAACCTTCCACCCGGATTCCATACTTTACTTTCTTAATGAAAGTAAGGCCGAACTTCTTCCAAAAGCCTTCCTCCTCCAATTCACGGAAGTCATTGACCGCCGTACCCTTGCTGACGTAAAACTTACTGGCGATGGCTTCCATAGAGGTGTAACGGTTCTGTAAAAGCAGTTCCACCGCAAGGTAATACTTTCGAACATCCTGCGCGATGTAGGAGTTATCCTGTTCTCCATATAATATGGTTCTTAAGAACTGTTCTCCATCTCCTTCGCAGTTCAGCCAAAGCCCGACTCCCTGTTTGGTTTGAATGCTGCAGGAATACTTTTCCAACTCTGCATTGATCCGCTTGATGTCTGTCTTGACTGTTCGGGAACTTGCTTTTAACTGTGCAGCGATCTGTGCCGTGGTAAATTTCTGCTGATTTTTAAAAAGCAGATTCAATATTGTTTTTTCTCTTGTCGAAAACATCCTCCCACCTTCCCTCGTTGCCTGCCCTTATTATAGACGCTGACCACCCCGTTTTACAAATCACTTAATTTCACTTTGTCCGAAAAAATTAGTGCAATTTATAATGATTTTGTCGATTTTAGGCAAAATCAATTTCCCTGATTTGTGCAATTTTACTTGTGTTTTTAAAACAATGCCGCTCAAGAGCCGTCAAAACATCTTTTTTCTTTTATTTAAAAAACCTTTTCCTCTTTTTAGTGCAATTTTCCAATTATTCTTTTTGTCCAAAGTACCTTATAATAACGTCAAACATAAAAACAAAGGAGGTCACTGTTCATGATTCAATTTGAATTTTATTCCCCTACTAAAGTAATATTTGGAAAAGACACGGAAAAGAATGCCGGAAAGGAAATCAAAGCCAGAGGAGGCAAACGGGTTCTGGTACATTTTGGAGGCGATGGAAGCCGCCTTAGAAAGTCCGGCGTGCTGGATCGGATTCATCAGGGACTGGAAGACGCAGGTCTTTCCTATGTAGACTTTGGCGGCGTCGTTCCCAATCCAAGACTGGGGCTTGTAAAAGAAGGGATTCGTCTCTGCCGCGAGGAAGGCGTTGATTTCCTTCTTCCCGTGGGCGGCGGAAGCGCCATCGACTCAGCAAAGGGCATCGGTTATGGAATGGTTAATGATTTTGAGCTGGAGGATCTCCTGCTCGGCAAAGTGAGTACGGACCGAATTGCTCCCATGGGCTGTGTCTCCACCATCGCCGCCACCGGTTCCGAGACAAGCAACTCCATGGTTCTCACCATAGAAGACGGAATGCTGAAACGTTCCTACAACCACGACTGTGCGCGTCCCAAATTCGCAATTCTGAATCCAGAACTTACTTACACGCTCCCGGTCTACCAGACTGCCAGCGGTGCTTCCGATATTATGATGCACACCATGGAGCGTTACTTTACCCCGTCCAAGACGGACACGGACCTCATTGACCGTATGGCAGAAGGACTGCTGGTCTCCGTGCGGGAAGCCACGCTTACGGCGGTCCGGGAACCGGATAATTACGACGCCCGGGCAACGCTGATGTGGGCGGGAAGCCTCTCCCACAATGGTCTCACCGGAACCGGCCGGGTCTCCGACTTCGCCTCTCATAAGATTGAACATGAACTGGGCGGTATGTTTGACGTGGCCCATGGCGCCGGCCTGTGTGCGGTCTGGGGAAGTTGGGCAAGATACGTTCTGAAAACCAATCCTTCCCGTTTTGCCCAGTTCGGCGTCCGGGTCTTTGATGTTCCTGAGAACTTCTCCAGCACAGAGGCAACGGCTTATAAGGCCATTGAGGCCTGGGAAAACTGGTGCCGCAGAATCGGCATGCCAACCAGTCTGAGCGAGCTCGGAATCACGCCGACCGATGCACAGATCGAAGAGATGGCAGAGAAATGTGTGTCCACTGGCGGCGGACATGTGGGCTTCTTCCAGCCCCTTGACAAAGATGATATAGTGAAAATTCTGGAAATGGCCAGATGATGGAGAAAAGGCAGATGAAGTTAAGAGATCATGCCGACCGGATCATCCGGGATTCTATAAAAAGCGTGCTGCCGGACGAAGCAGTCTATACTGCTCTCCAAAATCATGCGTTTACTCGCGGAAAAGTTTATCTGGTGTCCGTGGGAAAAGCAGCCTGGCAGATGGCAAACGCCGCCTCCATGCTGCTGAAGGACCGTGTAGAGAAGGGAGTGGTCGTCACAAAGTATGACCATGTGAAGGGAATGATTCCGAAGACGGATTGTTATGAAGCCGGGCATCCTGTTCCTGACGAGCATTCTGTCCTCGGCACACAGGCGGCCCTTCGACTGATCAGTGATCTGACGGAAGACGACACCGTGCTGTTTCTGCTGTCCGGGGGAGGGTCCTCTCTCTTTGAACAGCCCCTCATCCCCCTTCACGAACTTTCGGACATTACAGGACAGATGCTCTCCTGCGGCGCCAGTATTACAGAGATGAATACGGTCCGCAAGCGTCTGTCCGCCGTCAAAGGAGGACGGTTCGCAAAACGCTGTGAGCCTGCCCGGGTATACAGCATCGTGCTCAGCGACATCCTGGGCGATCCCCTGGACATGATCGCCTCCGGCCCTGCGTATCCGGATTCCTCCACCTGCAGCCAGGCGGTCCGGATCGCCCAAAAGTATAAGCTTCAGCTGAGCAAAAAGGCATGGGAACTTTTAAAAGAGGAAACTCCAAAAGAACTGACAAATGTAGAGACACAGATTACCGGAAGTGTCCGGGAACTTTGCAGGGCGGCGGCCAGAGCAGCGAAAGATCTGGGATACGAGCCGGTCATCCTGACCGATGAGCTGGACTGTGAAGCCAGAGAGGCCGGAGCATTCCTGGCTTCCATCGCGAGAAGCCACCAGTCTTCCAGAAAGAGCCTTGCTTTTATCGCCGGCGGAGAGACGATCGTCCATCTGACCGGAACCGGTATGGGCGGGCGCAATCAGGAACTGGCGCTCTCCGGCGCTGCCGGGATCGCCGGCCTTGCTGATACCGCCATTTTTAGCGTCGGAAGCGACGGAACCGACGGTCCCACCGATGCCGCCGGCGGCTACTGCGACGGGCAGACAAAAGCCGTTCTCGCTCAGGCGGGTATCGACATCTGCCAGACGCTCACTCAAAACGACGCCTACCACGCCCTGAAAGCATCCGGGGGCCTGATCTTCACCGGTCCCACCGGAACCAATGTCAATGATGTAGCCGTGCTGTTGATTCGGCGTTGAAAACTGTTTCCTCCACGGAAAAAGGACTTTCTCATAAGAGAAAGTCCTTTAAAAACAGGGCTACAAGGATTCGAACCTTGAAATGACGGAGTCAGAGTCCGTTGCCTTACCGTTTGGCGATAGCCCTTCGTATTCAACGTTTGTTATTATACGCCATCCTGTGAAAAAAAGCAAGCATTTTTTTCAATTTTTTCAAATAATTTTTTATAAAAAATCTTCCTTTTTTCTTTTGTATTTCTTTTCTATTTTTAGAAAACCTTTATCTCCACGATACACTTTGGTCACAATTACCTGTTATGATAATACTCGTAACAGGAACACATCAGTATTTCATTCATAACACTTTAGGGGGCTCGAAAGAGTCCCCACTCCCTCGAATTTACAGGCTTTTGCGGATGCAGAAGCCTTTTCTTTGGCAGGGGAACCCTGAAAGTCCCCCACTCCCTCAAAAGCAAAAGGAATCCGGCCGGATTCCTTATTTTTACGGTTACTGCTCCATCTGGCGGCCGAGAAAACCGGCGGCGGAAGCAGCCACCTTCTGCTCTACTTCTCCCATCTTCGTCCGCACATCCTTTCCCAGGAGAATCACCGCACCGATGGCATCTCCTTCACTGATCACCGGGCAGATCGTTTCTGTGGCAATTCCATCCATCTCTTCCTGAATCACCGGAATGAATTTGCGCTCTATGGCGGAAGCCTGCAGGCTCTCCCGCTCCTGGATCAGCTGCTCCAGCTGAGGGCTGATTGATTTTCCATGATAATCCTTCTTGGCGCCTCCCGCGGTGGCGATGATGGCGTCCCGGTCTGTCACACATACCATATGTCCGGTCGTCTGTGCCAGACTTTCCGCATACTGTTTGGCGAATGCGGATAATTCTCCGATGGGGGAATATTTTTTCAGGATGATCTCTCCCTCCCGATCCGTAAAGATCTCTAACGGGTCGCCTTCCCGAATCCTCAATGTACGCCGGATCTCTTTTGGCACCACAACCCTGCCAAGATCATCGATCCGACGTACAATTCCTGTTGCTTTCATACACGTTTCCTCCAATGTCTTATAATACAATATCGATTTCGTGTTTTCACAAATCATCTGCATCTAGTATTTGTAAGAATTGGATTTATATGCATGGTCTTTACAACTAATGCGCTTAATTGAAGGGATGCATTTTGTTTAAAAGCTCGGTCTTCATCTCATGCAGCCGGTCCGACAGATCCACATACACTTCATGGGGATTTACCAGACGTTTCGTCTCGTCCCACAGCGTATTCTGTTCTTCGATACAATACTGACGGATATCCATGACCGAAGGCGATTCATAGACGCATTCACCCTTCAGGAATACCGGAACCATCAGTTCCTTCATCGTGTAAGTGCCGCCTTTTAAATGGGTCTTTTTCCAGGTCTCCAGAGGATCAAAAATCACCAGATCTTTCGATTCGTCAAAGACGTCATCCACCAGACTGATCAAATCTGCTTTCAGCTTTCCATTGGCTTTTTCATAAATGCGGTATACAGTCTTATTCCCCGGATTCGTGATTTTTTCCGTGTTCTCGGAAAGCTTGATCTTGGGGACAAACTCCCCGTCTCCGATCTTCACTGCCGCCAGCTTATAAACGCCGCCGAAAGCCGGACAGTCTTTGGATGTGATCAGATTCGTTCCCACCCCCCAGGAAGTAATCTTGGCGCCCTGGGTCTTTAAGCTGTCGATCAGATACTCATCCAGATCGCTGGAAGCCGAGATCACCGCATCATGGAAGCCTGCCGCATCCAGCATCTTCCTTGCCTCCTTGGACAGATAAGCCAGATCCCCGCTGTCCAGGCGGATTCCATAACGGCCGTTGAGCCGCTTCTCCTTCCGCATCTCCTTGAATACCCGGATCGCATTGGGAACTCCGGATTTCAGCGTATCGTAAGTGTCCACCAGAAGGGTGCAGGCGTTGGGATACAATTTCGCATAAGTCTTAAAAGCTGTATATTCATCCGGAAAACTCATGATCCAGCTGTGAGCATGGGTCCCCAGTACCGGCACGTCAAAAAGCTTGCCGGTCAGTACATTGGAGGTGCCGATGCAGCCGCCGATCATGGCTGCCCGCGCCCCGTAGACGCCGGCGTCCGCTCCCTGAGCCCTGCGCAGGCCGAACTCCATGATGCCGTCCCCTCTGGCCGCGTTCACTACTCTGGCCGCCTTGGTGGCGATCAGACTCTGATGATTGATAATGGTCAGTATGGCAGTCTCCACCAGCTGCGCTTCCATAATCGGCGCAATGACTTTTACAAGCGGCTCTCTCGGGAAAACTACCGTGCCCTCCGGAATAGCATAAATGTCTCCGCTGAAGTGGAAATCACCCAAATATTCCAGAAAATCCTCATCAAAGACGCCGACGCTTCGAAGATAGACAATATCTTCCTGGGAAAAATGCAGATTTTTGATATAATCAATCATCTGGTCCAGACCTGCTGCAATGGCAAATCCGTTTCCGCAGGGGTTGGTACGGTAAAACGCGTCAAAAATCACGGCCTCCTGCACCGGATTTTTAAAATATCCCTGCATCATGGTCAATTCGTACAGGTCGGTCATAAGTGTAAGGTTTCGTGTTGTGCTCATTTGGAAGTCCCTCCTAATTCTCCATGGCTGATTATCAAGCCTGTATAGCCGCTTATACCATTCACAGAACCGCAGTCTGTGTAGAGCCAGAATTCATACGGCCCGGTATAAGTGATCTTCGTATCATACTGCGAGATCCAGAACAGACATCCGTCAAGCTCTTCCATCTTTAAATTTTTATTCAGCCAATCCGCATCTGCGCAGACTGCAGGCCGAAAACCAAACGAATCCACCACCTGACAGAACGCCTTTGCGAAAGCCGTCTGACTGTCCGGGGCGGTCTCTAAAGCCTCCTCTGGAATCATGAGTGCAATGCATCCGGTCAGTCCGTGACGTTCAGCCATCATGGCCGCAAAATCTGCCGCCTCCATCGCATCTCTTTTGGTAGTTGCACGGGAGGAGACAAAAAGTACGGTCTCCATCCCTGCCGCTTTTGCGGCCTCTATATTCTCTTCTGCTCTTGCGTCTGTCTTCAGTATTCCTTCTTCCGGAGTTCGGTATGCACAGCGAATCATCGCAAAATCCACACCGGCCCCGCGCACACTCATCCAGTCAATGTCCCCGTTTTCCTCCGAGACCCTCACGCCTGTGCGGCTGATCTTTATGCCATTTTCATCAAATTCATGCCGGATCCCCTGTATCACCTGGGACCCGGTAACCTTCTTGCCTTCCTCGTCAAAATAGTAGGTGTCGCCTTCCAGCGTCTGCCAGCCATAATAATCATAGCTTCCGGTTCCGATCTGCTCCTCCATAATAACCGGAACTTTTTCTTCCACCTCGACCTTCACCGTGTCCGAGGCTTTGAGCAGTCCTCCGCGCTGCAGGCTGTCTAATTCTTCCGGCTTCTGGTTCCACTTTATGGTACGGCGGTAACGCACGTGATACTCATACTGCATATCGCCGCCGTCTCCTGGTTTTACTGTATGCTTCACCTCCATAATCTCATATTCGTTATAAGAACCGTCCAGGTTCAAAAGCTGAAGCGCCAGCTTTTCATTTTGTTCATCTAAAATGATATCCCCACTGCCATATAGATATTCATACCAGCTTCCGTCTTTATATTCGTATCGGACATCTCCGGCGCGATTCACATATTGGACCGGGAGCAGTACTTCCTTTTTTACCGTCTGGTAGGTAGTCGGATCGTCTGCATCCACCACGGTTTTTACATATATGGTCTCGGTTTTCTCTTCCTTTCTGGAAGGCACAAAATTCACCGTATTTTCATATGCCTCTCCTAAGAGCGCCCGGTCCCCCAAAGCGCTGTCTTTCGGATGACTGGTCTTCACACACTCTATGCCAGTACGCCGAACGTCTTCCTGTGCGTCTTCTGCCCGGAACACGAACGATGGGAAGGACCCTTTTTCTTCTTCCCGCTCTTCCTCCCTGGATTGAGCTGTCAAAGATACGCTTTTTTCTCCTTCCGCCGGATTCGGTTGTACTTCCTGCACGCTGTCTTTTGGGGCAGTCTTTGCAGATCCTCTTTCGTACCCCTCCGGCTTTTCATCCGGCCCCGGGATGATCTCCACCGATGCTTCCCTGACCGCAAAATGCTCATCCTCTGCCGCCTGCTTCGCGGCCACTTTTTCCGTTACCCTGGCCGCCTGCATAGTCACTCTCTTTGCATAGCCTCCTGTGATTGTCCCAACTATACAGACAGCCCACAATATGCGGGCTGTCATTCTTTTCATTCTGTTTCCTCTCCTGACGCTTCCGAACCGTCTTCGCTGTCTGTCGTCTCCAAATCTTCCGCTGCCTCCGGCTCTTCTTCCACTGGCTGGCTGAAGATGCGCTCAAAGGTCAGCGTCTGGATCGCTTCGTCGTTGGTGGTGATCTCTGCGCTCTCCGAAAGAGGGGTATACCAGTTGTCGTAAGCGTCCCGCTCCCTCTGGTTCAGCTCGTTCTGTCTTGCCGTCTCGGTTGCCTCTTCGTCAAACGCGCTTTCCAGGCAGACGATGTAGTAACCGTTCTCCGTCTCAATCAGATCGGAACATTCCCCCTCCGAGAGAGCATTCGCCGCATTTTCCACCGCCTCATCAAGGCTGCTGCCGTCCTTCCCGTAAGTCAGGTTCGAATAACTCAGCGACTGCGCGTCCGCCGCTGCCTGAAGGTCGCCGCTTTCTTTCGCGGCGGACAGCAAAGTCTCCATCTGGGCCCGCTTCTCTGCCTTCTCCTCCTCTGTCAGCTCGATGACATTGCCCTCCTCATCGGTGGTACCAGCTAAGGAATTCAGTACATAACCGATTCTCTTCTGCGCGATCTCCTCCTCATCCACTTCCGTGTCAATGGTCGCCGCCCGGTTGTCATAGACCTTTGCCTGCAGCGTCATAAGGGAAAGCACATGGCTGACCGTCGCCTCATCCGCCGACATGGCCTTTAACGTCTTGCTGTCATTGGCAGCCAGAAAAGCCTGGGCCGCCTCCTTGATCTTCCCGTTCTCCTCATCGGTCAGGGAAACCCCAAGCTCCTCTGCATGAGCCTCCACCACATAATATTCTTCCATGGTCTCTACAACCGTATCTCTTATGGTCTCGCCGTAAGGGGTACCCATTCCCATAAGATCCTGATTCATAAAGTCTTCGCCGAAGTACGCGCCGTACATCCCCTGCATCTGGGTCTGCTGGTAGCGCAGATAAAAGTTCACTTCTCCAAGAGGGACGGATATCCCGCCCACATTGATCGCCTCTGCCTTGTTGTCTGTTTTATTCGTTCCGGAGCATCCGGTCAGCGCCGCCGTCATCGCGAACAGAAGGATCAGACATCCCGCCTTATGCTTTTTCATACCACATTGTCCTCCTCATTGTACAGGTTTTCCTTTGATTATAAACTTTTTTCATACTCAGAGCAACTCCTTTAACACAATTTTCACATCCACCTGGTCAAGAACCTCCTGATGGACCGTGATCTGCGCCTCTTTTCGCCACCCGTCGTAAATTCTCTCATATTCTTCTTCTCTGGCCCGGCGGATCAGGCGTTCCCGGTAATAAGCGGTTCCTTCCTCGTCATAATCGCTGGTGTGCTGCACCAGGAACCATCCTTCTTCCGTCCAGACGGGGTCTGAGATCTCCCCCACCTTAAGCGCTCTGGCCGCGTCCAGCATCCGGGGCTCCTGACCGTCTCCCTCATTGCTCTTTCCCATACTCCCTTTGATCGGTGTCAGTCCTTCCGCTTCCGCCGCTGCCTGAAGATCCCCGCTCTCTCGCGCCGCCTCGCACACATCCTTCGCCACCTGGGTACGCCGCTCGACTTCTTCCTGAGAAAAAGGTTCCAGATTTCCTTCCGCATCCCGAAGCCCGGTGGTGGAGATCAGCACATATAAGATTCCTTCCCGGCGCACATCCTCTTCCGAAATCTCCGGTTCATAGTCCGCCACGCAGGCCTCGGCCACCAGAAAGGACAGCTCCCGTCCGGAGAGCTGCTCGAAGACAAAATCTTCGTCGGCTCCCGCATAGGCAAGAAGGGCCTCGTGATATCCCTCCATAAAGGACGCCGCCCGCTCCCTGATCTCCTGCTTTTTCCCTTCGTCCAGAGAGACCCCGTACTCTTCCGCGTGCTGGCAGGCCAGGTGAATCCGGCAGATGGACTCCATCACTTCTTCTTTCAGCTGCTCCGCCATGGTCGTCCCTTTTTCCTCGTCCGCCGTCTGACTCCACATGTCGTCTCCGTAAGCATTAAGCCACACCTTCTCCCACTGCATCTGGTTCATCCGCACGTAAAAATTCCACTCCCGAAGCCCCACCGGCTCCCCGTTCACCAGGAACGCCGCCGGGTCCTCTGCGGAAGTCTCACGTCCGCAGCCCAGAAGGGACATGCAGAGGACGAACAGGATCGCTTTTAATCCTTTTTTCATCTGTCACTTGCTCCTGCATCCATATTCTGCTGCTTTTCTTGCGATTCCAGCAGGATCTTCATCTTATTGAGGATCTCCCCGGTCAGGCTCAGAAGGTCTTGTTCTGCCTTCTGCTTCCGTCTGTTCACCTCGTAAATAAACTGCACCGGTTCCGACTTTTTGAAAATCATGGAAGAACCCATACCGGAGATCAGTTCCGGTATCCGCGCCGGGTAAATCGCTGCCTTCTCATACATCGTGAATACGATCCGGTCTGCTCTCCCTTTGATCTCCTTTATATAAAGCTCGTGGGCCTGCCCCCGAAGTTTCGTAATCTCAAGAAGATTCAGTACGGACTTCGGCGGCTCCCCAAAGCGGTCGATCAACTCCTCCAGCATATCTTCCTGCTCCTCCTCATTTTCCACCGCCGCAATCCGGCGGTAGATGTCCAGCTTCACGGCCTCGTTGCGGATATAGGAATCCGGAATATAGGCGTCGATCTGCAAATCCGCCACGGTCTCAAAGTCTTCCTCTTCGACCTTTTCCTCGCCCTTCATCCGGCGCACCGCTTCGTTGAGCATCTTGCAGTACAGATTGTAGCCCACCGCCTGCATATGGCCATGCTGTCTCTGTCCCAGAAGCGTACCCACTCCCCGGATCTCCATATCCCGCATGGCGATCTTGAAACCGCTTCCCAGATCGGAGTACTCCCGGATGGCATGGAGACGCTTCTCCGCCACTTCTTTTAACATCTTGTCTTTCTTATACAGCAAAAAGGCGTAAGCGGTCCGGTTGGCACGACCCACTCTTCCCCGCAGCTGATAGAGCTGGGACAGGCCCATGCGGTCCGCGTCGTGGATAATGATCGTATTGACGTTGGAGATGTCCATCCCCGTCTCAATGATCGTCGTGGATACCAGCACATCAATCGAGCCTTCAATAAACTCGTACATGATTTTCTCCAGCTCGTGTTCTTTCATCTGTCCGTGGGCATAGGCCACGCTGGCCTCCGGTACCAGCTCCTGCAGCCGGTGGGTGACGTCCGCGATGGTCTCCACCCGGTTGTAGACATAGTAGATCTGCCCCTCTCTGGACAGTTCCCGGTGGACCGCTGCCCGGACCATCTCCTCGTCATACTCGCAGACATAGGTCTGTATGGGCATCCGGTCTATCGGCGGCTCCTCCAGAACGCTCATATCCCGGATTCCCGCAAGACTCATATGCAGCGTCCGGGGAATCGGCGTCGCGCTTAAGGTCAGCACATCCACATTGGTCTTGAGCTTCTTGATCTTCTCCTTGTCCGCCACGCCGAACCGCTGCTCCTCATCGATGATCAGAAGGCCAAGCTCCTTGTACTCCACATCCTTGGAGAGCACCCGGTGGGTGCCGATTACAATGTCCACCAGCCCTTTTCTTAAATCTTCCAGCGTCTTTTTCTGCTGCCCCGGTGTACGGAAGCGGCATAAAAGGTCCGTCCGCACCGGGAATTCCTTCATACGCTGCACAAACGTATTGTAATGCTGCTGGGCCAGGATGGTCGTGGGAACCAGATACACCACCTGTCGACTCTCCTGCACCGCCTTGAACGCCGCGCGGATGGCCACCTCCGTCTTGCCGTAGCCCACATCCCCGCAGATCAGCCGGTCCATAATCCTGCTGCTCTCCATGTCCTTCTTCACATCCTGGATCGCCTTCTGCTGATCCTCCGTCTCCTCATAGGGAAAGAGCTCCTCAAACTCCCTCTGCCATATGGTATCCGGACCGTAGACATACCCTTTTTCCGACTGTCTTGCGGCGTACAGCTCCACCAGATCTTTTGCCACCTCCTGAACGGCGCCTTTTACCTTCGACCTGGTCTTCTTCCAGTCCTGCCCGCCCAGAGTATTGAGCCTTGGGGCCTTCCCGGCGTCCGCACTCCCGTACTTTTGAATGGCGTCCAGCTGGGTGGCGAGAATATAAAGGCAGGCCCCCTTGCTGTACTCGATCTTCATATAGTCTTTTACGGTTTTGTCCACCGTGATCTTCTCAATGCCCCGGTAGATTCCAAAGCCGTGATTCTCGTGCACCACATAATCTCCGATGGACAAATCCGTGAAGCTGCTGATCTTACGTCCTTCATAGGACTTTAACTTTTTCTTCTTCTTTTTCTTCTCCCGGCCGAAGACATCCGTCTCCGACACGACGGCAAAACGGATCAAGGGATACTCATATCCCCGGAAGACATTGCCGTGGACCACCATGATCTCTCCCGGCTGCACCACCCGGGCTTCCTCCTCACTGTAGAAAGCGTTTAAATCCTCCGCCAGCAGTTCCCCTGCCAGACGCTTTCCCCGGGTCCTGGAAGCACACATAAGAATGACCTGATACTGTTCCCTCTTCCAGCGCTTCAGATCCTTGATCAGCAGTTCAAAGTGGCCGTTGTAAGACTGGATGGATCGGGTATCCAGCCGGCAGCGGCTTTTGAAATCCATCCGCTTATCCGTTGTCTCCAGGGTTCCAAAAGCCGCCCCTTTCATCCGGTTTAAGCGGTACATGATCTGTTCGCAGGCGAAGATCTCCTCTTCCAGCCCGGCCTCAATCTGCCCCTTTTCCAGACGGTTTTCAAAGTTCTGACGATACTCCTTCTCCACCGTCTCTCCCCGCTCGAAGAGACGGTTCACCTCGTCCAGAAAAACCAGCGAATGATACTCTTCCAGGTACTCTAAAAGGCTGACTCCCTGACAGTGATGCTCTCCCGGGTTTAACTCCGCCGCCGGATACAGAAGGATCTCTTCGAGGTTCTCCATAGACCGCTGGCTGGATGCGTCGAAGCTTCGTATGGAGTCCACCTCGTCGTCCCACAGTTCGATTCGAACCGGATATTCTTCCGTCAGGGGATAGATATCCAGAATTCCGCCCCGGACGGCGAACTGCCCGGGGAGTTCCGCCTGGCCGGCCCGCTCATACCCCATCTGCACCAGACGGGTCTTCACGGCGTCCATTTCCACCATGCTGCCGCAGCCGATGGACAAGGTCAGCTCCCGCAGCTTCTCAAAGGGCAGAAGCGGATCCATACACCCGTCCAGGGTCGTCACGATCACCGCCGGCTGACCGGACAGCAGTCTCGATACCGCCGTCATTCTCTGCCGGAGCAGCTCATTCCCCTGAAGGTCCGCATGAAAAAAGAGAAAATCTTTTGCGGGATAATAGTACACCTCTTCCCCAAGCGCCTGATATTCCTCATAGATTTCCTTGGCCTTTAATTCATTGTATGTGAGGATCAGCTTGACTTCATAGTCCTTTCCCAGACTATACATCAGGTGCGTCTTCTGAGATTCCACGCAGCCGGTAAGAAGTAAAAGCCCCTCTTCTTTTGCAAGCCTCTCCCGGGCCTTGACAAACACTTCAAGCTGTAACAGCGGTTCATAAAAAGTATTCATGATGGTTTCGCTGCTCCCTGATTATAATCATTCATGGCTTTGTCCGGCCCATTGGCCAGAATGGCAGCCGCCGCACAGGCCGCGCGTACAAAGGCTTCCTGCATCACGCCGTCTTCCTCTTTGGAAAAGTGTCCCAGCACATAATCCGCCAGATCGTATCCTTCCGGCTTTTTACCGACCCCCACCTTGATTCTCGGAAAAACCTGGGTTCCCAGATGCAGAAGGATATTCTTGACACCGTTGTGCCCTCCGGCGCTTCCTTTTCTTCGGATTCTCAGCTGTCCCGGTTCCAGAGAAACGTCATCGTAGATCACAAGGAGCTCTTCCTCCGGATCGATCTTGTAGTAATCCACCGCTTCCCGTACACTCTCTCCGCTTAAGTTCATATAGGTCTGCGGCTTTACCAGCAGTACTTTGTGTCCCTCGATCACCCCGGTCCCGCAGAGGGCCCGGTGCTTTCTCTGATTGATCTCGATCCGATAGGAGGACGCCAGGCAGTCAAGCACCTGGTATCCTGCATTGTGTCTTGTCCCTTCATATTTACTGCCCGGATTCCCCAGGCCTACGATCACATACATCTTTTTTCTCCGTCTTTTCCGTCTTTTCTGCTACATGTGTATTTTACATGACCCTTCCTCTTTTTGCAACCAAAAAACCTGCGGCTTTTCGCCACAGGTCTTCATTGGTGTTTTATGAGAGCACGGGCTGTGTCAGCGTCTCCTCATATCTGTCAAGAATCATCGTCTGGATCGAATCCCTGGTAAGGGAGTTGATGGGATGTGCAATATCACGGTATTCTCCGTCCGACGCCTTTCTGCTGGGCATCGCAATGAACAACCCTTTCTCTCCTTCGATCACCTTGATGTCATGGACTACGAATTCTTCATCAATTGTAATGGACACAACTGCTTTCATCTTACCTTCTTTTGCCACTTTACGAACCCGTACATCTGTAATTTTCATGATAAAACACTCCTTTTCACCTGTCACGCTTTTCGAGTTCAGACAGTAACTGTTCCGTTCCTTCACAGTTACTTCAGATACTACAATACGTACCTGTCATTTTTTTCAATGACCACTTTCACACCATTTTCACCCACGTATTGGGAATTCGCCCGAATCGTGTCCCTGCTCTCCACGATGCAGTTCTCAATATAAGTATTATCGCCCAGATACACGTCGTTCAGAATGATCGAATTCTTGATTACACAGTTGTTCCCCACGAATACCTTCTTAAACAGAACGGAATTCTCAACTGTGCCGTTGATGATGCACCCGCTGGCAACCAGGCTGTTCTTTACATTGGAACCTGCATTGTATTTCGCAGGCGGAAGATCCTGCACCTTCGAATAGATATCCGGATATTCCTTAAGGAAGTGCCTTCTGACTTCCGGCTTCAGGAAATCCATATTGGTCTCATAATACGACTCCACGGAGGAAATGCTGTTCCAATAGCTGTCCATCCGATAAGCGTAGATCTTCTTCACATTCTTGTAGCGGATCAGGATGTCCCGCACAAAATCATAGCGGTCTTCCTGGGCGCACCGCTCAATCAGCTCGATAAGCTGACGCCTGCGGATGATGTAGATCCCGCAAGATACCAGATGCGCATCCGTCATCATGGGTTTTTCTTCCATATCGATCAGCCGACCGTCTCCGTCGTCCTTGACCACGCCGAACCGGCTCATGTCCGTGCCCTCCGGCATATCCTTGCACACAACCGTGATATCCGCTTTCTTCTCGATATGGTACTCCAGCACCCTGTTGTAGTCGAGCTTGTAGACTCCGTCCCCGGAAGCAATGACCACATAAGGTTCGTGACTCTGCTTTAACCAGTCCAGATTCTGATAGATACAGTCCGCCGTGCCCCGGTACCAGAAATTGTTGTCCGCCGTCACCATAGGGGTAAAGATATAAAGTCCCCCCTGCTTTCTTCCGAAATCCCACCATTTGGAGGAGCTCAGATGCTCGTTCAGAGAGCGGGAATTGTACTGGGTCAGCACGGCCACCTTCTGCACGTGGGAATTGGACATATTGCTCAGAGAAAAGTCAATGCCCCGGTAACTCCCCGCCACAGGCATGGCGGCGATGGCGCGCTTGGTGGACAGTTCTCTCATCCTGTGGTTGTTGCCGCCTGCCAAAATAAGTCCTATCGCTCTCATGATCTCTCACCTGCCTTAATCAATGTCTCGCCGCTTTCGAGCACTCCGCCCGGATAGTCGCTCTTCTCGGTCCTGCCGGACACAGCCGTGTTAAGACCGATCGTCACGCCCGGCGGAATCACCGTGTTCTCTCCGATGGTTACAAGGCCAAAGGAGTACACCTTCGGATTCACTTTATTCGGAATCTTCTCCCCCACGCCGAGGACACAGTTCTCTCCCACCCGGACTTCCTCGGCAATGATGGCTTTTTCCACTTTGCTTCCGGCTCCGATGACGGTGTTCTTCATAATAATGGAATCCCGCACCACCGCTCCTTTTTCTACGGTGACTCCGGCTCCGATGACCGAATTGACCACCGTCCCTTCGATGTCGGAATTGCCGCAGACAATGCTCCGCTCGATGAATCCTTCCTGGGATACGTAGAGAGGCGGCACCGCGTCACTCTTCGTATAGATCTTCCAGAACTCCTCATACAGATTGAACTCCGGAATGATATCGATCAGCTCCATATTGGCCTCCCAGTAAGAGCCGAGCGTCCCCACGTCTTTCCAGTAGCCGTTGTACTCATAGGCGAAGAGGCGTTCCTTCTTCTCGAGGCATTCCGGAAGGATATGCTTACCAAAGTCGCAGTGAGGTACATCCTTCATCTTGATCAGAGCTTCTCTTAAAAGCTTCCAGGTAAAAATATAGATCCCCATGGAAGCCAGATTGCTTCTTGGATTCGCCGGCTTTTCTTCAAACTCGTTGATCTGGCCGTGCTCGTCCGTGATCACGACTCCAAAGCGGCCCGCTTCCTCCCAGGGAACCGGCATGCAGGCAATCGTGACAGCAGCGTTGTTCTCTTTGTGGTAATCCAGCATGACCTCGTAATCCATCTTATAGATATGATCCCCGGAAAGGATCAGAACATAGTCCGGATTGTAGGTGTCAATATAATCAATGTTCTGGTAGATCGCATTGGCTGTCCCGGAATACCAGTCGCTCCCGGCGCTTCTCTCATAGGGAGAGAGCACCGTCACCCCTCCATTGTTGCGGTCCAGGTCCCAGGGCATGCCAATCCCGATATGCGTATTCAGCCGAAGGGGCTGATATTGTGTCAGCACTCCCACGGTATCAATCCCCGAATTGATGCAGTTGCTGAGAGGGAAATCAATAATGCGGTATTTGCCCCCGAACGCAACCGCCGGCTTCGCCACCTTTGCGGTAAGCACGCCAAGTCTGCTTCCCTGTCCGCCTGCCAAAAGCATGGCTATCATCTCTTTTTTAATCACGCTATCACCTCTTGCTGTAAACATTATAATGCTTTGATGTTTTCATTATAGCATACCTTCTGTAAATAGTGAATATTTTCCCCAAAAAATCTTCCTTGTTTTTTCACAATTTACGACACTTTTTTGCAACTCTCAGAATAATACCAGACTGCATTCGTCGTTTTTCACATATTTTTTTCTCCCTTTTTCGTGCTTTTCACAAAAAACCGCCCCCTTTCCCGGACAGGAAACGTTGATTTTTCTCTCAAACGCAGTATAATGGAAAAAAATAACATGAAAAGGAGATTCTGTATGTATCAGATTGATTTTCATACGCCTGTCCACCTTCATTTTATGGGAATCGGAGGCATCAGTATGAGCGGACTGGCCGAGATTCTTCTAAAAGAAGGCTTCACCATATCCGGTTCGGACTCTGTAAGCTCCCCCTTAACCGACCATCTGAAAGCCCTGGGCGCTTCCGTCGTCATCGGTCAGAAAGCGGAAAATATCCGGGCGGAGATCGACGCCGTTGTCTACACCGCGGCCATCCACCCGGATAATCCGGAATACGCTGCCGCCGAGGCCGCAGGCATCCCCATGATCACCAGAGCAGAGCTTTTAGGACAGATCATGCGCAACTACCCCACGGCCATCGCCGTAGCGGGAACCCACGGAAAGACCACCACGACTTCCATGCTCTCCACCATCCTTCTGGCGGCTCACAAAGACCCCACCGTCACCGTCGGCGGCATTCTGCCCGAGATCGGCGGCAACATCCGGGTGGGACACTCGGACACCTTCCTGACCGAGGCCTGCGAGTATACCAACAGTTACCTGTCCTTTTTCCCGACGGTCAGCGTAATCCTGAATATCGAAGAAGACCATATGGACTTTTTCCATGACATCGGCGAAATCCGCGGCTCCTTTCACCGCTTTGCCATGCTTCTGCCCGACGACGGCCTTCTGGTGCTGAACGGGGAGATACAAGATCCCGGGGAGATCACCGAAGGCCTGAAGGCAAGAGTGGTCACTTATGGACTGACCGGCGCCGAAGATTATACCGCCGCCTCCATCCGCTATGATCAGAAAGGCTGCGCGTCTTTCCTGCTGAAGTGCCGGGGCGGGGACGTGGGAGAAGTCTCCCTTCATGTACCTGGGCTTCACAATGTATCCAACGCCCTGGCCGCCATGGCCGTGGCCCTGGAACAGAAGCTTCCTTTCCCAGAGGTCGCGAAGGGCATCGCGGATTTTCACGGCACCGACCGCCGGTTCCAGTATAAGGGGCAGTGGGAAGGGGTCACGGTCATTGACGACTACGCCCATCATCCCACCGAGATCCGGGCGACGCTTGGCACAGCGAAGAATTATCCCCACCGGGAGCTCTGGTGCGTGTTTCAGCCCCATACCTACACCCGGACCCAGGCGTTCTTAAAAGACTTTGCCGACGCCCTCTCCCTTGCGGACCACGTGGTTCTGGCAGATATCTATGCCGCCAGGGAGGTGAACACCATCGGGATCAGCTCTCTTGACCTCCTGAAAGAACTTCAAAAGCTCGGGACAGACTGCGCGTATTTTCCCACATTTGAGGAAATCGAAAAATTTTTATCAAAAAAATGTATGCACGGAGACCTGTTGATAACTATGGGGGCAGGAGATGTGCTGAAAATCGGGGAAAATCTCCTGTCCAGATAAAGTTATCCACATTATCCACATGTTTATCAACATCCGCCGATGTTTAAGCATGTGGATTTTTTCGTGGATAATGCATTTACATAATATCATCCGCCCCTTCTCCCAAATTTCCGTATTTTCCACACTTTTTTGTCGTTTTTTGTCGAAAATGGTTTCCCATAATCCAATCTTTCCACCAAGTTATCCACATTATCCACATTCTTCGTTTTCCATATCCACCGCCCCGCCGGGCTATTTGCTTTTTAAAATGGTTGTGGTATACTATCGGCAGAGACAATACCTGCGTCGACTTTTTAACATTAAAGGAGTCTTTGTCATGAGCCAGTTTACCTTAAAATCCAGCCTGCCCGCCGGCATAACCGGCGTCCCGAATCTCTTTCTGGACCAGTATATGCCCAGGGCCAACGGAGAGTACGTCAAGGTCTACCTCTATCTGCTTCGGGCTCTGCAAAACCCTTCCGGAGAGTTATCCGTCTCCATTCTTGCCGACGCCCTGGATCATACGGAGAGCGACATTTTACGCGCCCTCAGATACTGGGAGAAGCAGAAGCTTCTGCGGCTGGAATGCAATGCAAAAAAAGAACTGAAAGGGATCTATCTTCTGGAGATTCCGCCGCTTGCTGGAGAGGCTACCGAGCCTCTGATTCCCCCGGAAGAAGAAAAAAACGCGGTCCCCCAAAGACATGCTTACAGCCGGGAAGAACTTGACCGCTTCTCCTCAGACGCCCAGTGCCGGCAGCTGCTGTTCGTCTGCGAACAGTATCTGAAAAAGACGCTGTCCCCCTCGGAGATTGAGACCCTTCTTTATTTTTACGATCAGCTTCATTTTTCGGCGGATCTGATTGAATATCTGGTAGAATACTGCGTCTGCAAAGGAAGCAGAAGCATCCACTATATCGAAACCGTAGCTCTCGCATGGGCGGAAGCCGGCATCACCACCGTCTCCCAGGCAAAGGAGCGCACCACCACCTACACCAGAGGATGCTTTGCCGTCATGAAAGCCTTCGGGATCAATGACCGCAACCCCGTAGACCCGGAGCTAAAGTACATCGAAAAGTGGCTCCACACTTATGATTTTACCCTGGAACTGATCCTGGAGGCGTGCAGAAGAACCATGGAGCGCCTGCACAAGCCCAGCTTCGAATACGCGGACAAGATCCTGAAGAAATGGGCGAAAAGCAAAGTACATAACCTGGCGGACATTGAGGCCCTGGATCAGGCCCACAAAAAAAATCAGAGCCAGCCAAAGGCGGCGCCCCAAAGAAGATCCACCGGCTTTTCTAATTTTGAACAGCGGGATTATGATTTTGAAGAACTGGAGCGCCAGCTTCTTGAGAGCCAATAGGAGGATCACATGCCACTGACCAACAAGCAATACGACGCCGTCATGCGTCTCTATGACCGGCGGCAGTATCAGGATTACCGCCGACAGCAGGCCCGCCGGGAGGAAGTCTATGAGCGGTTCCCAAAGATCCGCATGCTGGATGAGAGCATCTCGGAGAAAAGCCTGCGCCATGCGGAGCAGATCTACGGTCTCCTAGGCGGCCAGGATTCTGGACCTTCCGACCCCGTAGAGGTACTCAAGGACCTGCGTCTGGAACTTTTGAAGCTTCGTGAGGAAAAAGAGACGCTGCTTCAGAAAGCCGGTTATCCCGCCGACTTTCTGGACATGCATTACGCCTGCCCGGATTGTCAGGACACCGGATACATCGGCCGGAAGAAGTGTCATTGTTTCCGAAGAGAAGAGATCCGGCTTCTGTACTCAAGCTCCCGGCTGGAAACCGTCCTGTCTGAGGAGAACTTTTCCACCCTGTCCTTCGAGGTCTATGATGAGGAGCAGAAGAAAATCATGCCCGCCATCATCCATACCTGCAAGGAATTCGTGAACACCTTTTCCGACGCCTTCCGCAATCTTCATTTTTACGGACCCGTGGGCACAGGAAAAACCTTCTTATCCAACTGCATTGCCAGGGAGCTTTTGGAACAGGGGTATTCGGTCATCTACTTCACCGCCTTTCAGTTCTTCGAGCTCTTTTCCCCCGGGAATTACGGAAGTGCCAGAGGGTCAGAGGAACCGGATGCCCTTCTGGAAAGTGATCTTTTGATCCTGGATGACATGGGGACGGAACTCTCGAACACGTTTACCGTATCCAGATTGTTCCAGATTCTGAACGAGCGGGCCCTTCGGAGAAAATCCACGATTCTCTCCACCAATTTATCCCCCAGAGATTTCCGGGACATCTACAGCGAGCGGGTCTTTTCCCGCATTACCAGTTCCTACACCCTGGTGAAATTTTCCGGGAGCGACATCCGCATCCGCAAAAAAATATCTGGTTCCCGCTGAATTCCCTTGACGGTATTAAGAGGGAAATGTTATAACGAATTTGGCAGACTCTATTTACTCTTTCTACATATTTATCGGAGGTTCGACTATGAATATTCAACGCAGTGAACGCATTCTGGAAACCATTCCCGTAGGTTCTCTCGGACTTATCCCTCTGCCAAGCTGCAAAGAGCTTGGGCAGAAAGTGAACGAGTACCTGGTGCAGTGGCGCAGGGAAAGCGCTCTGGAGCACAAGAACAGCATCGCCTTTCAGGGCTACGAACAGGATTCCTACCTGATCGGCGCCTCCATTCCCCGTTTTGGCTCCGGAGAGGCCAAAGGGATCGTCCAGGAGTCCGTCCGCGGACGGGATCTGTATCTCATGGTCGACGTCTGCAACTACAGCCTGACTTACTCTCTGTGCGGAAAGACGAACTGCATGTCTCCGGACGACCACTATCAGGATTTAAAGCGCATCATCTCCGCCTGCGCCGGCAAGGCAAGACGGATCACCGTCATCATGCCGTTCCTCTATGAAAGCCGCCAGCACAAGCGCTCCTCCAGAGAATCTCTGGACTGCGCCCTGGCTTTGAAGGAACTGGCCAATATGGGTGTAGACAATATCCTGACCTTTGACGCCCACGATCCCCGAGTGCAGAACGCCATCCCGCTTCACGGCTTTGAGACGGTGCAGCCAGCTTACCAGTTTGCCAAGGCCCTTCTCGGCAATGTGCCGGATCTTCAGGTGAACAACGACCATCTCATGGTTGTGAGCCCCGACGAGGGCGGCATGAGCCGTGCCATCTACATCGCCAACGTCCTGGGAGTGGATATGGGCATGTTCTACAAGCGCAGGGATTACACCCGGATCGTTCAGGGCCGCAACCCCATCGTGGCCCACGAGTTTTTGGGCAGCAATGTGGAAGGAAAGGACGTCATCGTCATCGATGATATGATCTCTTCCGGAGAGAGTATGATCGAGGTAGCCGGAAAGCTGAAAGACCTTCACGCCGGCAGGATTTTCCTGTACTCTACCTTCGGCCTTTTCACCAACGGTATGGAACGGTTCGACGCCGCTTATCAGGACGGGCTCTTCTACCGGCTTCTGACCACGAACCTGGTCTACCAGTCCCCGGAGCTCTTATCCAGGCCCTACTACATCTCCTGCGATATGAGCAAATATATCGCCCTATTGATTGATACACTGAATCACGACGCGTCCATCAGCAATCTTCTCGATCCTTATGACCGGATTCACCGGCTGCTGGAACGCTACAAGAACGGACAGCTCTGACTCTTTTTCCATCTGTCCGAAAATGAGGATCCCTTATGAAAAATTTTATCTTTATCTCCCCCGGATTTCCGGGCAATTATGAAAACTTCTGCCTCGCCCTCAGGGCCGACGGCGTCAATGTGCTGGGAATCGGGGACACGCCCTACGACTCCCTCTCCCCGCGCCTTCAGAGCGCTCTGACCGAGTACTACCGGGTCGAGAACATGAAGGACTACGACGCCATGTTCCGCGCCGTGGCGTTCCTGTCTTTCCGCCACGGCAAGATCGACTGGCTGGAGAGCAACAACGAATACTGGCTGATGCAGGACGCCAGGCTCCGGGAAGACTTCCATATCACCACCGGCCTCCTGCCAAAAGACATGGCACTGATCAAATATAAGTCCAAAATGAAAGAAGGCTACAAGAGGGCCGGTATTCCCACTGCCCGCCATCACCTGGTCGACGACCTGAAAAGTGCCAAAGCGTTCATCCGCCAGGTGGGCTATCCGGTCATCGTAAAACCCGACTCCGGCGTCGGAGCCTCCGACACCTGGAAGATCAAGGACGAACAGGATCTCAAAAGCTTTTTCTGCAACGTCCCACCGGTGCCTTATATTATGGAAGAATTTGTTCCCGGCGAAATCTGCTCCTACGACGCCATCGTGAACAGCAAGGGAAATGTACTCTTCGAGACCGGCAACATCTCCCCCATCTCCATCATGGACTGCGTCAACGAACATGAGGCCATCCATTTCTATATTGTGGATCAGCTGGCAGAGGACTTAAAAGCCTGCGGCCGCGCCTGCTTGAAGGCCTTCCGGGTCCGCGGCCGCTTCGTCCACCTGGAATTTTTCCGCCTTCTTGAGGATCACAAGTACCTGGGGAAAAAAGGACAGATTGTCGGACTGGAAGTCAATATGCGTCCTTCCGGCGGCCCCACGCCGGATATGATCAACTTCGCCTACAGCACCGACTGTTACCAGCACTACGCGGACATGATGGTCTACGACCGGCTCCTTCATAAGAGCAAGTCCACCCCCTGCTTCTGCGCCTTTGTGGGACGCTGGAAGGAGGTCCCTTACGTCCATTCCCATCTGGACATCATCCGCACCTTCAAGGAGCAGTTAAAGACGGCGGAGGAGCTTCCGGAGGTCCTGGCCCACGGCATGGGGAACTTTATCTATCTGGCAAAGCTGGAACACCGGGAGGCCATGGAAGAATTCTTCCAGTATGCCCTGGCGGTCGAGCAGCCGGAAAAACCGGAGGAAGCAGCGCCCGAAAAGGCGTTGGAAGATCAAAAAGAAAAATAAAGGACAGCGATTGATATGCAAATACAGGAAATGAACTGGTACAGCGAGCGGCTGCACCGGAATATGCCGCTGAAGGTCTACGGCCACGCAGGCAAACCCTGCCTGGTCATCCCTTCTCAGAACGGCAAGCACAATGATTTTGAAAGCTTTGGAATGGTCGGTGCCTGCGCTCCCTGGATCGACGCCGGAAAGCTACGGCTCTTCTGCGTAGACACCATCGATTCTGAGACCTGGTCCTGCGACTGGAAGAATCAACGGGCGCGGGTGGAGCTTCACGAGCAGTGGGTACAGTATCTGATTCAGGAAGTGTATCCTTTGATGGAACAATACGGCGGGGGACTTCGCCCCATGACCATGGGATGCAGCATGGGCGCCTTTCATGCGGGCAACCTGTTCTTCCGCTTCCCGGACCGCTTTGACGCCACGATCTGTATGAGCGGCGTCTACGACGCGGCAAACATTCTGGGCGGTTACATAGACGACCTGGTGTACTTGAATTCTCCCTTCCACTGCCTCCAGAACATACCCTCCGATCACTATTACATGGACCTCTACCGGAGAAGCCATATCTTCATCTGTGTGGGACAGGGCGCCTGGGAAGACGAGCTTCTTTATGACACCCGGAAGCTGGACCAGGTGCTGAAGTCCAGAGGCATCCCGGCCTTTGTGGATTACTGGGGATATGACGTGAACCATGACTGGAACTGGTGGCAGAAGCAGGCTGCTTATTTTCTTGGAAAGATGCTGTAAGGATTACAGCATCTTTTCCCATTCCGCCTCCTTGAAGCCCACCAGCACCTGATCTTCTTTGACCAGAATCGGACGCTTCACCAGCATTCCGTCGGTGGCCAGAAGTCTGATCTGATCTTCTTCGCTCATATCCGGCAGCTTCTCTTTCAGCTGCATGGATTTATACAGCATCCCGCTGGTATTGAAAAAACGTTTCAGCGGAAGGCCGCTGTTCTGATGCCAGGCTTTTAATTCTTCCGCCGTCGGATTCTGAAGCTTGATGTCCCGGTCGTCAAACTCCGCCTTGTGGTCCTCCAGCCACTTTTTTGCTTTTTTACAGGTGGTACACTTGGGGTATTCTACAAATAACATGACAGATCCTCCTCGTATAATAAGTTTATAGTCAATCAAAATAGGCTATAGACTTATTCT
>CAJUDY010000011.1 GCA_910584945.1 uncultured Lachnospiraceae bacterium | reverse complement strand
AGAAGAAACACGAAATTTATAAAACGTATAAAGAAGCCTTTTCGGATATAGAAGAAATAGAAATGAATCCGTTGAACAAGGAGGCTGTTGACAATAACTGGCTTTCCTGCATGACGATTTCAGCGGACAGCAGTGTAACAACAACGCAGGTTATGGATGCCTTAGATGCGGAAGGTATTGAAACAAGACCAATATGGAAACCGATGCATTTGCAGCCTGTGTTTGAAGAATATGATTTTATTCAGGTAGAGGATGGGATCAGCGTAAGTGAAGATATTTTTAACAGAGGGCTTTGCCTGCCAAGTGATATTAAAAATACAAAAGAGGATATGGAACGCATTATAAAAATCGTGCGGAAACAGTTCCGGCAGCAGTAAAATTGTCGCTGTGGCAGAATAGAGGTTTAGGAGGTTTTTATGAGAAGTATATATAATTTTTCTGCGGGACCGGCTGTTTTGCCGGAACCCGTATTACAGGAAGCAGCAGATGAAATGCTGGATTATAAGGGAAGTGGTATGTCTGTTATGGAAATCAGCCACCGTTCTTCTTTGTTCCAGTCCATTATTGATGAAACAGAGCAGGATTTACGCACACTTATGAACATTCCGAATGATTATGTGGTTTTATTCCTGCAAGGAGGAACTTCTTTGCAATTTTCCATGATACCAATGAATTTTATGCGGAATAGAAAAGCGGATTACATACTGACCGGATATTGGGCAAAGAAAGCATATGAGGAAGCGAAAAGATACGGGCAGATTAACATTGCAGCATCTTCGGAAGGCGATAATTTTTCCTATATCCCGGATTGCAGTGATTTAGAAATTGATCAGGATTCGGACTATGTATATATGTGTGAAAATAATACAATCTATGGAACCAAATTTCATTGCTGCCCGAACAGCCACGGAAAGGCACTTGTGAACGATATATCTTCCAGTTTTTTGTCGGAGCCGATGAATGTTTCAGATTATGGTATGCTTTTTGGCGGCGTACAGAAAAATCTGGCGCCTGCCGGATTGGTTATCGCTATTATACACAAAGACCTGATTTCTGATACGGTTCTACCCAATACGCCAACTATGCTGCAATACAAAATCCATGCAGATAAAAAATCATTATACAATACGCCGCCGACTTATAATATCTATATGGTTGGTAAAGTAATTAAATGGATTCGGGCATTGGGCGGTTTGGAGAAGATGAAGGAAATCAATGAAAGAAAGGCGGCAGTTCTGTATGATTATCTGGATTCCAGTTCATTGTTTTATGGCCTGGCAAATGCAGACAGCAGATCGCTTATGAATGTGACTTTCCGTACAAAGTCGGATGTGACTGATGCGGAGTTTATAAAGCAGGCTGAAAAACATGGAATTGTCAGCATAAAGGGACATCGTGCGATTGGCGGAATGAGAGCAAGTTTATATGATGCGATGCCGATAGAGGGTGTACAGCATTTGGTTGACTTTATGCGTGAGTTTGAAAATAGTGGTGATTATTATGCAAAATAGGAATGTTTTTGAGAAAGACCGGAAGTATATTGCACATACCTATCATCGCTTTCCGGCAGCGATAAAGAACGGGCATGGAGCGCAGGCAGAAGATTATGAGGGGAAAAAGTATATAGATTTTGGCAGTGGGATTGGAACAAATTCATTGGGATTTTGTAATAGTAAATGGGTTCTGGCTGTTGTTTCTCAGGTAAAACAATTACAGCATACTTCTAATTTGTTTTATACTTTGCCGGACATTCTTTTGGCGGAAAATTTATGTGAAGTAACGGGATATTCTAAAGTTTTCTTTGGAAATTCCGGCGCTGAAGCGAATGAGGGGGCAATAAAAGTTGCAAGGAAGTATGGCATGGAGGTCAAAGGGGAGCATTGCAACCGTATTATTACACTGGAAAATTCTTTTCATGGGAGGACGGTTACAACGCTTTCTGCCACAGGTCAGGATATATTCCACCAGCATTTTTTCCCTTTTACGGAGGGTTTTCTCTATGTTCCGGCAAACAACAGTCATGTGCTGCATGAAACGGTAGATGAAACGGTGTGTGCGGTTATGATTGAGCTTGTGCAGGGGGAGAGCGGAGTAAATGTGCTGAAAAAAGAGTATGTAAAAGAGGTTGAACAGATATGCAAAGAAAAAGGGATTTTGCTTATCGTAGATGAGGTGCAGACAGGAGTGGGGCGGACAGGAACATTTCTATGCTGCGAACAATATGGGATACACCCTAATGTGATTACACTGGCGAAAGGATTGGGAGCAGGACTTCCAATCGGTGCCGTCCTCATGGATAAGCTGACTGAAAGTATATTACAGACAGGCGATCATGGTTCAACTTTTGGAGGGAATCCGGTGGTTTGTGCTGGTGCGCTTGAAGTGCTAAATCAGATTGCCGATGCGGACTTTCTGGCTGATGTCAATTCCAAATCCGAATATATGCGTAAGAAATTATCAACTTTGCCTAATATTACTGATGTATCAGGAATGGGATTGATGTTTGGTCTGTCCTTAAAGAAAGATTTGAAAGCAGGAGAAATTGCAAAGAAGTGTGTGGAAAACGGACTTTTGATTTTGACTGCGAAAGAAAAACTACGGGTTATGCCGCCGCTGAATATTTCCCTGGCAGAAATAGATAAGGGACTTAATATTTTAAAAGAGTGTTTATCAGGTGTGTTATCGTAGGTAGAAAATTGGGAACGTATAGGGAAAGGAGTTTAATATGGCTGATATTTTATACCGTTATAATAAGCAGGTCTATTTTAACATTACGAACAGATGCTGTTGTAACTGTACTTTCTGTATCCGCAATCATCAAGAACACTATGGGGAATCGGACAGTCTTTGGTTGGAGAAGGAACCGTCAGTAAAAGAAATAATTGATGCTATTGAAGTATTTGATTTTGGAGATTGTGAGGAGATTGTGTTCTGCGGATATGGTGAACCAACAATGGCATTGGAAACGCTGCTTGCAGTCAGCGATTATGTTCATTCACATTATCCGTTTCAAATCCGTTTGAATACGAATGGTTTGGCAGATCTGATTCATAATCGTTCTACTGTAAAAGAAATATGTAATGCCGTTGATTGTATTTCTATCAGTCTGAATATGCCGGATGCAAAGTCATACGCAGAAGTCGTGCGTCCTGTATATGGTGAACAGGCATTTGAAGCAATGTTGCATTTCGCAAAGGACTGTAAAAAGTATTTGAGTGGCAATATCCGTTTCAGTGTTGTTGATGTAATTGGAGAAGAAAATATAGAAAAGTGCAGATCACTTGCGGAATCGCTCGAAATTCCTTTACATATAAGAGCGTATTCATAAATGGCAGGTTTTATCAAAGTAATGGAAGTCTTAGTTGAATAGATGGTATTTAGTAGCAACAAAATATTGGGACATACAAAAGATTAGTTTCGTTAAATAAGTACGAATGGAAAAAGCGGATGACATATACAATGTCATTCGTTTTCTGGTTTATAGAGGGGTATCAAAAAATAACCGAATTATGGTTAAAAAATACATAGTGTTGGGTGGTTTTATATTCTGTATATTTTGTAATCACGTTGGTATGATTTTATACAAACGGAGGTTCAAAATATGGAGAATTACAGGAAAAACGCAAATATACAGATTGGAAAAAGATTGAGGGAAGCAAGAAATAATTTGGGACGTACACAGGCAGAAATTGCAGCATCTTTTGGAGTATCAGAAGAACATTATCGTAAATATGAGTCGGGAGCTACCGGGTTATCGGCGGATAAGATATTGATTTTGTACCATGAGTATGGAGTTGATCCGACATACCTGATAACGGGTTCCTGCCTTAAAAATGATTTTGATGTGGATTATTACATAGCAAATTGTAGTAAAGAGCAAAAGGATGCTTTTGTGGACAGAGTTCTTGCCTTTATATCCCGAATGGTAAAAAAGTAGTAAGAATTTCATATTCTGTGTTGACATTTATTTATTATGAAGAAGATGGAGGGGATATGAAAGGCTAGAAAGGATATTGCAATGAGTAATGAAGAAAATATATATTCAATCATTGCCGGAAATATAAGGAGGGAACGGAAAAGGCTGTGTTTATCACAGGCTCGGCTTGCAGAGCGTGCTGATATATCTATTGACACGATCAAAAGTGTTGAAAGAGGGAAAAGAGCAATGAGTCTTGATACATATTTACGAATTGTACAAGCATTGGAGACAACTCCACTGGCACTTATGAATAAGGAGCAATCAGAAGGATATATAGAGCGCTTTTTTGTTCTGGTTTCAGAACGTAACGAAAGAGAAATTGAGTTTGTTCTGCATATGGTGGAGCAGATTTTAAAGGGGCAAGACTGTTACCTGCGGCAGTGACAGCCTTGCCTTCATCATAAAATATTATTTTTGGCAGATATTTGAGCAGCTATATAGTCAATGATTTCTTCTATCGTAGGAGCATCTCCATCGCAGGGCACATCTTTCCAGAAAGTTTGTATCTGTGGATCGTTGCTTTTGAGAGCAAGAGAAACAGCAAGTGCGATTTCATTTCTAACATCATCTTCCGAAATTCCCTCTTTATCCGCAATCGCCTTTAGGTATTCTGAAATGGTTTCTTTTTTGTTTTGCTTCATAATTTCCTTTCTTATCCGTCAATATGTGTAAGAAATCTGACAAGATTAACTAGAACTTATTTTTCTATTCTACCAACGCTACACTAAATATGTCAAATATAAAAAACCTATAATATATTTAGGAGGTAGTGCATGGAGGAATATGGAACCGTCCGAATTAAGCTGAATGAACTGATCGCACAGGCTGGAATCAGTAAAAACAAGTTGAGCCATAAAGCAGAAATGCAGCGATCCCAAATAAACAATTATTGTAACAATCGGATTACCCGGTTGGATATTGATGTGTTAGCCAGAATCTGTACGGTTTTAAACTGTTCAATCAGTGATTTGTTGGAGTTTGTACCGCCGCAGGATAAAGGCTGATATTATCGTATAACATTAGAGTGACCTTGTAAGTGATTTCTATACTTACAGGGTTATTTTTAGTTATACCGATAAAAAGGTGTACAATATTCCACCGAAAATAGCTGGTATGGTCACTCTGCGCTTTCTTCCTTTTCACTTATAATAATATCAGCTTAAGCAAATAAAAGGACGTCGGAAATGAGAAAAATGTGTATTATGACATAGTAAAAAGCGGAGAACGGATTAAAGAACTGCGTAAAGTGGCAGGGATAACAAGACAAAGCCTTGCAGAAAAGGCGGGAATATCAGTGGATGCTCTCCGTAAAATTGAGCAGGGAATCAACGGGGCAAAGATTGATACATTAGTGGCAATAGCAGAAATTTTTCATGTATCTTTGGATTATTTGATATGTGGCAATAGCAGGGAGACAGGAATTGAAAGGATTGTAGCAGGACTAAGCGAAACAGAAATGCAGTTTATCCGCAGTATGATTCTTAGTGCGGTTGAAAATATGGTACTGCTAAGAAAGTAGTGGAATGCCGGATTGTAGAAATGCAGTCTGGCTTTTTTGTGTAAAAAAACTGTTTTACATAGGAGAAAAGGTGGGAGAACGGCTCCTATTAAATCAGAGTGCAGGTTACTTCAGAAGAGAGGGGGTGTCATCTATACTCTAAACAGGTTCTGAAATGGAACCATCAATCTTGACAATTTAATAGGACACGCATACACCTGATTTTATTTTCGCCTTTATCTGTATTTTTTCGGGTAAAGGTGGCAGAAACCCGTTTCGTGCGATGAAGTTCCTCGGTACAGAAATACTTCGGCAGACAGTTTGTTGAGCTGTTTTGCGGTTGTGGTGGTTTTTGTACTGTGCCTGTGAAGGTTCTAAGCAGAGGTTTGTGCCTACCGGAGTGGTAACCGGAGATAATGAGGTAAAACAGCGCCGGAATTTCAGCGAAAAGCATTTTTCGGGAGTGGCTGCCTGTGGATTCCGTCTGGTTGGGCATGACGGAGGCGCAGTGTGGGATGGGAGCCGTCCCAGTGTATGTTACCCGGTTCGGGGACAAGCGAGAGCCAATCTGATATTTTCAGATTGAACAGAGGGGTAATGTGGCGGAAACGCCACGTTATCCTCTGATACAGGCAAGCCTTGCGGTTATTAGATAACAGCAGACAAGGCTTTCCTGTATGAGAGGATAATGCCGGCAAAAACTTCTCTTTTGTTTCAGTCAATGAAAATATGAGAAAGGGCATGATTGTTCAGGGCAGTTCCACGCATTTACTGCGTGGGACGTAAGAAAGTCTTCCGTAATTGTAAGAGCAGCCCCATCACCATAGGTGATTTTAAATGAGCTGCTCTAACTGTGAAGGCACTGAACAGTTAAGTATAGGTGATTATCATGTGCAGTAATGTGAAAAGTGTCGCTGTCGGTGCATTGGTACATCCGGCAATTATGTTTATGAACTCTAACAAGTCAGAAAGCAATATCCGCCAGATTATTCAGGCAAACCGCCAGAAGTGCAGCATGGTGGGAATCGTGTTGATGAATGAAACGATTGTCAACAAGGGACCGGACAGGGATATTGACCGTGATGCGGTAAATATGCTGATTACCCGTTTGATTACCGGACAGTATGATACGGTTGTCGTGGAAAATATGGCTGACATAACGGCTGACAAGTCTGATCTGGAAGAATTTATGCACGATGCCGCAAACATTGGTGTCGGCTTTTTTGAGCTTTCTACCATGCAGTACCATATCTACGACACAACAAAGTGTCCCGCCGATAAGGAAAGACCGATATGGGACGGAGGCGCAGGCTGCTGATGAAGATAAGGAGAGGCGACATTCTGTATGCCGATTTGGGCGTACAGTATCAGGGAAGTATGCAGGGCGGTATGCGCCCGGTGGTGGTAGTCAGTAACAACATGGCAAACAAGCACAGCACTGTCTTAACGGTTGTTCCGTTGTCCACTAAAATCTATAAGAAACGGAACCTGCCTACGCATGTATTCATATCTGCGTATAAGGCGGAGGGACTGGATCAGCACAGCATCGCATTATGCGAACAGGTAACGGCGCTGAACTTTGACCGGATTATAGAACACATGGGAAAGGTTGATGAAGAAACGCTTGACAGAATCACGGAGGGCGTACAGGTGCAGGTAGGAGTGTTTGACAGATATAATTAAAGGATTGAAATAATAATATATCTTTTGGGAGCCGGGCAGATGTCCGGCTTTTTACATACAGAGGCTGTATGTCATAGGACAATCTGATAGAAGAATAAATATAGTAAGGAATGGTGCAGGATGGGGATTGCAATGCTTGATATAACGGATGAAGAACTGGATACAATGGAAACGGTGGATGTTCGGACAGTGGATATCAATACCTTGACAGACATCAGGGATATTAAAATTGATACAAAACTTCCGGTTGAAAAAAAGCTGGCGCTTTTTGCAAAGCAGACGAATAACCTTTTTGTTCACCGTATTGGAGATTATGTGGTAAAGGTTCGGTTTCAAAAGGAGGGACCAACCATAGATGATAAGATGGAAGAATATTTAAGGCATTTAGCAGAAATTCATATTTGAATAAATTCATATCTGAATTAATAAAAAGCCTTGAAAGAATCGGAAAGTTATGTTAACCTTGAATCAGGACAAATCAGTGGTTGCTTTTGATTTACGGTTGATATTAGCTGAATAATCGTAAGTCAGGAGTGATAGAATGAATAGGAAACAATTTCTAGCAGCTATGTACCTCCGTCTTTCAAGGGACGATAAATCCACCGATGGTGGATTTGATGTCGGGGATGTGACAGACAGAGAGGGCAATCTGAAATCTGAGAGCAACAGTATCGGAAATCAGAGGGAGCTGATCAGAGCCTTTATCCATGAGCAGCAGGATATAGAACTTTATGATATTTATGTTGATGATGGATTTTCGGGCAGTAATTTCGACAGACCAGAGTTTAAGAGGATGATAAGCGATATTGAGGCAGGGAAGATAAACTGTGTCATTGTGAAGGACCTTTCCCGCTTTGGACGTGATTATATTGAATCCGGGAGGTATATCCAAAAAATCTTCCCGGCTCTTTCCGTGCGTTTTATTGCGCTTACAGACCATTATGACAGTTTTCAGGCAGATGTATCAGAAAGTGGCATCGTACTCCCGGTCAAGAATTTTATCAATGATTCTTATTGCAGGGATATTTCTACCAAAGTAAAAAGCCAGTTTGAGGTGAAAAGGAAGAATGGGGAATGTATTGCTCCATTTGCCCTATACGGATACAAGAAAGCGGAAAACAATAAAAGCCGCCTTGTACCGGACGAATATGCAGCGGATATTGTCAGGAAGATATTTGCATGGAAAATGGAAGGAATGGCTGTCTCTGCGATTGCGGAAAAGCTGAACGGGTTAGGTATTCTTTCTCCAAAAGAATATAAAAAATCTACCGGAGCGAATTATAAAGGCGGATTTTCCGGTGCGGTAAAATCGAGGTGGAGCAGTTCCACTGTAAAACGGATACTCACAAACGAAACCTATTTAGGGCATATGGTACAGGGCAAAAGGGAAAAAATCAATTATAAGCTGAAAAAAAGCGTAGATAAACCGCAGGAAAAGTGGATAAAGGTAGAGAATACCCACGAGGCAATCATAACGGAGGATCAGTTCCAGATTGTCCAGAACTTATTGAAAGCAGATGGCAGGGTAAGTACCGTAACAGAGGAAAACAGCCTGTTTACGGGGATTTTATTCTGTGGGGACTGTGGGGAACAGATGATTAGGCGTGTGAACCGCTATAAGGATACCCGTAAAGTCTATTATATCTGTTCCACAAAGAATCGGGGAGACGGCTGTAGTAGGCACAGCATTGAAGAAGAACGGTTAAAAGAAATCATTGCAGAAATGATCAGGCATTATGCGAACTGTTTTTTGGAAGAAAAGCAGATATTTGAAAAGGCTTTGAAAATGGAAACTAATTTTGAATCAATCGTCCGTTATGATACAGAGATTGCAAGACTGAAAGGAGAACAGGATAAGTATTATTCCCTTTGCTCCGGTCTGTATGAGGATTTACGGCAGGGAATTATTACGAAAGAAGAATTTGAAAGGCTGCATGGGGATTTCAAACGGAAGGCATCAGAATTTGAAGAGGCGCAGAAAAAGCAGGAGGGCATGATAAAGGAACTGTTTAAGAACGGCGTTATATCAGCAGCACGGTTAAAGACAATGCAGGAGAGTTCAGAACTGAAAGAGATAGACCGTCATACGCTTTGCAGCATGGTAAAAGCAATTACAGTATTTGAAAATAAAAGACTGGAAGTTGAGTTTTACTATATGAATCAGTACCGCATTATGCAGGAAGTAAACAAGAAAGCGAAAGAACATAAAACGAATAAACGTCCCGAAGAAAGGAGTGCGTAAGAATGGGCAGAATATCCAAAAGAAAAGCGTCAGGGCAGCAGACAGAAGCAAGGCGTGATGAACTAAGATATAAGGCGGGGATATACGCAAGGCTTTCATCAGATCAGGATGTCAAAAAGAATGAATCTGTTGAGGTTCAGGTAGAGATAGCAAAGAAATTTGTGGAAGAGTTTAACGGACAAAAAAACGGGGAAATGATTGATGTTGTGGAATGTTATACAGATTTGGGGAAAACAGGAAGCAACTTTGAGAGAGAAGGTTTTCTGCGGCTGTTGCAGGATATTAGGCTCGGAGAAATCAACTGCGTCATCGTAAAAGACTTGTCAAGGTTTGGCAGGAACTATCTGGAAGCAGGTAATTATATTGAAAAAATCTTTCCTTTTTTGGGAGTGCGGTTTATTGCAGTTGCAGATGGCTTTGATACCGGGAAAGAGGGAAATGAAAATAAGCAGATGGCTTCTGAAATCAAGAACCTTGTAAACGATATGTATGCAAAAGACTTTTCTAAAAAGGCGAAGCTGCATCTGAAGCAGAGAAGAGAGGAAGGTTCCTATGTGGGCGGACCTCCGCCATATGGATACAGGGCAGAGTGGAGTGGAAAGCGCCGGGTACTGTTGCCGGACGAAAATACGAAAAGCATTGTAACGTTTATTTATGAGAAGTTTATTGAGACAGAAAGCTATACTGCGGTTGCCGATGAGCTGAACCGCAGACGTATCAATCCTCCGTATCAGTATAAGAAAACAAAGGAAGTGTACCATTGCGCCGATGCCGTTTCTTATAAGGGGTGGGATAAAGGTTCCGTAGAGAGAATTTTGAAGAGTGAAACCTATGCCGGAAACTTAGTGCAGGGAAAAACCAGCATTACCGCAAGAAATGAGAAAAACCGTATCCATAAGCCGGAGAATGACTGGGTGGTTACGGAAGGCGCACATGAGCCCTTGGTTGGAGAAGAATTGTACAAGAGTGCAGCGGAAGTCTGCGAAAAGATAAAAGCAAGGACAACGGGGCATAAGCATCCTACAAAGGGCTATCCGATAGAAGAAAATATCTTTGACAATGTGCTGTATTGTGGTGTGTGCGGCAGGAAAATGACACGCAACAGCTATGTGAAGCACTATGCAGATGGAGAGAAAGCAAGACTTGACGGATATTTCTGTCTTAATGGCGGGCAGACAAAGGTTACGGTATGCCCGAAGTCGAACCGTATATCAAAAAATGAGCTTTTGGATATATTGCTACCTCTTATCCGTATTGAATTTGAGGTTTTTCTTAGACAACCAAAGCGTTACATGGAATATGGAAAGGAAAGGATAGCAGAGGCGGTAAAAAAGACAGATAAAAAGTTAAGTGAGACAGAAGCAAAGATTAGACGCTTCCGTGAAGAAGAAGGCAGCGTATATGTGGATTACCGTGCCGGGAAAATGATTCAGAAAGATTATGTGTCCTATAAAATGAAGCAGGAGGACAGACTGGAGGAATTGAGAAAACAGCAGCAGGAATGGGAAAAAGAAAAAAAGGCATTGGAAAAACTGGAAACAAAGTATCTGGCAGCCATAAAAGCACTTTTAAAACTGAAAAGCGGAAAGGATCTGACAAAAGATGTAGTGGAGGCTTTTGTCGAAAAGATATATGTTTATCCGGGAAAACGGATAGAAGTTTTGTTTACGGTTACGGCTGACAGCATGGAAGGGGTGAGGTAATGGATAGGCTGGCAATCTATTTACGCTTATCCTTAGAGGACAAAAGAGCCATCGAGGATGGCGGTTTTACTCAGGACGAGAGTAACAGCATCGGAAACCAAAGAAAGCAGATTTTAGAATACATACATCACAATCCAGAACTTTCAAAGTATGAAATCATGGAATTTTGTGATGATGGCTGCTCCGGCACAAATATGGAAAGACCGGGTATGCAGAAACTATTGAAGGAGGTAAAGGAAAATAGGATACGCTGTATCATTGTAAAGGATATGTCCCGGTTTTCAAGGGATTATATCGAAATGGGAACCTATCTGAACCAGATATTCCCCTTTATGGGCATCCGTTTTATAGCCCTTAATGACCATTATGACAGCAGGGAGCATCATGGAAGCACTATAGAGATTGATACGGCGTTCCAGACACTTTTATATGATTTATACAGTAAGGATGTATCTGTTAAGGTAAAGGCTTCTTTTGAAAATAAGTGCGCAAATGGCGAATATGTTTTCGGACAGGTTCCTTTTGGGTATGAGAAAAGCAAGGAAGTAAAAAATACTGTCGTAGTGAATGAGAAAGAGGCGGGAATTGTACGGTATATCTTTTCCCTCGCTCTGGGGAGCGGTGATGTGCAGGGCAAAAGCAGTACGCAGATTGCAAAGCAGCTTTATGAGGAAGGTGTACCAACAATCATGCAGATCCGTAAGCCTGATAAAGCAGTCCAGGATGGAAAACTTCATACATGGAGCAGTCAGGCTGTCAGGACGATACTAAATAACCGTTTTTATCTTGGAGAAATGGCATATGGGAAATCTGTCAGAAAGTCAGTAGGCAGTAAGGACGGTACGGCTGTGCCGAAAGAAGACTGGAAAGTGATACCTAATCACCATGAAGCGCTGATTTCGGAGGAAATCTTTAAACAGGTTTCGGCATTCAGACCAGAACACTCTACCACACGGAACAGGGAGAAGCATCCGCTGACTGGTAAACTATATTGCGGCGGCTGCGGGTATTCCCTAAATTATAAACCAATCCGGGGAAAGAACAAGTACAGGAGATTTGAGTGCAGGAAACACTCCCTGCTCCAAATACCGGAGTGCTGTACTTATATGAATGCCGATCTGTTGGAGGAAACAGTTCTTTTTATGCTAAATAAGGAACTAATGCTCCGAGGCAATGCCATGAAGCAGAAAGAAAATTTGTTTTCTTTTCAGAAAGCAGGTATCCATGCATTAAAAAGGAAACTGGACGGATACAGGCAGGAGAAAAAGCAGGTACAGGCAGAGAAAGATGCCCTGTATGAGAAATATGCGCTTACCAAACTTCCTATTGCAGAATATCAAAGAAAAGTAATGGAACTGACAGAGCGGTTATCTTCTTTATCCGTGTTGGAAGAGGAAGCCATAGAAAAGCTCACAAGACTGGAGGACGAATACCAAAAGGCAGAGGAAGATATGAAACAGATTATCCGGTTTTCTCACATCGAGGAACTGACACAGGAGGTGGTTGATACTTTCATTAGAAGAGTATATGCTTATAAGGATAAGCGGGTTGAGATAGAGTGGAATTTCAGTGTGGATAATGCTGCAAAATACGGCATGGGGGTTAGCCAGTCAAAAACAACTTAGCAATAACTTTCCATCAATTTTGGAGTAACTTAGCAACTATTTATCATCAGCCCAACGGAGTTATGCGGGGTTGCAGGCTTTTGACTTTAAAAAAAGTGAAAAAAGTTCGTGACAATTACTTGACATCACCGGGGTATGGGGCGCTGTGTGTCGAAAACAGTTTGCCAAGGTAGAAATGAGGGGGATTTTGGGATAATAAGCACTTTATTTTGTGGTATATTGTGTCGAATAAAGTACTAATTATGAGTTAGTTCAGGATAAATCGAATGAAATAAACATATGAGATATGAAAAATGCAAATTGTATTTCAAATATAGTTGTGTATACAGTATGATAATGTTATGATGTAAACAAGATATACGGAGGATTGTTTATGGGAAATATATGATGGAGCATTTCGGACAATTTTAAATGATTGCAGACAGATGATTATTCCGGTAATCAATGAGATTTTCAAGGAAGACTATACAGGAAATGAAATAATAGAGTTTCATCCCAATGAACATTTTATTGACCAACAGGATGCAGCGGATCAGGAAAGAATAACAGATACTAATTTTATAATCTATGGGAAGAAAAAGAAGAAATATCATCTGGAATGTGAGAGTAGCCTGCCGGATGGGCGGATGACAATCAGGTTGTTTGAATATGATGCTCAGATAGCTTTAGATGAGGGTGAGGTTATTAATGAAACATTGACAGTGACATTTCCAAATACGGCAGTCCTATATCTAAGGAATTATAAAAAGACACCTGATAAAATGCGGTATGTGATAAAAACGCCGGGTGGCACCGTAGAGTATGATGTGCCAATTATGAAGGTGCAGGAATATACTCTGGAAGATATTTTTTCAAAGGGCTTGTTGTTGCTAATTCCGTTTTATATTTTTTCACATGAAAAGAACTTTAAGGTGTATAATAGTAATGAACAGAGATTGGCAGAGTTGAAAGCAGAGTACCGAAGTATCTTGGAGAGACTTGATAAACTGGAGCAGGAAGGGATTATTGGGGCGTTTGACAAACGTACCATTATAGAACTTTCTGGTGATGTGATCAGAGAAATCGCACAGAAGTATGAGAATGTGCAGAAAGGAATAGGTGGAATGATGAGCGGAGCGTTACTTGAGACAGAAGCGAGGACGATTTTAAATAGAGGGAAAGACGAGGCTAAAAAAGAGACAACGCTTAGAATGTTGCAGGATGGTGAATTGCCGATTGATAAAGTTGCAAAATATTCTGGGCTTGATATTGCAGAGGTGAAGTTACTTGTAGGACTTCAGAAGGTGTAAAAGGAATGTAAATATTTTATTATGATTTGGAATCGGGGAAATAACTTATTTTAAAGGTATTTTTCTGATTTTGTGTATGTAGCTGATATTATTATTTTTTAGAAGTAGTGTAGTGACATGTTGATAGTCCTAATACAAAATTTGTGAAAAAGCAGTAGAAAGAAGTTTTGAGAGAATTTGAAATGGAAGGGAAAATAGTATGTGATAAACCAGCGGATAAGAGAAGAGTTTCATAAAAGGCGCATGAAACAGAAAGGAAACGCATGAAATTTTTACATTTAGGAGATCTACACTTAGGAAAATCACTAAGTAATTTTGATCTGATCGAGGATCAGCGGTATATCCTGGATCAGATTTTTCATATTGCAGAGAAAGAGTCCGTAGACGGCGTGCTCATTGCCGGAGATGTGTATGATAAATCCATACCAAGCGAGGCGGCGATGAGGCTTTTGGATGATTTCCTGATCAAACTGGCCCAAAAGGAAAGAAAGGTATTTATGGTAAGCGGAAACCATGATTCCGACGACCGTTTGAATTATGGAAGCACCCTGTTCGCACGGAATGAGATCTTTATATCGGCGGTCTTTGACGGAACTCTTCATAAGCAGAGTTTTGCGGACAAAGATACGCAGATTGATATATACATGCTTCCGTTTGTAAAAGCTTCGCAGGTAAGGCACTATTTCCCGGACGAGAATATAGAGAACTATGAGGACGCGGTCCGGGCCATTATAAGAAATACGCCCATAGACAAAAACAATAAGAATCTTCTGGTGGCGCATCAATTTGTCTCGGGGAAGGGAGCAGATCCTGCGCTTGCAGGTTCTGAAAGCGTTGGGACACAGAGTGTGGGGTTGGTTGAAAAAATCGGATATGATTGCTTTGATGATTTTGACTATGTGGCATTAGGCCATATCCATTCCCCTCAGAGAGTTGGGAGAGATGCGGTTCGATATTCTGGTTCTCCTCTTAAATATTCCCTTAGTGAAGTGAAGAATGAGAAATCCGTTCCTCTTATTACGGTATCGGCAGAGGACAGCGTGAAGATAGAGCTGATTCCCTTAAAACCCATGCGGGATATGAGACACATAAAGGGGACGATGAAGGAGCTTCTGGATAAAAAGAATGTAAAAGCGCCGGAAGATTTCATCTATGCGACATTGACAGAGGAAGACATTGTCGATGATGCCATGGGAGTATTCCAGCAGATCTATCCGAATACCGTTCGGATTGACTACGACAATTCGCATACAAGGGAAATGGATCAGGTGGATATCAGCAAGATTGCTGAAAACAGATCATTTCCGGAGTTGATCGGTGATTTTTACAGGTTGATGTATGGCTGTGAGATCACGGAAGAAGAGATGGATGTTATGAGGACGGCAGCGCGGGAGGCAGGTGTGATAAATGAAACCGATAAAATTGATGATTAGCGCAATTGGTCCCTACGCGGGGAAGCTTCCGGAAATCGAGTTTGAAGCCTTTGAAGAAAAGGGACTTTTTTTGATATCCGGGGATACCGGAGCGGGGAAAACTACGATATTTGACGCCATATGCTTTGCGCTGTATGGAACCACCAGCGGAACATACAGGGATACAAAAAATCTAAGAAGCGAGTACGCGGAAGCTTCTGTCCAGAGTTATGTGGACTTTTATTTTACCCATCAGGGGCGTGAATTTCATGTCTGGAGACAACCGTCCTATGAAAGAAAAAAACAGCGTGGTTCCGGTGTGATATTGGAGAAGGAAAAGGCAGTTCTTTATGAAGAGGGACGGCCGCCTATTGAGGGCCTGACTCAGGTGAATCATGCGGTGAGGGAGCTGCTGCACATCGATGAAAAGCAGTTTAAACAGATCGTGATGATCGCGCAGGGGGAATTCTGGGATTTGCTGAATGCCAAAACGGAGCAGAGAACCGAGATACTGCGTACGATATTTATGACGAGCGGATATAAAAATATAGAATATAAACTGAAGGATCGAATGGATGCAAGCTACAAGGCCAAGGCGAAGGCGGAGTCCAGTATGATCCAGCATTTTGAGGATGTGTCTGCAGAGAAAGCAGATGAGCTTTCAGACGAATTGGAGGAGCTTAAGAAGAGAGCGGCAGACTCCGGGAGCGCATGGAATTTAGAGGAGCTCTTGGACGTCATGGAGCGCCTGATCCGATCAGACCAAGAACGATTAAAGAACATGAACGCCGACCTGAAAAAAGCAGAGACGGAACTTAAGAAGAACCATGAAAAGCTCGCATTGGCCAGGACCAACAATGGCTTCATCGAGAAGAGAGAGAAACTTGAGAAGGAAAAGGAGGAGCTTGAAAAAAGGAAAGCGGAAATCGATGAACGGATTCTGCTTTTGGACAAGCAGAAGAAAGCAACCCGCAATGTGAATCCGTCTTATGTGGTGTGGCGGAAAAAGTGCGATGAGGTATCCTGGACCAGAAATCAGATCAAAACAGCAAAAGCCAGTCTGGAGACAGCAACGGGAGCAGTAAAGCAGGCGGAAGACGCGCTTGCCAGCGCCAGAAAGCTGGAGCCGGAGGCCGACCGATTAAAGCAGGCGATCAGCAGGATTGACGATGAGGAACCAAAATATCAGCAAAAAGAAGAACTTGAAGCAAAGCGGAAGGAACTTGCAGAGCTCGATCAAAAGCTTTGCACAGAAGAAGCAGATGTGAGGGAAAATGAGAAAGCCCTTAAAGAGAAGATCGTATCCCTGAATAAGACGGTTAAGGAATTAAAGGACAAGCCGACGGAGCGGATCGAGGCAAACAATCAGAGGGAAAAGCTGGCAGGGCTCATGGCGGCGTTCCATACGATCATAGACGGCCAGATCCCGGAAAGGGAAAAAAGGAAAAAGGCGCTTTCCCAAAAACAGAAATCATTTTTAGAGGCGCGTGATAAATATAAAGAGGTAAGCGGCAGAAGAGAAGACGCTGAACGCATGCTGGAAGACAGCAGGGCCGGCATTTTAGCGGAAAAACTTGTAGAAGGTGAAAAATGTCCGGTGTGCGGTTCCGTGCATCACCCGGAACCAGCGAAGCGGAGAGCGTCCTCGATCTCAGAAGAAGAGTTCAAAAAGCTCCAGGAAGAAGAGACTGCGCTTCAGGAGAAAAAGAACGCTGCAAATACGGAAGCGGAGATAGCAAAGACGTCGTTGGAGGAGTTCGAGAGGCAGCTTGGGACAACGATCCTGGAATGTATGAAAAACCCGCTTCTGGACATGGATGGGGAGGAGGAACCCCTTGAGGAACGGATTCGGGCAGTAAAGGAAGCAAAACTGCAGGTTGAGGCGATGTCAAAGGAGTGCGATCAAAAATGCATGCTCCTTGAAAAGGATTGCAGGAAGCTGAAAAAGGCGGAAAAAGATCTGGAAGCTGCCCTGGGAGAGGAAACAGAGAGGCTCCATTCCCAAAAAGAGGAGCTCGGCCGGAGCAGGCAGAAAATGGAACAGGAGCTGGCGGAAACGCAGGCCATATTAGGGACGTTTGAGAAGTTAAGCTTTCCCGATTGGAAAACAGCAAAAAGAGAGAGAAGACAGGCGGAGACGAAGAAAAATAAAATATTGGAGGACATCACGAAGGCAGAGGAGGAAAAGAAAAAAGCGGATCACCATGTTACCGCGGTCACATCGGAGTGGAAGACATTGAAAGGCAGCTTGAACCAGCAGGAACAGGATGAGGAAGATTTAAAAAAGAAGCTGGAGAAAGAAGTCCGTGGGAATGGATTCTCGTCTGTGGAGGAAATGTTGACCTATGTTGTGAAGGAAGAGGACATCACATCATCGGACGCGGTGATCCATGAATATGACCAGGCGGTTGCAACGAATAAGAAACAGCTTTCCGACGCCCGGCTGGATGCAGAAGGGAAAAAGGTGATAGACATCGATGCATTAAAAGCGGTATGTGACGAACAGAGTGCAGATGTAAATCGGATCAGAAGGAACTATCACAACAGCGAAAACCGAATACGTACCAATAAGGAGAAACAGAAGAGCATCCTTGACCGGAGAGAAGAGTTAGAAAAGGCACACAAAGAGAATGCAATCTGTCAGCGGCTTTACCATCTGGTCAAGGGCACAACCGGTAATGGAAAGATCACACTGGAGCAGTACATACAGGCTGCCGGATTTGACGGGATCATCGCCGCGGCAAACAGGCGGCTCCTGCCGATGAGCAACGGGCAGTATGAGCTGTATCGCCAAGAGGATTCCCTGGGGAAGAAAAGTAATCGTTTCCTTGACCTGGAAGTGTTGGACAATTATACGAGACACAGAAGACCGGTGGGAAATCTTTCCGGCGGAGAAAGCTTTAAGGCTTCTCTAAGTCTTGCTCTGGGACTGTCGGATACGGTATCGTCTCATCTTGGCGGTGTGCAGATGGATGCACTCTTTGTGGACGAAGGCTTTGGGACATTAGACCGCAGGTCGATCGACAGCGCCATGGAAATCCTGATAAACCTGACCGGAAGCAACAAGCTGGTGGGAATCATCAGCCACAGAGAGGAGCTTATGGAGAATATCCCGCAGCAGATCAAGGTCAGAAAGACCAAAGACGGAAGTCAGATTACGATGGAACGGGGGTTATAGCCTATCTGTCGAAATAGAAGTCGACTCCAGTATTGTCAAAAAAAATAGTAAAATGTCGCATTTATGTTATAATTGCAAATGTACAAAGTGTTTTGCAAGGAGGAGAATGCCACATGTCGAATATTGACTACATCGACCTTTTTAAAGAAATTCAGGATATGGGTTATGAATCAGTCCGCCTTAGTTGCTGTGATTTGAATTATGATACCTTTCGCTTGATGCGTGTACAAATGCAGGGAGACATTTACTATACACGTAGCATCTGATCAGGAAGAGTGATGGATATTTTTCAGAAACTGGAACGGGAAGAAAATGAGCTGGAGAATATTATTTCGGATAAAAAAGCAGAGCAGAATGCAATATCGTTTCAAGAACTTGCGGAACAGCAAGACGCGTGCTATAACCGTCTGACCGCTCTGGAAAATGATATGGCCAAATGGAAACAGATGATGCTGTTTTGGGAAAATGTTTCGGAACGGGTATTCAGTGAAGCTGTTGACCTGGATGGACCGGCGTTGCAGGCACATTGCGAAAAAATACTAAATGATGTGAAGAACATTACAAAATATGCCGCGAATCAGCAGGAGCATGAAAAACTGATTTCCCAAAAAGCACAGCTCAAGATTCAGGAAGCTGACTAAAAACATACATTTTATAAAATATAAATGAATAAAAGATTTGTGAAAAAGCAGGCGCATGATGAAACCATTCGTTGTGCGTCTGTTTTTTATAATTTTTTTGTAGAACAAAAAATTCTATTGATGAAACTGTTTTTTGATGTATAATGATCGAAAAGATAAAACCATTGTTATATTATAAGGAAACTATCAGGTCTGGTCAGAGAGAAGTCGGTAAGAAGGAATTGGGTTATGTCGGAAAAAGACATCGCGGAAAAGACACTGGAGGCATACAATGACGTATTTGCGGATATTGTCAATGTATTGCTGTTCCAGGGAAGAGATCTTGTGAAAGAAGAGGAACTGGAAGAAGAAAGTCCGAATTCCAGTTATAAAGCGGACGGCAGATTACATGCCCAGGAGCAGGATGTTGCAAAGTATTGGAGAAAAGGACTTGTCCGTATCGCATTATACGGGCTGGAAAATCAGACGGGTATAGATGATGATATGCCGCTCCGATTGTTTTCTTATGATGGAGCAGCGTACCGGGCTCAGCTTTTGACGGATAAGGAAATGAAGGAGAAGACCGGTGCGGCAGCGCCCAGGTACCCGGTGGTGACATTGGTTTTATATTTTTGGATATGACAGACATTGGAAGACGCCGAAGACACTTTTTGAGTGTCTTGAGATCCCGGAGGAAATCAGGCCGTACGTGAATGATTATCGTATGAATTTATATGAGATTGCATACCTTAGTGATGAGCAGGTGCAGATGTTTACCAGTGATTTTAAAATCGTGGCGGATTATTTTGTACAGATGCGAAAAAATAAAGATTATATGGCATCAGAAGTTACCATTAAACATGTACATGAGCTGCTCCAGTTGATGGCCGTTATGACGCAGGATCACCGGTTTGAAAATGTATACAGTTCGGATATGGAAAGGAGAGCGACGACAATGTGTGAAGTATTGGATCGTGTAGAGAACAGGGGAATTGAAAAAGGAATACAAAAAGGAATACAAAAAGGAATTATTCAAGGAGAAGATACCATTCTTTTATTGATGAGTTACTTATTGAACAATGATCGAACCGAGGATGCAAAAAAAGCGACGAAGGATAAGGCATATAGAGAGAAGCTGCTCACAGAAGTTTTTGGAGAGAAACATTAAAAATATTTCCACCTGACTCCCACATTCGCAAAACCCGCGCTTACGCGCTTTTGCGGTTGCTGACGCATCCACGTTTTGCTCATCTGGGAGTGGGTTGCTAATCCAACGGCCCGCCTGCATTGCAATAAATTGCATGCAGGCAAGCCATTGGATTGCAATCGCACAGTTGGAAATATTTTCTGGTCTTGCATTTTACTTAAATGAAGCGCATGGTGAAACTGTTCATCGTGCGCCTGTTTGTTATGTGGCGGAGAAGAAGAATGAGTTTGGATTCTGGATTTTCTTCTATGTAAGAAGAGTTGCCTGGTGAGAGGATAGCGTGATCGTAAAAAAGGTAATTATACACAAAAAATCACCTGAAATTTCAGCAAACATTACTAATAGAAAAAATGCTCAGGTTTGCTATACTTACAGACAGGTAAAATAGAAAAAAGCAAGACGATATTCCTCGGAAGCGTTACTTGTGACAGTTTTGCGGTAGCATGATTATGCTGCTGTAGTGTTTGCATGTAGACGATGCCGGGGATTTTTTGTGTTCTGAGAAAAGTTTTCACAATATGCCGAGTCCGGGGAGAGAGGGAGTCCGTAATGAAAGTGATCAAGAAAATCAATACAAGCGCAGCGTTGGCTCTGGATTCTGCCGGACATGAGGTGGTGATTCTGGGAAAAGGAGTCGGCTTCCCGGCAGTGCCCTATGAACTGGAGGATCTGTCCAGGGTGGAGCGCACCTTTTATGATATTGATCCCAAATACCTGGACATGATCCGGGATCTTCCGAAAGAAATCCTGATGGTCAGCGCAGACATTGCGGAACAGGCGGAACTGGAACTTGACTGCCAGCTGAACCCGAATCTGCCGCTGACACTGGCGGATCATCTGAGCTTCGCCATAGAGCGGGTAAAGAAAAACTTCGATCTGACGGCGCCGATTGCCTATGACATCGGGCATCAAACAGCGATCTCCACAGCTTTATCACCATGATGAATATCATGGGCGAGGTGGACGATATCATTGAACGGTCGCTGAACATTCGTCTGGATAAAGACAGCTATAATTACAGCCGCTTTGCCGCGCATATGCGCTATCTGATTCAGCGGCTGGAGACTGGCACACAGGTGGAGAGCAGGGGAAGCTCCATGAAGCGCACGCTGATGTGGCAATATCCCGATATCTATCAATGCGCATGCCGGGTGACCGCGCATTTTAAAGAGAGCCGGGGATGGAACTGCAGTGACGATGAGACGGTCTATCTGATGCTGCACATCTACCGGGTAAAAAGCAGAAATGATTGACGTATGAATGTATCTTCCTGCAAGGGCCCTGCAGGAGTACAGATAAATGATTTCAAAAAATGATTCTGAATATGAAAAGGAGGTTCTTCTCATGGATCAGGAACAACTGTTGCAAAAGGCGCTGCCCCTGCTGGGCGGCCGGGAGAATGTAAGTCGCACGGCTGTTCGGAGCGACGACCTGTATATCACGGTAAAGGATGCAGGAGTTGTGGATCTGGAAACTCTGGGAACGCTGGAAGGTGTTGAAAAGACGGAGTACAGCAGAAACCGTATCGCCCTGAGACAGAAGGAAGAGTCTCTTCCGAAGGAGGGGCCTGATATGGCTAAGAAAAAACTGAACTACAGCAAAGTGGCAGAGAATATCATTGCCAATGTGGGAGGAAAGGAAAATATCAGCAGCGTACGCCACTGCATCACAAGGGTGCGTTTTCGCCTGAAGGATGAAGGAAAGGCAGATGACAGCATCGTAAAAGACCTGGAAGGGGTTATATCGGTGGTCCATGGCGGCGGGGAGTATATGGTAGTCATCGGTGATGCGGTGGCGGACGTCTACGAGGCAGTATGCAATCAGCTGGGCATGGCAGGAGGCGTCGCGGAGGAAGGAAAAGACCAGCAGGATAAGACCAATCCGGCGCTAAAGCTTCTGAATACGGTCGTGGCATCCATTGGTCCCTGCCTGAACCTGATCTGCGCAGGAGGTATTGTGAAAGGTCTGCTGTCTCTTCTGGAGATGAGCAGCATGGTTCCGGCCGGCACAGGCATGCATACGCTGATCATGGCCATCGGCTGTACGGTAAGCTTCGCTCAGATCGGCGTGGTTCTGGCCATGTATCTGAAGTCTAGGGATGAGGAGCTGAAAGGCATTGCGTTGCCCGCTTTTCTCTCGGGGATTTTTGGGGTGACGGAGCCGGCGATCTATGGCGTAACGCTTCCGCGGATCAAAATGTTTGTATTATCCTGTATCGGAGGCGCGGTCTGCGGAGCTTTTATCTCGCTGACCGGCACGACCATGTATCAGTTTACCGGTCTGGGAGTATTCGCCATTTTGGGGCTTTTGAGCCCGGAAACGCCCAAGGTCGTCATGGCGATTCTCTGCGCTGTGGTGCCCTTTGCGTTCTCCTTCCTGGCAGGTTTTGTGCTGTATAAAGAAGAGATTGTCTCAGAAGACGCTTCGGACCAGGGGAAAACAATCCGGGGGCGCGCGGAGATTGAAGCGCCCGTTGCCGGACAGATCGTGCCTCTGTCGGAGGTTCCGGACGAGACCTTTTCCGGCGGCATGCTGGGGCATGGTTTTGCGGTGGAGCCGACGGAAGGAAAGGTATACGCGCCCTTTGACGGCGTATGCGAGATGATGTTTGACACGCTTCACGCCATGGGTCTGAGATCGGATCAGGGGGTGGCGCTGCTGATTCATGTGGGGCTTGAGACCGTATCGCTGAACGGAAAGCCTTTTACGGCGCATGTAAAGAGCGGCGACCGGATCACCAGAGGACAACTTCTGCTGGAATTTGACATGGACGCGATCAGGGTGGCAGGATGTTCGCTGATCACGCCGGTGCTTGTGACCAACGAGGGTGAGACAGGCAGTGTAACGGTGGAAGAGGACCGGCTGATCGTCGGAGCCTGATGAGAATATAAGAGATAGAAAGGATAAGGACAATGAGTTTTCCAAAAGGTTTTTTATGGGGCGGCGCAGTAGCCGCAAATCAGTGTGAAGGTGCATGGAATGTGGCCGGGAAAGGAGTATCGGTGCCGGACGTGATCACGAACGGCTCCCACACCGCACCCCGTCGGATCGAACCGTCGCTTGACGGGGCGTATCTCTATCCTTCCCATGAGGCCATTGATTTTTATCATCATTATGAGGAGGATATCGCTCTTTTTGCCGAAATGGGTTTTAAACTGTTCCGCACCAGTATCAACTGGACCCGTATCTTTCCCACCGGGGAGGAAGCGGAGCCGCTGGAAGAAGGACTTGCATTTTATGACAGGGTGTTTGACTGCTGTAAGGCTCATGGAATCGAGCCGCTGGTCACCATCAGCCATTATGAGCTGCCCTATGCGCTGGCGGAAAAATATAACGGATGGACGGACAGATGCCTGATCCCGCTGTATGAGAAGTTCTGCAGGGTACTGTTTGAGCGCTATCAGGATAAAGTGACCTGGTGGCTCACTTTTAACGAGATCAATACCTCCACTCTATATACAGGCTCCATGCTCTCGGCCAACAATATCAAAGGCTTTTCAGGTTCTCTGGCAGATTTGACAGACTGGCCGCAGGAGCGCTTTCAGGCGCTGCATCATCAGTTTGTGGCAAGTGCGCGGGTGGTAAAATACGCCCGTGAGCACTATCCCCGGTTCCGGATGGGATGTATGATCGGCTTTCTGCCGGATTATCCCTACACCTGCAATCCGGATGATGTACTGGAAACGCAGAAGCATATGCGGATGGTAAACTGGTTCAGCAGCGATGTCCAGGTCCGGGGAGCATACCCGGGCTATGCGAAGCGGATGTTCAGGGAAAATCAGATTACGCTTAAGACAGAGCCAGGGGATTTTGAAGATCTGAAAGCAGGCACGGTTGATTTCTATACGTTCAGTTATTATATGTCCTTTTGCGTCAGTACAGACCCGGGTGTGAAGATCACAGAAGGCAATCTTCTGAAGGGCGCGAGAAATCCCTATCTGGAAGTGTCTGACTGGGGATGGCAGATTGACCCCAAAGGCCTTCGTTACAGCCTGAACGAAATATATGACCGTTACGGAATTCCCATCATGGTCGTGGAAAACGGCCTGGGCGCCTACGATGCGAAGGCAGAGGACGGGAAGATTCACGATGACTATCGGATCGACTATCTGCGTCAGCATATCGAACAGATGGGAGAGGCCATTGATGATGGGGTGGACTTGATCGGCTATACTCCATGGGGATGTATTGATCTGGTGTCCGCATCCTCGGGGGAGATGGCAAAGAGATACGGTTTTATCTATGTGAATAAATTTGACGATGGAACCGGAGACCTCAGCCGGGAGAAAAAGGATTCCTTCTACTGGTATCAGAAAGTGATCGCGACCAACGGAGAGGATCTGGAAGACTTGTAAAATCAAAATAAAAAAGAATTGGCCGGACTTCATCGGGAGTCCGGCTATTTGTCGTCTTATTAAGGAAATTCAATGTATAGGAAATGATAGTAAACTGTTGAGTTAAGAACATCAATGATCAAGGAGGCAGAGGCATGATGCAATATACATGGAAGGACATTGAGCAGAATGCGGATTGAACAGGGCGGACGTCTACATTACCAATATCTTAAAGCGCCATCCGCCCGGCAGCACGGCGCCTGGACCTGCCGGAAAAACTGTGCTTTGACGGCTGCCTACCACCCTTCAGTAGTATATGGAAGTGATCAGACTTTTTTGTAGCAGTATGGATGTAAAACCAAGAGTTTTGCTGAACCATATACTACGCTATATGGGTTTTTATACGGAGGAGATCACGGAGACGACGATTCCAAGCAGCATGAATTCTCTGGCGGATATATTTATTGTGAGCGACTATTATATGGAAGGCAGAGAAGAAAGTCTGGATATCGACACGACGGAGAAGACCATCCTGATCTGTAAGGACGGATGGGAGATTGTCAGTCCAAAGCTGCATCATATTATCTATGATGTCGGACGGACTTCGGGCGATTGATGAAGCGGTTTTATTTCTGAATATGAGATGCGGCGACCGATTGGGTCATGCGCTGGCGCTGGGCATCGATGTGGAGGAATGGTATGAGTCCAAATCAGGATATGTATTGATTCCCCAGATCGATTACCTGGACAATCTGGTATGGCTTTATTCAAAGATCCGAAAATATCGGCTGACGGGTCTGGAAGACACTCTGCGCTATATAGAAAAAAGATATGACGAATACTTCCGGATGATCTATCTGAATCATATGAGTGAAGGGCATCTCAGCGTGGTATTCCGCGATGCCATTGAGTATTACAATAAAAAAGGCATTTTAGCATAATTACGGTAATAAACAGAGGTGCCGTACACTTCGTTTTCCGCAAGATGGATTGTAAAGCTTTTCAGAGAAGCTTCCTTTATATACGCAGAATCCATTCGGATCATTTAGCCAGCCGACGGCAGGGGTGACATGGAACAAAGGGCACTCTTGCGGAGAAATTTGCATGCGTGCCAGCTCTTCGTAATCCCGTGCTGTGCCATGATCTTTTCAAATACATCATGGCGCACATTGGCCGGTGTAGATATTTCTGAACCATTTTGGAACCGACAAACTGCAGGACATTGCGGCAGCCGGAGTGGATCAGCTCTTCTGCTGCCATCCGGCCGCAGACCAGTCGCCGCAGGGAGACACGGCCTTCTTGGTGCTGTCCGATACCGGATAGCAGGTGACGCCCCAGTCAAAGGACGCGCTTCCTTCCAGGATGGCCACATCCCAGGAGCCGCCCAGCATGGTCGCGCATGCGCCGTCTTCGCTGACGAAATCTTTTCCGTTGGAGATGAACATGGGCTCCAGCGCGTAGGGAAGTCCCTCGCCGTGGTCCATGATGATATGAGTTCCCGCATAGCTGTCGGTGGTGCATTTCTCTGCGATTTCCTCCAGCTCGGACCAGGTGAGCGGATTGTCGACGGTGCGGGACTCGATATCTGCCACGTCCACTCCGCAGGCGGTCAGAGATACTGTATGAAAATATTACAGAAAGTACCTCTGGTGCGCGTTTCAGTGGCAGGTAAACTTCCGCTTTCTGATCCTGGTAGTGATCCTGTCGGCAGCTTATTTTTATCTGGCCCTGGTCACGCATGCATTTCCTGTTCTTGTGTACTTTGATACCGGAGTCCGGGAGAGTGTGATACCTAATCGGAGGCTTTGCGGTGAGCTCCTTCTTGTGCTCGATACATCTGGCCAGCCTGTTTAAAAGAGAGGGTTCTCCCGAACGGACGTCCGTCTGAGAAAGGATATCCGCCCGCGCCGGACCTTTAAATTCCCGGAAGTATTTCTCCCCAATATTGACATGTTTTCTCAGGATTGTTAGAATAGGAGTATAATTGTTTTTTCAGCAATCGGCAGAGTATTGGGAGGAAAAGAGGAATGTATCATTGCCATATTCGCTTCTGTTTCGCAGGTCGTCGCTGCAGGGCATTTGAGATCATAAAGGGCATGACTCCGCTGGAGCATTTTACTCATGAATTTTCAGAGTGTGAAGAATTAAATGATGTATCGGGGATCGGAGCAGATGTGGTTCTGGCGAATCTTCGGGGACCAGGGGATAGGGATGCGCTTCAAAAACTTCTGGCGGGGGCGTCGGCAGATGCAGAAGTCATCCTGCTTGTCGGGAAGGAAGAGGCCGGACTTTTCCTGGAAGAACTGCCGAAACTGAAGGATCTTTGGACGCTTCCTATGTCGGAGGAGGAGATCCGGTTCCGCTTCTTAAGATGGCAGCAGACCTGCAAGATGAGCAAGGATTACTGGCAGACCAGCCATTATCTGGATGTCACGATCAATCATGTCCCTAATCTGGTCTGGTACAAGACCAAAGACGGAATTCATGAAAAGGTCAATGACAGCTTCTGCCAGACGGTCAACAAGACCAAGGAGCAGGTGGAAGGCCGCGGTCATGCTTACATCTGGGATGTGGAGCAGGACGATCCGGCCTGTATCGAGTCCGAGCGGGAAGTTATGACGACAAAGCGGACCTGTGTGTCGGAAGAGACGGTGATGACCGGGGACGGCACCAGGCTCCTGACGACTTATAAGTCGCCGCTGTATGATCTGGACGGGAGCGTGATGGGTACCGTGGGGGTGGCTATTGATGTGACCCAGGAGCGGACCTACGAGCAGGAGATCATAAAGAGAAGCCGTACGCTGGAGACGATCTTTACCACCATGGACTGCGGAATCATGAGTCACAGCATGGACGGCTCCAGGATCATCAGCGTCAATGAAGCGGCTCTTAAGATTCTGGGATATAAGTCGCAGAAAGAGCTGATAGACGACGGCTTTGATATGGTCGCGGCGTCTGTGCTGGAGGAGGATAAACTAAAGCTCCGCCAATACATTCAGTCTCTGAAGCGGCCGGGGGACAGTGTCAGCCTGGAGTACCGTGTAGGTCATAAGAACGGGGAAATCCTGCATGTGATGGGAAATGTCAAGATCCTGGAGGAGAACGGGGAGCTGTTCTATCAGCGGTTCCTTCTGGACTGCACGGCGCAGAAGCTTCAGGAGAAGAAGAACGAGCGGCATCAGATGGAGCTGATCCATGCTCTGAGTACGGACTACAGCCTTGTCTGCTTTTTTGACCTGCACACAGGACAGGGAATGCCTCTTCGAATCAGTGAGGAGGGCGAGGAACTGTTCGGGTCGGCTTTTCTGGGAGAGATCTCTCTGGAGAAAAGCATGGAAGACTACATAGAGCATTTTGTATATGAAGAGGACCGGGAGATGCTTCGTCAGGCATCGGCTTTAGAGCTTCTGGAACAGGAACTGGCGGAGAAAAAAATATATTATGTAAACTATCGTACACAGATCGACGGTGTGATGAAATATTTTCAGATGAAGGCCGTACGAGCCGGAGAGTGGGAGGAGAGCCGGGGAGTTGTTCTGGGCTTCCGCAGTGTGGATGAGGAGATCCGCAATGAGATGGAGCAGAAGAGCCTGCTGGAGGATGCGCTGATGCAGGCAAACCGTGCCAATAAGGCCAAAAGCACGTTCCTCTCGAATATGTCCCATGACATTCGTACGCCCATGAACGCGATTGTCGGCTTCACCACGCTGGCCATCGCCCATATCGACCGGAGGGATCAGGTGGAAGAGTACCTGAAGAAGATCATGACCTCCGGAAATCATCTGCTCAGCCTGATCAACGACGTGCTGGATATGAGCCGTATCGAAAGCGGCAAGATGCATTTGGATGAGAAACCCTGCTCTCTGCCGGATATCCTTCAGGGGCTTCGCAATATCGTGCAGGCAGATGTTCATGCAAAGCAGCTGGAGCTTTATATTGACGCAGTGGATGTTCTGGACGAGGAAATCTTCTGCGACAAGTTGCGTCTGAATCAGGTGCTCTTGAATCTTTTAAGCAACTGTGTCAAGTACACGCCGGCAGGCGGCATGATCAGTATGCGGATTCAGGAGAAAGCCGGAGCCCCGAAAGGATATTCGAATTATCATTTTTCCATACGGGATACGGGAATCGGCATGAGCGAAGAGTTTGTCCGGCATATTTTTGAACCCTTTGAGCGGGAAAAGAATACAACCATCAGCGGGATTCAGGGGACCGGTCTTGGCATGGCCATCACCAAGAACATCGTGGATATGATGAACGGAACTATCGGAGTGAAAAGCAAGATAGGAGTCGGGACAGAATTTACCGTAGACTTCATGTTCCGTCTGAATCCGGATGCGAAGGAGATCCGGGATATTCCGGAGCTTAAGAACAGCCGGGCGCTGGTGGTAGATGATGATTTTAATACCTGTGACAGCGTCTCCTATATGCTTCAGCAAATCGGCATGCGCGCGGAGTGGACCCTGTCGGGAAAAGAAGCCATACTGCGCACCCGTCAGGCGGTGATGCGGGGGGACGACTACAGCGTCTATGTGATCGACTGGATGCTGCCGGATATGAACGGGATGGAGGTGGCCCGGAGGATTCGCAAAGAAATGGGAGAGCATGTATCCATCATCGTGCTCACCGCATACGACTGGTCCGAGATTGAGGATGAGGGCAGGGAAGCAGGCGTTACGGCCTTTTGCAGCAAACCTCTGTTCCTGTCGGAGCTTCGAAGCTGTCTGTATTCGATTGTCAATACAGACGAGACCGGGGGAAAGAGTCCGGAGCAGGAGTGGACGAAGGTCCATGCCGGGCGGATTCTCCTGGCGGAGGACAATGAACTGAATCAGGAGATCGCGGTGGAGATTCTGGGGGACGGCGGTTTTACGGTGGATGTGGCGGAGAATGGGCAGATCGCGGTGGAGATGCTTGAGAGGGCGGAGCCAGGGTACTATCAGCTGGTTCTGATGGATGTACAGATGCCGGTGATGAACGGATATGAGGCGGTACAGGTGATCCGCAAGCTGAAAGATCCGAAGCTTGCCTCTATACCGATCCTTGCCATGACGGCCAATGCTTTTGAGGAGGATAAGCAGGAGGCTTTGAAATGCGGGATGAACGGGCATATCGCGAAACCGATCGATATTGAGGAATTGTTTGATACATTGGGTAAAGTGCTGGCGTAAAATGACGGATACCGGGTGCCGGACACCACGCCGGATGCCGGACACCGGACACCGGACGCTGCAGCGGACGCGGGAATCCCGGGGAAGGACCGGGGCAACGCGTCAGCGAGCTAATCGTTAACTGCGACCAGCGGCGCGAGGATTAACGCCTCGCGCCGGGTCTTCGTAAACGCTGGATCTCGCTGACGCTAAAAACGCCCCCAAAAGGCCCTTCCCCAGGATTTCCGCGCCCGCTGCGGCTGATTACGACACAATATAGAATTATTTTCGCTAAAACGGTAGAGATTTGTGGCTGTATGTTTATAGTTGTTTATTGCTTAGTCATCAGCCGTCCGGCAGAACCGGGCTCCCGGCGGTGTCCGGGTACCCACAAAATACCGTTTGGGTATTCATGCTGAGCCGGCGTCCGAGTACCCACTTTGAACCGCCGTCCGGGTGTCTACCAGGAGTTGCAACCGTCAGTTGACAGATTTCCAAGCCTGCTGTCTTGAAGGAAACCGGTGATTTTGCTATGATTGGCACAGCATATGTGACAGAACTGTACGGTTTGTAAAATGACAGAAAGGTTGAGGAAAAGGAATGATATTAGGCGAAAAGATCATGGAACTTCGCAAACGGAACGGATGGTCCCAGGAGGAACTGGCGGGAAAGCTGAACGTGTCGAGACAGTCGGTATCCAAGTGGGAGAGTGCCATGTCGGTGCCGGAGCTTGATAAGATTCTGCAGTTAAGCGATATTTTTGAGGTTAGTACGGATTACTTATTAAAAGATGACAAAGAGGAGGACTATGTTCCGGGGAATCCGGAGACGCCGTCCGTCCGGAAGGTGACGATGGAAGAAGCCCAGGACTTTATAAAGGTAAGAAAGGAAGCTTCTCTTCGGATTCCTGCGGGGATCGTCGGCTGTATTCTGTCTCCGGTGCCGCTGTTTCTTTTGGAAGGAATGGCGGAGGCGGGAAGGCTGAGGGTCTCCGAAGATCTGGCATGCGGGATCGGTTTCACGCTTCTGCTCCTGATCGTGGCAGTCTCTGTGGGGGGCCTGATCGTCTTCGGGATAAAGTTTGGCAAATACGAGTGGCTGGAGAAGGAAGAATTTGAGCTGGCCTACGGCATTGCCGGGATGGTAAAAGAGCGAAGCGAGGCGGAAGCGGCGCCTTTTGCCAGAAAGGTCGCCGTCGGTGTGGGACTTTGCATCCTGGGAGCCATACCGTTCCTCCTGTCGTCTGCGGCGGATAATGATCTGGCATACGTTGTGGGGCTTGTGATTCTGCTTTTCTTCGTGGCGGCAGGGGTGTTCCTGATGGTCAACGCGGGACTGAAAAAGGGAGCCTATGACCAGCTTTTGCAGGAAGGAGACTACACAAAGGAAAAGAAGGAGGCCAATAAGGTCATCGACCGGATTGCTGTCGTTTACTGGTGCGTGGTGACCGCGGTCTATGTGGGCTGGAGTTTTCTGACCCGGAACTGGCACAGCACCTGGATTCTGTGGCCGGTGGCGGGGATTCTTTTCGGAGCCATCGCGGGAGTGGTGAAGATGGGGCAGAAATGAGGTGAAGGTGCCGGACACCGGACGAGGGACGCTGGATGCCGGATGCCGGACGCCGCAGCGGGCGCGGGAAGCGCGGAGGAGGACCGGGGCAACGCGTCAGCGAGCTAATCGTTAACTGCGACCAACGACGCGAAGCTTCGGCTTCGCGCCGGGTCTTCGTAAACGCTGGATCTCGCTGACGCTAAAAACGCCCCCCAAAGGCCCTCCCCCACGATTCCCGCGCCCGCTGCGGCAGTACCGGGCTCCCGGCAGCGTCCGGGGACCCACAAAATGCCGTCCAGGTACCCACAACTGTAGAGGGAACAAAAGGAATCCGACATTCTTCGGTTGTTTTTTTCCTCAAAAATCGTTATACTGTAACTTACAGGCCGGATGCCTGCCGCGTAAGAGCGGAGGGGTCCGGCTTTTAAATGAGATCGGAAAGGAACGAGGAGAGTTATGAAAGAACCGAAAAATGTCAAAAAACGCTTTCCTGTTTTGCCGGCGGTTCTTGGCTGTGCGTTGGTGGCCGCCGCGGCCGCATATGGAGGAGGACTTTTTTACTATCAAAGCCATTTCCTGCCGGGGACGGTGGTGGACCGGATCGATGTGTCGGGTATGACGATGGAGGAAGTAAAGGATCAGGTTCAGGATTATTCTTTATGTATTGAAGAACGCAAAGAAGACGGTTCGATTCTGGAAGAAGAGATTCAGGGAAAAGACATCGCCCTGTCCTATTCTTCGGAAGAACCCCTTCAGAAATTGCTGGAAGAGCAGGACACCCGGACCTGGTTTCTGCCCCAGAGTGCGGAGCATACAACAGAAGGGCTGATCGCCTGTAATGAAGAGAAGCTGGAAGAGCAGGTCCGGAAGCTTCAGGGGTTTCAGAAGGACTTTGCGAAGGCGCCTACGGACGCTTACATAGCAGACTATACGCCGGAAGAAGGCTTTCAGATCGTGCCGGAGACCCAGGGGAATCTCCTGGATGAATCGAAGACGCTTGAAACCATAAAGGGAGCCGTACTTGCTCTGGAAGAGAGGGTGAATCTGGAGGAAGCTGGATGCTACGAGACGCCTCAGGTAACGTCGGAGGATGAAGACCTTCGAAAAGTACAGGAGAAGCTTCAAAAATATGCGGACATTCAGATTACCTATACCTTTGGGGAGAATCAGGAGGTTCTGAATGGGCAGACCATCAGTGAATGGATTCATGTGGACGGTACGGATGTGACGCTGGACCAGGTCCATGTGGAAGCCTTTGTGGCGTCGCTCAGGAAGAAATACGACAGCATTTTCCGGCCCCGGACCTTCCAGACCAGCTATGGGAAGGAAGTCACGATCAAGGAAGGCGACTACGGCTGGTGGATGAACGCGGATCAGGAAGTGCAGGAACTGATGGAGATGATCGAGCGGGGAGAGAGCGGTGCGCGTACGCCGGTCTACTATCAGACGGCGGACCGGTACGGGACTCCGGATTACGGCGATACCTATGTGGAAATTAATCTGACCGCTCAGCATCTGTTCTTCTATAAAGACGGAAATCTGCTTTTGGAGTCTGATTTTGTGTCTGGGAATTCCTCCAGAGGCTATGACACGCCGGCGGGAGTCTACGGAGTGACTTACAAGCAGAGAAACGCCACTTTGACCGGAGAGAACTACCGGACGCCGGTATCTTATTGGATGCCCTTCAACCGGAACATCGGTATGCATGACGCCAGCTGGCGAGGGTCTTTCGGCAGCAATATCTATAAGACCAACGGTTCCCACGGATGTATCAATCTGCCGCCTTCCACTGCCCGGGAGATCTACGAGAATATCGAGAAGGGGACCCCGGTGATCTGCTATCATCTGCCGGGTACTGAGCCGGTAGTGAGGGAAAAGGGCGCGCCGCCCGCGGAAGAAGGACAGGGAGAAGCTCTGGCGGAGAACCCGGAGATCCCGCCTGCGGAGGAACCAGTCCCGGAGCCGGTTCCGGAAGTTCCGGTGGAGGAACCAGTCCCGGAGCCGGTCCCGGAAGTACCGGTGGAGACGCCGGTGGAAGCGCCACCCGCAGAAGGATAGAGAACAGTCATGCGCTCGCAGCGCAGCTTTGGCAGAACATGATTTGTTGCGATGCGCGGTCCGGGAATGCGCGGTACTGCGCATTCTGTGAGAGCATGATGGGGGATATTTCAGAAAAATGGAAAAAAAGATGGCAATTTCAAAAAAATTATGTTAACATAATAAGCACGTAAAAATCATGAGCAAGGGGGAATTTAATGGGATATTACGAAAAATGGAGTGAATATGTGGATAAATATCGGAAGATGTGTGTGGAAAACGACACCATATCGGACGAATTGTTTAAAGAGTTCGGCGTGAACCGCGGGCTTCGGGATCTCAATGGAAACGGTGTGCTGACAGGGCTTACGAACATCTCCAAGATCGACTCTTTCAAGATGGCGGACGGAAAGAAAGTTCCCTGCGATGGGGAGCTCTGGTACCGGGGATACAATGTGATAGACCTGGTGACCAGCATACCCGAGAGGTCCTTCGGCTTCGAGAAGACGGCCTATCTTCTGCTGTTCGGAGAACTTCCCACCAAGGAAGAAGAGGCGGAATTCAGAGATCTGCTGGCGGCCGGAAGAGAGCTTCCGACGAATTTTACCAGGGATGTGATCATGAAGGCCTCCAACAAAGATATCATGAATTCCATGACCAGGAGCATCCTGACGCTGGCATCCTATGACGATCATATGGATTCCAATGAGGTAGGCAATGTGATCCGCCAGTGTTTAAACCTGATCAGCGTCTTTCCGATGCTGGCTGTTTACGGATATCACGCCTACAATCATTATGAGCGGGATGAGAGCATGTATATTCACAGGCCCAACCCGGAACTGTCGACGGCGGAAAATCTGCTAATGATGCTGCGGCCGGATAAAAAATATACCTTTCTGGAGGCCAAGGTGCTGGATGTGGCGCTGATGCTTCATATGGAGCACGGCGGCGGAAATAATTCCACGTTCACTACCAGAGTCGTGACATCCTCCGGCTCGGATACATATTCTGCGATCGCGGCGGCCATGTCTTCCCTGAAAGGGCCCAAGCACGGCGGAGCCAACATCAAGGTGATGGAGATGATGGCGGATATCCGGAAACATGTGAAGGACTATACGGACAAAGAAGAGGTAAGGAGCTATCTTGGCAAGATTCTGGACGGAGAGGCCTTCGATCGAAAAGGTCTGATCTACGGCATGGGACATGCCGTCTACTCTCTCTCTGATCCCCGAGAGCGGGTATTTAAAGGATTCGTGGAGATGCTTTCCATGGAGAAAAAGCGCGACCGGGATATGGCCCTTTACAACAATATCGAGATGCTGGCGCCGGAGCTCATCGGGAAAAAACGCAAGATCTACAAAGGCGTCAGCCCCAATGTAGATTTTTACAGCGGTTTTGTCTATGAGATGCTTGGAATTCCGGTAGAGCTTTACACCCCGATCTTCGCCATTGCCAGAATCGTAGGTTGGAGCGCCCATCGGATCGAGGAGATCATCGGCATGAACAAGATCATCCGTCCCTCTTACAAGAGCGTGATGAAAGAAAAGAAATTATAAAAAAGGCGGCGCTCATGCGCCGCCTTTTTAGAAAGACATTATGTACCGGAAGGAGTCCTTACTCCAGTACCAGCTCGTCCCAACGGGTGTCGGATACCAGGGCGATGTAGGTCTTGCCGGTATTCAGGGTAATCAGATTACCATCCATATCATAGAAGCGGGTAGGGTCCATGTCATGTCCCTTGCTCCAGGTAACCGGGATGGCTTTTCCGCCGGTGATATAATAACCGCTGCGTCCGGTCTGCTCCAGGATATTGAACTGCATATAACCATTGCTGTCATACTTGGTATGGGTCGCGTTCTGGATCAGGATATTGGTGAAAGCGAGCTGCTTGTCGCCGTTGGCCGGGTCGGTGTGTTTCATATTATATTCAGAATACAGATACGTATTGCTGGCTTCGTCGTAGTTCAACTCCGATCCATTGTGATCGAAGGGCAGGTCCACCAGGGTACAGGCGATGGAGTCGGAAGCCTGTGAGAGATCCACCGGTTTGGATTCGCTTGCGAATTCCCAGTGGGGTCCGGGGTAATAGTCGTTGTACTCGGAAGAGATGCCTGCGGATTCCAGACGCTTTGCGACCTCTCCGGTGGTGACATATTCCGTGAACTCTCTGGGTTTCCCGTTCTGGATGCGGGCGAATCCGCCGCTTAAGTGATCCACCCATGGATTTTTGAGGTACGGGTCAATATAGAAGGGACCGCCGTCGTGAATGACCACCGCGTTGTATTCCGGAGCGATCATAAAGTTGGTCGGGCGTACGCTCCGGATACTACCGAACTGCGTGATCTTGTCCCAATCCTTGACAAGCGCCATAAAGCGGGTGATCTCGCCGTTGGCGGTGCTGTTCATCATCTCATATACGATATCTGCCTGAGTAAGCCCATAGTGGAGAAGGGCAGTTTTCTCATTGTCGACCATAATGGCTACCGGGCGCTGACTCTTGAGACTTTCGTCGATCCACTCGTTAGTCAGTTCGCTGCGGTACATGCCTTCCCGGGTCTCTTCTGGTTCCTTTTCTTCCGGTTCTTCTTCGGCCTCTTCTTCCGGTTCCTCTTCGGAATCCTCTGCCTCAGATATATCCGTGACCACAGGCGCCGCGTCTTCCTCTTTGCCGCCGCAGCCGGTCAGGGCGCTGCATGCCAGTACGGCAGATAAAAAGAGCAGTAAAGTTTTTTTCTTCATGTAATACGTCCTTTCTTTTTGTTTTCTGTATAGACTCTAACAGTATACACCCTTTTCAAAAATTTTTAAAGATTTAATCACAATTCTATCACAATTCCCTGTTATAGTAGAAATATCCAATAAGGACAGGATTTGAAAGGAGTGATTGCTTATGTACGAGGATCTGAATCATCACACAGAGACCGGTAATTATTATGATACAAACGGCGGCTATATTCATTATGATTCTTCTTCCAATTTAAAGGAACAGAAAAAAAAGAAAAAAGGTGGTTTTGGAAAGACAGTGGCCAAGTGCCTGGTGCTGGCGCTGGTGTTTGGCAGCGTGGCCAGCGCTTCTTTCATGGGAACCAATTATATCGGAAGACAGATGTTCGGAGATCAGGTAACCACGAAGGGGACCGGGGTCAGAGAAGCAGGGGAGAACGCGACGCCTACGACCACGGTGGCAGGCAGCAGTTCAGATGTCTACGACGTGTCGGATATCGTCCGGAACTGTATGCCCTCGGTGGTGTCTATCACCAATGTGGGAACCACAGAGTTCCGCACCTTTTTCGGCACCTATGAGCAGGAGAGTCAGTCCAGCGGCTCCGGTATTATCATAGGAAGAAACGATACGGAGATCCTGATTGTGACCAACAACCATGTGGTGTCCGGCGCCAAGGAGATCAGCGTCTACTTTAACTCCGACGGAGAGGATGCGGATGAAGACAACGTGATTCCCGCAAAAGTCAAAGGGACGGACCCGGGCAAGGACCTGGCAGTGATCGCGGTCCTGACGGAAGATATCCCCAAGGAAACCCAGGACATGATCAAGATCGCCGCGGTGGGAGATTCCAGTACGATGGAAGTGGGCGAGCCGGTGGTCGCCATCGGCAATGCTTACGGTTACGGACTTTCTGTGACTTCTGGCATTGTCAGCGCGCTGAACCGGGAGGTTAGCGTGACGAGCGAAGGGGCGACAATCACCAACCGTCTGATCCAGACCGACGCGGCCATCAATCCTGGCAACAGCGGCGGCGCTCTTCTGAACAGCAAGGGAGAGCTGATCGGCATTAACTCCGTGAAGTTCATCTCTGAGGATGTGGAAGGTATGGGTTATGCGATTCCTATCAGCGATGTGGAGTCCATCATCGGAGACCTGATGAACAAGGTCACCAGAGATCAGGTAAAAGAAGAGGACAGAGGGTATCTTGGGATCGTCGGCGTGGATGTGACCACGGACGCGTCCGAGAGTTATGGGATGCCGGAGGGCGTCTATATCAGTACCATCTCCGAGGGCGGCGCTGCAGAAAAGGCCGGTCTTCAGAAAGGAGATATCATCACCAAGCTGGACGGAACCCGCATCAGCAGTTATGCGCAGCTTCGGGAGACGCTTAGCTACTACGCGTCAGGAGAGACGATCGCCATCACCATCCAGAGACTGGAAGACGCGGAATATGTGGAAAAAGTGCTTGATATTACTTTGAGCACCGGGTCCCAGGTAGGGGTGGAGACAGAGGAATAAGAGTGGTACTTGCCGCAGGATGCAGGAGACTGTATTCTGCGGCAGTTGTGATTCAGCCAGTTATTGACAGCAGGTTCCTCTTTAGAAAAACTTTACTTGCGGAGCGTAAGGGGGTATTATATAATCAGTAGCAGCAAGAGGAAGGATTCATGAGTATGGATATTGAGAATAAAGAACAGGAAGTAGAACAGGAGAAAGCCGGTCCCGAGGGAGAGGGAACGGAAGAGAACCATTACGACGACGTCTGCTTTGTGTGTCACCGGCCCGAGAGCAAGACCGGGAAGATGATTCATCTGACCAAGGAGATCAGCATCTGCCCCGAGTGCATGCAGCGGACCATGGACATGATGAGCAGCGGCAATGTGGACTACAGCAAGCTGGACTTTTCCAGGATGCCCAACATCAGCATGATTAATCTGGCGGATCTGCAGAACCTTATTCCCAGAAGACAGAAGGTGAAGAAAAAGGCGCCGAAGAAGGCGGCGGATCAGGCAGAGCCGAAGAAGGAATTCGACATCCGCTCGGTGCCCGCGCCTCACCGGATCAAGGAGAGCCTGGACGAGTATGTGATCGGTCAGGAAAAGGCGAAAAAAGTGATCTCCGTGGCCGTTTATAATCATTACAAGCGGGTGGCTGCAGGATCGGAGGCGGACGGCATCGAGATCGAGAAGTCCAATATGCTGATGATCGGGCCCACCGGAAGCGGGAAGACTTATCTGGTGAAGACGCTGGCCAGGCTTCTGGATGTGCCGCTTGCCATCGCCGACGCCACTTCTTTGACCGAGGCGGGTTACATCGGGGATGATATCGAGAGCGTACTGTCCAAGCTTCTGGCTGCGGCGAATAACGATGTGGAGAAGGCAGAGCGGGGAATCGTGTTTATCGACGAGATCGACAAGATCGCCAAGAAAAAGAACACCCACCAGCGGGACGTAAGCGGCGAATCGGTCCAGCAGGGGATGCTGAAGCTTCTGGAGGGGGCGGAGGTGGAGGTGCCCGTAGGCGCCAACAGCAAGAACGCCATGGTCCCCCTGGAGACCATCAATACGAAGAACATTCTGTTTATCTGCGGCGGAGCCTTCCCGGACCTGGAGGACATCATCAAAGAGCGGCTGAATAAACAGTCGTCCATCGGTTTTCGGGCGGATTTAAAAGACAAATACGATCATGAGAAGAATCTGCTGAGGAGAGTGACCGTGGAGGATATCCGGAAGTTCGGTATGATTCCGGAATTCATCGGGCGGCTTCCAGTGATTTTTACGCTGGACGCCCTGTCGGAGGATATGATGGTGTCGATCTTAAAGGAGCCGAAGAACGCGATTTTAAAGCAGTACCAGAAGCTTCTGGCACTGGATGAGGTCCGGCTGGAGTTCACAGAAGGGGCTCTTCGGGCCATTGCGAAGAAGGCGATGGAAAAAGACACCGGGGCGCGGGCGCTGCGGGCGATCATCGAGGACTTTATGCTGGATATCATGTATGAGATCCCCAAGGACGACAACATCGGACAGGTGATGATCACGGAAGATTATATCGAACACAAAGGAGGTCCGGTGATCACCATGCGGGGGGCGCCGGCTCTCGAAATGCAGGGATGAGAAAAAGATGAGACTGATATGGATACAACTGGCGCTGGGACTTTTTCAGACAGACCTGGCGGTAAAACACGAAATCGATGACAATCCGGACTTTGAGAAGGAGAAGGAGCTGCTTGGAGGAAATATCCGGGTGAAGAGGCTGCGCAACTATGGCATGGCCGGCGGCAGGTTCGAAGGGCATATGCCGGCCATCATCAAAGGCAGCGGGCTCATCACTCTTGCAGGAACAGGCTTCTTTCTTTTGAAGCTGCTGGAAAAGGGAAAAGAAGTACAGAAGTTTGGATATGCCCTTCTGACGGGGGGCGCCCTCTCCAATCTGTATGATCGGTGCAGGAAGGGCTATGTGGTGGATTATGTAAGCTTTCGTACGCCGTTCGAGCGGCTGAACCATCTGGTGTTTAATCTATCCGATTTCTTTATCATGACAGGAGCGTTACTGATATGCATCGGACAGACGAAAAAAATAAAAGAATAGCGGTTCTGCTTCTGGCGGCTATTGCCCTGCAGACGCTGGCAAGATCGTTCCATGGCTTTGCGGAGTGGTATGCAAGCCGGATCTATCCGTGGATGCTACGCATTCTGGGCGGGATCAGCAATCTGTTTCCTTTTGCCTTGGATGAGTGCGTGATCTACCTGATGCTCTTTGGCACGGCGGGCTATCTGCTTTTCGGCATTTATCGGATCTGGAAAAAAGAGACAAGGCTGTCCGCTTTTTTGCTCCGCACAGGAAAAGGGGTTTTAAAGCTCGGAGTTCTCTGGCTGTTTGCCTTTACAGTGACCTGCGGGATCAACTACCACCGGACTCCTTTTTCCACCCTGGCGGGTCTCCCCATGGAACCTTCCACGGTGGAAGAGCTGGAGGGACTCTGCCTGTGGCTGACCGAGAGGATCGAGGAGGTCAGCAGGCATACAAAGGTGCAGGAGGACGGCCGGACCGCACTTCCCGACGGCCTTCAGGAGAAGACCACAGAGGCCATGACAAGACTCGGGGACACTTATGAGGAACTGGCCGGATGGTATCCGAAGGCAAAGCCCGTGCGGACCTGGAAAGTGCTCTCCATGGAATTCCTGGAGGGAGTCTTCGGCCCCTATACCATGGAGGCCCACTACAATCCGGACATCCCAGCTTACAATCAGCCGGCGGTACTCTGCCACGAGTTGTCCCATTTGAAAGGATTCATGCGGGAGGATGAGGCGAACTTTATCGCCTATCTTGCCTGCACCGGGTCGGAGGATGCGAACCTACAGTACAGCGGACTTCTGCTTGCCTATACGCATAGCATCAATGCTCTGTACGCGGCGGATTATGAACGATTTGCGGAAGTGAGGGGACAGCTCTGCGAACAGGCAGAAGAGGACTACGCCTGGCACCGGGAGTACTGGGCGCAGTATGAAGGACCGGTGGCAAAAGTATCTGACAAAGTGAATGATACATACTTAAGGGCGAACGCCCAGGAGGAAGGCAGCAAAAGCTATGGCCGCATGGTAGACCTTCTGATGGGAGAGTATCGTCAGTCGAGGGCAGGGGAGAGCCCTGCCGCTCGCCTTTAATGATTCTCCGCCTTTTCCAGGGCGGTGCGGATGGCGCTCATAAGCATCAGGGATGTGTACTGGCTTTCCTCCGAGTAAGAGAGGTTTTCCAGAGACTGGGACTCACAGATCTGCTCGGAAAGCGATTCCAGGGCGGGCTCCATGAGTGGATACATGGCGGATACGGTTTCGTCCAGCTGCCGGAAGTGTATGGAAGAGATATAGTCTTCGTCCACGGTGACGGCGATTTCCACCGAATTGCCGCCCAGAGTCATGGAAGCCGTGTAGATACCGGCCGTATATTTGGGCGGAAGCTCGGCTGTGGCGGTCTGTTCCCGGTCAGAGGCAAACATGAAGATCATAAGCAGCAGAAAAACGATGCCCAGTACGATGAACACAGCCGTATAGATAAGTTCTTTCATATGGAATACCCATATTCTTGTTTTGGCGCTCATGGTGAAGCTCCTGCAATAGAAGATTCTTGGTTATAACCTATGAGAGAATGTCTGAATTTATGTGCGGCATCTAAAAAAAGAGAAAATTTGCACAAAAACCCTCTTTCTTTTTTTGGTATTTTGCATTACTATATATAATAGGTATTTAGAACTTGCATAATCAATGTGTGTCTTTGGTGATGTTTTAAAGGGAGTTTGCACAATGCGATTACATTAAAGGAGAGGGCTTATGATTTCAAACCAGATACTTCAAAACACCATCGATGGGTTGAGGGAAATAACCAGAGTGGATCTTTGTATTCTGGACATGGAAGGACAGGTGCTGGCTTCCACAGAGAAGCAGCCGGAGAATTACAGCAGCGAGGCTGCCGCCTTCATTTCTTCGCCCGCGGACAGCCAAGTAGTGCATGGATATCAGTTTTTCAAAGTGTTCGATGAAAATCAGCTGGAGTATGTCCTGCTGGCAAAAGGGGCAAGCGATGATGTGTATATGGTGGGGAAGCTGGCTGCCTTTCAGCTTTCCAGCCTGCTGACCGCCTATAAGGAGCGGTTCGACAAGGATAATTTTATCAAGAATCTGCTTCTGGACAATCTGCTTTTGGTGGATATTTACAATCGGGCCAAGAAGCTGCATATTATGACGGAGGTACGACGGGTCGTATTTATCATAGAAAGCAGCAGAGAAAAGGTCAACGCGGCCCTGGACAGTGTGCGCAGCCATTTCGGCTCCAAGTCCAGGGATTTTGTCACAGCTGTGGATGAGAAGAACGTCATCGTAGTCAAAGAGCTTTCGCCGGGGGAAGGCTATGATGAGATGATCCGGGTGGCCGAGGGAATGAAAGAAGTTGTGGCGGCGCTGGACGGTGAGGAGGTCCATGTGGCGCTGGGTACCATTGTCGGGGAGATCAAGGAGGTGTCCCGCTCCTACAAGGAAGCCCGCATGGCGCTGGACGTAGGAAAGATTTTTTTCGACGACCGGGAAATCATCGCCTACAGTTCTCTTGGAATCGGACGCCTGATCTATCAGCTGCCGATTCCTCTGTGCAAGATGTTTATCCGGGAAATTTTCGACGGAAGATCGCCGGACGATTTTGACGAGGAGACGCTGACGACGATCAATAAGTTTTTTGAGAACAGTCTGAACGTATCAGAGACTTCCAGACAGCTGTATATTCACAGGAATACCCTGGTATATCGTCTGGATAAGCTCCAGAAGTCCACCAGCCTCGATCTTCGGGTATTCGAGGATGCGATTACCTTTAAGATCGCGTTGATGGTGGTTAAATATATGAAGTATATGGAGACTCTGGATTATTAGTATAGGAACACAGGAGGAGATCCATGATCGTATTAGAACATGTGGTGAAGTCTTATCCCAATGGGGTGGGAGCCATCAACGGGATAAGTCTTCACATTAAAAGAGGAGAGTTCGTATTCGTGGTGGGGGACAGCGGTTCCGGCAAATCCACGCTGATCAAGCTCCTTTTAAAGGAACTGGAACCCACAGAGGGCAGCATCCGGGTGAACGGTATGAACCTGGCCCGTATGCGGAAAGGGGCGGTGCCCATGTACCGCAGAAAAATCGGCTGTGTGTTCCAGGACTTCCGGCTTTTAAAGGACCGGAATGTCTATGAGAATGTGGCCTTTGCCCAGAGAGTCATTGTCACGCCCACCAAGGAGATCAAAAAAAGTGTGCCGGCCATGCTCTCCCTGGTGGGGCTGGCGGAAAAATACAAGTCTTATCCAAGGCAGCTCTCCGGTGGGGAGCAGCAGAGAGTGGCCTTGGCAAGAGCCCTGGTGAACAGCCCGGATATTCTTCTTGCGGACGAGCCTACGGGAAACTTGGACCCCAAGACCTCCAGAGAGATCATGAAGCTTCTGGAGGAGATCAACGCCAGAGGAACGACGGTGGTCGTGGTGACCCATGATCAGGATATTGTGAACACCCTGAAGAAGCGGGTCATCCGTCTGCAGAAAGGGATGATTGTAGGAGACGAAAGAGAAAGCGGGTATATTGGATGAGACTGAGTACGATAGGATACTGCCTGCAGCAGGGTTTTAAAAATATCTGGAGGAATAAGCTTTTTTCCCTTGCATCCATGGCCACCATGGCTGCATGTATTTTTATGTTTGGCATCTTTTTCTGCGTGGTGCAGAATTTTCAGCATATTGTGAGAGAAGTGGAAGAGGGCGTAGCGATTACGGTCTTCTTTGAAAAGGAAACGTCCGAGGCGGATATCCTGGCGGCGGCCGAGCAGCTTTTGACCCGCGCGGAAGTCCGTCAGGTAGTGATTGTGTCGGCGGAAGAGGCATGGAAAAGCTATAAAGAAATCTATTTCAAAGACGCGCCGGAACTGGCGGAAGGCTTTGAAGAAGATAATCCGCTTGCGAATCACGCCAACCTGGAGATCTATATGAACGATGTGGCTCAGCAGGAAGACCTGGTGGCCTACATTGAGTCCATGGATCATATCCGCAAGATCAACCGCTCCGACGCGCTGGCGGATATGCTGACCGGCTTTAACCGGCTGGTCAGTTATGTATCGGTGACGATCATCGCCCTTTTGCTGGCCGTATCGGTCTTCCTGATCAGCAACACGGTGGCCATCGGTATCTCGGTCCGCAAGGAGGAGATCGGGATCATGCGTCTGATCGGGGCGAAGAATTTCTTTATCAAAGCGCCTTTTTTGATTGAGGGAGTGGTCATCGGCCTCATAGGGGCGGCGATTCCCTTAAGCGTTCTCTACTACCTGTACAACCGGATGATCCTGTACATCGCGGAGAAGTTCGGTATGCTGACGGAGGTGCTGAAGTTTTTGCAGGTAAATGAACTGTTCCGCACGCTTCTGCCGGTGGGACTGGCTCTGGGAGTGGGGATTGGATTCTTCGGAAGCATCTTCACGACACAGAGGCATTTGAAGGTCTGACAGAAAGTTATGGAAATCCTTTGAATGATGTGAACAGATGCTTACATACAATGATAAGGAAGAAAAAAGGAGTGATGGGAATTATGGAGGACAGCAGAAAGGACCATTCCTTTAAAAAAGGGCTTGCAGCCGGTATTCTGCTTGCCGTGCTGGCATTCGGGATCACCGGCTGTGCGGCGGCTTATACGTTTCCCCGCCTGTTCGGGGGAGGAAGAACCAAAGAAGAGGAGCAGATCGACGCCAAGCTTGAGGAGCTGAACCAGTACATCGACCAGTACTATCTCTTTGACTATGAAGAAGAGAATCTGGAAAACGGTATTTACAAGGGAATGATGGCCGGACTGGGGGATCTCTACACCGGATATTATACGCCGGAAGAGTATGCGAGCTTTATGGAGACCTCCAACGGCAGCTACAGCGGGATCGGAGCCATGCTTTCTCAGGATTACAATACGGGGATCATCACAGTGGTCCGGGCTTTTGAGGGTTCTCCTGCAGCGGAGGCCGGCATGCAGACGGACGACATCCTTTACAAAGTGAAGGGAGAGGAAGTGACCGGGAAGGATCTCTCGCTGGTGGTGACGGATCTGAAAGGCGAAGAAGGGACGGATGTGGAACTCAGCATTCTGCGGGGGACCGATGTGATGGATCTGACCATCACCCGCAGGAACATCGAGGTACCCACGGTGGAAAGCCGGATGGTGGAAGGCGAGATCGGGTATATCGCCATTACGGAGTTCGACGACGTGACCGACGAACAGTTTTTTGCCGCCCTTGACGCGTTGGAAGCCCAGGGGATGAAAAAGCTGATTATTGATCTTCGGGACAACGGAGGAGGGCTGGTGGATGTAACCTGTGCGATTCTGGACCGTCTCCTTCCGGAAGGACTGATCGTCTACACGGAGGACAAATACGGCAACCGTCAGGAAGAGAAGTCCGATGCGGAGAACTACTTCGGAGGAGAGATGGCGGTGCTGGTCAACGGCAACAGCGCCAGCGCGTCGGAGATCTTTGCCGGGGCCATCAAGGATTACGGCGTGGGAACCCTGATCGGAACCCAGACCTTTGGAAAAGGCATTGTACAGAGTCTGTTCCCTTTGAGCGACGGATCCGCCATTAAGATTACGGTATCCCGCTATTATACGCCGGAGGGCAATAACATTCACGAAGTGGGCATTGAACCGGATATCGTGCTGGAGCCGGCGGAAGATTCAGAAGATGACGTTCAGCTTTTGAAGGCAATTGAAGTATTAAGATAGCAATTACAGCAGATAATAAAAAGAAGCCGGTATGCATTGGCTGGTTACTACCCCGTTGCTTGCAGCGGGGTAGTTGATTTGAGGGAGCAACTTTGCTATAATAGATAGGATAAAGGAGGCTGACAGATGAATTACAGTAAAAAAAGCACCTCCAGAAAGCAGAAGGCACTGAAATCCCATAAAGCCCGGATGGGCAAAAAGGTGTGCGTCGTCTTTCTGAAGACACTGCTGGTGCTGGTCATCGCAGTGGGAGTCGCGGGACTGTGCGGCGGTATCGGGATCGTGAAAGGAGTCATTGAGAATGCTCCGGATATTACAAGCGCAAGCGTGCTTCCAAGAGGCTATAAATCCACGATCTATGATGCGGAAGGCAATAAGACGGCGGAGTTGATCGCGGAAGGTACCAACCGGACTTACGTAAAGATTGACAATATACCAAAGCATGTACGGGAAGCATTTATCGCCATCGAGGATGAGCGGTTTTATGAACATAACGGAATTGATCTGAAAGGAATCATTCGTGCAGGGGTCAGAGGCGTGGCCAGCGGTTTTAAAAGGACCGAGGGCGCCAGCACGATCACACAGCAGTTATTGAAGAATAATGTATTTGACTTTATGTCAGAGAGCAGCATGGCGGAAAAGGTCGAGCGGAAGCTTCAGGAGCAGTATCTGGCCGTGAAGCTGGAAGAAGTGATGACCAAGGACGAGATTCTGGAAAGCTATCTGAATACCATCAACCTGGGGCAGAATTCCCTGGGGGTGCAGGCGGCGTCCAACCGGTATTTTGGCAAAAATGTCAGTGAACTGACGCTGTCAGAGGCTGCCGTGCTGGCGGCCACTACCAAAAGTCCTGCGGCATACAATCCCATCAGTCACCCGAAGGACAATGCGGACCGGCGGGCCCTTGTGCTTCAGAATATGCTGGATCAGGGATATATCTCTCAGAAAAAGTATGAAGAGGCCATAGAGGACGACGTATATTCCCGGATCAGGGACTATAACGCGGAGTCGGAGACCGTCAGCACGGTCTATTCCTATTTTGACGACGAAGTGATCGATCAGGTAAGGAAAGACCTGGTGGAAAAGGCCGGGTATTCGGAGACCCAGGCCTTCAACGCGCTCTACAGCAGCGGACTTAAGATCTATACGACCCAGGACCCGAAGATCCAGGGAATTCTGGATGAGGAGTTCTCGAACCTGGAGAATTTCCCGGAGGGCAGCAAGGTGGGCCTCGAATGGGCCCTGAGTGTGGTCAGCGAAGACGGAGAGACGAAGAATTACAGCCAGGAGATGCTGGCTTCCTACTATAAGCAGTCCGACAAGAATTATGAGATTCTCTATGATACGGAGGAAGAGGCTCAGGCAGCCATCGATCAGTACGTGGCGACTCTCGGGATTACCGACGAGGACACGGTTTATGAGCGATGCGAGTTCATCATTCAGCCCCAGGCTTCTATGGTGATCATGGATCAGTACACCGGAGAAGTGGTGGCCATGATCGGAGGCAGGGGGGAGAAGACGGGTAACCGGACCTTGAACCGGGCTTCGGATACTTTCCGGAATCCGGGCTCCACCTTCAAAGTGGTGGCCGCCTACGCCCCGGCTTTTGAGGCGCTGGGCTACGGTCCCGGGACGGTTCAGTACGACGGACCCTTCGCCTACAATGAGGGAGGCCGCCAGGGACGCCTGGTAAAAAACTGGGACAGGAATACGTACCGCGGATGGACGACCCTTCGGGAAGGTATCACCCGCTCCATGAACGTTATGGCGGTCAAGACCATCACGGATGTGACGCCGACGGTGGCGGTGGATTATCTGCTGAGGTTCGGCTTTACCTCCCTGGAGCTGGAGGGACCCAACGCGGACTACAACCAGTCGGCGGCTCTGGGCGGCCTGACCAACGGCGTATCCAATCTGGAGCTGACCGCCGCTTACGCGTCTATCGCCAACGGCGGCAGTCATATCGCTCCCAGGCTTTACACCAAGGTGGTGGATAACGACGGCAATGTGGTGCTGGACAATCAGCCGGAGGCGACCCAGGTGATCTCGGAACAGAACGCCTGGCTTCTGGTGGACTGCATGAAGGATGTAGTCAACGGGGCCGGCGGTACCGGGGGTCCTGCCCGAATCAACGGTATGACGACGGCCGGCAAGACCGGTACCACTTCGGATAATCTGGACGTGTGGTTTGAGGGAATGACTCCCTACTATACGGCGGGTATCTGGGTGGGCTATGACAACAGCGGATACAAGCATACTCTGAACAAGGCAGAGATCAATTTTCACAAAAAGCTATGGAGCAAAATTATGGGCCGTGTGCATGAGGGGCTGGAGAATAAGGATTTTGACAGACCCTCCGGTCTGGTACAGTGCGTCATCTGTACCAAATCCGGCAAGCTGGCGGTAGGCGGTCTATGCGACGCCGACGGAAGAGCTGGCATCGTCCGGAATGAATATTTTGTGGAGGGTAAGCAGCCTACGGAGGTGTGCGATCACCATGTGGCGGTCAGCGTCTGTGTGGACACCGGACTTCTGGCCACCAGCATGTGCCCGAACCGGGTGCCCCAGGCGAAGGTGACGCTTCCGGCCATGCAGCAGGGAGTGGCGGAAGCGGTGACGCTGGATACGGCTTACGGTATTGGTTCCAATCTGCCTGCCGCTACCTGCACTCTCCATACGGGAGGTGTCTATGTGCCCAGCGAGTATGAATTGGGAAGTAATCCGGGCGCCGTACAGGACCCGAACGCCGGGGTGGATCCGAATGCTGTGCCGGACCCGAATGCCGGTGTCGATCCAAACACCGGTGTTGATCCGAACGCAGGGGTTGATCCAAACGCCGGAGTGCCGCCTGCACCGGAGGAAGGAGTTCCCGGAGCAGGCGGAGAATAAATGAAAAAATGCCATGCAGAAGGTCTGCCGACTGCATGGCATTTCTTGCCGGATCTGCATCTTACTTAATAAAACAGGAAAATATGACGATATATTTGTTAAAATGCCGCGTAAAAATGGCGGTTAAGAATGAAGGAACACAAAAGGAGACCAGAGGCATGATCAACTACATACGAAATTTAAAAATCCGATTAAAACTTTATATTCTCATAGGGGTTGCACTGATTGGCATGCTGGTGATCGGCGGTATGTCATTTAACCTTATGGGCCGGATGAACGACATGACAAGCGATATTTCAACAAGCTGGCTTCCCAGTATTGATACGGCAAGGGAACTGACCGCCACGCTTTCGAATATCCGCCTGAATGAATTGGGGTATCTTACCGCTGTTTCAGACGATGTGGAAAAATCCAGCCTTCAGTACCTTCAGAAAGAAAAAGAAGACATGGATTCTCTCTTGGCCGCATACGGGGAGTTAATTGACCAAGATGAGAGAGATTTCTATAATCATGCAATGAATCTTTGGACTCAGTACAATCAAGCGGATGAAGAAATTATGGCTTTGGCGGAACAGGGCCGTACGGAGGACGCCCGGGCTATTCTGGAAGGCGAATGTGTAGAACTTTACAATTCCTTAAACAGTGCTTTTCAAGAAATTGTCGCTTACAATACAGAAGGCAGTGACGCTGCAACAGAAGAAAGCTTTTTTCTTTACAGAACGGCTATTTGTCTTATGGCGGCGGTGATGATTGTCATAATCCTTGTGGGAGTCTTTTTCTCCTTTGTGATTGTACGCCTGATCAAGACGCCTATATCCGAAATCGAGAATGCGGCTATAAAAATGGCGGAAGGCGATCTCGATGTAGAGATTTCCTATACTTCCAGGGATGAACTGGGGGTTCTCGCCGCGCAGGTGCGTCGGCTGATCCATAAACTTCAGGTTATTATTGATGATGAGAATCAATTCCTTGCCAAAATGGCGTCGGGAGATTTTACGGTGGATTCTGTCTGCGAAGGAGAATATACAGGAAGTTTCCGTCCTCTGCTTGTTTCTTTCAGGGGGATTGCAGAAAAGCTCAACGACACAATGCTGCAGATCAACCAAAGTTCTGCTCAGGTTGCAAGCGGGTCAGAACAGGTGTCCAGCGGCGCGCAGGCGCTTTCTCAGGGAGCAACCGAGCAGGCAAGTTCTGTGCAGGAACTGGCTTCCACAATTGGTGAAATCTCCGATAAGGTGAACCAGAACGCAGACAATGCGCGTCAGGCGAATGCAACGGCAGACAGCGTCAGCATGGAAATGAATCGGTGCAACGATAAAATGAAGCTGATGATACAGGCAATGGGAGAGATCAGCAAATGCTCCAGTGAGATCGGCAAAATCATTAAGACAATTGAAGACATCGCGTTTCAGACCAACATTCTCGCCTTGAATGCGGCCGTAGAAGCCGCCCGTGCAGGCGCCGCTGGAAAAGGATTTGCCGTAGTAGCCGATGAAGTCCGTAATTTGGCAAGCAAAAGTGCGGAAGCCTCTAAGAATACTGCCGCTTTGATTGAAAATTCGTTAAAGGCGGTCGAAAATGGAACACAGATCGCAGACGAGACCGCTCAGTCTCTGCTTCAGGCGGTACATACGGTAAACGAGATGACCGGCATTATCGAACAGATTTCCGAAGCCAGCAGCAATCAGGCGGATTCCATCTCGCAGATTACGATAGGAATGGACCAGATTTCCAGTGTTGTGCAGACCAACTCGGCGACTGCGGAAGAAAGCGCGGCTGCAAGCGAAGAATTGTCCAGCCAGTCACAGCTTATGAAGAGCCTTGTAGGAAGGTTTCAGCTGAAAAAAAGTCCTTCCCAGTTGTAAATTCAACCGGGAAGGAAATCTGTTCAGTCGTTTAATTCCATCGGGGAAAGCCCCTCATGAAGTCTGGTCATAAAGTCCTGCCAGATACTGACCGGATAGGTGGAACCGGCCAGAGCGCTGTTGGCCCGGGGGGAATCGAAGCCTACCCAGACGCCGGTAGTATAATAGCCGGTGTAACCGATGAACCAGCCGTCATAATTGTCATTGGTCGTTCCGGTCTTACCGGCACAGGGCATATTGGGGACGCCCTTGCCCCGGGCGGTGCCCCGGGTAAGGACGCCTTCCAGGATATTGGTCATCTCACGGGCGGCGTCTGGTTCATAGACCTGATGCTCCTTGGAATCCGGCATGACGATGATATTGCCGTCCATATCCGTGATCATGGTGATGCAGGTGGGCAGCCGGTAGACTCCTTTGTTGGCCAGGGTGGCGTACCCGGCGGTCATCTCCAGGGAGCTGGCTCCGGTAGTCAGTCCGCCCAGTGCAGAGGAGAGATTGTAGTCCTTCTCTTCAATCGAAGAAAAGTTCATGTCCAGAAGATAGGAAAGCCCCACCTCCGGGGTCAGCTCCCGGAGGAGCTTGTGGGCAACGGTATTCTTGGACTGTTCCACCGCGGTCCGAAGGGAGATGGCTCCCGCATAGCGGTCCGAAGAGTTGGAAGGCCCGTCCGGTTCCTTAGTGTCCATGACCGTGGAAGAAGCAGTGTAATTCCGCTCCAGGGAGGGCGTGTAGACCACCAGAGGTTTGAGGGAGCTTCCCGGCTGCCGAAAACTCATGAAGGCCCGGTTATATTCCGGAAGGACGTCTTCCTGGGTGCGTCCGCCGACGATGGCGGTGACTAGTCCGGTGGCGTTGTCGATACAGGTGGCGGACGCCTGGAGGGCATATGTGCCGTTGCTGTTCATGGTATTGTAGTCCGCAAGCTGCTCGTCAATACTTTGCTGCAGCAATTCCTGCGTGTCCATATTGATGGAAGTATAGACCCGGTATCCGCCGGTGTACAATTCCTGTTTGCAGGCGTCGTAGTCCTGGTCCGTCGCTTCCATCAGCGCCCGAACGGCGCATTCATAGATATAGGGATGAGCCCAGGTGCGGGTAAAGGAGGCCCGGGAAGGGTTCAGCGTAATTTCTTCTGCAACCGCCAGATGATAATCATTCTCTGTGATCACACCGTCCTTGTACATATTTTTCAAAATCAAATCCCGGCGTTTTAAGGTATTGTCCATATGGGTCAGGGGATCATAGAGTCCCGGACTGTTGGGAATGGCGCACAAAAAAGCGCATTCCGAGAGAGACAGCTCGTCTACGTCTTCACTGAAATATCCCCGGCTGGCCGCCTGAATCCCATAGTAGCCGTTGGAAAAATAAATATTGTTGATGTAGAATTCCAGGAGTTCCTCCTTGGAATACTTCTCCTCCAGCGCCATGGCGATGAAGATCTCTTCGACTTTTCTTTCCCACTTTACGGTGTGAGTCAGATAAATGTTTCGGGCCAGCTGCTGGGTAATGGTGCTGCCGCCCTGGGTGATGCTGTTTTTCGCGATGAGTGACTGGGCCGCTCGTAAGATCGCGAAGGGATCAAAACCGCGGTGTTTGTAGAAACGTTTGTCTTCAATACTGACAAAAGCGCTTTTGACTGCTTCCGGTATCTCATCGGCGGTCAGATAGACGATATTCTTGTCATTTTTCAAAAGGGCAATCAGATTTCCGTCCGCATCATAGACTTCCCCGGACTGATCCGCTTGAAAATCCTCGATGGAGGATTGCTCCATGACCGCCTGGGCTTCTTTTCTCAGGCTCAGGACCGTCTGAAGGTAACCGGTCTGGTAAAAAAGCCAGCAGACGCCCACCAGGATGCAGACCATGGCGACCTGGGTCACACGAAAGAAAAATCCCCCCAGATCCCGCTTCCTTCTTTTTTGCCTTCTTTTTCCTTTTTTCTTGCCGGATGGTTTACTCATGGCATCTCCTTTATGCTGTTGTACACTTCATAACCTTGAAGGTACTGAACAGTTACATTATAATACAAAATGCGCATAATGAAAATATTTTCTTTCCGGAAGCAGGAAAAAGCTTTGAATCGCGGTTATTGGTTCACGGCCCAAGGGACGCCTCGCAGCAAACGAACCGATTACCGCCTTGTCGGCATCTGAAAATCTGTCAGCGCCTTGTTCAAATAATCGTTAAATGGTTTCATAACGCGGAAAAGTTCGGCTGCCTTTATGAGAAATGCGTCTGCATCCAGCAGTTCCTCATCTTTGATCGGATATTCCAGATACCAGCTCTTGAATTTTAAATATTCTGCCTGAGGGTGTTCTTTATCGTATCCGGCCGGGACATTTTTGAGAGCAGATCCTCGCACCACAAAATATCTCTCAAATTCCGGATCATGAATGAGATTGTGAAATTCCCTGCCGTTTTGCGCAATATAGTCCCGCACCATGGTGGTCGCGTCTTTGAACATATCTGCAAACAGGCCGCCGCCTAAGAAGGACTGACCATCGGGTTTTATCATAAGATAATAACCAACAGGGACTGGCAGTTTTCCCTGCGAAGAAATATGGGCGCGAAACGCCGGATGATAAGGCGACTTATCGTGGCTGAACCTTGTATCCCGCACCAGTTTAAAGGTAAGATTTTTCGGTTCATTATGCAGTACGCTGCTGTCAAATTCACCGATCCGAAGAATCAGCGCCCCGATGAGGGTTTCAAACTCTGTGGTTGCCGCTTTGTTTTCTGCCTTATGTTCATGATACCACTCCCGGCGATTGTTCTCCTTTAAGTAAGAAAGGTAATTTAGGATAAGCTGTGTGTTCATTTTTTCATTCCTCCCAAACATTTGTGATAATGGAATAGGAAGTTTGCTGTACACTTCCTGTTATTCTATTAGACGACGGGGAGAGGGTTGTGTGACAAGAAATAGAAAGTTAAATCGTATTTTCTTCCAATTCTTACTATACAATAAAACGAGTGATATTTAAAGGCTTGTCAGAAAGGATTTTATCTAATATAATGGGGCCTGTGATCGAAAGGAGGTTTTGGTGAAAGGGTTTTTGCCCAATTACGCGGACAGGACGGCAGACAGAGGATTTATGTTGTGGAGCCGGAGGGAGAGTTTGAAGATGACCCGAACGTGACGGATAAGAAAATAGTTTTTATTGCAGGTGTTGAGCGTGACAGAAAGGGCATCAGTCAGTTTGCGGGAATGAAACAGGAGGGATAAAGATGTGGACATGTCCGAAGTGCGGGCGTACTTTTAAGAGGCAGGAGCAGAGCCATTACTGCGGGAAAGCGCCGGAAACGGTGGATGAATACATTGCGGGACAGCCGGAAGAGGTACAGGGATATCTGAAAGAAATAAGGGAAGCGATTTGTACGGCATTGCCGGAGGCGGAGGAACGGATCTCTTGGAGTATGCCGACTTTTTGGAAGGAGCATAATATCATCCAGTTTGCCGGTTTTAAAAACCATGTGGGTCTGTATCCGGGGCCGGAGGCTGTCCGGAAATTTTCCGAACGTTTGAAAGATTATAAGACCAGTAAGGGGACGATACAGCTTCCTTACAGCAGACCGGTTCCGGTGAAACTGGTTTCCGATATTGCCAGGTGGTGTTATGAGACGGGGAACCATCCGTAGGACTCGAAGGCATATGAAGGGTGCAGAGCATGGATCAGGATGTGTTATATTTTTTGACGGGAAGCCGGAGCGTTTGCGGGTGGTTTGTGCCAGCAAATTGGGATATGCTGGAAATATGGAGTGGGGGCATTTTATGAAAAATGAGAAGATATATCAGATGGATTTTTCAAAAGTCTATCATCTGCTTGTCAATAAGGCGGAGAGATAGGGGCGGACAAGACAGGAGGTTGACGAGCTTGCCAGGGGGAAGGCCATGGATAAGATATTGCGTAAATAAAGAGGCGGCATATGGAGCTGTCATGGGGCATCTCTTTGGGGGTGCTTTTCTTTTGTGGATTTTCAGAAGTGTGTATGGGGCTAGCGTCGATTTTGGGTATCAGGGGTGTTTGACCACAATGCCCAACCCGGATAAACCGGAAAAGTTTTTGCATTACCTCCAAGTTTCAAGTACAATAAAGAAAAACCATGGAGGATATGTTCATGTTACTTACGGATAGAAAGCACCTGCAATGACATCGGGTCTTTCCGGGTAAAACGGAAAGTGGACCACAGCAATGGAAACAGGAAACTTACAAAGGTTAGCAGTCCGATTGTGGAAAATGAGCGTTCTTACCGAGGACTAAATTTTTTTGCGGAACGTGACCTGCAGGTATTGGAAGCGATCAGCCGGGGCGAGTACATGACTTTCGGAATGCAGGGGAAGGACATCCGCCAGCATTTGGAACATATCAGTCCGTCAGCCATGTCCAGAATCTTTAAACGGCTCCGTCTCCATGGGATCATCGAGCGGGTACAGCTGAATACTTGGAAAGTCATGTTTAACGCTGCGCTTAACATATCAAATATATAATCTTGCTGAGGAAGCGGAACAGCAAAAAGCTATTCTTCGGCTGATTGTTCCTCGGAAATGCAAATTAAGTCCGAAGTTAAAAGACTTTTTGAATGAACATAAATATGCAAAGGTAATTAGGAGGGATTAACTGGAATGGGGCTATATTGTACATGAAACTTGGAGGTAATGCAAAAACTTTTCCGGTTTATCCGGGTTGGGGAGGGTGCATAACACAGCAAAAGAAGACTTTGCTCCAAAAACTTTCACGAAACAGGAGGTAGGATTAAAGACAAAATCCAGTTACAGAGAAATTCCGATTCCTGATTATGTCTTTGATGCGATCTTAAAGGAACGGCAGGTGTATGAGAAAAACAGAAACCGCAGAAAGAAAGAATTTCAGGATCTGGACTATATCTGTTGTTCCACCTTTGGCAGGGCAAGGAGCAAAGGGTTTCATTGCAGGTATTATAAACAGCTTCTTGCTGAAAGTGGCCTGCCGAACATCCGCTGGCATGATCTGCGCAGCACGTATTGTACGCTCCTGCTGAAAGAGGCGTTTAATCCGAAGGCGGTATCAAAGCTCATGGGGCATGCAAAGGAACTCATAACGATAGATGTTTATGGCGATAATAAAGGCATCATAGCGGACGGCGTGCCGGAAATTGAAGCATATATGAAAGAAGTTTTGCCAAACATGGAAGAGAAGGAAAGCTTTAAAAAGAACTGCTGGAGATTGTGATGGACGTAACGGAATTTCTTCCGGAGGCAGGATGAAAAAGAACAAAAGTTCGATTTTCCATCTATACAAATTTCGTGATCTGTGGTAAGATAAAAAAGTTCTTTCAGTGCTGTTTTGTCCGTATGGAATTACTGAGGTACGCCAGGTTGCAAAAACAGCAAATTGTGAACGGAATTCGTCGTGGGCCTGTTTTGCCCCGATTCGAGTAAACACCACGACGAAAATAAAATGCTCCACGACGAATTTGTGGCGTATAGGCGTCTTTTTTTACTACGAAATCAGAGGTGAGTATTTGTGCAAAATGAACAAAAAATCTTCAAACTTCACTCAGAATACCAGCCCACCGGCGACCAGCCCCAGGCCATAGAAGCCCTGGTCAAAGGGTTTCAGGAAGGCAATCAATTCCAGACTTTACTGGGTGTTACGGGCTCCGGCAAGACCTTTACCATGGCCAACGTGATCGCACAGCTGAACAAGCCGACTTTGGTGATAGCGCACAATAAGACATTAGCGGCACAGCTCTATGGCGAGTTCAAAGAGTATTTTCCGAGTAATGCAGTGGAATATTTTGTCTCCTACTACGACTACTACCAGCCCGAAGCCTACGTCCCCTCCAGCGACACCTACATCGCCAAGGATTCCTCCATCAACGACGAGATCGACAAGCTGCGGCTGTCGGCGACGACGGCGCTGATCGAGCGGAGGGATGTGGTGATTGTGGCCTCCGTGTCGTGCATCTACGGGCTGGGAGAGCCGGAGAACTTTGAGAAGATGATGGTTTCTCTCCGGCCGGGTATGCAGAAGGACCGGGATGAGGTGGTGCGTCAGCTCATCGATATTCAGTACGACCGGAATGAGATGGATTTTAAGAGAGGTACCTTCCGGGTGCGGGGGGATGTGCTGGAGATCATTCCGGCCAGTGAATCGGACACGGCGATCCGGGTGGAATTTTTTGGAGACGAGATTGACCGGATCTCCGAGATCGATGTGCTGACCGGTGAGGTTAAAGGTATCCGGGAGCATGTGGCGGTTTTTCCCGCGTCCCACTATGTGGTTCCGGCCGAGCAGATCCTGAGAGCCGCAAAGTCCATTGAGGAGGAGCTTGAAGAGCGGGTGCGGTATTTTAAGAGTGAGGACAAGCTTCTGGAGGCCCAGAGAATTGCCGAGCGGACCAATTTTGATGTGGAGATGCTGAAAGAGACGGGATTCTGCTCAGGAATTGAGAATTATTCCAGACATCTGGCGGGAGCGGCTCCGGGGACACCGCCCAATACGCTGATGGACTACTTCTCGGATGATTTTCTGATCATCATCGACGAGTCCCATAAGACGGTGCCCCAGATCCGGGGCATGTATTTTGGGGATCAGAGCCGGAAAGGTACGCTGGTGGACTATGGGTTCCGGCTTCCGTCGGCGAAGGACAACCGTCCTTTAAGCTTTGAGGAATTCGAGGGCAAGATCGATCAGCTCCTGTTTGTCTCCGCTACCCCGGGAGAGTACGAGGCGGCCCATGAGCTTTTGCGAACCGAGCAGATCATCCGGCCCACAGGCCTTCTGGACCCGGAAGTATCTGTGCGCCCGGTGGAGGGGCAGATCGACGATTTGATCGGGGAGATCAACAAAGAGGTGGAAAAGCACAACAAGATCCTGATCACCACCCTGACCAAACGGATGGCCGAGGATCTGACCGACTACATGAGGGAGTTGGGCATCCGGGTCCGCTATCTGCATTCGGATGTGGACACGCTGGAACGCACGGAGATCATCCGGGATATGCGTCTTGACGTCTTCGACGTGCTGGTGGGAATCAACCTTCTTCGGGAAGGTCTGGATATTCCGGAGATCACCCTGGTGGCGATCCTGGATGCGGACAAGGAGGGTTTTCTGCGATCGGAGGTGTCGCTGATTCAGACCATCGGCCGGGCGGCCAGGAACAGTGAAGGGCACGTGATCATGTACGCGGACAATATGACCGACTCCATGCGTCTGGCCATTGAGGAGACCAACCGCAGGCGGGAGATCCAGAAGGCGTATAACGCGGAGCATGGGATCACGCCCCGGACGATTCAAAAAGAGGTGCGGGATCTGATCCGCATCTCCAAGGAAATCGCTCAGGAAGAACTGAGGTTCGAGAAAGATCCGGAGTCCATGAGCAAAGAAGAGCTGGAGAAACTGATCGGAGAGGTCCAGAAGAAGATGAAGAAGGCTGCGGCGGAGCTGAACTTCGAGTCGGCAGCCCAGTTGAGAGATCAGATGGTGGAGTTGAAAAAACAGCTTCAGGAATTATAAGTTTTTCTTTTGATAGACAAAATACAGTCCGACGGCGGTAAAGAACGTCAAATAGGTACAGAGGATCAGGATACCAGCGGGGGAACAGGGTTCCCCGAAGGCGATGCTTCGAATCATGCGGCTGGTCTGGGACAGAGGCAGGGCGGCGATGAACTCCCGGGCGCCGTGGGGAATCACGTCCGTGGCGAAAAAGGTATTGCACAGATAGGCCATGGGCATGATGAAATAGTTGGAGAACCGGGGGACGTCCGCATGATTCCTGGCCAGAAAGGAGACGACGATTCCGATGGAGGAAAAGACCGCTCCGTTCAAAAAGAGGATTAGGAAAGACAGGGCGTTGAACACCAGCCCGGTTTTTACCGGCAGCACCAGAAAAAGGATGATTCCACCCGCATACAGTCCCCGCAGAGCCCCCGCCAGAATCTGTCCGGCGATGAACTGCCAGAGGGGGGTGGGGGAGATGATGACCTGGTCGAAGGCCTTTTCATAGAGCCGCTGGACGTTCAGATTCTGGGCGATGGCGTTGAAGCTGCCGTTCATGGTGGTGAGGGAGACCACGCCCGGGATCAGAAAATACAGGTAAGGCTGGCCGTTCATGGACGTGCGGATTCCCCAGCCGAATACAATCAGGTACATCAGAGGCGCCACCATGGCCGCCAGCGTGATTCGGGAGAAATCCCGGATAAATTCTCTCCACTTTTCCCATAAGATGGTTATGATTCCCATAACATGCTACTCCCTTTTTAAGACAGGCGCTTGCCTGCCTGTTCTACAAATACATCCTCCAGCGTGGTGTCTCTCAAAGTGCACTGTCCCTGGAGGGCGGACAGATGGTCGATGGCCTGTTCCCGGTCGGAAAAATATCGGCTGTGCACCCCGTCCGTCTGGTGCTCGTCCACGGCGTAAGCGCCCAGCTTTTCGATCAGATGCGTAGGCGTATCCACGTCATTCAATCTTCCGCTGTTCATAAGCGCCACCCGATGGCACAGAGCCTGGGCCTCCTCGATGTAGTGGGTGGTCAGAAGGATAGTGAGCCCCTGTTCGTTCAACTGGCGCAGCAGGTTCCACATCTGGCGCCTGGATATGGCGTCCATACCGGCGGTCGGTTCGTCCAGAAGCAGGATCTGCGGTTCGGTCAAGAGCGCCCGGCAGACCATCAACTTGCGTTTCATGCCGCCGGAGAGTTTGCGGATCGTCTTATGACGGTGTTCGGTCAGCCCGGCGAACTGAAAAAGCTCCTCGGTGCGGGAGCGGATTTTTTTTACCGGGATAAAATACAGGCGTCCCTGATACTCCATGATCTCGTCCATGTCCATATCCTGGCGCATGGAGTACTCCTGGGTAATGACGCTGACCTTCTGCTTGATATCCTTGCGTTTGCGGGTGAGCCGTTCTCCGTCGATGAGGATCTCGCCCCGGGTGGGCAGAAGCAGGGTAGACAGCATGCCGATGGTCGTGGTCTTCCCGGCGCCGTTGGGCCCGAGAAGTCCGAAGAACTCTCCGGATTCGATCCGGAGATTCAGAGCGTCCACCGCTGTAAAGTTGTCAAAAGTTTTCGTCAGATCTCGAAGTTCAATCATGTCCGTGACAGGCTTCCTTTGCAATGATCAGGGAGTAATATCCGGCGTCATCGGGAATTTCCTCCGCTCCCCGGTAGATCTTTTCATTGTCCATGCCGCAGTTTTCCACCATAACCACCTCCCGGCCGCTTTTCCTGAGAATCTCCTTCACCTGGTTCATTTTTTTGCCGGACTTCATCAGTACATAGCTGCCGGACTGTTCCAACTGACTGTCCAGACGGTGGACGGCGGGAAGGACGTGAAGCTGTTCGTTCCATTCCACCAGGGGAGTGTTGGTTCGGGCCGCCGCCGCGCAGAAAGAAGTAATACCGCTGACCAGGCAGGTCTCATAGCCCCGGGCGGCGACGCGCTTCTGCACATACAGGTAAGTGGAGTAGATGGTGGGGTCGCCCAGTGTTAAAAAGACTACATTTTTGTCCTGCTTTAAGTAAGTTTCCAGAGCGTCCGCTGCCTGGTCGTGGTTCCGGTTCATCTCCTCCCGGTCGTGGGTCATGGGCATTTCCACCGGGACCAGTGTCTTTTCTTTCAACTCCGGAACCGCCTGTACGGCGATCTGATAAGCGACCGTCTCCTGGGCGACGGGTCCCGGGAAGGCGATCACGTCATTTTCACGGATCAGACGGACTGCCTTCAAAGTCATAAGCTCCGGATCGCCGGGACCGACGCCGACTCCGTATAAGATTCCTGCCATAGTATGTTTGTCTCCTTTGTACGTTGATCTCAATGTCTCCATTATACTGATTGGAGAAAATTTTTCAATAAGATTTTTTGTTTTCGTCGGAATGTTTTTGAGTGGATGTCTTGCATTTCCTCGGAAAATGTGCTATATTACGACCATAGCTTCGCAGGAAGCTGCGCTGCAGGTGCGGTGCTGTCCCAAAGGGGCGCCGCCGTGAAAAGGGAAACAGGTGAAAGTCCTGTACGAACTCGTCACTGTAAATAGGGAGTGTGGAATCAAAGTATGCCACTGAGCGATTGGGAAGGCGGATTCCATGTGAGGATCTATAAGTCAGGAGACCTGCCTGCAGATGATTCGGGAAGGATCTCTGTGTACATAAGACTCTGCGTCTGCATGGTCCGGTATATGGAGCCCGAGGCCACGAGTAACTGGTCGCAGGTGTCAAAATATATCATAACATCATTGCGTCCTCTTACCAATGCCTTTCCAGATCAGAAGGGCATTTTTACATGTCGTCAGAACGGCCTGCGACGTTCTAAAAAACAGCGTCTGACCGAACAAAGCTCTGGAAGAATCTTCGGGAATGGAGAGGAATAAGCGGCAGATGCAAAACCCGAACAAGGAGGAACAATATGAAAAGAAAAACAGTGGTCTTACTGGCTGGACTCACAGCGTTTACCCTCTGCTTAGGCGGATGCGGCGGCAAGGAGGCGGAAACGACATCGGAGTCCGCTCCGGTGGAGGAGACGGAAAGACCGGAGGAGACCGAAGAGCCGGAAGAAGCGGAGGTGCCGGAGGAAGCTTCGGACCAGGACAAGGCGGACGAGGTCGCGGCCCTGATCGACGCTATCTATGTACAGCAGAGGACGGATGAGACCGACGCTCAGTGCGAGGCGGCAAAGGCGGCCTGGGACGCTCTGACCGACGCTCAGAAGGAACTGGTGGAAGGCGAGGAGGCCAGCCCCGATTACTTTGGACAGGATACTGGCGACGCGTCCAAGGACGATCCCCTCAACCAGGATGAGATCGGGGAGAATGAGCTTTTGGTGGTCAGCTTTGGTACTTCCTTCAACGACAGCCGTGTGGAAGACATCAAGGGCATCGAGGATGCTCTGGCCGCGGCCAATCCGGACTGGTCCGTAAGAAGAGCTTTCACTGCTCAGATCATCATTAATCATGTACAGGCAAGAGACGGCGAATTCATCGACAACATGGATCAGGCGCTGGAGCGCGCGGTGGCCAACGGGGTGAAGAACCTTGTGGTGCAGCCCACCCATCTGATGCACGGAGCAGAGTACGATGAGCTGATGGAGGCAGTAGAAGCTTACACGGATAAGTTTACATCCGTCAAAGTGGCGGAGCCATTGTTGGGCGAAGTGGGAAACGACGCCACGGTGATCAACGACGACAAAAAGGCCGTGGCCGAGGCGGTGACCTCGGAAGCGGTGGAGGAATCCGGCTATGACAGCCTGGACGCGGCAAAGGAAGACGGCGCGGCCTATGTGTTCCTGGGACACGGAACCTCCCATACGGCGAAGGTTTCCTACAGCCAGATGCAGACCCAGATGAGCGAACTGGGCTATGACAATGTGTTCATCGGAACCGTGGAAGGCGAGCCCGAGGAGACCGCCTGCGAAGCAGTCATTGACGCGGTGGCACAGGCGGGTTACAAGAAAGTCATTCTCCGTCCTCTGATGGTGGTGGCCGGCGACCATGCCAACAACGATATGGCCGGAGACGACGAGGATTCCTGGAAGAGCATGTTTACGGCGTCCGGCAAGTTTGACAGCATGGAGACACAGATTGCAGGTCTTGGTCAGATTAAGGCCATCCAGGATCTGTATGTTGCGCATACGGCTGCAGTTATGGAGTAATTCAGATAAGGAATAAAGGAAAAATGAAAAGAAAAATCATCATATTCACCGGTATGTTTCTCCTGATGACGGCGTTACTTGGCGGCTGCGGATCTTCCGGCGGTCAGGAAGAAGATGCGGTTACAGGGATGGAGGAGACATCAGAGCCTGAGGAGGCTCCGGCGCAGCAGGAAGAAGCAGAGGCGCCGGCGGTAACTCTGGAGGACGGCGTCTATACGGCAGAATTCGATACGGACAGCGGGATGTTCCATGTCAGTGAAGCCTGCGATGGAAAAGGAACACTGACGGTGGAAAATGGAGAGATGGTGCTCCATGTCTCCCTGGCGTCGAAAAATATTGTCAATCTGTTCCCGGGGCTTGCAAAGGACGCCGTGAAAGAAGGCGCAGAGCTTCTTATGCCCACCACAGATTCGGTGACCTACAGCGACGGCATTACAGAGGAGGTCTATGGATTCGATATTCCGGTACCGGCACTGGACGAAGAATTCGACCTGGCGCTGGTGGGAACCAAGGGAAAATGGTACGACCATAAGGTCAGCGTTTCGAATCCAGAGAAGACGGAGTAAAAAAGTCTGACTGAAGATGATGAAAATTCGGAGGCTGCTGCAAAAGCGGAATGCTTGATCTTGCGGCAGCCTCAGATTTATATGACTGGAGAGAACGGTTATGAAAAAAGGAAAACTATTGGGAGTGCTTCTGTGCGGATGTCTTGCGTTTGGAAGCCTGACTGCTCGGGGAGCGGAGGCGGAAAAAGGGCCAAAGGCCGCATTGATTGATCTGGAGGATGGGGAGTATGCCATCGAAGTCGAACTGACCGGCGGCACGGGAAAGACCACTGTGACTTCTCCGGCGGGCCTGACGGTTCTCGACGGCCATGCTTATGCCCGGGTGGAGTGGAGCAGTTCTCATTATGACTATATGCTGGTGGGAGGAGAGAAGTATCTTCCGATCTCCGAAGAGGGCTATTCGACCTTCGAGATCCCTATTACTGTTTTTAATGAACCCATGGAAGTCATCGCGGACACAACAGCCATGAGTACGCCCCACGAGATCACCTATCAGCTGACCTTCGATCTGGAAGGAGTCATGTCCAGGAACGAGACGCCCCAGGCGGCCGCCAAGAAAGTGGTCTATATGGTACTGATCATCGTTGCGCTGTGCGTGTTCGTGTCCTATGTAAATAAGAAAAGACGAATGAGCTAGTACACTGGCGGGGAGGAAGGAACGTGCAGAAGAAAAAGAAGCGGTCCATGATGGCCCTGATTCTTTCGGCAGTATGCATTCTGACAGGCTGCGGGGCCGGACAGCAGGAAGAAAATCCGGAAAACGTAAGGGAGATCAGCGGGGAGCTTACCTGGGAGCGCAGTATGGAGCTTCGCTGTGCTGAGGAATTTCAGGTGGACTATTATGAGGATGGCTATGCGCTGCTGACCATTGTGCAGGACGGGCGTTATCTGGTGGTTCCGGAAGGAAAAGAGCCGCCGGCGGATCTGAAGGAGGACATTGTGGTCCTGAAACAGCCGATTGAGAATATTTATCTGGTGGCATCGGCAGCCATGGATATGTTTGTGTCTCTTGGTGCCCTGGACCGGATCGGGTTCTCCGGTCTGAAAGAGGACTCCTGGTATATTGAAGAGGTCCAGGAGGCGATGGAACAAGGGGACATTCTCCATGTGGGAAATTACAGCGCTCCGGATTATGAGCAGATCATGGCAAAAGGCTGCGGCCTGGCGGTGGAGAATACAATGATTTATCACACGCCGGAGGTAAAGGAGCAGTTGGAGAAGCTGGGGGTTCCCGTGCTGGTGGACTACTCCAGCTATGAGAGCAATCCTCTGGGAAGGACCGAGTGGGTCCGGCTGTACGGAGTGCTGGCGGGGAAGGAAGCGGAGGCGGAGGAAGCCTTCGAGGCGGAGGTGAAGGCCTTTGAGAGCGTGGATCAGGGGAAAAAGACAGAGAGCATGGTAGCTTTCTTCTACATCACAGCCAACGGGGAGGTCAATGTGCGCCGGTCATCGGACTATCTGCCGAAAATGATCGAGATGGCGGGGGGCAGTTATGTGTTCGACCGCCTGGGAGACGAGGAGGATACAGCTTCCTCCAATGTGACCATGCAGATGGAGGAGTTCTATGCGGCTGCCAAGGACGCGGATTATATCATCTATAACAGCACCACCACGGAGGAACTGAATTCTGTAGAGAATCTGCTGGACAAAAGCAGCCTTCTGGAAAAATTCCGGGCCGTACAGGAAGGACATGTCTACTGTACCACCAAGAACCTGTATCAGTCCTCCATGTCTCTTGGGACCATTATATCAGATATGCATAAAATGCTCACAGGTGAGGACGGGATGACTTACCTGTACCGCTTGGAGTAAGGAATGAAAAATAGACGATACCTGCTGTCATTTTCCATATTGGGGATACTGGTGCTGTTTTTTCTGGCGCTGAATCTTTGCGCGGGCAGCGTGCCGATTCCCATTGGAGAGGTTTTACATATCTTGTCGGGCAGAGACGCGGACGGGATGTTTACAGATATTATTATGGAAATCCGCTTTCCGAGGGCGCTGGCGGCGGCGGTTCTGGGGGGAGGGCTGGCTCTGTCCGGTTATCTTCTGCAGACATTTTTTCACAATCCCATCGCGGGGCCTTTTATCCTGGGGATCTCCTCGGGGGCCAAGCTGATCGTGGCGCTGGTCATGGTGTTTGCCCTGGGACGGGCAATCCACGTAAGCTCCCTGGTGATGATCCTGGCGGCCTTTGTTGGAGCCATGATCTCCATGGGCTTTGTGCTTCTCATGTCCCGGATGATGGACCGGATGTCCATGCTGATTGTAAGCGGTGTGATGATCGGGTACATCTGCTCCGCGGTGACGGATTTTATTGTGACCTTTGCGGATGATTCCAATATTGTGAATCTGCACAACTGGTCCAAAGGAAGCTTTTCCGGGATCAGCTGGGAGAACGTAGCCCTGATGTCCGTGGTGACCTTCGCCGCGTCCATCCTGGTTTTCTTCATGTCCAAGCCCATCAGCGCTTATCAGATGGGAGAAGCTTATGCAAAAAATATGGGAGTCAACATTCAGGTGTTCCGTTCTCTGCTGGTAATCCTGTCCAGCGTGCTGTCGGCATGCGTAACTGCTTTTGCCGGACCGGTTTCCTTTGTGGGCATTGCGGTTCCTCACCTGGTGAAAAGCCTGTTTCGAACCACAAAGCCAATCCTGATGATTCCCGGCTGTTTTCTGGGAGGGGCGGTGTTCTGCCTGCTGTGCGATCTTCTGGCAAGAATTTTATTTGCACCTACGGAACTTAGCATCAGCACGGTGACGGCCGTCTTTGGAGCGCCGATTGTCATCTTCATTATGATTCACCGGAAAAAAGGGAAAGCGGAGTAAAGCGATGGAAGCATTTTATTTTTACACAGAGGGTCTGACCGTAGGCTATGAGGGCGTTCCGCTGATTCAGAATATTGAACTCCGGCTGAAGAGGGGGGAGATTCTGACGCTGATCGGCCCCAACGGAGCAGGAAAGACAACCATTTTAAAAAGTATCATCCGCCAGCTCTCCCCCCTCTCGGGGGTCGTATATCTGGACGGAAAAGAGATCGGCTCCATGAGCGGAAAAGAATTGTCCAGGAAGCTTTCGGTGGTTCTTACGGAGCGGGTGCGCCCGGAACTCATGACCTGTGAGGATGTGGTGGCCACGGGCCGCTATCCCTACACGGGACGGTTCGGGGTGCTGTCCGGGGAGGACCGCCGGATCGTCCGGGAATCCATGGAACTGGTTCACATTGAAGAGCTTTCGGACCGGGATTTTACCCAGACCAGCGACGGACAGAAGCAGCGGGTCATGCTGGCCCGGGCCATCTGTCAGGAGCCGGAGATCATCGTGCTGGACGAGCCTACATCTTTCCTGGACATGAAGTATAAGCTGGAATTTTTGTCGATTATCCAGAATATGTCCAGGACCAGAAATCTGTCCGTCATCATGTCTCTCCATGAGCTGGATCTGGCTGGGAGGATCTCAGACAAGATCGCCTGTGTCAGGGAGGACCGGATCGACCGGTTCGGGACGCCGGAGGAGATCTTCTCAGAAGGATATATCCAGACACTCTATCGGATGACCGCCGGCTCGTATGACGAGCGGACCGGCAATCTGGAGCTGGAGCCGGTGAAGGGGGAACCGGAGGTCTTCGTCCTCTCCGGAGGCGGCACCGGGACGGCGGTCTATCGGAGGCTCCAGCGGGAAGGGACGCCCTTCGCCGCCGGGATTCTGTGGGAAAACGACCTGGATTACCCTTCCGCGAAAGCGCTGGCAGCCGAGGTGGTCGGCGTGAAGGCCTTTTGCAGAATCGAAGAATCGGCGGTAAAAAGAGCAAAGGAACTGATTGATCAGTGCAGCCGGGTGATCTGCACGTTGGATATCAAGGAGATGGGGGAGCTTTACGGGGGATTTTCGGAGCTTTTGGAATACGCAGAGAGACAGGGGAAATGAAACCCCTGTTTTTTTTGACAAAAAAGACCCTAGGTTCTTCTGAAAGTGTCGCAAATTATCATCCTCTGCGACAAGAAGCGCCCACGATCTGTTTTTCCTATATTATACGCAGTTTGAAAGAATTTTGCAAGATGCTATAAAAGAAAATTGACTGCAAAATAAATATTTTTTTGCAGTCGGACGAGCAGTCAGTGCCAGAATCCGCACAGATAGACAGGGCATCTGACCAGAGTGACGCAGAGGATGATACTTTGCGACACTTTGGTCAGATGCTTTTTTGTGTGTCTGCGTCCTGTTTTTCTTTGAATTCTCAGAATTTGGACGTTATGGGGAGGTCTGAAAAGAGATGATACGGGAGATCACGGGATACGAACGAACGTATTCGTTCAGAATAAAAGATCAGCAGGAAGAGGAAGGGCTCCGGCGCAGCGCTGGTTTGATCAGCCTCTGCCTTAATACCGGCGGCAAAGAAGGAGAGCGAGGGGAATTGTACCATCTGTATGGTGGAGGACCTATCGCTTTTTGCTCTCTCTTCCAGGCGGTAAACCGGATGGAAGAGCTGTATGAGGGAGTTTCGGGTCCTCAGAACATTGCAAGGCTTAGAAGTTTTCAGAAAGATCAAAGGCTGCGGATTCCCGGGCCGGAAGAGGGGCCATTATCTGCACCAAAAGAAATATGGGAGGATGGAATGCTCCGGGAACTGCTTTGGCGGCGTGGAGCGAAAGCCACCTTCTGGATACGCGTATTGTACCGGCAGCATATGAGCTGGCAGGGTGAGGTGACCTGGGTGGAGCGCCAGAAGAAGGAATATTTCCGAAGCGCCCTGGAGCTTCTTAGGCTGGTGGACAGCGCGCTTCATGCAGATGCGGGACTTAAATAAAGAAGGAGGAGGAAACCATGAGGAATAGCAAAGCAAAGAGAATCATTGCGGTTCTGCTCTGCCTGGTCGTGTTCGCCGGCAGCGAGCTGAGCGGAATTACGAATATCGTGGGGGAGTTGTTCGCCACGGAGATGCCGGAAGGAGACTCTGAAGGGGCAGGTTTGGAAACGGCGTCCGACGCGATAGAAATAGAAGCCGGGGAGTCCGGTGAGGACGGGGACGTTCCGGAAGATACCGGCGATGAAGAAGATTCAGGGGATGAAACCGATTATGTGATAGAGGACGCCGGGGATAAAGAAGACGTTTCCGGCGTAACCGAAGAAGAAAACTCCGATGATGGCAAGACGGAAGAAACTCTGACAGACGGCGAAGATGCCGCCGCAGGTACAGAGAATGAAAACAATGAGGAAAACCCGGAAGAGGAAAACGTCAAAAAGCAGGAAGAACATCCGGCAGATACAGAGGTTGGGGAACATCCGGTGAATCAGGAAATGCCGGATGACGGAGAAGCAGAGGAAGCGGATGACAACAATGCATCCGTTGGAGACGGAGAAGAGATCCGTGACGAGCAGACCATAATTGACGAGGTAACCGTTCCGGAAGAGACGACCGGGGAAAAAGAGCAATCCTGGCCGGAATTTGCAGATCATTATTCAGACGATAAGGTGAAGATCTCTGTAGAAGCACCAGAAGGCGTCCTTCCCGAAAATGTTGCTTTGTCTGTGACGCCCATCGTGAAACAGGATGTGGAAGAACTCGAAGCTCAGGAGGGGATTGCCCAGGAAGAGATCGCGGAAGCGGAAGAGCTGAATGCGAAATACGAGGACGTGCAGAAGGAACTGGAAGCATCCGTGGCGGGGGACGAAGAGAAAGAGATCGCGGGATTTCTGGCGTACGATATCAGCTTTTTCCTGGAAGACGAAGAAGGGGAGAAAAGAGAGATTGAGCCGGACGGTAACGTATCGGTATCCATGGAATTTGAAGAGGCGTATCTGCCGGAAGAGATTGCCGGAAGCGATGAGCTCCAGATCGACAGCGTGGACGTGGTACATATGAAGGAAGTAGAAGACGAAGAGACCGGCGAGACCGTGCTGAGGGCGGAGACCATCAAGGATGCCGATATCAGTACCACCGAAAGCGCCGGGGTCGAGAACGCCGGGTTCGTGGTCGACAGCTTCTCAACGTTTACGATTACGTGGACGACGGTTAAAGGAAACAGTCAGAAGACGTTTCAGATAAAGGCATTCTGTGTCGATAAAAGCGGAGCGGAGATACTGGGTGTAACACAGAAAAATTTAAGTTTTAAAGTTGATTATCAAAATCAAGTGATTGATTTGTCAGATGCGAAAAATGCTCCTGCAATTGAAGGATATGCACTACGTGAAATCAGACTGAATAAGACAAATGGTCTTCAAATAAGAGATTTAAGAGGCGGCTGGCATTCGACACAAAAGGAATGCCGTATTGAAATACGACAAGGAAAGTGGACAGAAGGAAACTGGAAAAATGGGAAATGGACAGAATGTCAATGGAATCCAACAGGTGACTGGATAAATTGGAATACGGAAGATAAAAATATTTATTTCGTATATGAACCAATCGAGATAGAGATCCCCGTGAACTGCGTGGATCAGGACGGCAAGCCGATTTCTGCCGCGGTGGCTCCGAAGCCCTTGAAGCTTCGGCTGAAGTCAGGGGAAAGAACGGACCTGACGACGTACTTCTCAAAGGTTGAGGGATACACCTTACAAAGTATACAGTTATACGATGCTGGAGGTGCTCGGATTAGTTATCTGGAAAGTACAACGACAGACAATAGACTTAAGACGGAGAGAGGAGACTGGAAAGACGGAAAATGGGCTTCGAATGGTGAAGGCCAGATTACCTGCAGCAGGCCGACAGATGGTCTCTATGTCAAATATGCTTCCATCGTAACTCCTCAGGATATGGAAATAGCGGCATATTGTGTGGATAAGTATGGTAACCCCATCGCCGGGGCAGAAGAAACCACGCTGGAACTGAAGAATATCGGATTAGAAACGCCAATTAACCTGCAGGACTATGCTCCGAATCTGACGGATCAGAACTATGCACTGCGTACGATCAGGCTCGACGCGATGTCGTCGAAAGACGGGATCGCGGTAAAAGACTTAAAAGGAGGAAGGAGCAACAGTAATTCCAACGTACTCTGCCTTCGGAGGCAAAAGGGCTCGTGGACGGGAGGAAAGCGGGAAAATGGAACGTGGATAGACAGTACATGGAACGTGGATACCGAAGATCAGAGATGGTTTGAATGGACAACGGATCAAAAAGCCATATATTTTATTTATGAGCCAACGGAATTTAGAATCCCGGTATTCTGTGTGGATCGGAATGGAAATGCTTTATCTCTGCCTGAGTCTTCCATGACGGAAATGGTCCTGCAGGCGGGAATCGAAAGAAAGGTAAATTTACAGGAACTTGCCCCCGGGGTGGAGGGTTATACACTTCACAGCATAAGGAGAACCGCCATAAATGGGACGGCTGTAAATGAGCTGTATACAGATACGGTCGGCGACCTGTGGAGAAAGGAAGGAGACTGGAGCAGCGGCGCATGGGTGCCTTCTGGGAGTGAGAACGATCAAAGGTGGACCGCGAACCCCAAAAGCCTTTGCTTTATCTATGAACCTACAGTGGCCACGATTCCCGTAGTCTGTATTGATCAAAAGACAGGAAATCCGCTCTCTGTGAACGCAGCTCCGCTGAAACTCACAGGTGTTGATTCGATACTGAATCTCCGGGGATACGCTCCCCATATCGAGGGTTACTCCCTGAGCAGCATAAGGGCAGAAAATGCCAATGGTATTGAGATTGACAGGCTGCAGAGCGGTCTTGGCAACGATGGAAAATACAGCATCTCATATGCGGCAGCATCATCCAACGGGGATTTCACACCGTGGACGGCAGCAGAGAAAAAAGTCTACATGCTGTATGAACCCATCACTCCGGCTGAGATCATCGACCCGGGGGAGAGCGGGGGCGATGCGCCGGCTCCGGATCACAGAAAATATATCAAATACAACGAAGATACGAAAGACTACACGCTGACGCTGAACGTTACCGGAAGGAGGAATGCAGCGAAACCCATCGATATTCTCCTGATCGTCGATTTGTCAAATAGTATGAAAGATGACCATGAAGAAGAGAATCTGAGATATGAGAACTTAAACAGTGCGCTGGGAGAACTGAAGAGTGCTTTGACCGATGCAGCCCAAAATGATGAAAACCTGAGCATTGAGCTGGGAGTAGTGACCTTTAACAGTTCCGGAATGCCTGATATCACGACGGATGAATCTCAAGTAGGCGGGGATAAGGTTCTGGAACGATACGACTGGACCTACAACAGTCAGGATAAACGTCAGGATGCAGAAGCAGTGGCGGGCTGGTATCCATTAGATCAGTTCAACTGGACAGTAACTGCGGAAATGTGCAAAGGCGCCACCAATTGGCAGGCCGGGATTCAGAAAGGCGAAGCGAAACTGGAAGACGCCGACAGAGCGGATCACAGAAAGTATGTTATATTTTTAACAGACGGAAATCCCACATGCCGGTATCTTGCGGGCAGTTCGACGATTACCGTCGGCAATGGAGGAGACGACCCATACGGCAATAACTATAACGCGGCTCTGAACGAGTGGATGCAGTCTTCGCAGTTAAGGTCTGCGGCAGCGCGTTTTGTGATCGACGCAAACGAAAATCCGGTAAATGACTGTGCGAAATTTGCGGAAGCAATTAAGGCAGAGGAGCTTTCGGGGCTGAGCGCCGAAGACATGTCGAACAGCTTTAGACAAATTGCAGGCGAGATCATCTATCCCGGCTACACCGACGTCTCAATCACGGATATGCTCAGCACCTATGTGGAATTTATGGAGGAGAATCCTTCCATTCAGGTGATGTATCAGGGAAAAGAGGACGCTGAACCTAAAGAACTAAAAGATGCGGATGGAGAACCGCTGTATACCTGTAAGGTAGATAAATCCACAAAAACGGTTTCTGTAGCATTATTAAACGGCGGGAAGCTTGCGGACGGCACTACCTACAGCATCAGCTTCAAAGTGCAGCCGACGCAGGCGGCAAGAGAAGAATATGCAAAGACCGGTTATCCGCATACCGGCGATCCGACTACGGACGCACCGGATAATGATACCAGTTCCGGCAAACCAGGATTCCATTCCAATGCAGATGAGAGCGCAAAAGTTCATTATAAATATAATGAAGGTGAACTTAAAGATGCAGATTATCTCCACCCGGTAGTACAGGTGGAGAAGCCGGACGCGAATTATGCGGGGCTTACAAAGACCATGGGAACCTGTGTGACTGGAACAGATGGTAAGATTCAGTATCCCATCACTCTTCGGGTGACGACCCGGCAGAAACTCATCAACGGAATGTACTTCGGCTCTTCCGGGGACGGCTGGACGGTATATGACAAAATGGCGGACTACACACAGTTCGTGGCCCTGAACGGCGCGGTGGTGAATGGTCATAAGTTGGAGCTGTCGGACGGTGGGAGGAAGCTGATCTGCGAGCCGGATGCGGCTGCCGATTCTGCCGGAAAGTCCGGAAGAGCGCTTGTTACAAAGCCGATTCTGGATGCGAATGTTGTGGCGGAATATACTGACGATGGATCAGGCAGGGGCGAGATCAGATGGTATCTGAGGCCGAAATTTGCGGAAGTTGAAGAGAAATCTGACGGCGGGAACCTGATGAAGGACTATACCTACACGCTGACTTATTATGTGAGATTCGAAGACAGCGGGCAGACGGAGCTTCGGAACACCAATGCGTATACGTATGTGACGATTCCTGGAAGGGATGAGAAGCTTTATCCGGAACGGATGCCTTATTTCATCAATGTGGTGGGAAGAAAGACAGACACGGAGAGCAATCAGCTGTTATCCGGAGCGGAATTCAATGTCTACCGTAATGCAGACCGAACGGAAACTGTTGCAGCGGGTATCATTTCGGACGAAAATGGACATTTCGCCTTCCAGATCGGAGAGAGCGATCTGGCAGAAGGAGCGATGACCGTCTATCTGGAGGAATCCAAAGCTCCGGATGGATACGTGAAGGATGAGACGCTTCATCCCATCACGATCATGGCGTCAGGGATCAGTTATGAGCATCCGGAAGGGCATACCGAGGGAAAACAGATATGGAGTTCTGGTGACGTTAAGTCGTTTGGTTCCGTAGTGACGGATAAGGCAGTTCTTACACTTGCACATCCGCTTCATGATGCGGAAGACGATCTTCTGGAGGTCACTTCCTCTGAGGAACTAACGCTTCATTATCGTAACCCCATCAAGTCCTCCTGGGCGGTTGTGAAGAGAAGCAGATCGAATCAGGAAAATTATCTCAGCGGAGCAGAATTTCAACTGTATGCGGTCACAGGCGATACGACGGCGTCCGTGCCATCCTACACAGGCACTTCCGACGCCGACGGCATGATCAGCCAGTGGACGCCCGCAGCAGGCGGCGCGGTCACCCCGGAATTGATACCGGCGGGAACCTATGAGCTTCATGAAAGCAAAGCGCCCGCGGGCTACGCGCTGAGCGAAGAAGTCTGGATAATCACAATCTCGGAAAAAGGCGCAGTAACCGTAAAGGTAAAAAATACAGTACTGTCGCCGACAGAGGTGGGCGGAACATTCTGTTATTACTTTGAGGATGACGTACTGTATGAGCTTCCGTCTACAGGCGGCGCCGGAATCTACTGGTATACAATCAGCGGAACCCTGCTGATGATCGCGGGGATGCTGGTTTTATATAAGAAAAAATATGCGGGGAGGTGCTGAGAGGATCGGAAGATGAGGATAATTTCAGCGGCCCTCCAAGGCCGTATGGAAGCGTAAGAAGCGCAGTACACAAAAAAGAACTGTAAATCATGGGCAATGCCCACAAAAAGAAAGGAAGAAGATTATGAAAAAAATGAAAAAGTTGTTGGCCATGCTGCTGGCAATGACCATGGTATTTGGAATGTCGCTGACGACGTTCGCGGCGGATCATAAGCCTGTAAGCACAGATAGCGCTGATATTACGATCAATGGAGTAAAAACTGGAGCTACGATCAAGGCTTATAAAGTTGCAAAAGGTGAATGGGATATCAATGGCTTTAAAGGGTATACGGCGCTGGAAGTAAGTGGTTATAAAATTGCAGATTTGGCAAAACCGACCGCTCTGGAAATTACAAATCTTGCAAAAGCGGTAGACAGAGATGGCGGAACAGCCGTACCGGAGTCATCAAAAGATTCCGGCGTTTACAAAGCGAATCTGGAAGTTGGTATGTATCTGATTCTTGTAACGCAGAATGGTACAAATGATATGACCGCATACAATCCAATGATTGCAAGCGTGTATTATTCGACGAAGAAATCCGGTGATATGAACGATCAGATCGGTGGAAGTGTAGATGCTACAAAGGACTTTATCGTTGACGGCCAGACGCTGTTCGCAAAATCTATGGCGCCTGGAATTACAAAGGAAATCGTTGGCTCTGGAAGTAATAATAAATATGGCGATGACACATCGATTGGAAGTGATGTCTCTTTTAAAGTAACAACTGCTTTTCCTGGATACAGCGATGAATATACCGAAGTAGCGTTCAATATTGTTGATAAGCTGAGCAAGGGATTGACGCTGAAGGAAGATACTGTAATTGTGACAGAAGTAGCTGGAGCGAATCCGGCGCCTGTAAAAGGTACCGATTATACGGTAACATCGTCGACAGATGTCAGCACTGGTGAGACGACTATGATGATTGTTTTTACTTCAAATTTTATTCTGGCTAACAGAGGTAAAAGCGTAACGGTACAGTATAGTGCTACTTTAAATGAGAAAGCTGGTATCAACTTCGATAAGAACACAAATACCGTAAAAGCTGAGTACACCAATAATCCTTCCACGAAGGAAAAGGGGACGACAGAAGAGAAGAAAACCTATCACTATACCTTTGGTATTGATGCTGGAATTAATGGCATTGGAAGTACAGTCACAGAAGAACTTTTAAAAACTGGAGAGATTGTAAAAGATGAAGTGACCGGAGAAAAGGCACCTTTGGATGGCGCGACCTTTACGTTGACAAACGAGGCTGGTGATGAAGTATATACCACAATCTCTGGAAAAGGAGAAGTTGGTAAAGACGTAAATGAGGCTGGCGAGCCGATCAATACGAATACGTATGTAAAACCATCTGCAGGTTATCTGAAATTTACCGGTTTGGACGCAGGAAAGTATACCCTTCAGGAGACAAAAGCGCCAGATGGTTATACTTTGAATACGGTAAAAATTCCGGTAGAGATTAAAGCAGAGTACAATGCTGACGGAACCTTAAAGAGCTACACAATTAAAGTTGATGGAACTGTTATTGAAAAAGATACCGAAAAAACATCGACTTATATAGCAACGAATTATACAGAGAATAATGGTGAGAAGGTGCCAAATCTTGGTAATGTGACTTCTGATACCCAGAAAGTTCCGAATACCAAGATGGTTGGCCTTCCCTCCACCGGCGGCATCGGCACCACAATCTTCACCATCGGCGGATGTGCACTGATGATTTTTGCAGCGGCTCTGTACTTCGCAACCCGCAGAAAAACTGCAAAATAAAATCTTAATCGTAACTGTTCAGTAGCTTCACAGTTACGATGCAAAATTCATTGGAGATCGCCTTCGGCGAAGGAATTTTGCACTCCTGAATCATGTTCTTACGGCCTCAGCAGCAAGTGCTTCGGCCTGTGCTGAGCAGTTACTCTTAATCATACATAAGAAAACAACAAAAATCAGGTAACCAAAACCTGTAGTTTCGCGCAGGAACCAGCCGTCGCGGGTGGAGGAATCCCCTGGGAGCCCTTTCAAGGGGCGCCCTTAGCGACGGCGAGATCCAGTGCTTACGGAGACCCGGCGCGAGGCCCTTGCCGAGCGTCGTTGGTCGCAGTTAGCGATTAGCTTGCCGGAGCGTTGCCCTGGGGTCTCCAGGGGATTTTCACGCCCACGACGGCGTCCCTCTCGCACAATCCATGGCTGTATCATTCTACAACAACAAGGAGAGCCCAGATGAAAAAGAAAGCGACATTTCTCATATTTCCCATTTTATTTTTAGCCGGTCTGTCCCTGCTGCTGTACCCCTTCGTCTCCAACCAGTGGAACAATTACCGTCAGAGCCGCCTCATCTCATCCTACGACGAATCGGTGGCCCTCAAAGAATCTGAAGGAACTCTTGACTACAATGAAGAATGGACCAAAGCCCTTACCTACAACGAGGAACTTCTCCCCTACATCCTCCCCGATTCCTTTGCCGCCGCGCAGATCTCCGAGGAGGAAGACGAAGAATACCTCTCCTGCCTGAACCTCACCGGAGACGGCATGATGGGCTACGTCCAGATCCCAAAGATCGGCGTCAAAATTCCCATCTTTCACACGACCTCCGAGTCCGTTCTCCAGATGGCAGCCGGTCATCTCGAAGGCAGTTCCCTCCCCGTCGGCGGAACCGGTACCCATACCGTGATCTCCGCTCACAGGGGACTGCCAAGCGCGGCCCTCTTTACCGATCTGGACCGGTTGGAAGAAGGCGATTACTTCTTATTTAATATACTGAATGACACCCTCTGCTATCAGGTGGATAAAATCTCCGTGGTAGAGCCCAGCGACACGAAAGCTCTGATGGCAGAAGAAGATCAGGACTTGGCCACCCTTTTGACCTGTACGCCCTATGGGGTCAACAGCCATCGGCTGCTGGTCAGAGGCCATCGGGTTCCCTACGAAGAAGCAGAGGACGAAATCGTGGCGGCCTCCGCGTTCGCAGGCTCGAGCCTGCACACCAACTATCTGCTGTGGGTGCTAGTCGGCCTTGCCGTGACCGCAGGCTTCTGCGTCTTTTTGTATTTGATGGACCGGAGGCTGAGAAGTAAAAAAGGATGAAGAAAAAACTGATTAACTTTGTATTTTTACTGCTGTTCCTCACCGGCTTCGCCATCCTCACCTACCCCACCATCGCGGACCAGTGGAACACCTTCCGCCAGTCCCGGCTGATCTCCGACTATCAGG
>CAJUDY010000010.1 GCA_910584945.1 uncultured Lachnospiraceae bacterium | reverse complement strand
GTTTACAGGAAAATACCGAAGATTTCTCTACACTTTCTTATTTGACGCTTACCTTGAAACCGCTAGAAGCAATGCTAAATTGGCAATTCGGGCTTATGCCGGCGCACCAAGTGAAGGATATCCAGGCCGGGATTTATTACAAAAGTGGGAGAGTCGCGGAATCGTGATGGGCGAGTACGAACCGTACCATCTCTTTTTCGCAGCTAACTACTTACACGAAAACGGAGAATTAGATCGTCTCGAACAAATATGGGGAACCGCCCGCGCCCCTATGCGATATTCCTTAACGACTGCCGAGGCGGAAAAAGTAAAAAAAAGCATTGAGGGAGTTATGAAAGATGGAGAGCTGAACAAAGAAGATACAAAAAAGCTGATTGAGGAGCAGCCAGATATAAAGGACCGGCTGGAATCAATGCCAAATAATTATTTTGACGACAAAAAGGAACTTGTAAACTACTTTGGACTAAATCAGAAAGTAGAAAAAGAAGAATCCCTGATAAGTCCGGCGGTCCAAAATGCAAAAGAGTATGGGACACGCTTTCAAAAAGTTGATGCGGAAACACTGAAGCGATTTGAGTAAGAGGGAAATAAAAATGGATAAAAATAAAAAACCAACTATTCAAGAGCTTGAACAGGAGCTTGTGCAGGAGAAAGCAAAGAATGCCCATTTAAAAAACCTTCTCGATAGGGCCTTATCTGAGAAGACACATCTAAAACGTGTTTTTGCTGACCGTGAAGAAGATGAGAAAAAAAGGGAACAGAAAGACGAAGCGCGGAGAAAAGAAGTTGATGACTTACGTCTGGAATTGGATGTGCAAAAATATGCAAAAAAGTTTATTGTCATGGGTATGAACGAGCATCAGGCAGAAGAAACCGCTCGCTTAATGCTTACCGGAGACATGGAATCATTTCACGAAAATGTAAAAAGTCTTATTGCTGATGTGGAGAAGAGAGAAAAGGATAAGGCAATTCAAAAGTTCCTTTCGGACAGACCAGAAACATATGGCGGTAATGGTGACATGGAGGTCGAACCGGCGGCGGTAAGGTTCGCAAAACAATATGCCAGCAATCAGGCACTGGATACAGGCTCCCTGCAAAGATTTGAATAAAGGATGTAAAGAAAATGAAAATTGATTTCAAGGGCCTTGCATGGCTAAACACCGTCGCGGAAAGTATGGTTCCGATTACAGAAGAAGAGGCGCAGCTTATGATGGATTATGCAGTAAAACAGGAATGCCGCATCAGTCAGGAAAAAGTAAAAATGATTGCACGGAACAGCGGGCTGACTATTTTTGACAATCCGGAAACATGGTGATTTTCCCCACAAGTTGGGAAAGTGAGGTTGGTACGAATTTTGTACAGACATATGGATTTTTCCTCCACAAGTGGGCGAAAATTTGTTGAAAGAAATGGAGAATGGAATAAATGATACTTAATGTAAATCTATTTTTGGTGACACTGTTTTTGCTATTCGGCGCGGGAGCTTTTATTTATGCTGCCTGGCAAAAGAAAGAAGAACCAAAAAACACAATCGGCAATCTAATTGCCGCTTACTGCACGATAAGTGCGCTCATTTTGATCTGGGGGTGATGGTTTGAATAAATTCCAAATTTTAAAATGTAAGAAACTCTGGCATCCATACAGCGAAACCGTATACGGTTTCGAATTGTCCAAATTGCCGCCGTATTTAAAAAAGGATGTGCCTAAAAAAGAATTTGATCTCGCTTTACAGCTCCCGATTATTCCGGCAGGTGACGGGATTCTTTTGGTCAACGAATGCTTTCCGGAATGGGAGACAGTTCGTGATCTTCTGGTTGCTTTAGATACATTGCCAAATGATTTTTTAAAAGATATTTATGAGGCGGAAAAACAAAGGTATCCGGATGCAGAAAAAGCAGCTCTTTCAGACAATGATTCAGCAGGTGAGAAAGCCAGAAAGATAATTTTCATGCTTTGCCCAGAGCTTCTTAAAGCGCAAACAAAAAGGCATTTATAATAACTGAATAACTTATGCGGGCGGGGCTTTCCGGTTTCGCCCGCGGCCTTCCGGTTCGTCATATGGGACGAGCCGCTAACCTTTGAAAGATAGAGGTGATTTTATGGCAGATAATACGATTGATACTTTGTCAATTCAAATTAATTCTGATGCAGCCAGAGCAGAAAGAAGTATAAAAGGATTGGCTGACGCTCTTGTAAATTTGGCATCTAGTACAGGGCGAGGATTGAACAATCTAAGGACCGTTGCGGGCGATATTAAGTCGCTTAACAACGCGACAAAAGGACTCAATACAAGCAAGCTTTCCGCTTATGCGGCAGGGATGGATAATCTGAGTAACAGTATAGGCCGCTTTGCTAATCTTGGCGACAAAATCACGCCAGCTGTAAGCGCGTTGCAGAAGCTTGCGGGCGTAAATCTGTCCGGAATGCGTGTCAGCGGCGATTTCTCCGGACTTTCCGGTTTGGCAGATGGAGCCGAAAAACTGGCGGCAGTAGCGCCAAAATTGGCAGCGCTGAAGGCATCAGATCTGAACAGAAGTCTAACAGCGTTCCAAAAGCTTGGCCAGAGTGATTTTTCCGGTGTTGCGCAGAGCTTACAGGCTTTAAATGGCTTGGATGTTTCGGGCTTTTCCGGGCTGTCACAGGCTATGGGCGGATTTGCTGATTCAGTAAGTAAGCTTGCGTCACTGAAAACGGCGGATATTTCCCGCGCAGTAAAAAGCTTTGAGCGCCTTTCAAGCCTGGATGTTTCCGGACTGGCGGCAGGCCTTCAGGCTTTGAATGGAGTTGATATCTCCAAAATATCAGAACTTGGAACCGCTTTTCAGGGGTTCGCAAATGCTTTGGCCGGTTCGGATAAAATAGCGGCGGGCACTGCGAAAATATTTGCATCCCTTGCGCAATTGGCGGCTTCTGCGGGAAATATTCCAGAAGTTACGGCTAATCTCCCCGGCTTATCGTCCGCTGTCAGAGATTTTACAGCAGTCATGGCGAGTGCTCCAGCCGTTGAAGCTGGAATAGTTTCTCTTGTTGGGGCTCTGGCGCAACTCGCAAATGCCGGCGCAAAGGCAACAAAAACAGCCGCAGCCCTTCCGGAGCTTACCGCGGGAGTCCAGTCGTTTGTCCAGATGCTCGCATCCATGCCGCGACTTGACAAAAATATCCTGCGAGCGGTTGAAGCTCTGGCGAGGCTTGCGGATGCAGGAGGGCGTACCGGAACCGCTTCCAGAAATCTCTTGCAGAATATCAACCGCCTGTCCGGGGGGATGGGCGGCCTAAGATCTGGTGCGCTTGGAGCAACCGGCGGTCTGCGGTCGTTTACCGGGCAGCTTCTGGCCGCTCTCGGCATCACCGGAGGACTTTATGGGCTTGTCAGAGGAATCAAAGCATCCATCACAGCGGCCTCTGATCTGGTGGAGGCACAAAACGTAATTGAACAGGGGTTTGGTCCTCTGATCGGGAAAATTGAAGATTTTGCAAAAACGTCAATTCAGTCTTTCGGTATGTCGGAGTTGGCGGCGAAAAATACAGCCGGAATTTACGCAGTAATGGCGAAAAGTCTCGGCGTGTTGCCGGATGCGGCAACGGATATGGCGGTTGCTTTAACGGGACTGACCGGCGATTTGGCCAGCTTTTATAATATCAGTCAAGATGTCGCAAATACCGCACTGAAATCCGTTTTCACCAGCGAGACGGAGACTCTGAAAAAATTCGGAATTATCATGACTCAGAGCAATTTACAGGCCTTTGCTTTGGCGCAGGGCATTAACAAAAGTGTTAAGTCCATGTCACAGGCAGAACTTGTCACACTCCGTTATAACTTTGTCATGGACGCGGCATCCGCTGCAATGGGCGATTTCGCCCGGACTTCTGGCAGCTCCTGGGCGAATCAGATCCGCATACTTACAGAGCAGTTTAAACAGCTTGGAACGATTCTTGGCGGTGGTCTTATGGCGGTATTGATGCCAGTGGTAAAAGGCATTAATGCTTTAATGTCAAAGATCGTTCAGCTTGCAACAGTGCTTTCCTCTTTCCTTGGTAAGTTATTCGGAATTAAAAAGGCAACTACGGGCGGCGGGGCCGGGCTTGCAGGAATTGCTGACACAGCCGGGCTTGTTGCGGATAATACCGAAGCGGCAGCGGGTGGGATCACTGATGCGGGTAACGCAGCGAAAAAGGCGGAAAAGAAAGTTAATTCTTTTGCGGCGTCATGGCATGAAGTGACAAGCATGTCAAGTAATGAATCCAGCGAAGCGGGAGGCTCCGGCGGTGCCGGCGGCGCTTCTATGCCTGATATGTCATTACCGGCGGAATATGAGATGGAGGTAACGGCAGACGATCAGGTAAGCCCCATTCTGGAAGCAATCCGGAAAAGATTTCAGGAACTGGCAGGGCTTTTTATAAAAGGCTTTCGTGTCGGTCTTGGCGACACCTCTGTTTTTGACTCTATCAGGAATAACCTTCTGAGCATCCGGACAAGCCTTCTTGATATCTTTACAGATGATGTAGTTATCAGTTCCTTCAATCATCTTCTTGATACACTGGTATATAATGCCGGTCTGAGAGTCGGGTCTTTTGTTTCTATCGGCGCGACGATTGCCGACAACCTGACAGGCGGACTTGCTCTATATCTGGAGTCTGCAAAGGGCAGGATCAAAGAATGGCTTATCAGTATGTTTGATATTACCGGAGAAACAGATACGATTGTATCTAACTTTACCGTTGCCGTTGCCGATGTTTTCACTGTTTTCCGGTCGGATGATGCAAAGGCGATCACAGCAGATATTATTCAGATCTTTTCAGACGGATTCATGGGAGCGGCTGAGCTGGCGGCAAAACTGGGACGGGATATCCTTGGACTGTTATTAAACCCCCTGACCGAAAATGCGGCGGGATTCAAGGAAGCGTTACAAAATACGCTGTCTCCGATATCAGAAGTGCTTGGGACCATTGCCAACTCTTTTACCAGTTTGTGGAACACGATCCGTCAGACATATGATGAGCATATAGCGCCTATGTTTCAGGCTTTTACAGAGGGGATCTCTCAAATTGTTGGCACCCTGTTAAGTGGATACAATGAGCAGATAGCCCCTGTTTTGGGCGCTCTCGCCGAAAAATTTACGGAAGTCTGGCAGGGAACAATACAGCTGCTTCTTGAAAATTTCATCGGCCTGTTCGGAGATGTTGCAGATTTTATAACGGTTACATGGAACAATGTGTTTCAGCCAGTCGTTAACTGGATCGCGTCCGCTATTATGCCCACGGTGGCTCCTGTCCTCAGTGCTCTGGGGAATGCGTTCCTTGCTACCTTTGAAGTAATTGGGAGAATCTTTGACGGTTTTATTACTTCGTGCAGAGGCGTCTTGCAGTTCCTGACGGGCACATTCTCCGGCGACTGGTCAAAGATGTGGACGGGTATCAAAAATGTCTTCAAAGGCATCTGGGACATGTTTCCCGATTTTGTCAAAGAGCCTGTGCGGGCTATTATCGGCGCAGTTAATAAAATGATCGATGCAATACAGGGTGGAATTAACTTTGTCATCCGTGGATTGAATAAAATTCATTTTGAAATCCCGGACTGGGTGCCCGGAGCGGGCGGCGAGTCGTTCGGATTCTCTCTGTCAGAAATATCACTCCCAAGGATTCCACAGCTTTCCCGGGGCGGAATCTTGAACAAAGCAACGCTTGCTCTGATCGGAGAAAGTGGACCAGAAGCGGTTGTCCCACTCTCAAGGAATGCTGCATGGCTTGACAACCTTTCAGAGAGAGTTTCGGAAACCTTAAAGCGGGACTTTGGAGATCTCCGTCTCGATTATTCCATCCCGGAGCCGAAGAAATTCACTCCGCGCTATTCCGAGACAGATATGAACCAGTTAAAACACAGCCTGCAAATGGAGCTTGACGCAAGCATGGCGCAGCAGACATATGAGCTCCGGCAGGAAAGAGAGGTGTTGGTAGAACAGAATGATCTTTTGCGGGCGATCCTGAACAAGCCGGTGATACAGGACCGAGATATCTTTGACGCAAACCGGAGAGAGACAAGGAAATTTGGAAAACGGACGCAAAGGGACCCGTATCCGATATACGGACGGGCTTAAAATGCGTAATTGTAAATCTGTGCTGTTATAAATACTTTAAAATACAACTTGAAACGGTCTCAGGGTATAAAAGTATGCCCGGACAGTTTCAAGTTGGAAAATAAAGCATCTGTAATAGAAAAAAGAATAATTATGCTGTAATAAAGTTGGGAGGGGATATATGTTTGCAGTGATCCAGGAAGTAAAAACAAAGAAACCATCCAAGGGTAATGCAAAATCTTTGGAAACATATGAAAGCAGTTTTACAGCTGGGGGCATGGAATACTGTTATTACCGATATCGGAAAAGTGATGATTGTTTTGAACGTCCCATCAGAAAAGCATATCGGATCAGTGTTCGCGAGAGTTTCCGGAAAGACGGGAAGGTCCGTCAGAAACAGGTTTCGATCTGTACAATTTGCTATTATGATGTCATAGAATTCGGTGACTGGATCGGCGATTATGTCAGGGGCGATCTGAAAGCAAAGGCAGATATTCTTGGAATAACAGAAGAAGAACTGACCAACATAATCTACGAAAAATGGCAGCCCGTCGCCGACCAGATCAAAGCAGAATACGAACAGACGGAGGAATATAGAGTCACTAAAGAACATGACCGCATTATCAGGGAATGGACCGAGAAGCGGGAAGCTTTTTCCAATAAATACGGTGTTGACCAAGGTGAATACAGCAGATGTTATGATGTGTTTGGTACTCTCCGGAATCCGGAATATCTCGAAAAGATAAAGGCGGATTATAAGGCCAGAAAAGAATATGAAAAGCAAAGCCAGGAGTATCAACGTAGTTACTATGATAATTTTTACAGTAACTACAGTAACAATAAAAACAGTAGTTACGCCGGAATATTTTCCAGTAACTACACCGAAGAAGAGAAAAAAATCTTCAAAGAGTTTTACAGAACATTGTCAAAGAAATTCCATCCAGACGCCAATCCTGATATGGACACGTCCAGACAGATGAAGCTGTTGAACCGACTGAAAAGTGACTGGGGTGTGTAGTTATTCCCATTTGAAATAGAGTAACTACTTGCCATTGTACATTGAAAAGTATATATTGTCTAATACGGTCGGTTGTGTTACAATGTGCCATAAGGAAATCAACCGCGTTACGGGGTGGTAGCCTCCCGCCTTTCTGACAGCAGCAATCGCCGCTGATGCCGTCCGGCATATCCCATCATGGGAAATACGGGAAGAGGGAGGTGATGTGAGTAAGTACATATGAAGTGCTGTACCTGTTATTTACAGGAGGAACTTTTCTCATCACATTGCTTACCTACATTGATAGGAGAAATAAGCGCAAATAAATAAGCCTACCTTGTACTTGGCAGTCGGGGTAGGCTTATAGCTCATCCGGAGGCTAACCACTTTGTGGGCGGTTGCTTTCCTTATGCCTATAATATAGCACATCTTCCATACGGATTCAACAATAATTCCACAAAAAGAAAATTTTTAACAGAGCCTCAAACCAGGCACCCGTTGCCATGTCCGGACATGGTCTGCGGGTGGGTCGTGAAACACGACATACCGCAAAAATCAGGTGGATGTGAAGTGGTATTCGCCATTTGCGGCGAATACTGCCTGAGAATGGACAGAATCAATTTAAAATGCAGCCTGTGTTTTCTCCACATATGGGGAAGGTTCCGTTTTAAACGTATCCCCCACAAATGGGGGAAAATCCGTCACCCCAAACAAGGGAGCGCAGAAACTTTCTTTTTCTTCATCTGGGAGGAATGGAGCACGTTACAGGTTCATTTCCTGAAAGTCAATCCACAGATCGTCATAAATATTGACTTTGATTTTGTCCTGGAATGTGTACGGCTTTACCGTGAAATCTTCTGTATGCTCATTTTTCAGATAATACACAAGTATTTTCCGGTCACGTGGATCTACGATCCAATATTCCCGGACTCCTGCATCCAGATAAAGGTTCAGTTTCCGCACATAATCATGTTCCGGGTTGCCGGGGGAGACAATCTTAATGATCCAGTCCGGCGCGCCGGTGCAGCCTCTGTCTGTAAGCTTCTCAGGGGCGCATATGACGCATATCCGGCTCAACCGTATCATCCCTGTCATGAAACAGTTTGACGGCAAATGGGCCGGGGTATACCTCGCCGGGGTAGCCGTTGGAGTCAATATAATTAGCGATGGTGCATAATAAGAACGAAAGTACTTCCTGATGCATCCGGTTAGGTGTGGATCTGTAATACATCTGTCCGCCTGTCAGTTCTGCGTGGACACTTTCGGGCAGGTTTTCATAATCATCTATTGTATATATTTTGGTCTGCATTGATGTTGGAATGGCGGGTGCTCCTTTCTGTGATGGTCTTATATGCCAAATAAATCAGCATGGGTGCCGGTACGGTCTAATTTTAATTCCGTATCTGTCTGTTTATATATAAGCAGCCAGTCAGGGGAAATGTGACATTCTTTGTATCCTGAATAATTTCCGCTTAATTTATGATCCTTATTAGCAGCTGGGAGTTGTGCCGGAATACGGAGAGTATCAATAACCTGTTGTAATAAAGCAATTCTGTATTTACGTTTTACACATACTTTAAAATCTTTTTTAAACTGCGTTGAGTAACGTACATCGAGCATGAACTAATCCTCCATAAGCTGCTTAAATAAGTCCTCGGTGCTTCCAGCAAATACCGTACCACCTCCGTTTTCTAGTTCTTCTATTGCAGCTATGGTTTCGGCATTTGGTGTTTCATCCGGAATTGCAGCGCCTTGCAGGTAAGCAACAATATAATACAGCTTGCTTTCCGGTATCTGATCGATCAGGCTCTTGGCCAGTTCGCGATTACTCATATTATTAACTTCCTTTCTTTGATAGTCTGGGGAAATGGTCAGGAATTATACAGCTGTTATGCCGAATCATTTCGGGTGTCGGAGGTTTCTATAGCCGAATTGACGAAAGTTATATGAAAGTTGTTAAGTTATATTTTGTGAAAAGTATATCTTAATACCACATATTTCCTGTGCCACGTCCGTATCCGCATACGGTTCCCAATGGATAGCTGCAGCGAATATCTAAATCAAGGCTTTTTAGAAAGAACAGTAAACCATGTTTTCCCCCCGAGTTCATAACATTTGTTTGACCCCATAATTCAGAGTGGCTGGCAATACGTTGATCTAAGTCAGAGATTTTAGAAGATAACTTTTGATACAATGCAATTAAAAGATTTTCTTTTAAAACAGAATAGTTTGTGCTATCTAAAATGTTTTCGTGAGCATGTATCATTTCATGAAGAATTACTTTTTTATCGTGAATATAGCTTCTAGTAATAGATATTGTTCGATCAAGATCATTGTGCTGTCCCTTAAATTCTGAATTGTCTTCCACTATTAGAAAACGGTACATCCATTTTGAAGATGACAAATCGAGATATAATTCTTCCATATTTTCAGAAATAAAGGAATAAATATTCCAACATAAAGAATTTTTTTGAAAAGCCATATCTTCAAAAAAATACTCATCATAATCTATGATAGTTTCATGCAATTTGTACTCATCTTGGGTTCTATTGCTCCACCACAATTGATATTTTTCATGAAGCTGATTACCATCCATAGTATACCTCCTGCTTTATTTATATAATCGTTCCGTCCGGAAATTCAAATTCAGCTTTCCACACAGCGCCTAAAATTTCAGCAATTTTTTCTAGTTCTTCTTTAGTGAGCGTGTTTCTTTTGATTTTTTGACTTAGGTTCTGTGGAGTGGTTCCGATTTGGCGAGCAAGTTCTGATTGGCTCATATTTTTATATGATAATGCCATTCCAATTTTTTGTGCGACTGTCATAATAAAACCTCCTTGTCATTATAAGTATAAACTATTTAGTTGGATTTTACAAATAATATTTTTTGGTTTTAAAGCAAATGTTTTAAATAAACAGTTGACACTTTCAATCAAATAGTTTAAAATAATATCATAACACGAAAGGAGACAACACAATATGAACAAAATCAAAACACTTTTTGACATCCCCACAGCGGTGGAAGCCATCGACCCACAGGAACCCCGGATCACCTTAAACGAGATCACCCTGTTAAGCAAAATGCAGGCAGTGACTCGGTATAACCTGGGCGCCTCTTCCATCCGGAAGGTAGCCGAAGACTGCGGGGCACTGGTCCGGATCGGCAAACGGGTGGCATACCACCGGCAGACGCTCGATGACTTTTTTGAAAGCATTATAGGATAGGAGGAACAGGCACATGGAGAAAATGATCTGTATCCCGGTCTGGCGGTACGAACTGATGTTAAAGACGTTTGATGAAGCCATGAAGGAACTGGAAGAGCTGAAAAAAGCCCTTGCGGAAGCTGACACTTCTGCAAAGGCAGAGTAACCCGGAAACACTCGAATAAGCCGGATACTGGCTGTATCATATCATACCCGGCGGCAAAAAGAAAGGATTTTTTATATTGACTGGTTATATAAAGATAAGCCGAAAGATCATGCTGTGGGGCTGGTACAAAGATGCAAACACATGCAGACTGTTCCTTCACATGATACTGAAAGCCAACTATAAAGACGGAGAGTATCAGGGCGTGACGATCCCGCGCGGTGCGTTCGTATCGTCTTACCCGGAGTTGGCACAGGAAATCGGACTTTCTGTAAAGAATATAAGAACAGCGTTGGAACATTTAAAAAAGACCGGTGAAGTGGCAGTCAACCGGCACCCAAAATTCAGTGTATTTACAGTCCAAAATTATTCCATGTATCAGACGTGCGGCAGTCAGGTGGCAGAGAACCGGCAGTCAGAGGGCATTCAACCGGCAACAATAAAAGAAGGTAAGAATAAAAAAATAAAAGAAATATATATACGCACGTGCGCACGCGAAGGACACGGCATTGCGGCAGGGAACAAAATCCCTTCCCGCAGAACCGGTTTCACCAACTTCGATCAGCGAGACTATGATTTTGACATACTGGAACAGCAGCTTTTACAGAGTCAGGAGGTATAAAGCATGAATACAAAACTTGAAAACGGAACTGCCATGGAGCAGGAAAACACCATCAGGGGCGAAAACCATGCAACAGAGATCATCAGCATGTTGGGGAGTCAGTGCACACGACTTGCAAAGATCGTCCGGGATATACTGATTTTTGCCGGATTCGTGGTCCTGTGCCTTGTGGCTGCAAATATCCGCTATTCGCAGGCAAACGAACGGAACAACCAGAGATGGATTGAATATCTCTCACAGTATGACTTCGTATCGCAGGACGGCAACGGATACAATTATTTTAACTCGGATGTCGGCGGAGATGTGGTCAACGGAACGGAGAGATGAATATGAATTATAAAAAAGAAATTGTTAATATATTGGAAAAAATCGAAAATGATGAAAGCTTAAAACTGATTTATTATTTTGTCAGTTCAGCAGAGGAGGAAGAAAATAATCAGAGAAAATGAGGGCGTTTATACGCCTGACAGAGCCAATTCAAGAAAGGATGGTAAATTCCCATGGAATCGAATAAAAAGCCCGTCACAGGGCCGGAGCGCGCTTACAAGCCTTATACTGCGGGAGAACAGAAAACAGGGGCAAGAACCCCTGCAGGAGACATGCAGAAGATTATAACGAGGATACAGCAGATTGAGGACCCGGCACTGCTTGCGAAGATTTCAGTCTTTGTAGAAAGCCGGACAGATGATATGGAGGAAAAAAACATATGAATGAAAATACAAACACATTCGGCGTAAGCAAGAAATCACTGGCTATGCAGTTATACGGCCTGCTGGTTGATGAAGATGCCGTTGATCTGCAGGAGTATGGCGTAGAACGGTTTATGGAGCGTTTTGAGGAAGTTTTCCGGGACTATGGACTTTTCCTCAAAAGCAGCGTGATCGAATAACCAGAGACAGAAGCCGGGGGCATGGTTGCCATGTAAACAGCGGTTCGATTCCGCTTTCCGGCATTCGCACAAGAATGTATAGAAATCAAAATAAGCCAGAATCATTAACGGGAGGGAAGCGTATGGCTCAGAAGAAATTACCAAAGGGAATAGCTCTCAGGAAAGACGGCAGGTATATGGGAAGGATTCAGGTAAACCTAGAGAAAATAACGCTTTATGACAAAGACCTTTCCCGGCTGAAAAAGCGAATGGAAGATACGAAATATCAGATGCGGCACGGTTTTTACTGCAAGTCAAAGGGGATTACGGTAAACGAATGGTTCAACACATGGATTGAAGAGTATAAAGCCATCAGATGTAAATCCCAGACAATAGGGTTATACCGAAACAATTACAAAAGATACATACAAAAGCCCCTTGGCAGGCGAAGGGTGACAGACATCAGGCCCGCAGACCTGCAAAAACTTATAAACGGTTTGCATAAATCCGGATATTCCCGGGCGGTCATAACATCCGTCCAGACGATCATTAAGGGCATGTTTCAACAGGCGCTGCGGGATGGTATCATAATCGACAATCCCGCGAAAGGCCTGATACTTCCAAAATTCAGGAGACCGGCAAGAGCAGAACAGCGGGTTATGAGCAAAGAGGAAATGGACATATTCTTACAATATGCGGAAAAATCCACATACATTGATTATTACCGGCTGGCGCTATGTACAGGGCTGCGGATCAATGAGGCTTTCGCCCTCCAGTGGGATGATATAGACTGGGAACAAAAGATGATCCGCATCAGGGGAACCCTGGTATACGAATCCGGTAAAGGTGTAAGAAAGGACAGCACAAAATCAGATGCAGGAGTCCGCGAAATCCCAATGATTGATTCATCCGAAGCTCTTTTGAAAAAGATACGGACAAAACAGGCAAAGGCGCGCATATTACTGGGGACGGAGTGGAAAGAACGGGAAGGACTGGAAAACCTGGTCTTGCCTAATGCTTTCGGCGGCAGCCTCTGTGATACGAACATACGCAAGGACATTAACCGGATCGTCGAGCGGATCAACCAGGACGGACTGGATTTTGCGCACATTACCCCGCATACCTTCCGCCATACATTCGCCACAAGAGGATTAGAGGCCGGTATACCCTTAAAGGTCATGCAGACGATCCTTGGACACAGCAGTCTCTCCATGACAGCGGATCTATACAGCCACGTCCTGCCGGATACCAAGGCGGAGGAAATGAAGAAACTACAGGGCATACTTTGATAAATCATGCAAAATTGAGTAGGAACTGTGTCAAACCATCAATAAAGGCTTTCCGGAGACTTTGTACAAGCTACCTGAAAGCCTTTATTTGTGCTGCATTTTCGACTCATCTGCCTCCTACAGCTCCTCGCACACCTGAAAGATATAAAATTTCAGATAATAGGACTGGTCCGCTGCCCAGAGGATGGGATGATCGCAGGCCTGGGTACGGAATTCCACCTGACGGAGCCGTCTGTGGGCGCCTCTTGCCGCTTCTTTTAAGGTTTTGGCGAACAGCTCCGGGTCCATAAAGTGAGAGCAGGAGCAAGTAGCCAGATAACCGCCGTTCCTCACAAGCCGCATCCCCCGAAGATTAATCTCCCGGTATCCTTTGACCGCGTTTTTGATGGAACTGCGGGATTTAGTGAAGGCGGGCGGGTCCAGAATGACCACGTCGAAGGCCTCCCCCTGCTGCTCCAGCCTGGGCAGAAGCTCGAAGACGTCGGCGCACTGAAAACGCACCCTGTCTTCCACGCCGTTCAGACTGGCGTTCTCCTCCGCCTGGCGGCAACCCACCTCCGAGGCGTCCACCCCAAGGACTTCTCTGGCTCCCGCCACAGCCGCGTTCAAAGCAAAGGAACCCGTATGGGTGAAGCAGTCCAGCACCCTTTTTCCTTTGCAGAGCCGCTGAATAGCCAGACGGTTGTATTTCTGATCCAGGAAAAATCCGGTCTTCTGCCCGTCCTCCACATCCACCAGATAGCGGACTCCATTCTCCACGATTTCCACCTTCGTGTCAAAGGGAGCGCCGAGAAATCCTTTCCATCGCTCCATTCCCTCCTGCTCCCGAACTTTGGCGTCGCTTCTCTCATAGACGCCCCGGACGGTAATCCCGTCCTCCAGAAGCACTTTTTTCAAAATCTCAAGGATCGTGGGCTTCAGCCGGTCGATGCCAAGGGCCAGAGACTCCACCACCAGCACGTCGGAGAATTTGTCCACCACCAGTCCCGGAAGAAAATCCGCTTCCCCGAACAGGACCCGGCAGCATCCCGTATCGCAGACTGCTTTCCGGTATTCCCAGGCGCTGCGCACCCGGCGCTCCAGAAAGACTTCGTCGACGACCTGCTCCTTTTTCCGGGACATCAGGCGTACCCGGATCTTCGAATGGGTATTGATAAATCCATACCCCAGAAAATATCCGTCAAAATCGTGAACCGTCACCAGATCCCCGTTTTCAAACGTGCCCATGACGCTCTCGATCTCATTGTCATAGATCCACAGGCCGCCGCCCTTGACGGTGCGTCCCTCGCCCTTTTTCAATGTTACAATTGTATGATACATATCTTTTCTCCTATTTAGAGTTCCGCATCTCCCCTTACAGCCTGATCACTTTCCCGAAGCGGAAGGAGTAGATCAGCCGCTCTTTTACCTTTTTCCCGGTCAGCATGCAAAGCGCCTGGTCGTAATACTCAAGCTGGGCATGATACCGCTCCGCCAGTTCCTCCAGCCGGTCCACCCGGTCGGTCTTGTAGTCCACCACCACGATTTCTCCGTCTTCATAAAAAAAAGCGTCGATGATTCCCTGGACCAGCACCGTCTCCTCCGGGTCCGCATCCGGGAACTCAGAACCCGGAAGGCCGATGACAAAGGGCTGCTCCCGGTACAGCTCTCCCCGCTCCTTCGCCTTCTGCATCCGATCAGCAAGACTGGTTTTTGCGAAAACAAGGAAATCCTTTTTCTGTACCGCCTGTTCCTCTTCTCTTGTAAGCTTTCCTGCGGAAATCAACCGCTCAAATTCCCGCTCCACATCCGCCTGCTCTTTCACCTGTCCAAAATCCATCCACTCCATGATGGTGTGGTAAATGGTGCCCCGGGCCGCGCCGCCTGCTTCCTCCCGTTTTTCGATAAACTGGGGGATCAGCGGAATGATGTCGGACTCCGGATACAGCTCCTCGCTGCTGTCCGACTCCTCCTGCATCCTGAGTTTCTTAAGCTCCGTCACACTGTATTTCTGCTTTGTCTTCTTTCCCATATCCCAGGGATACTGCCAGGACAGGCGCCGGTCCACCTCTTTGTAAAGCTCCTCATCCTTTGCCCGAAAGAAAATCACCTTCTCCATCTCGTCCCGGGTCAGCGCCCGGCGCACCTGCTGCCGGACCGCGCCTTTTAGCAGCTCCTCCAGGGAAACCCGCTCCACCTGAAGACCGCTGCCCTCCTCGCTTCTTCCGGCCAGTATCCAGGCAAGGCAGCTGTCTGCGCCGGACAGTTCGAGAAAGGACAGCTTCTCCTCCCCGACCGCCCCGGACAGTTCCAGAAGCTTCTCCTTCGCCATCCCGGTCAGGATCAGCTTCTCTTTTGCCCGGGTCATGGCCACATACAGGATTCGAAGCTCCTCTCCAAGATTGTCCAGAAGATTCCTGCGCCGAATCAGCTTTTTCAAAAGCGTCGGACAGCGCATCCGTCTGTCAAGGTCCACATAGTCCAGCCCGATGCCATAGCGGCTGCTCAGCACCGCCTTGTCCCGGCCTTCCTGACGGTTAAAGCTTTTTCCCATTCCCGCTGCGAAAACCACCGGGAATTCCAGGCCCTTGCTGTGATGGGTGCTCATGATCCGGACCGCTTCCCCGCTTCGGCCGGAGACGTCCGCCTCGCCGAAATCCATCTGGTACTTCTGAAGCTTTTCGATGTATCGTATAAAATGAAACAATCCGTGATAACTGATCTTCTCATAATCCTGCGCTTTCTGAAGCAGCATCTCCACATTGGCCAGCCGCTGTTCCCCCGCAGGCATGGCCCTCACCCGGTCCAGGAATCCGGTCTCCGTCAGAAGCTTCCACAACAGCTCCTGCATGGAACTGTAAGAAGCCAGCTCCCGGTATCGGTCGATCTGTCTGTAGAAATCCTGCAGGCGTTCCAGAAGCCCCCCTTTCGGTCCTTCTTCCAGGTAACGCCTGCAGGCGTCCGCATAGCCCTCCTCCGGAAACGCCGCCTTGATTTCTGCCATTTCCTCCGAGGAAAAGCCCCCCAGCATCCCGTGCATAGCAGCCGCCAGAGGAATCTCCTGAGTAGGATTGTCCAGCACTCTCAGATAGGAAAGAAGCGTCTCCACCTCCAGCGTCTCAAAATATCCGGTTCGAGACTGGGCGCTGGCCGGGATTCCTTCATCATTCAGCACCCGCACAAAAGTCTCGCTCCAGCCGGACATGGTCCGAAGAAGAATCACAATATCTCCCGGCCGTACCGGGCGCAGCTTTCCGTCCTCCGTCACCTGCTCTTCCTCCAGCATCCGCCGGATTCTCGCCGCAATCAGATGGGCCTCCGCCTCGGGCTTCGTGAAACCGCACTCCGGGCGCAGTTCTTCCCATTCTTCCTGGGATAGAAGCAAAAGTTCTGCCCGGCAGGCCTCATTCTCCGGATAGGAGGCCCCGGCTTTCAGAGCAGCCGCCTCGTCATACTCCACGCCGCCCAGTTCCCGGCGCATAATCCTGCCGAAGATCTCATTGACCGGGGAGAGCACCGCATCCCGGCTTCGGAAGTTCTGATGCAAGTCGATGCGCACCCCGTCCTCCCCGTTTTCATATTGATCATATTTTTGCAAAAAAAGCCCCGGCTCCGCCTGGCGGAAGCGATAGATGCTCTGCTTCACATCCCCCACCATGAACCGGTTCTCCCTCCCTTTCCGGCGCTTGCAGATGCTGTCAAGGATGGCCTCCTGCACCCGGTTGCTGTCCTGGTACTCGTCCACCATGATTTCCGCAAAATAATCGGCAAAAAGATCCGCGGTCTCCGTGGGCGCCAGCTTCCCGTCGTCCTCCTTCGTCAGAATCCGCAGAGCCAGATGCTCCTGATCGGTAAAATCCAGGATGTTCTTCTTTCTTTTTTTCTCCTCCAGCCGCCTCATAAACGCAAGCGTCAGTTCCGTGTAGACCTGCACGCTCTCCGCCGTATCCCGCATCTGCTCCATGGCCAGCTCTCCCGGAAGGGAAAAGTACTGCTTTACCAGTCCTTTTAAGGTCTCTTTGACGCCGCCGCGAAGCTCCATGACCTGCTCGCACAGCCCGTCGTCCGCTCCCGCCATGACTTTCGCCCGTCGGCTTGGAAGCCGTCCGAAGGCAGCGCCCGCCGCCAGCTCCTCAAAGGCTTCCAGGCTCTCGCAGCCAGCCAGAGACGAGAAAAGCTCCTCATCCTGGCGAAGCGCCTCCTCATAGGCAGCCGGTCCCGACGGCAGCCGCGTCAAACCAATAGCTTTTTGAATTTCGCAAAGGCAGTCTGCCGTCGTCTGCCTCAGCTCCTTAAGCAGGGCATCCGCCCCCTGAAAATCGCCGTAGGAAGCCCCTTCCGGAAGGTCGTACATCCCGGCGCATTCTGCAAGCCACGCCTCGGGCCTTGGGTTTGCGACGGCGTATTCATAGAGCTGTATCACCAGTTCCCCGATGCCGCCGCCTTTATTGCCGCTGCCGTAGCGCTCCGCGAAACGGACGAACTCCGGACGCTTTTCCCGGTGAGCCTCTTCCAGAATCTCTTCCGCCGTATCCTGCATCAGCAGACGGATCTCCCCTTCGTCCGCGATCCGAAAGCCCGGATTGAGGCCGATGGTATGAAAATAGTTGCGGATTACGTAGAGACAAAATCCATGAATCGTGGTGATCTGCGCCCTTTGCACCAGAGACTCCTGCTTCCTTAACCACTCATTATCCGGGTCTTCCAAAAGCCGCTCTGAGAGGGCTTTTCCGATCCGCTCCTTCATCTCTCCCGCCGCCGCCTTGGTAAAGGTCGTGATCAGCAGGCGGTCCACATCCACCGGATGCTCCGGGTCCGTGATCAGAGAGACAATCCTCTCCACCAACACGGCTGTCTTGCCGGAACCCGCCGCCGCGGATACCAGAAGATTCCTTTCCCTGGCGTCGATGACCTGCTTTTGCTCTCTGGTCCACATCATGATTTTAACTCCTCCCAGATTTCCTGGCGATTCATGGGTCTAAGCCTTCTCTTTTCGCAGCCATTAAGCTTCCGGTCAAAGCCGCAGACGCTGTGATACCGGCAGTACCGGCAAGCGTCCTCCTCTCCCAGCTCGTAAGGGTACATGCGGATGTCCCCGCCCAGAATACGCTCTCCGTATTCCACTAGCTTTTTCTGCACATGGCCGATCAGGCTTTGGAACTGTGCTTCCTCCGCCACGGAAGAACCGGCCGTATAGCCGCCGTCTTTTTTCAGCCTTACCGGAAGAACGGCGGAACCTTCCTGGATCTCCCGGTCCATCAGCGTCAGCACCTTCAGATCCCCACTGGAAAGCCCGTTTAGAGCCAGTTCTTTCAGCAATTTTTCTTCTAAATCTTCCGCCTCTTCATAATCCAGAAGCGGATCTTCGATATGATAGTAGAACATTCCCGCAGGGTGCGTCTCCCCCTCTCCGGCTCTTGACAGCTTCTCCATGGCCGCGCTTAAGTAGACGGCCAGCTGCAGCTGCAGGCCGTAGTAGACGCTGGTCAGGTCGAACCGAGTGCTCCCACTCTTATAGTCGATAACCCGCACATAGGTCTTTCCCTCCTGCCGGCATACGTCGATGCGGTCAATCCTGCCCTGCAGGCGCATCCGCTCCTCCTTGGACAGGATCATGGACACGCTGGAGAGCTGTTCTAAGTTCCGGAAGGAAACTTCCGTCTCCTCCGGAGCGAAAGCCCCCTGCTGAAGCTGCCTTAAGATTGCCCAGGCCGTCCGCTTTCCGATCCGGCGGACCCGCTCCAGCACATAAGCGTCCTGAGCCCGGTCCGTCAGCACCCGGTCCCCGTAGTCTTCCATGGCCCTCTCAAGCGCCTCCTCCATCCACTGATCCCGAACATCATCAGGCACATGGAACCAGCCCAGGCCGCTCTCCTCAATGCGGTCGGAAAAGTACTTCAGCGCGTCGTGGAAGACGTTGCCCAGATCCACCGGTTCCAGGCCGCAGGTCTCCCGTTCCCGAAGCCCCAGGCCGTACTGCAGAAAATGCGCGTAGGCACAGGCCGCGAACTGCTCCAATCTGGTCACGCTCCCCTCCAGCAGAGTCCCGTAGAGCGCCCGGGAAACTGCTCTTTGTATATGAGATTCCTGGTTCCCATAGCAGGAAGCGTCCAAAAGCCCCCTCAGGCGTTCCTGCCATTCCTCCTGATCGGCGTACCATTGAAGCAGGGTCTCCTGCTCCCGGTCAGCCTTCTGCCCCCGGATGGCCGCGAGCGCTTCCGTGAGGACTCCCACGCTGCCCTCGGGCGTCACCAGCCGGTCCAGACATCCAAAGGCCTGTTCCGTACGTACGGGCACTTGGGGAAATAACTGCTGCACTTTTGCAATCACCCAGGATGGCCGAAGGCGGTTCCCGTCCGCGTCCGCCACACTCCAGCTTAAGTACAGGCGATGGGATGGTTTGGTCAGATTCAGATAGATGTAAAACTTCTGAATATAGGACTCCTGCCTGGCGGTGGGAGCTAACTCCACCTCCTGCTCGGCCAAAAGTTCCCGGTCCATCTCCGAGAGGATTCCTCCCCTGCCCGCAGCCTTGGGTACGCTTCCCTCATTGACACCCACAAAGAAGAGGACTTTGATATCCTTTAACCGGCTCCGCTCCATGTCTCCGGCCACCACTTGGTCAGTCCCCGCCGGGATGAGACCCACTTTCATCTCGGAGAGCCCGGCGTCCAGAAGCTCTGTGTATTCGGCAAAGGTCATCTTACAGTCTCCCAGCAGCATGACCAGTTTGTCAAAAAGTTCCATAACCATCCCATAGATCTGCGCATACTCCCTCGCCCTGGAATAGTCTCCTTCCCGGTCAAACTGTTCTTCATAGGCTTTTAACCGCTTTTGAATTTCCAGCGTTACCAGATAATCATAGAGGGCATGGGTCCTCTCCCTGGTATCGGCGTCCTTGCGTTTTAATTCTTTCCGAAGCGCCCCCAAATCCTTCACCACCCGCCGACGCAGGACATTCAACTCTTCCAGCGCTTCTTCCTGCATTCCTTTTAAGGGGCGCTTCCACTCCCGGTTCCAGCCGGAAAAGCTCCGGATTCCCCGGGCGATTACGTAATTCTCCAGTCGGTCCGTCTCCTCCCTGGATACCTCCGTCATACCGCTCCTTAACATCCGGAACATGGGTTCGTAGGCAAAATCCTCCTCAAGCGCCGTCAAAAGCGCCCTCAGAAACTCCACAAAGGGATTTTTCAGCACATCTTTCTTCTGATCCAGGAAAGCCGGAATTCCTAGTCTTAAGAAAACCTGCTCCAGAAGTGTCCCATAGACGGAGAGGTCTCCGGCCACCACCGCCATATCCCGGTAGCGGAGCTTCTCATCCCTCACAAGCCTCTGAATTTCTCTTCCCACTGCCTCCGCCTCCGCCCTGGGCCCGGAGAACACGTGAAGCTTCAGTTCCTCTGTCTCCTTTTCCCAGAAGGTTTTCCGGTAGCGAAAGACCCCGCTCTCCAGAAATTGAAGCCCTGGCGCTTCCCGGAACCGGCAGGCACCGACGTCCTTTTTCAACACCGGTTTTTTCACCGGGATCTTCACTTCCGCCGCCAGCTTCATCAGCTGGGCAACGGTCTTTTTCGTCAGATAGAAGAGCTGATATTCTGCTCCCGGCGAAAAAGGATTCTCCCCGGCGTCGATGGTCAGCGTGACATAGACGTCCTCTGCCAGCACCAGGAGCTTCTTCAGCAGATTCAGCTGCACCGGAGTAAAACCGGTATAGCCGTCCAGCACCAGCACGCTTCCCCGGACGGTGTTCGACTGCTCCACCGACTGCTCCAGCGCTTCCAAAAGTTCCTCCGCCGTCAGATAGGCGCCCTCCAGGTATTTCTGAAAGCCGTCGTAAAGAACCTTCATATCCTTTAACTTAAAGTAAAGCTGTGGATTGTTCTGATTGCGCTCCATCATCAGAAGGAGCTGTTCGGATGAAATCCGGTACTGGGTAAATTCGGAGATCAGCGATTTGACCTCGGAGATATAGCCGAGCTTCTTCATGTTGGCGCCCAGGAGGGTCAGTTCTTCCTTCTTCTCCTCCGCCAGACGTCGCAGGATCAGGTTCTTGCCGGTATCCTCGAGAATCTTCCGCTGCTCCCCTCCCACTTCCTCGAACACCCGGTGGGCCAGCCGCTCAAAGCTTAGCACGTCAATATTCATGATGCCCCGCTTAGGATGCATCAGCACCAGATCCTTCTGAGTCTGCATGGTGAACTGCTCCGGCACTACCACCAGGTACTGCTTCTTCGGATGCTCCATGGACTCTTTGATGATTTTTTCAAATATGTAATGGGACTTTCCAGCCCCGGAATTCCCAAGAATCAACTGTAATGCCATACTGCTTTTCTTATCCTCTATCCATCTGCCTGCGTCAGCAAATCTTTTACTACCTCCGAAGCCAGAAGAAGGCCCGCTGCCCCCGGCACAAAAACCATACTTCCGGGAATTACTTTTTTTGACTCCCCGGAACAGATTTGCTCCAGGGGAGTCATAGCCTCTTCCCGGGAACAGACCACTTTGAGATGCGGGATTCCCCGCTTTCGAAGCTCCCTTCGCATCACCCGGGCCAGAGGGCAGCCGCTGGTTTCATAGAGATCCATGACCTGCAGATCCGCCGGGTTCCTCCGGTTACCCGCGCCCATGGCGCTGATCAGAGGGGTCCCGGCCTCCCCGCAGCACTCGGCCAGCGCCAGCTTCCCGGACACGGTATCGATGGCATCCACCACATAATCATAGTCTGCAAAAGAGAACTGCCTTTTTTGCTCCGGCAGGAAAAAGCACTCCCTTGCCTCCACCTGAGTCTCCGGACAGATATCGGCGATCCGCTCCTTCATCACCTCAGTCTTATATCGACCGACGGTGCTTCGAAGAGCGATGATCTGGCGGTTCAGATTGCTCTCGCTGACTACGTCATTGTCTACCAGCAGAAAATGTCCGACGCCGCTCCTGGCCAGAGCCTCCGCCGCGTAACCGCCCACGCCGCCCAGGCCGAAGACTGCCACCTTTGCCCTGCGAAGCCGGGAGAGACCCTCCTCCCCGATCAGAAGTTTCGTTCTGGAAAATGTCTCGTCTGTCATGCTTTTTTCAGTCCTTTATTCATGCTTCCGCTCTCAAAACCCTGCAAGTCCAGGGTGACATAAGAAAATCCAAGCTCTTTCAGGCGTCTCGATGCCTGCTCATAACGCTTTTCTTCCATGATCCGGGGAATGTCCTTCGGCAAAAGCTCAATCCTGGCCAGGTGGCCGTGCATCCGCACCCGGCGCTGCACAAATCCAAGATCCGCCAGGAATTCCTCCGCCTGCTCCACCATCTTCATCTTTTCCGGCGTGATCTCTTCCCCATAGGCAAAGCGGGAGGCAAGACAGGCCATGGACGGCTTCTCCCAGGTGGGAAGCTGAAGCCTCCTGGACATTTCCCGGATTTCCGCCTTGGTAAAGCCGGTTTCTTTCAGGGGGCTCTGGATCTTAAGTTCCTGAAGCGCCAAAAGGCCGGGCCGATAGTCTCCCTGGTCATCCAGGTTGGACCCTTCCATCAGCGTCTCAAATCCCTCTGCCATCGCCGCGTCCAGCATCCTCTGAAAAAGCGCTCTCTTGCACAGATAACACCGGTTGGGCGGATTGTCCGCGAATCCCTTGATGGAAAATTCATCCACCGTCTCCACCCGCTGACGAATCCCCTGCGTCCTGCAGAACTCCACGGCCTCCCGAAGTTCTCTCCTCGGCACCGCGCGCAGCGACATGGTCAGAGCCAGCACTTCGCTTCCCAGAGCCTCCTTTGCCGCATACAGCAAAAAGACCGAATCCACCCCTCCGGAAAAGGCGATGGCCGCCTTTCCCGCAGAAGCAATCCGGTCCTTTAACTGGTCATACTTTTGTTCCAGTTCATCTATGTATCCCATATTGCCCACTCCTATGCCACCACAGCCGCCGCAGGTACATGTACAAGATATACCATGGCCTCCAGAACCTGCAGACACACACGGGTAATATACTCGCAGTCTTCTTCCACGCTGCGGTACGTTTTCATATATTCCTGATGATTTCGGCGAATATACTCCAGGATCTCTTCCACCGAATAAAGCCGCTCCCGTTCATCTGCACATAACGCATGGGCCCGCTCCCGAATGTAGGAACGCAGTCCAAACTTCAGATATTTCTCATAGACACAGTGATCTCGGAGGCTCCCGGGATAATTGCTGTTATGGGGAAAGGTAAAGTAGTCCGCAATATAGTGAAAGATCTGTCCCAGATCGATCATGTATCTCATGGAATCTTCCGACAGATACTTCCTCTCTTCCATCAGTCCGCGAATCTTGCGCTCCACCAGATCAATCGTCTCATCGTACTCATGACGAACCGTCAGAAACGACGGCCTGCAGTCCGGAAGCAGACTCCCCACATAGAATGCCTTCCATCTGCGCCTCAACACATCATCCCCGGCCTCCCGAACAAGAAACCTCGCCAGCGATATATGTGACTTCTTCCGCATATCTCATCCTCCATCCTCACATACCATTATATATCCAAATCGGATTTTATTGTAGCACACTTTCTGTCAGGATGCACGTACTTTTTTCTTTATCCAAAAACTTCCAATATTTCTTTGTTCAGTTCTGTCCTTCCACCGTCTGTCAGTCCCTGCAAATACGTTATAGTATAACACCGTTTATAATCCGGTACGGCATCCACCAATTGAAACAGTTTTTTTCTCTCTCACTCATTCCTTTTCTTCCATAACACGTCGCCTCAGGTGCTTCAATACATTATACAATCCCCGGCCTGATCACCGTCTCGCCTCCATTCCAGTATCTGCCTCGGCATTTGTTCCGGAAACTGCCAGCCACAGCGAAAACGCCCCAGCATGAAGATATCATTATCCCCGTCGCCGAAGACGGCGACTTCTTCCCTTTCTGCTCCGACGATGCACATCACGCGTTCCACTGCTTTTCCTTTATCTACCTCCCGATCAGTAAGCTCAAACACCTTCGGTTCGAAGGGGGCGTTTACAACCTTGTCCGAATTCTGTCTGATATGATCCTCCAGCCTCCGGTAACGCTCCGGGTCCAGCTCCAGACAATTGATCTTCAAAATCTCCCGGTCACAGATTTCCGAAACATCCGCGTCAAATACATACTGTGACAGATATTCTTCAAACTCTTCTGGGGTTTTCCGGACCCAGGTATTCCGCCAGATGCTCCTCTGCTGAAAATCTTTGATGTATTCGCTTCCGGATATTCGTACATATGTTCTGTCTTCCGTAATAAATTCAAAATGATATTCCGGAAATTTCAAAAGCAGTTCTTTCACAAAATACGGCCGTATGCTCTGCCGGAAAATCATGTTTCTCTGTACATCCAGGATAAGCTCTCGAACAGGCAGAGCGCCTGGGCCCCGTCGTCCTACCAAGTTCCCTCCAGATAATCGTCATCAATCACCTCCGGCGCTTCCGCCCAGCCCATATGGAATTCCCCCTGACTGAAGCAATGCTCCCGGTGATCATAAAAAACCTGATAACCAAGCCTGCGAAGGACTTCAAAATCCCTCTGTCTCGTCCGCTCCGACAGGCCCGGAAACAGTTCATGATAGGAATCTTTGGACGACACATAATCCCGGACATCTCCATCCTCTTCGTTGTCTTTTTTCTCCCACAGCGGGATATCTTCATTATACAATTCGATCATCAGCCGTCCGATCCGGTTCAGCCTTTTTAAATGAGCCTTCCTGCGGGGTTCTGTGTCCTCGTTAAACTTCGGTCTCTGTTTTTCTTTTACATAGCCCTGGGCTTTTCTTACATAGTTCACGCTGACCAGTCCCGCATCCTTCAGATCCCTCAGGTCTCTCTGGATCGTCCGTCTGCCGCTGTTCGGAAACTCTTTCTCTATGGCTTCAAAACTCGTGATCGCATAGCCGCACACCAGTTCATACAGCCGAAGCTGCCTTTCGATCTTCTCCATTTCCTCTTCTGCCCTCCTTATCCTTTCCACAGATAGTATACCACAGTTTCTTCTTCATTGACGGCATACCAACAACTCATACAATGGAAAGAAGAGAAAAACCGAAAGCCGCTGATCATCCAAGGAGCGCGCCAGGTCGGAATAACATGGCTTATGAAGGAATTCGGTCACAGATATTTTGAGCAGACTGACCATATCAACTTTGATGAAAATACACGAATCCGGGAAGTCTTCAGCGGAAGCCTGGAGATGGAACGTCTCCTGCTTGCAATCAGCGCCGAGACCGGATATGTCCCTCTGGAAGTAAAAGCGGAAGAAAACCTTCGTGCAAAGAGTCTCCGTGTCTTTCACGATAAGTATGCTACAAAAATCTTCATACGGACTTCCATGTCCGACTACCGCAGAGAGGACCGGCTGGTCAATATTCCTCTGTATTGTCTGAACAATCGTCTATGGGCACTGTGCGAAATGCCGGAAACGGCCAGATAAACGACAGCCCTGCCGATCGCCCGACAGGGCTGTTTTCTAAGCTCTCCTTCTCAGGAACAGTGCTCCAGCACCACCCCGTGGGCGATCCCGGGGATAGACTGGCCCTCGTTGAAGCTGACCTTGGACAAAAGAGCCCCCGTGGGCACCAAAAGTACCCGCTTCCACTCTCCCCGCATCAGTTTCGGCAGAATGTAGGCCGCCAGGGTTGCCGCCGCGCAACCGCAGCCGGAGCCGCCGGCATGAGTGTCCTGGGTGTCCGGATCGTAGATCAGCATCCCGCAGTCCTCGTGGGTATCGCCCAACTCGACGCCTCTCTCCCGCATCAAATCTTTTAAGATCGTCTGACCAATGCTGCCCAGATCCCCGGTGATGATCCGGTCGTAGTCCGCTGCGCCTCTGCCAAAATCCATCAGATGCTGGTAGATCGTGTCCGCCGCCGCCGGGGCCATGGCCGCTCCCATGTGCATGGAGTCCTTCACCCCGTAGTCCACCACTTTACCCGTGGTGATTCCGGCGATACATACAGAGGCTCCTTCGGCCCAGGGAGACCCGCTGCCGGCAAGGAGAAAGGCTCCGGAGCCTGTGACCGTCCAGGTAGTTGAAAGGGGACGCTGCCCGGCATATTCCAGGGGAAATCGAAACTCCTTTTCCGCGCTGGCAAAATGACTGGAGGTCACGGCCATCACGCAGTCCGCATACCCCGCCTGCACGGTCATGGAAGCAAGGCTTAAACTCTCCCCGCAGGTGGAGCAGGCGCCGTATAAGCCAAAGAGGGGAATCTGCAGTTCCATCAGCCCATAGGAAGTGGCGATCCCCTGGGCCAGAAGATCCCCTGCGAACAGATAGCGGACCTGTTCTTCATTCATTCCGGCCTTGTCCATGGCCTTTCTGGCCGTCTGAAGCTGCAGCTCGCTCTCGGCTTCCTCCCAGGTATTTTTCCCGAACTTCGGGTCCTGTTCGATCCGGTCAAAAAGGTGGCCCAGAGGCCCGTCTCCTTCCTTGCTCCCCACAATGGAAGCCGCACCGATGATCTTCGGCGGCTCGTTATATTGAAGACTTGCGCGTCCTTTCGTCTGATTCATTATTTTTCCACTCCTTTTTACGTATTTTTGTTAACGTTTAGTCTTCCTGTTCGACGCGAAAATATGTATTTTTGATCCTTGAAAAAGACTCCCAGCCAAGCCCTGTATAAAAAAAATATCTGTGGAAAATATAAAGAAAAACACGATTTCAAAAAAGGAGCGATCCCTTATGAATGCAAACGAAGAACAAAAGCAACAATACAATGATTATGTGAAGCAGGTCACACCCACTCACAACCTCCCCTATGAGATGTTCAAAGCCTTCTTAACCGGCGGCGTCATCTGCCTCTTAGGACAGCTGATCCGCAACTTCTGTACCGGCATGGGCATGGATCAGGACACGGCCGGAGCCTGGTGCTCTATCCTTCTTGTCTTCCTAAGCATCCTGCTGACGGGCCTTAATATCTATCCTTCCATCGCCAAGTGGGGCGGCGCCGGCGCCCTGGTGCCCATCACCGGATTTGCCAACGGCGTGGCGGCCCCAGCCATCGAGTACAAAAAGGAGGGGCAGGTCTTCGGCATCGGCAGCAAAATCTTCACCATCGCCGGGCCGGTGATCCTCTACGGAATTTTTACCAGCTGGGTGCTGGGGTTGGTATACTGGGTTGGAAAACTGATTGGGATATTTTAGAGGAGGAAGGCAAATGCGTAGCACTTCTGTCATGCATTCCGACGAACTGGCAGGAGACGCAAAGCGGCGCGTACCATTACCATGTAAAAAGGAATTGCGTATGGATGCGTATGCCAGGTTGGATGATGAGGAAAAACGTCAGGTGGTAGCGGCGGCGAGGAATGTTACATCCAAATCGGAAATGAACCAGATTGTGAGAGGGTAGGAGCGGAATTTTTGCTGATGTCATGCCCATGTTTGCCCCGAGGATATTTGCTTTGCAGGTATCCTGAGGGGCTTTTTTGATAGATTTAGAAAATATTGAAGCTAATCATGGGAAATACTCTTAAAACCTGCTATAATGTTAACAGTATAATCTGTCTTTAAAAAACATTATATATGTTATCATTAGAGCAAATGATTAGAATGAATCAGTGAGATAGATTAGTAGGGGATGTTATTTGACAAAAGTGTTTTTGAAGAGATTGAAAGGGGTTAGAAGGATTTCTGGAATACGATTAACAACCGCAAAAAGGCGAGCATCAATCTTTTGAAAGATGATGACGTGGAAACTTTCTCAGTAGCTGATGCAGATGACGTAATTATGGTAATCTGGGTGCCGAGTGCAAAGCGGGAGCAAAAGCCGGTATACATCAATGATGACTCGTTTGGCGGGACATTTCGCAGAAATTGGGAGGGAGATTACCACTGTACCAGATTGCAGGTAAAAACAATGCTGAGGGATCAGGCAGAGGAAACTATGGATATGGAAGTTCTTGAGGAGGCTGAAATTGAAGATTTGAATCAGGAGTCCATCCGAGGTTATCGCAACAGCCATAAATCCTTTAAGCCGGGACATCCTTTTGAGCGACTGGATGATAAGGAATATCTCAGGGTAATCGGGGCAGCGGGTCTTTCGAAAGAGGATAAAAGGCTTCATCCCACTGCGGCCGGAATGCTTATGTTTGGAAATGAGTATGATATTCAGATTAAACATTTTCATCAGACTCTTATTTCTTGGGTCAGATTTTCCTCCTCTGCGCATCTGCTCCTTTCCGAGTCTGATATAGCCGGGATTCTCAAATACAATTTTATTTCAGAATTGCTGGGGTTAAGCATGGCGAGGACGAGAGAAATACTCTCTGTGATGGATGATATTGAGGCCATTGGAAGAAATAAGACACGGATATACCGTTTGCGAAAAAAGCCGTAATAGGCAGAGAATTTGCAGTGATTATTCTGCTTTTTGGTTGCGTATCCAGGCAAAATACACTATCATTAGAATATAGAGGAAAAGAATTAGGAAGCCGCACTCATCGTAAAGAGAATCCCAAAAGAGAAGATCCGGAAATATGGATTTGCTTTTCGGGGGAAGAAAGTGCTGATCGGATAAAAGATTTCAAAGCGCAATCCATTTTTACTATAATGAGAGCAGTATAAACCGAAAATATCATAACTTTTTGTGAAAATACAGGAGGGCAGTTATGGCAAGGACACAGACCGGCAGGAAGAAGACACAGACAAAGAAGACGGCGGCGCCCGCCAGTAGGGTAAAGGTGCAGGGGAACGAGATGATCCTGGCGTTGGATATTGGTACGCGGAGCATCATCGGTATGGTGGGAATCGTGGAGGAAAACCGGGTGCGCATTGTGGCCATTGAGCGGGAAGAGCACGCAGAGCGGGCCATGATCGACGGGCAGATCGAGAATATCGAGAAAGTATCCACGCTGGCGGGAAAGGTCAAGAAACGACTGGAAGCAAAAGTACATACCCGGCTGGCCCGGGTCTGCGTGGCGGCGGCGGGACGGGCGCTTCGGACCAGAAGGGCAGACTTTGAGCTTCATCTGCCGGGCACCCAGCTCATTGACGATGAGATCATCAGCCGTCTGGAGGCCGGCGCCATCGGAAAAGCCGAGGAGGCCTTCGACGCGGAGAACGAGGCGCTCAATGATACCCGACGTTTTTATCTGGTCGGCTATACCGTATGTCAGTATTATCTGGACCAGTATACCATGTCCAACTTAAAAGATCATCGGGGACAGCACGTAAAAGTAGATCTGATCGCCACCTTCCTTCCCAGCGAGGTGGTGGAAAGCCTCTATACCACCATGAACAAAATCGGACTGGAGGTGGCCAGCATCACGCTGGAGCCCATCGCCGCCATCAACGCGGCCATCCCGGAGAATCTGCGGCTTCTGAACCTGGCCCTGGTGGACATCGGCGCCGGGACCTCCGATATCGCCGCCTGCACCGGCGGAAGCGTCACCGGCTACACCATGGCAACCGTGGCAGGAGACGAGATCACCGAGACCATCATGAAAGCATATCTGGTCGATTTTGCCACCGCAGAAGACATTAAGGCCCGGATTCTGTCCAAAGAATCCCTCACCTTCCATAATATTCTGGGAATCGAACAGCACGTCACCCAGGAAGAGATTCTAAAAAGCATCGAAAGTACCTCCGGACTTCTCTGCAAAGAAATTGCGGACAAAATTCTGGAAATCAACGGCGGAGCGCCTTCCGCCCTGTTCCTGGCCGGGGGCGGAAGCAAGCTTGCCGGGCTTAAGGACACCCTCACCGAGACCCTGGGCATGGAGGAGACCCGGGTGGCCATCGCGGGAAATTACTTCCAGGCCAACGCCTACTCCGATGAATTCGACCTGAACAACCCGGAGTATGCCACGCCTCTTGGCATCGTCATCTCCTCAGGCTTAAATATGATTAACGACAGCTTCCGGGTCATGCTGAACGGCCGCCCCGCCAAATTGTTCCGAAGCGGAAGCTTTACCGCGCTGAATCTTCTGATGATGAACGGCTACAGCTTCCGGGATATCATCGGCCGTTCCGGCGCTAATGTGACCGTGACCGTCAACGGACGGCGGAAAATCTTCTACGGCACTTCCACTCAGCCGGCCTCCCTCCTCATCAACCAGCAGGAAGGAAAGCTCTCTGAGGTCATCCACGCCGGAGACAGCATCGACTTTGTCCCCGCGGTCCAGGGCGCAGCGGCCAAACCCTGTCTTGGCGACATCGAAGGAGCCGATACCTGCCGGGAGATCACCCTGAACGGCGCTCATGTCTCCTTAAAGACGCCGCTGAAAAACGGAGATTCCGTCATGTTGGATCCGCCGGCTCCCGAAGACCGGCCGACGCCTCCCGTCTCCGTACCCGCAGCCGGCGAACCGTCCCCCTTTGCAGACCCGTCGGCAGACGATCTGTCAACCGGAAAACCCGCTGAAAAATTGACAGAGCAGAACCCCGAATCCTCGACTGCCGCGGCAACCCCCATGCAGCCGAACGAATCTGCCCCCGCGCAGACCGTCCACCCCGCAGTCCCGCTGGTCGGCGCAATCCTGCAGCCGACAAAGGCGTCTATCCCGGACGCTGACACGGCAGCGCAGCCGACAGAGCCAGCCCCCAGGACTGCTGATCCGGTCCCGCCGACGCCTATCCCAAGACCGAAGCCGGAATTCCTGTTCCATCTCAACGGCTCCCCCTTACGCCTGCCCCACAAGCCCGACGGAAGCCCCTACTACCTGATGGACCTGATCGAATACTCCGGCATCGACCTAAAGCAGCCCAAAGGCCGCGTGAAACTCACCGTCAACAACCGCCCCGGCATGTTCCAGCAGGCCCTCTCCAACGGAGACACCATCCTGATCGAAGAAGAATTTGAATAAGGAGACCTCCCCATGCTACTCCAGATCCACGACGGCACCCTAAGCGCCGGCCCAAACCTGCTCCTCTCCCACTTTGATTTCGAAATCCGCGGCCGCGAAAAAATCGCCGTCGTCGGCAAAAACGGAGCTGGCAAGACGACCTTTCTAAGGCTCCTTGCCGGGGAGCTCTCCCTGGACCGGGACGACAAGCGCGCCTCCAGGGGGATCATCACCTCCCGGAAGCTCACCGTCGGCTTCCTAAACCAGCAGCCCTTTTCTGATCTTTCTCTTACGGTAGAGGAAATCCTTCTTGATTCCTGTCCCTCCAAGGACCTTTTTGATCGGGAACGCTTCGACTGGGAGCAGGAATACGACCGGATCTTCACCGGCTTCGGACTGAAAAAAGAGGACAAAAAGAAGCGTCTTCATCAGTTCTCCGGCGGAGAACTGACCAAGATCGCCCTGATTCATCTGCTGCTTCAAAAGCCGGACCTTCTGCTCCTGGACGAACCCACTAACCATCTGGACGTAGAGACTGTGGAATGGCTGGAGGATTATCTTTGCAGCTGTCCCTCCGCCGCGGTCATCGTCTCCCACGACCGCTTTTTCCTGGATCAAACCGCGGATACGGTCTACGAACTTTCCAACCGGACCCTGACCCGCTACGCCGGCAGCTACAGCGCTTACCGGGCCCAGAAGGCCAAACATCTGTCCCTTCAGAAAAAAGCCTATGCCCGCCAGACAGAGGAGATCGAACGGCTTACACAACTCATCGAACGCTTTAAACACAAGCCAAAAAAGGCCGCCTTTGCCCGTTCCCGGAAAAAACTGCTGGAACGCATGCCCCGGGTGGAAAAGCCGACGGAAGACGAAGCCCATCGCTTCACCGATGCCATCGTTCCAAGAACTATCGGACCCAAATGGGTTCTTCAGGCGGAGCATCTTCAGGTGGGCTACGATCACCCCCTCACAGAACTGTCCTTACGCATCCGCCGGGGACAGAAGATCGGAATCATCGGCCCCAACGGCGCCGGCAAGTCCGCATTCTTAAAAACCGCCGCCGGAGTACTCTCCCCTTTTCACGGAACCTGCGTCCTGGGCGAGCGGGTAGAGCCCGCCTATTTTGACCAGATGAGCGCCGGTCTGATCTCCAAAAAGACCGTGGCGGCACATTTTCACGCCCTCTTCCCCTCCCTGACCGAGAAAGAAGTAAGGACCATCCTGGGCTCTTTTCTTTTTCCCGGAAAGGACGCCTCCAAAAGAGTCAAAGACTTATCCGGCGGCGAACGCTCCCGGCTTAAACTGGCGGAACTTTTTCAGGCAGGCCCCAACTTTTTCCTGCTGGACGAACCCACCAACCATATGGATCTGGCCGCCAGAGAGACACTGGAATCCGCCTTTCAGGCTTATACGGGGACTCTGCTCTTCGTGTCCCACGACCGCTATTTTTTAAAAAAGACCGCTCAGTCTCTTTTGATCTTCGAGAATGATGCGGTCCGCTACTATCCCTTTGGATATGAACATTATGTAACCCACTTCCGAAAGAAAGAGGCGGGCGTCGACACCTCCGGCTGCCTGGAGGCCGAAGAACAGGCGCTGCTCAGTAGTCTTCGCAGCGTACCCAGAGCAGAGCGCCACCACCTGCGGGAGATTTCCACCGAGCAGGCTTATGAGGAGTGGAAGTTCGCGGCCATCCGGGAACCTCTCGCGCAGATTCAGGAAGAATTTCTGCGCTTTCTGGAAGAACGAGACCCCCTTCGGGAATGGGAGGACGACGCCTTTTTCCTCTCCCGCCAGGAGGAAGAGAGACGCCTCTGCCAGCGCTACACCGACTGTTGTCTCGCCTGGTATGACTTGTGGCTGGAATTCCATCCGGATTCCCCGGTGTGCTGACTCCTTTTAAAACCGATAATACGAATATAGCAGCGCTCCCGCCATCCTTCCCAGAGCCATGGAGAGAATCAGCCAGGGCATCCCCTCTTTGAGCCGAATCCGCCTGCTGAAGATGGGCACCGTATCCACAATTTCTGTCAGGGCCATGGCCCAGGCACCGGTGAAGATGCCTGAGAACAACCCGACGGACGCCACGCCCACCATCCCAACCGGTACCGGAAACCAATAGATACTGAAAAGGTTCCCCAGAATACCACCTAATGCTGCGGCGTCCTCATAATATAAGATATATTTTGCCGTATGGGTCTTTCCGGCAAAGCGGGAGACCACCCCCAGGGCAATCAAAAAGGCGAACATTCCGCCGGCCACGGCGAATCCGCTGCTGACGCCCAGAATCCCCAATATGATCTGTTTAATCCACATCAATATTCGTCTCCTTACGGTTGCAGCCGTCAATCATCGTGGTATTCACATCATTTTCATACTGGCGCATCTGCACTTCCATGGGCGTCGGGTCCTTGGTGATCCGTTTTCCGCCGAAATGATTGTAGAATACGATGATTCCCACCGCGATCCCGATGGAATACGTCGCTTCCAGCACCGTGAAACCGTCGGACGGCTGTCCCATCATCAGCTCATAGATCTGGGAAAATACCTGAGTCACTCCCACATCGTTGTTAAAAGTCATGATGGAAAAGGCGGAACCGATAAAAATGGTCACACACAGAAGCACCACCTTCACCATCCCCCACCGGTTTCTGGCGTAGGCGGAAGATTCATAGTCGATGATAAAATCCGCTTCTCCCAGATTCTGGATCTCCAGCTCCGGATAAATCTCATGGATCAGCTCCACCACTTTCAGAACCGAGAAGATATACCGGTTGCTCTTCTCCGCCTGGATCTTCAAAAGCTTCATCGTCTTTAGACGGTTCTTGATCGAAGCATTCGTACACTCCAGCTTCGCCACATCCCCCAGCCGCACATCGATGTGATCCACCTCGATATTCTGGTCGATCTTGATATACAGAATCTCACTCACCTTGCCGTACCTCCGTCATCTCTGACCGTAACTGTTCAGTCCCTTCCCAGTTACCTCTACCCTTATCTTCTGCAAATGCTGTCTATTTTATACACGAATGAACCAATCCCCTTCAACTCACCAGCTTCTCCCGCATCTGCTTTAAAATCCGCTTTTCCAGCCGACTCACCTGCACCTGGGAGACGCCCAGCACACGGGCAACTTCCAGCTGTGTCTTGTCCTGCATATAGCGCATGATGATCAGCTGGCGTTCCATATCCGGCAGTTCTTTTAAGAGCTGCTCCAATACTACCCGGTTCAGAAGGTGCTGCATCCCGCCGCCCGGATTCTGGCTCTCCATCCGGTCCAAAAGGCAGACCTCGCTGCCGTCTTTTTGAGGAATGGTTTTATAGATGGATTCCACCTCCGCCGCGGACTCCAGGGCCATGGCAATCTCTTCCCGGGTAAGACCGGTGATCTTCGACAATTCCTCCAGACTGGGCTCCCGTCCGTTCTTCTGTCGGAACTGTTCCGTCTCCTTTTTGATCTTCCAGCAGTTCTCTTTTAAGGTGCGGCTGACCTTAACGATCCCGTCGTCTCTCAGGAACCGTTTGATCTCCCCCGCGATCATTGGCACCGCGTAGGTGGAGAATCGAACGTCAAAGGACGGATCGAATTTATCGATGGCTTTGATCAGACCCATAGCTCCGATCTGAAACAGGTCCTCCATGTCCGTCCCCCGGCCCGCGAAGCGCTTCACGATACTCCAGACCAGCCCCATATTTTCTTCCACTAATCGTTCTCTGGCTTCTTTATCCCCATGGTGCGACCGTTCGATCAGAACCATTGTCTCTTCCATAACGATATTAAGCCTCCTGCCCCGTTGCTCCTTTTTGTATCCTTTTTCTCATGTAGACCGTGGTCCCCACCCCGGGGCTGGACTGCACTTCCACCTGGTCCATAAAGGCTTCCATGAACATAAAACCCATGCCGGAACGCTCCAGTTCCGGACGGCTGGTGTAGAGGGGCTCCATGGCCTGCCTGACGTCCTCCATGCCCACGCCCTCGTCCGTGACCCACAGCTCCAGCATATCGTCCTCAAGCACTGCCCGAACCACCACCGTATGTATCCCGTCCGGGTATCCGTGGATGATCGCGTTGGTCACCGCCTCGGACACCGCCGTCCGGATATCCGCCACCTCCTCCAGGGTGGGGTTCAACTGGGTCACAAAAGCCGCCACTGCGACCCTTGCAAACCCCTCGTTCTCCGATCTGCTGTCAAATGCCAGCGTCATCTCGTTCTTCATACCGCATCCTCCCTCTCTAACTTCATATACTTCAAAACCCCAGACAAAGATAGAATCCTCTGAATCTGCCGGTTCATATGACTTAACCGAATCCCGCCGTTCAGCGCTTTCATGATCTTATAGCGTCCGATCAGCATCCCGATTCCCGCGCTGTCCATAAAAGCAGTCCTGGAAAAATCAAACTCCACTTCCTCCACCGGACGGCTGCTGACAATCCGATCAATCTCACGACGAATCTCTTCTGTACGATGATGGTCCAGCTCCTCCGGCAGATGAACCACCAAACAATGCCCTCTTACTTCCAGCATGTCCATATATCTAATCTCCTTTCTATTAAAGTTCCGCAACTCCCCTTCCAAGCCCCATGGTCTGGGAGCACGTCAAAAAAGGGCTGCCACCTACGTGGCAGCCCCTCTCTTCAGGGTTCCTCTTTTGTCCGTTTACTGGTAACTATTCAGCACAGGTCGAAGCACTTGCTGCTGAGACCGTAAGAATATGATTCAGGAGTGCAAAATCCCATCGCCGAAGGCGATCTTAAATGGATTTTGCATCGTAACTGTGAAGGTACTGAACAGTTACGGTTACTGTAAATTCGCCAGGAATCTGGCTGCATCCGCCGCGGCTCTGGTACCCGGCGACTCTTCCACTACTTTCTGATAGTAGATCTTCGCATTCTCCGTATCCCCGGACTTGTGGTAAGACCTGGCCAGGAAATACAGGGCGTCTCTTTGTGTATTGTCCAGTTCATAGCATTTGCCAAGATTCTGTATGGAGGTAGCAAAATCCTCCGCCTGATAAGCGGCGTAGCCGGTCTGATACAGATCCTTGATGGCGTCCGCGCCCACCTGCTGGAACAGAGAATCATACATGACCTTCCCATCCTCTGTGAGGGTCTCCTTGTCGATGGCCTCCAGCTGCTCTAAGGAAGCGGCCGGATTCTCCTCCGCGTAGGACCGATAAGCTTTCAGCAGCTCTTCGTGTGCCGCCAGCTTTTCCGATGCCTCGCTGGCCGCCTGGATGGCAGTCTCCGACTCCTTTTTAACCTCTTCCATCTCCGCCTGCAGGCTCTCCAGGGCAGCCGCCTTGGACTCCACCTGATCGCTGTAATCCGCCACCGCGTCGTTTAACTCCGCGCTCTTTCTCTGCTGCTGGGCAGGCAGAATCAAAAACCACATGACCGCCACGCCGATGGCAATCCCAATGGCCACGTTGATCACCGAGTGCAGACCTGTATTGTCTTTGACGCCCACCGGCTGGATGATGGTCTCATTGCCGCTGATATAGGCGACCGAATCCTTTCTGGTCTTGATCTCCTCTTTCTGGACCTGTCGGCGGGGCTTCTTCCCCTCCGCATCGTCCAGTTCCTTCAGGTATCGTAAGGTCCTGGTATTGGTGCGGTCAATGTCCAGCACCGCCTCCAGCTCCGACCTGGCTCTTGTGTAATTATCCGTCTTCATATAGAGAAGCGCCAGAAGTTCGTGCCCCTTTAAAAGATTCCGGTTCGTGGACAGAATCTTCTTGAGCTGAATGATCGCCAGGTCATAGCTTCCCTGATCACAGTAAAGCAACGACTGGTTGTACTTTTTGATCGTGGTGTTGATCGCCGCCAGTCTGGCCGGGTTCTTCTGAACTTCTTCGATGTAAAAATCCGCCAGATTGTCCTCTTTCTGAAAATTTTTACTGATGATCCACTGGGACAGCGCTTCCACCACTTCGCCCATCTCGAACTGGACAAGTCCCAGAAGATTGCGGGCGCTGGTGTTCTTCTTATTGATCTTCAGGCTCTGACGCAGAGAAAGCACCGCGCCGGACAGATCCCGCACCCTTGCCTTTTCCAGTCCTTCATTGTAATATGCATTGGAGATCTGGAGAAGTCTTCGATAGCGGGAGACGTCCGCTCCGCACTGATCGCAGTACTCTGACGCTGTCAGCTCCGCCCCACAGTTAAAACATTTCATATTTCCACCTTTTTTATTAGTTCCGTGATCATTCGCAGTTACTGATGTTCTTTCATTTCTTTCAGCATTTCATCCATCAGATCCGATACGTCCGAAAGGTTATTGTTGTAAACCGTGTCTTCCACCTGGTCAATCTCAAGGCTCGGACGAAATTTTTTTAATTCTTCTTCAAAATCAAGCATGCTTTTTGCTCCTTACGATACTTTTCAGACTGCCAACCAGATACAGAGAACCGACGCAGAACAGGATTCCGCCGCCCCTTCTCTCAAGGGCAGCCTCGAAAGCTTCCGGAATGGAGGGATACTCCAAGACCGGCTGTCGGGTGTACTTTTGGAAAATATGAGACAGCTCCTCTGCTCTTACTCTGCGGTCACAGTCCACCTCTGTCACCACCACGCTGTCAAAGGCAATATGTTCACAGATCGTCCGGATCATGCCTTCATAATCCTTTTCCTTCACACAGGAAAAGAGCAGAGTCACCTTGGTATCCTTCTGAAATTTCTTCGCGGTCTTTACGAACTCTTCCACGCCCGAATCGTTGTGAGCGCCGTCGAGAATTACTCCCGGAAGCACAGTCTCCATCCGTCCTTCCCAGCGCATCCTTTCCATTCCCCGGCGGATATCTTCCTCCGTAAGACCGATTCCCAGCACATGGGCGGCCGTCACCGCCTGGCAGGCGTTCATGATCTGATACTCCGCCACGCTGGAAATGGATACATTCATAGGTAAATAATACCCAGTATCCATTGAAAAATCAATCGTTTTCTGAGTGTTCATTAAAATTTTATACATATCCGGGCGGATGGCGTAGGCTTTCGCGTGCATTTCGGCCGCTTTTTTAAGGATGACTTCCTCCACGTCCTTCCTGGTGGCGTCGTAGACCACCGGGCACCCCTCCTTGATGATCCCGGCCTTCTCCCCGGCGATCTGTCCGTAGGTGTCTCCCAGATATTCCGTGTGCTCCAGGCTGATGGAGGTGATCACGCTGACCAGAGGCTTCTCGATCACGTTGGTGGCGTCAAAGCGGCCCCCAAGACCGGTCTCCAGCACCGCATACTCTATCTGGCTCTTATCAAAGATATAGATCCCCATCAGGAATAAAAGTTCAAAAAACGTCGGATGAGCGAAGGAATCAGGACGTTCCTTCAAAAGTCGGCGGACCGTGTCCATCACCGCCTCAAAGGCCTCCAGGAACAGGGCGTTCGACACCGGCTGCTGGTTGATCACAAACCGCTCGTTGATGTCCACCAGATGGGGGGAGATAAAGAGGCCCGTCTCTTTCCCCGCCGTGGTGAGGATGGAAGCCAGATAAGCGCAGACCGAGCCCTTGCCATTGGAGCCCGCCACATGGATCAACTTCATCTTCCGCTCCGGATGACCCATGGCGGCAAGCACCGCCCGGGTATTGTCCAGTGTGTTCTTTGTGGTAAATCTGGGTGTATCATTAATATAAGCTACTGCTTCTTCGTAATTCATCGCTCTTATTCTCCAAGCTGGGATAACCGTTCTTTTACCTGGTTCATCATCTGCGTATATTTTTCCAGCTTCGCCTTCTCTTCCTCGATCTTGGAAGCCGGGGCTTTGCTTACGAATTTTTCGTTGTTCAACATGCCGTTCACCCTGGAGAGTTCTTTCTCCAGACGGGCCTCTTCTTTCTTCAGGCGCTCCTTCTCTTTGGCGATATCCAGCAGTTCCGCGAGAGGCATGTAGATGGCCGCCTCCGGAATCATCACCGATACGGCGCTCTCGTCGATTCCTGTTTTATCCGCCAAAAGCAGCACCTCGGAGGCAAAGCCAAGGGCCGCGAACATGCTTTTTCCCTGAGAGAAGATCTCCCGAACCTTCGGATTCTCCGATACCACATAGACAGTCGCCTTCTTGTTGTTCGGCACGTTCATGTCCGCCCGGACGTTCCGGATACCCCGGACCGCCTCTTTGATGGTCCCGATGGCCCGCTCTTCTGGGGCAAAATTCCATTCTTCCTGATATTCCGGCCAGGAAGAGATCATGATGGACTCCTCCCCGGACAGATTGCAGAAGATCTCCTCCGTGATAAAAGGCATATAGGGATGCAGCATTTTCAGCGCATTCAGCAGCACCTGCCGAAGGGTCCACAGAGCCGCGGTTCTGGACGGATCTTCTTTGTTCCACAGACGGGGCTTCACCATCTCGATATACCAGTCGCAGAACTCATCCCAGATAAAATCATAGATCTTCTGTACGGCGATTCCCAGCTCAAAGCTGTCCATATTGGCGGTGACTTCTTTGTCCAGGCGGTTGACCCTGGACAGAATCCACTTGTCCTCCGCTGCCAGTGCCTCCAAAGCCGGCTCCGCAATCTCCTCGTCCCCCAGGTTCATCATGATAAAGCGGGAAGCGTTCCATACTTTGTTGGCGAAGTTGCGGCTGGCCTTCACCCGGTCCATATAGAACCGCATGTCGTTGCCCGGCGCGTTGCCGGTCACCAGGGTCAGACGCAGGGCGTCCGCGCCGTACTCGCTGATGATCTCCAGAGGATCGATGCCGTTGCCCAGAGACTTGCTCATCTTGCGGCCCAGGGAATCCCGGACCAGGCCGTGGATCAGCACATGATGGAAGGGACTCTTACCAGTCTGCTCATATCCGGAGAATACCATACGGATCACCCAGAAAAAGATAATATCATAGCCGGTCACCAGCACGTCCGTGGGATAGAAGTATTCCAGATCTTCCGTCTGCTTCGGCCATCCAAGGGTCGAGAAGGGCCACAGGGCGGAAGAAAACCAGGTGTCCAGGGTATCCTCATCCTGGGTCAGATGGGTACAGCCGCATTTGGGACACACGGCAGGCGCTTCCTTTGCCACCACAATCTCCCCGCAGTCGTCGCAGTAGTAAGCGGGAATCCGGTGTCCCCACCAGAGCTGGCGGGAAATGCACCAGTCACGGATATTTTCCAACCAGTGCAGGTAAATCTTGTCAAAACGTTCCGGTACAAAGGTCAGCTCTCCGTTCTTCACCGCCTCGATGGCCGGCTTTGCCAACTCTTCCATCTTCACAAACCACTGCTGCTTGATCATAGGCTCCACCGTGGTCCCGCAGCGGTCGTGGGTTCCCACGTTGTGGGCGTGGTCTTCCACTTTCACCAGCAGTCCCTGCTCCTCCAGGTCCTTTACCATGGCTTTTCTCGCCTCGTAGCGGTCCATGCCCTGATATTTTCCAGGATAACTGATGGTTGCGTCGTCATTCAGGATATTGATCTCCGGCAAGTTGTGCCGCTTTCCCACCTCAAAGTCGTTGGGGTCGTGGGCGGGCGTGATCTTCACGCAGCCCGTTCCGAACTCCTTGTCCACGTAGGGGTCCGCCACCACCGGGATCTCCCGGCCGGTCAGGGGGAGCTTCAAAGTCTTCCCCACCAGATGACGGTACCGGTCGTCCTCGGGATTCACTGCCACCGCGGTGTCGCCCAGCATGGTCTCCGGACGGGTGGTGGCGATCATCACGTATCCGCTGCCGTCGGCGATGGGATAATTGATATACCAGAAGTGCCCCGCCTGGTCCTCGTGCTCCACCTCGGCGTCCGAGATGGAGGTCTGGCACACGGGGCACCAGTTAATGATCCGGGAGCCCTTGTAGATATAGCCTTTCTCATACAGGCGGACGAACACTTCCAGCACCGCCTCGGAACAGCCCTCATCCATAGTAAAACGCTCTCTGTCCCAGTCGCAGGAGGAGCCGAGCTTCTTCAACTGATTGATGATGGCGCCGCCATATTCTTCCTTCCACTGCCAGGCTCTCTTTAAAAAGCCCTCTCTTCCCAGCTCTTTTTTATCGATACCTTCCTCCCGAAGCTGATTCGTCACCTTGACTTCGGTGGAGATGGAGGCGTGATCTGTCCCCGGCACCCAGAGAGCATTGTAGCCCTGCATCCTTTTATAGCGGATCAGGATGTCCTGCAGCGTCTCGTCCAGGGCATGACCCATATGAAGCTTGCCGGTCACATTGGGCGGGGGAATGACGATGGTAAAGGGCTTTTTGGTCTTATCCACCTTTGCGTGGAAATATTTTCTTCCCATCCACTTCTGGTAGGTGCGCTCCTCAATCGCGGTTGGATCATAGGTTTTCGCCAGTTCTTTCATAATCAATGTACCTCTCTTTTATAAACTTGTAATGAGTTTTATCTCCAGTTCATCCGCCGTATACCGGTCGTCCAGCAGGAGCTCCGGCTCGCGGATCTCCTCCCCGTTCACCAGCCAGCCGTAGAATTCCTGTCCCTCTCCGGGAGTGGCCGAAAGCGTCAGGGGATAATTGTGATAGTAGACCCCTGTATACACTCCCGGCTCCTTTATCTGAATCTGACTGAAGGATACGGTCATCCCTTCGGGCACCTCAAGCTTCATGGTGTAAGGGCGCTCCGCCCCCAGATGTTTGATCAGCCCCAGACGCATCTGCGCTCCGCTCGACGCCGCCACCGATTTCAGCTCTTCCAGAGCCGCCTGCTGAGCGCTCCTTCGCTCCGCCGGAGCGTAAAGCTCCATGGAATGGGCGATCTTTGCGTTCTCCTCCTCAATCGTTTTTAGAATCTGTTCTTCTGTGTAGACCGTGCTGGTCAGATCGCAGATCAGATTCACAAACTGGGTCCGGTACTTGTCCGACCTCATCAGCAGGGAAAAGGCGTCCGCCACATCCTCCGGCGGTTCTTCCATCAGATAATCAAAAGCAAGATAAATCTCTTCTTTATTCAAATCCTGCCAGACCGTATCCAGATCGTACAGGAGAAAACGTACCCGTTCGTCCCCGTAGGCGCTGACGCTGTTCTTCGCGCACCGGAAGGACAAGTAATTATTGTAGGGCCAGTCCAGATTATTCATCATGATATTCATGGCATAGTACCGGAGCATATCCTCCATATCCACCGACGTCTCCAGCTTTTCCTGGCGTTCCGGATCGTTCAGGTCTTCATGCAGCCGGCTGTAGTAGCCGCCGAAACGGGAACTGTAGCTCTCTTCCTGCTGAAACTTCTCCACATCCTGCTCCCTGGCTCTCAGGGCATGGGCGATGTTGTATCTGGTGTACTTTTCCTGCAGCTGGATGATCCCGTAATACTCCCCATTGAGGAACAGGACCCCGGGCCTTGCCCCGGCGCAGATCATCCCAGCCTCCCTGGCCAGACGGCTCACCACATTCCAGCGAATCATGGTGCCGTTATGATCATTCCCTCCGTTTCGAAGCACCAGACGATTGTAAGACTGTCCGGTCTTATTTCCCCCCATGTCCGCGTCAAAAAAATCATAATCAAAGGTTTCATGGTCCGGATCATACTCTCTGCCGCTGATCAGCTTGATGCTTTTCTGATCAAAAGCTCTGGAGGCATTGCCGGAGACCGCGATTCCGGTTCCCTGGGCGAGCATCTTTCTGCCGTCCGCCTCGTAGAACTCTATATAGGCCGGACGGTCCCACTCTCCATCCTCCCCCCGCTCCTGAAAATTCGAGAGAATCCCAGTCTCTTCGTCGTAAAGGACTTTTGGGTCCGCCGACAGGGACACCACCATGGTGTCAAAAAGGCTTGACGCCCCTTCCCCCACAAAATACGTCCGGGTCCTGATCTCCCCCAACTGTCCCCCGGTCAGCATGGCGGCCTTCACCACCGTCACCCGGTCCGGAAGACCGGCTTCTATGGGAATCGGCTTCTCATAGACCGGCGAATCCAGCGTCGGGTCGCTGCCGTCCAGGGTATAATAAATCGCGCCGCCAAAAAGGCCTCCCTCCAGCGAAAGCTCAAAGGCCTCTTCCTGAAAGGCCTCTTCTTCGGAGAAGCGAACAGAGGGTTCCCGGATCACTTTCTGCAAAAGCGCCAGCACCAGCACGGCCAGAAGCAGTATCTCCGCCGCCGCTATCATATATTTATATCGCAATGTAACTCCTTTTTTCCTCATTTTCAATACAATCTCTCATCCGGCGCCACAGTGCGATCGCCCGGAGGACTTTTTTATCACAGGAAGGTCCGGAGGATTTCCCTATGATAAAAAACGCCCTCTGCACGGAATCTGTGCAAAGGGCGACGAATCGCGGTACCACCTTTGTTCGTATGACATTCATACCTCGTTCTCCTTAACGCGGATTCCACGGAAACACTTACCTTTACTCCCTCTTCAGTGCTTCGGCTCCAAAGCCACCTTCCACCGTTCTCATCCCTGAAGCCCCCTTCCAGCCAGCGGAGGGCTCTCTCTGACAGCGAAAACCATGTACTCTTCTTCTTCTTTGCCTTTGTTCTTCCTCAGTCTAAACGCTTGGGCGTGCTTTGTCAAGGGGCTTTTCCTGCAATGGAGATTTTTTTCCAGCACGAGTTTCTGGCAAACCGGGAGCGCTGATCAGATTTTAGAAGAACTGGACGGATATATCCGACTGACATCGGAATCGTAACAGACTTTACTTCTTCTGCTCCTTCATATTCCACATATGAAGGGGGATTTTTATGCAATACTCACAATAAAATATATTCTATATTGTGCTGTTTTCACAAAAATTGTCAAACAACTAAAAATAGACTTACAAAATATTTGAAAATTTGTTATAATAGGTACATATTAAGGGGAAGTGTCTGAAAAATCACAGCGATGGGGTAAAAGAATACAAAGGAACCGGCATGTTCACTAGATACATGCGGGTTTTTTTCATGACATCAAAACGAACTTTATACACGATCCATCCTACGGGTGGATGCAGCGCTCAGACAGGAGGTTATGGAGCATGTTTGAAAAGGGTGAGTATATTATCTATGGGCGAAGCGGCATCTGCAAGGTTGAAGATATTACCTATCTGAATATCGCAGGAGCCGACAAAAAGAGACGGTACTATGTGCTGGCGCCGCTGAATATCAAAGGAAACCGGGTGTATTTTCCGGTGGACAAAAAAGACGCCAATGCCAGAAGGCTGATTACCAGGCAGGAAGCCTGGGCGCTTCTGGATGAGATGCAGGATATCCAGGAAATCTGGATCACCAATGAAAAGCTCCGGGAGGACAGCTACAAGCAGGCGCTGAACTCCTGCGATTACCGGCAGTGGGTGGCCATCATCAAGACCCTTTACAACCGAAGAAAAGCCCGGGTCTCCCAGGGGAAAAAGATCGGCGCTACCGACGAACGCTACCTGAAGCTGACGGAAGACGCGCTTTACGGAGAGCTTGCCTTTGTGATGGGCAAAGAAAAGAACGAGATGGAGCCCTTTATCATCCGCTATATGGAAGAAAAAAATAAGAAGGAAAAAGTATAAAAAAGTTGATGAAAAATTTTTTTATGGTCCTGGCGCTGACGGCGGCCTGTATGGCAGGGGTCCTGGTCTATCGGTATATCCAGATCCGACCGGCTGGGGCCTATACGGACCGGGGAATTCATCGTTTTGAGCCCTATGAGGTACTTCCGGTTCAGGTAAAAAATACAACCGGAAGCAGCCGAAGCCGCAGGATGCAGCCCACAAAAACCATCTACCTGCTCTACTACCGCGCCACGGACGGCAGCGGCTATCGGTGGAGCAAAGAAGTGCCCAGCAAAACCTTTGGGAACAAGCGAATCAAAGAAGGCACTCTGGTGGAGCGTCGGGTGTTGTCTATCACCGGTGAGAATTCCTATATCTCCGTGGAGGCCCATCTGAACGCCGAAAGCTACACCAGCGGGTTAAAGAGGCGGTATGTCCTCTACTTCTCCCTCTGTGTTCTGTATCTGGCAGGATATGGGGGCTTTTGGATTTTTAAAAAGAGATGTGGATAGAACGCGCGGATGCTGAAACGCGGACGCCGCAGCGGGCAGCGCATGCCTGGGCGGACCAGGAACCCCTCCCCCGCCCAGGCGTCCGCCTGTTCAAACTATCAATTCATACAATTCCACCCGTCCGCCTCTCTGCCCGGAGGAAAACTTCACCTTTAGATCTTTCATAGAATCATAAATTCTGGAGGTAAATGTCTCCTCCCCGCCGTTTACGAAGATCTCCATGCTGGAGGTATCTGACAGAATCCACAGATCCCGCACCTTAGAAAGTTCCACGCTTTTTACGGTCCTCCCGGCGCCGCACCCGGTCAGATCCAGGCTTAAGACGCCGTCCCTGTAACTCAAAACCGCCGACTCCCGCAGAAGCAATTCAAACGGCTGCTTTGGCATATCCAAAAAAACCTTGAGTTCAAAGCAGGCTGAAACCGCTTTCTGGAAACCCTGCGCCGGTCCCCGCGCAATCTCTCTTCTCATCCCTTCCAGTTCCTTCATCGGCCTCTGACACAGACGGCCCGCCTCATTCACGTACAGCTCTCTCGGCGCAGTCATGGCGTGAACCCATCCATTTTCCACCGTCATCTCGCAGTCATAGTCCGCGTCCGGCGTGGACATCCAGCCAAGCAGGAGCCATCTTCCAGACTCATCTTGAAATACCTGCGGCGCATAAAAGTCAAAGCCCTGGTCCAGAGTCCGGTATTCCAAAAGCTCATACTCCGTCCCGCCGTCAAAATCATACTCCAGTGGGAAATACCCGCACCAGTTGTCCTTCACGATTCCGCCTTTTGTCTGCCGGTACTCCTGCGGGCAGGCGATCAGGAAACGTCTGTCCCCCACTTTCAGATAATTAGGGCACTCCCACATATAGCCGAAAGGGGTCTTTGTGGTAAAGCGAAGCCGGTAAGTCCAGTGGATCAGATCCTCGCTCTCGAACAGCAGGATACTGCCTCTGGCGTCCAGGTCCCGGGCGCCCTGGATCATGTAGTAACGACCGTTCTCCCGGAATACCTTGGGGTCCCGGACGTGAAGGCTTAGGTCCGGAGGATAGTCTTCATTTCTCATTAGAAGCTGCTTTGGTGTAAAATGAAACCCGTCTTCGGACGTGGTCAGGATCGTATTCTGCTCCCGGCCTTCGGTAATGTAATCATAGTCCCGGTCCGCATGCCGGACATTCCCCGTATAGTACACGTACATGGTCCCTTTCTCCTGGAACGTACAGCCGCTGTAAGCGCCGTTCTGGTCCCAGTCCGTGTCCGGATAGATCGCCGGTTCCTGCACTTCATAATGGATAAAATCCTTTGTCGTCACATGCCCCCAGAGCACGCTGCAAAGCTCCGGGTAGAAGGGCACATACTGGTGGTAAATATGATAAACGCCATCCTTCTGACACAGTCCGTTGGGATCGTTGAGCCAACCCACAGGCGGCTCCAGGTGATACGTAAGCCGCCGGGGATCAGCCGCCGCCAGATGAAGTTTCTCTTCCTCCAGACGAAGCTGTTGCCGATAGCCCTCCCTGTCCATTCGTTTCTTTTTTAAAGTCATATCCGCCATACGAAAGGCCCCTTATATCTTTTCTCCATGTTCTACATGGCGTATGTCAAGGCCGCTCATGTCCGGCTGATGATCCGGATCGGTGAACACCATGGGAATCACCGTATCATAGCCTGCCGCCTTTACTTTGTCAAGCTCGAAGGTTACCAGCGGCTGTCCGGCTTTCACCGTATCCCCGTCCTTTACATGAGCGGTGAAATACTGCCCTTTCAGATTGACCGTGTCAATTCCGATATGAATCAAAATCTCCAGCCCGCCGTCGGATACCAGGCAGACTGCATGCTTGGTGTCAAATACCGAAGAGACCGTCCCGTCAACCGGAGCGCACACCGCTCCTTCCTCCGGGAGGATGGCAAAGCCGTCGCCTAACATCTTCTGGGCAAAAGTACTGTCCTTTACTTCCTCCATGGGAATCATCTGTCCGGTGGCGTGCGCATGAAGGGCATCGTCCGCCGCCTTTTTCTCCACCGGCTTTTCTTCTTTTTCCGCTGGGGCCGGCTTCGGAGCTTCTGTCTGCACCGGCTTTTTGTGAAAACCGCCCAGCAGGAAGGTGAGAGTGAAGCCCGCTGCCAGCGCGATGCCCGGAAGCACGGTGGTGCCAAAGCCAAGCGCCGCCAGATTGGTGAAGTAGACGATCGCGCCTCCGATGGCTCCTCCGATACAGCCGCCGATCAAGGGATACTTAAACCGCAGATTGATACCAAAAAGCGCCGGCTCCGTGATACCGAACAGCACCGAGATGAAGCTTGGGATACAGAGCTCTTTGGTTCTGGCGTCTTTGTAATTCCTGGAAAGATATCCAAGGACCGCGCCGCCCTGTCCGATGATCGCCACGGACATCAGCGGATTCAGGATATTCCGCCCGGTATCCGCTAGAAGCTGTGCCTCGATGGCCCCAAAGATGTGATGCAGGCCTGTGATGACCACCAGCTGCTGCAGGCCCGCGAAGATCGCATACCCGAACACACCCAGATTCTGCGTCATCCACACCAGCGCGCCGGTCAGCCCGGAAGCCAGGCCCCTTCCCACCGGTCCCACGACGGTGAACAGAAGAATCGCGCTGACCAGAGTCGTCAGAAGCGGCGACACCAGAAGTCTCACCACTTCCGGAACTTTTTTCTCGAAGAAAATATCCAGCTTCGCCGTCACTACACCCATGAGCAGCGCCACGATGATGCCGCCCTGGAAGCCCACCAGATCCACGCCCAGTCCAAAGATGTGCAGGGTGGTCACCTCCGCAGTTCCCTGGGCCGCCGCATAGGCATCCGTCAGGCTTGGAGAAAGCATGATACAGCCGACCACAATGCCCAGGATGGGTCTTCCGCCAAAACGTTTGCACGCGCTGTACGCCACTGCCAGAGGCAGGAATCCGAAGATTGCCCCGGAAGAAATGTTAATCAGCCGCGTGATGCCATAGAGCGTCGCATTGTTCTGTACCGCATCCAGGTTCGTCAGCACTCCGGAAAGTCCGGTCAGAAGCGCCGCCGCCAGGATGCCTGGCATGATGTCGATAAATACATCTGAGAGCGCCTTGATGATCCGCTGCAGGGGATTCATCTTCTTGTTGGCCTCAGTCTTTAAGTCGCTTAAACTCATGCCCGCTTTGCCGGTGTAATCCTTGAACACCTCATAGACGTCGTTCACCAGCCCTGCGCCGAAGATGATCTGAAGCTGGTCCCCCGCCACGAAGACTCCCTTGACCAGATCCAGGTCCTCGATGGCTTTTAGATCCACCACGTCGTTATTTTCCAGCACGATCCGCAGTCTGGTCGCGCAGTGCGCAATTCCCTGAATATTTTTCTTACCGCCTACCAGTTCCGCAAGCTTTTCGGAGATCGCAAGATATCTCTGTCTCTTTTTTTCGTCCATAGTTCCCTCCTGTTCTTTATCCGGAAGAGCGTCATGCAGCATTACAAATGTGTTCTCTATGTATTTTTGTTCTGCGTGCCATGTCTGTCTTTTTTTGATTCCACAGCTCCGGAATCTCCTTGTTTTCACCTCCTTTTCTTTTTTCTATTGCTCTTCCCTGTGATCTCTACTATACTATATCTGGAAAATATAGACATGGACAAATGTTGTCTCTCTATGCACCTCTGTGACCAAAAAGGAGTTTCTATATGAAAGATTTTATTTTCTCCAACGATTTTTCCCGAAGCCTGGACGCCTTTGTCTACACCTGCGGGTACGAGACCTGCACCCCCGGCCACAGCTACGGCCCGATTCTCCGAAGCGGCTACCTGATTCACTATGTCTTAAGCGGCAGAGGCTATTACCAGGTCCGGGGACAGACCTATCGGCTCGGAGAAGGGGACGCCTTCCTGATCTGTCCGGATGAGCTGATCTACTACGAAGCCGACCGGAAAGATCCCTGGACCTACACCTGGATCGGCTTTCAGGGCGTCAAGATCCGGGAATATCTGGACCGGACCTTCCTCCTGACCACCCCGGTCTTTCACTATGGACAGGACGACCGCATTCGGCTCTGCCACGAGAAAATGTTCGAAGCCAACCAGCTTTCGGCCAACCGGGACCTGATCATGAACAGTATCCTGTACGAATACCTGTTCCTGCTGGCGCGCAAGTTTCCAAAAGAACCGGTCCGCTCCCGGGAAAATCAGGCCGTCTATGTGGAAGAAGCCCTGCGTTACCTGGAATCCTGCTACGGGCAAAATCTCTCCATCCAGTCCGTGGCGGACGAACTGGGACTGGACCGCTCCTATCTGCACCGAATCTTCAAGGCGGCCACCGGAGCCTCCCCTCAGGAATACCTTCTGGATCTGCGCATCCGCAAAGCCTGCGACCTGCTCCAGCGGACCGACCTGTCCGTGTCTATCATTTCCAGGTCGGTGGGGTATGAAGATACCCTGTACTTCTCCCGCCTCTTCAAAAAAAAGAAAGGGGTGAGTCCTACGGGGTATCGGGAAGGGCGGTAACGTGCAGATGTCAGCCGGGACCCCTCCCCCCGCCCCGGCGTCCGGTCCCCCTTCAAAATGTCACACAAATCCTCATGTAGGCATATGGTGATATAAGAGTTTTTACAGGAGTCCTTTTACATGGAACCTTCCTGCAATTTAAGCCAGCTGTGCCCGGGGGAGCGGGCGGAGGTGCTGCGGCTCCGGACGGCCGGGACTATGCGCAGGCGTCTGATGGATCTGGGGCTGATTGAGCACACGGAAGTCGTGTGCCTTGGCAAAAGCCCCTCCGGCGACCCCTCCGCCTATCTGATCCGGGGCGCCGCCATCGCCATCCGGGCCCGGGACAGCCGGCAGATTCTGATCAAAATCAAGCCAACATAAGGAGCATCTATGGGTCTTAGCAGACATTCTACCAAAGCCGGGGCCGTGGACCCGGGACTGACCATCCATCGACAAACTTCCAATGAAAAAATCATCGCCCTCGCCGGCAATCCCAACGTAGGCAAAAGTACCATTTTCAACAACTTGACCGGCATGCACCAGCACACCGGCAACTGGCCCGGCAAGACCGTCTTGAACGCCCAGGGGCGTTACCGCGCGTTCGGACAGTCCTGGACTCTGGTGGACATTCCCGGCACCTACTCGCTCATGGCTCACTCCGCGGAAGAAGAAGTGGCCCGCAATTTCCTGTGCTTCGGAAAACCGGACGCTATCGCGGTGGTCTGCGACGCTTCCTGTCTGGAGCGCAATCTGAACCTGGTCCTCCAGACTATGGAGATCTCCTCCCGGGTCGTCCTCTGCGTCAACCTGATGGACGAAGCGTCCAAAAAAGGCATCCATGTTGATCCCAAAGTTCTCTCCGAAAGCCTGGGCATCCCGGTGGTCACCACCGTAGCCCGGGACAAGAAAAGTCTGGAAGCCCTCACGGATGCCATCCGGCAGGCCACGGACCTTCCCGAAATATCCGGGCCTCCCGTCCTCTATCCAAAGCCCATCGAGGACGCTCTCTCCCTCCTGACGCCGGTTCTGTCAGAAAAAACAGACGGGACCCTGAATCCCCGGTGGCTGGCTCTGCGGCTTCTGGACGAGGACGCCTCTCTGACGAAGGAACTCACCTCCCGCCTTGGCCCTTCTTTTTTAGAAGATTCCGTCCTGCAAAATGCATGTTCTGACGCCAGGGAGCTGCTTCGGAAAGAAGGCATTCCTCCGGGAACCCTTCAGGATGAGATCACCGCCGCCCTGGTCCGACAGGCGGAGGCCCTCTGTCAGAAAGCCGTCCGCTATGACCGTCCTCCCTATCAGTTCCGGGACTGGAAGCTGGACCGGCTTCTGACCGGACGGCTCGTCGGCTATCCGGCCATGATTCTTTTACTGGCTTTCCTTCTGTGGCTGACCATCACCGGAGCCAACTTTCCTTCCCAGGTTCTCTCCGCTCTCCTGTTCCGGGGACAGGACCTCTTATCCGGACTGTTCCTTCGGGCAGGCGCGCCGGACTGGCTCCACAACATGCTGGTCTTAGGCGTTTACCGGGTGGTGGCCTGGGTCGTCTCGGTCATGCTGCCGCCCATGGCGATCTTCTTCCCTCTCTTTACCCTTCTGGAAGACGTGGGCTATCTTCCGAGACTGGCCTACAATCTGGATAAACCCTTTCAGTGCTGTCACGCCTGCGGCAAGCAGGCCCTCTGTATGGCCATGGGCTTTGGCTGCAACGCCGCCGGAGTCACCGGATGCCGGATCATTGACTCCCCGAGGGAACGGCTGCTGGCCATCCTGACCAACAGCTTTGTCCCCTGCAACGGCAGATTTCCCACGCTGATTGCCCTGATCACGATCTTTTTCGCCGGCGCCGCAGGCAGCATCCGGTCTTCGGTCCTGTCCGCCTTGCTTCTGACCTTGGCAATCCTCCTCGGCATCGGCATGACCTTCTTTGTCACCTGGCTTTTGTCCGTGACGCTGCTTCGCGGGGTGCCTTCGGCTTTTACGCTGGAGCTTCCTCCCTACCGAAAGCCCCAGGTGGGCTCCATCCTGATCCGCTCCATCTTTGACCGGACCTTATTTGTGCTGGGAAGAGCTGCCGCCGTGGCCGTCCCCGCCGGATTTCTGATCTGGATCATGGCCAATGCATCCTTCGGGGGCCAGAGTCTTCTTGCCCTGAGCGCCGGATGGCTGGACCCCTTCGCCAGGCTTCTGGGACTGGACGGTGTGATTCTGATTGCCTTTCTCCTGGGTTTTCCGGCCAACGAGATCGTCATGCCCATCATCCTCATGGCCTACCTGGCCCAGGGAACTCTGGCGGAGACGGAGAATCTTGCCTCCATGAAGCTTCTGCTTCTCTCCCACGGCTGGACCATCCAAACCGCCGTGAGCACGATTCTCTTCTCCTTGTTCCACTGGCCCTGCTCCACCACGCTTCTGACCATACACAAGGAGACCAAAAGCCTTCGTTATACCCTGCTGGCCGCCCTTTTGCCCACCGCCGTCGGCGTCCTGCTCTGCATGCTGTTCACGGGAATCTGCCGTCTGTTTTAGGCTGATCTTTCTGTCAGATACGCGCAGGCGGCGAGGGCGGCGACGGCCCCATCGGCCGCTGCGGTGGTAAGCTGCCGGACTCCTTTGGCGCGGCAGTCCCCTGCGGCGAAGACGCCCGGAGTCTTCGTCCGGCAGTCTTCCCCCGCCTCGATATATCCGTAGGCATCGAGAGCCGCCTGATCCGCGAAAGCCTGGTTATCCGGCGCCTGACCAACTGCGATAAAGAGGCCGTCAACTTCAAGGCGACTCGTCTCCTCCGTATCAGTCTGACGAACCACGACCGCAGACAGACGATCCTCCCCCTCCAGAGCGATAACCTGACAATTCAGCAGAAAATCTACTTTCTCCTTCTTTTTCAATGCCTCCAGAAGCCGCGCCTCTCCGCGGAACTCTGCTCTTCTGTGAATCACATACACCCTCCGGCAGTAACCGGAGAGAAAGGTCGCATCCTCCAGAGCCGTGTTGCCGCCTCCCACCACCGCCACGTCCTTTCCCCGATAGAAAGCGCCGTCGCAGGTGGCGCAGTAGGAGACGCCTTTCCCGGTCAGCTCCTCCTCCCGCTCCACTCCCAGCGGACGGTTCTTCGCCCCCGTTGCCAGGATCACAGTCCGGGCATGATATTCCTGTCGGCCGGTGACGACGATCTTCTCCCCTTCTTGATCAATGATCTTTTCCGCTCGTTCATATCGGAATTCCGCCCCCAGGTTCTGTGCCTGCTTAAAGAGCTGTTCCGCAAAATCATAGCCGGACACTTTTGGAATCCCCGGATAATTCTCCACCTCCACAGCGCTTATGATCTGTCCTCCATACACCTTCTCCTCCAGCACAAGCACTTCCCTGCCTGCGCGCCGCCCATAGACCGCCGCCGTCATTCCCGCGGTTCCGGCTCCTATGATCACCAAGTCGTACATATACTGCCTCCTGAACTGTAACCTTTTTTGTTCAGTATTTGACTCTTCTTTCTTTTTATGTATGGCCGAACAAATTTTCGATTTTATTTGCAAATGTATGTTCGATGTGGTAAAATGTAGAAAAAGATCGAAGGGAGTATACGATATGGGATTTCGCTTTCGCAAGAGTATCACCCTGCTGCCCGGGGTGAAGCTGAATATTGGAAAGAAAAGTGTGGGAATCAGCCTGGGAGGGAAGTTCTTTGGATTGTCGCTGAACTCCAGGACCGGCGCACGCGCCCGGGCGTCTCTGCCGGGTACCGGGTTGTCCTATTCCACAAGGATCGGGAGGAGACGGAAGAAAAAATAGGGGCCGCAGAGGCCCCTATACCTGTTTTCTTTACCTATCCTGTCCCAGAAGTTTATTAATTTTCTGCGCCTCTCTCCGTCTGACACCAACAGGTCAATTGCTTTGCACATCTTTACTTTTTCTTCCATTTTCAATTTTTGCAGGAAATGAAGAAAATCCCCAAGGGCAGATGCTCCTGGGGATTTGTAGCATTTCTGAAAATGTCAGGTTTCGTCTTCTTCTTTCTCTCCTTTTCGTCTCTTCATCCAGAGAAAGACCAGCAGAAGGAGCGCGGAGGCGGCGCTTACGCCTACGACTATGGGGTAGAGCATACTGCCGGGCGCCGCCGGGGCGTCGGGTTCCAGACCGGCCAGGGGCACGTCTTCATCGTCCAGCTCCTGGAGTTCCTGGGGGCCTTCCGCCTGAGGGACGTCCGTGTCCGGAACTTCCTGTCCGGGGGCAGCGCTGCCTGCGGGAACGGCTCCCGCTCCGCCTGCACCGCCTGGAACTGCGACTGCCGCTCCGGCTCCTGCACCCGGTACGGCGGCTCCTCCGGGAGCTGCAGCGCCTGTACCGGGAGCTCCGGCGTCGGCAGCCGACGTCTCACCAGCTCCGCCCGCGGCGTCACCGCCTCCTCCGGCAGCTCCGCCTCCGCCGCCGGTCGTACCTCCGCCGCCGGTGCGCACTCGGGCGTACTGGAAGGTGAAGACGTTCTCCGCCGCATTCTGGGACAGAGTCCGGGTCAGGTTATAGGCCTGGGGCTCGTAGCCTTCGATGTACAGGAACGCCACCACCGGCCGGTCGCCCACGTTGCCGTAGTAGGAGCGCTCGGGCATCAGGGTATTGCCGGAAGTATCCTCGTAGCGGACCACGTAGGAAGTCAGATCTCCTCGAATCCCGTAGGCTACTACGTAGTCCTGATCGCCCTTCACCTCGAAGGAAGACATCCCCACGGTATCGTTGTCCCGGCCGCCCTGACGGATGCCTTTCACATAGTATTTGCTGTTTTCTCCCAGGGTCACCGCTCCAGCCACGGCGGCGTCAAAGCTGACCCGGTCACCGTACTGAAGATCCCGCACGACGACCGCCGCGCCCTGGTTTTCCACATGCCAGGCGGAACCGGTGCGGCTGTTGTCCACACTCACCTGGCTTTGTCCGGCAAAGGTTCCGTGGTTGCCCGCGTAGAACGTAATCGTATATCCGTAAGCTTCCCGGTCCGCCGCCTGCACATGCACCGCGCACGTCTGAAACAGCAGGCACAAAGAGCACAGCCAGACTGCTGCTTTTTTGTATCTGTTCATGCTTCTTCCCCCCTTTTTTTCCGGCTGACGATCCATCCGAAGAGCATCAGGCCCACTCCGGCCAGAAGCGCCAGAAGGGACCAGAACATCAGCGGACTCTGGTCTCCGGTCTGCACGCTGCCCAGGGTGTAGGCCACGGAGGGCTGCATCCCGGGAGTCCCGCCGCCTGATGAGTCGTCTTCCTGGTTACCGGAATTCCCGCCGGAACCGCCGGAGCCAGAGCCGGAACCTCCTCCTAAGCCGGTGACCGGATCTGCGGCGAAGGACATCTGAAGTCTCGCCAGTGTATTCTGATAGTTGTTGCCCTGGCTCTCTCCGTCCAGGGTGATGCTTAAGCTGATGACGCCGGAAGCGCCGGACTCCAGCCGGTCCAGATAGAAGAATTCTTCCAGGGCGGAGGACACTTCGTGAAGACCTATGCCCGCCGACGTGTCTCCTTCGCCGCCGACGCTGTCGCTGGTGTAAAGGGCGGTAACGGCTCCCTTGCTGTCGGTGTAGGACAAGTCGTAGGTGTAAGCGCCGCCGCTGGCAGAGCTATTGCTGTCTTCCAGGCTTTCCAGCACTTCGCTGGACATGTACCAGTCGGCGCTTTTTGGGTCCTGATTCTCCAGGGTCAGGCGGATGGTCACCTGATCACCGGGCTGCAGGCTGCCGACCGCCTGACGGATTTCTTCCGCGTCGAAATTCGCAGTCATCTTTCCGTCGGCAAACTGGGTCTTCCAGTTGTCGCCGATGGTGTATTCTTCTGCATAGACGGACAGCGTGCTGCCTATAAGAAGGAAGGCGGCCATAACAAAGTAAAGGCGTGGCTTTCTCATTTTTATACCTCCGTTTTTTTGTAGCACTACTTTGGAGTATCCGGGTCCCGGACATCTGGATTGGGGACCCGGACGTCCGCCGCGGGTGAATATTCCTTCCAGCCCCCGCTCCCGCTTAGGCGAGGGGACACAGCGGACTGAGCGCGTAAGGCGGGAAGCACGATCAGTGAAAGTATTGTAGCGCCGAGTTATTTAAATTCATTTGATTTATTTTCTAAAAGAGCGGCTAAAAGCTGCAGGAGAACGGCGGCGCCGATCAGGGCGGCGGCAAGGAGCTTTCCTTCCCGGCTGGTGAAGAGTTCCGCTGCTTTTCCGGCTTTCGGGATGGCGCGGGTGACGCGGCCGATGACGTTCCCGTAGGGGATGGGATTCATATCCGCCTGCTGGTTGGCATCTCCTTTGGTGATGAGTTCTCCCATGACCACCCGGTTCTCCAGGACCCGGTGAGTGATGATGGCGGCGGAATCCCGGGCTCCGTAGAAGGCGATGACTTCTCCTTCCTGAAGTTCTTCCGGCCCGGTTTCTTCAATATACAGGAGGCTGCCCACGGGGATCGCCGGTTCCATGCTGCCGCTGATCACGGAGTAGATATGATAGCCGAACAGTCGGGGAAGGGTCAGCGGCAGGCAGAAGAGCACCAGCCCCGTTAAAAGCAGGGTGCTTAAGATACGGAACGCGCCGGAGAATGGATGCCGTTTCTTCTTCACGGGATGCTTAAGCTCCCGTCTTCCGCCACAGTCACGTCCACGCCCCAGGCGCTTTTGACGGCGTCTTCGGCGTTGTGGGTCTGGACGGCGTCTACTTCCGCTTCCAGGCAGAACCGGTAGCCGTCATAGGCATAGGAGGTGGTGATCACCTGTCTGCCCTCCCCGTCGGAAACGGTCTCTTCCAGGACTTCTTTCATGACAGCCGGATCGATTTTCAGAGAATCGCACAGCAGGGGCGTGCTCTGACCGGAGGGAAGGGGTCTGGTGTAGTAGAAGACCATCCGCTCCGGCGTGGAGCTTCTGGCGTCTTCCACCCAGCCGCTGCCGGTGTTCACGTTCAGACTTATCAGGTCCGGGGAAAGGCTGGTGTCTTTCCCGCCTTCCGGATTCAGCCAGCTTCTTTGAAGGATCACCCGGACATAGCTGTCGATGGAGCCGCTGTTGGACACGCCGATGGCTTCTTCATAACTTTTTCCGGGGATCAGCTTCTCTCCCTCGTCCAGGATGCCTTCCAGAAGCGTTCCGGAGCCGTCTCCATTCCAGGCGCTCCCGTCGTAATCCCGGTGGCTGACGATCCGGCCGTTCTCGGTCAGGCTCACACCCATGCTCTGGGCCACGGTCATCTCCAGCGCATAGTTGTCACTGTAATAGGTAAGCGCCGCTCTTGTACTGCCCACGGTACTGGCAAGGAGCAGCGCCGCCGACGCGGCAAATAACAGGGCCGGCTTTGCCCAGACTGGTTGTTTTCTCATAGCTGTACCTCCCAATTGCAGGCCGGATTCCCGTCTTCGTCATAGTACACTCCGGCACTCTCCTGCACTACGATGACATTGAAATCTTCCCGGTCTGTGTTGAACCCGCCTTCCTGGTCTTTCCAGTCCACGCCCACGCAGAGGGGACCGGTCTTCTCTCCCGGCGGAAGGATTGCAGTATAGTAGTAATAGCCGTCCTCTCCCGGCGTCCAGCCTTCGGACTCCGCTTCCCGGAATACCAGGCCGTCCTCATAGCCGCCGCCGGCAAAGAGTCTGGCGCGGACAAAGGCGTCGCACTCTCCGGTATTCACGACGGTGATGTATTTGGCCTGATTCTGCACGGTTTCCTCAATTTCCGTCCGGGTAAATCCAAGGCTTAAAGGCGCGCTGCCCTGGGCCCCCGCATAGGTGGTAAAATACGCCATGGCCCTGCCGGCGGAGGCTCCCGCGGTCAAAAGCAATGCCGCTGTGCCAAGGACGAGGGTTTTCTTTTTCCAAATCTTTTTCATCACGGTCTGCCCTCCTGCTCCCCTGTGGAGTCTGTCTCCGGAACGTAATTCCACTGATCGTTTTCATAGTAAAAATGGTTCACCACACTGGTGCCTCCCCCGGTGCCTCCGGCATAGTCATTGGAAAAGAAGAGGGACAGGGTGCTGTCCGCCACCACCGCCGCGCTCTGACTCGACGCCCCTTGGGCCGCGTAGCCTGCGCCGCTGTAGACTTCGGTCACAGTCACTCTCGCTCCTGCCGCGATCCGGGGGATGCGGATACTCCTGGTCCCGGGGCCGTCAAAGGTCACGGAGACCACGTCGCTGTACACCAGGCGGCCGTCCTTTTCTCCCTCGATCTGGAAAATACAGGTGACCGGCCCCAGAGTCTGGTTATAGCGGACCAGGGTCTTCTGCACTTCCAGGCTGCCGTAGCGGTCCGTAAGCTCGGACTTCACGGACACTTCGTAGATCCAGGCATCCTCCGCCTCCTCGTCACGGCCCCGCTCGTTGTCGGGCAGAGCGATGAGGTAGGGGGTAAATTGATAAATACAGGTCTCCGACTCTACAGGTTCCACCCGGACCAGATAAAGGCCGGTCTGAAGTTCTTCGGCGGTCTCCCCAAGGTTCACGGTCCTTGCCGCTTCCAGGGAACCGGTCTCCTGCAGACTTGCCGCCTGCTCCGCCATGGTCTTCCAGTCGTCGGCCGTGGTGGCGCTGCTGACGTTTTGCAGGGGAGCTTTCAGGGACTCATACCCCGCCGCCGGGGTATAGCGGCCGTAAGGGTCCACTTCCGCCACCTTGTAGAGGGCGACGGGAATCTCCTGTCCCTTTAGTTCGGTGTACTCTTCCTCAATCCGAAACGTGACGGTGCAGAGCTTGCCGGTGTCGATCTCCCCCGCCCCGAAGGCCACCCTTTTCCAGCCTGCAAGGGCCAGGAGAAGAAAGGTAAAAGTTAAAATAAATCTGGGTCTTTTCTTTTTCATCTCAGCCTCCTATTTAGAGTTTTGCATCTGCCGATGCGGTTTTATTTTTTACGTCCGAGCAGAAATTTCATCATTAATATGACAAGGAATGTCACGGACAGTCCGAGGATCAGGTACAGCATATAGTAGTTCTGAACGGCCCGCAGCATGGTATCCACGGGGGTGCCGCTTATTTCTTCTTCGCCTTCATAGGGCACCCGGCTTCCCCGCACGAGCAGGCGGTGGCTGTTGACGCCGTAGGGGGTGCAGGTGAAGAGGGTTACCTGGTCTTTCCCTTCTTCGATCTGAAGGGCTTCCGACAGGGCCGCCATATCGTCTTTGTCCACCATGGGGAGGATCTGGTCCACTTCGTAGGCGAGGGTTTCGTCCAGCACATGGATGTAAAAGCGGTCGCCTTTATAGAGCTGGTCGATATCGGTAAAGAGTCTGGCGCTTGGAAGGCCTCTGTGGGCGGCCAGCACGCTGTGGGTACTGTCTCCGCCGATGGGGAGTTTAGTGCCGTTTAGGTGACCCACGCCGGTCTGAAGGATCTGGTCCGCGGTGCCGTGGTAGACGGCCAGGCGGATGTTGATCCTGGGGATGGAGAGGTAGCCCATAACGCCGTCTTGGGCCACGTTCAGGACTTTCCAGTACTCGGTGTCGGCAAGGCCGCCGGCTTCGGAACCGAAGACGTCTCCGTACAGGTTATTTTCCGCGAAGGAGGCGTCGAAGGCCCGGGCGGCTTCCCACTCCCGGGTATAGTCTTCGGGTTCCATCTCCTGTATGGTCTCTACATAATCCGAGATCAGACGGCTCTGGCGGTAGGTGTTCCACTGGTCGGAGATGGTCGGGTAGGCCAGGACGCCGAATCCGGTCAGAAAGAGGAGTCCGAAGAGGAGATTTCCAATGGTCCGTCTCATGGTTTTTCTCCGGAGGTTTTTTGTTTTTTATCCCACAGGTACAAAAGCAGGATGAATCCGGCGGTAATGAGAAGGCCGACGATCACCCACAGGAGATAGTTGGTGCGAAGGCTGGGGCCGGTGAAGGCGGAGGCCGCCACGGCTTCGTCTTCGATTTCTTCATAGGGCACCCGGTGACCTCGGACCAGGAGTCTGTGGCTGTTGACGCCGTAGGGGGTGCAGGTCAGGAGGGTGACGTAATCTTTGCCGTCTTCTGCCACGAGCTGGCTGGTATCGTCGGGCTCTACCACGGAGATTTGATCCACCTGGTAGCAGAGGGTATCGTCGAGGATATATAATAGGAAGGGATCGCCTTCCTTAAGCCGGTCCAGGTCGGTGAAGAGGGCGGCGCTTGGCAGGCCTCTGTGCGCGGAGATCACGGCGTGGGTTCCTTCTCCGCCGACGGGGAGGGAACTTCCTTCTAAGTGTCCTGCCGCAGTCTGGAGAACGGACTCGGAGGTGGTGTGGTAGATGGGGATTTTGACGCCGATCTTGGGGATCTGAACGTAGCCCATCATGCCGTCTCCGGTGAGGTTCAGACAGGAGAGGTAGCGTTCGTCTTCTTCGGTGGTGAGCGCCGCGGAGGCGAAGGAGTCCGGAAGGACGTAGGGGAGGAGGGCGTCGTTATAGCTATGGGCCTGAGTCCACTCGGAGTTGTAGTCGATGGCTCCGGCGGCTTCGGCCTGGGAGACGGCCTCGTCGTAGGTGGAGATGAGGCGGCTCTGGCGGTAGTTGTTCCACTGGTTGGAGACGAAGGGGTACAGCAGCAGGGACAGACCGGTTAAAAACAGGATGGGAAATATGAGAAATATGGCTTTCTTTTTCATCTGGGCTCTCCTTGTTGTTGTGAAATGTGGGTAATACAGCCGTTGTATTTCGAAGAGGGACGCCGCCGCGGGCGGGGAAGCCCCTTCGGGACCCCGGGGCAACGCTCCGTCGAGCTAATCGCTAACTTCGACTACGGCGCTCTGCGGAGCAGAGCACCGAGTCTGCGTAAGCGCTGGATCTCGCCGTCGCTAAGGGCGCCCCTTGAAAGGGTCCCCGCGGGTTTTCCCCGCCCGCGGCGGCTGGTTCCTGCGCTTGAGGTACAGGTTTTGTTACCTGGCAGTGATTGTTTTCTTATGTACGATCAGGATGTTATTTTGCAGTTTTTCTGCGGGTTGCGAAGTACAGAGCTGCTGCAAGAATCATCAGTGCACATCCGCCGATGGTGAAGATCGTGGTACCGATGCCGCCGGTGGAGGGCAGGTTTGTAAGTTTGGTATTAGGAATGTCAACACCACCTGGAGCCGGTGTTACATTTGCACTTGTAGCAGTTCCACCGTTAAAGGTCACTGTACCGCTAATGAGGTTTTTCTCTTCATTGTTGAATTTAACCGTCCAACTCTTTAACTGGCCTTTATTTTCATCTGTTGTTCCTTCTACATCAGGACCAAAGAATACTGCATCAATCTCGATTTTGAACGCGGTCTCGTTCAGAGAGTATCCGTTCGGAGCCTTTGTCTCTTTCAGATAATAGGTTCCAGCCGCAAGACCTCTGATCACCATTACACCATCGTCACCAGAAGTAACCACTCCATTTTTGATATAATCATTATTTATTGGAGCTGCTGTTGTACAAGCTTCATCTGTATACAGAGTAAATTCTGCTCCTTTTAATTTCACTGGATCTGTCTGGCCCGCTAAAGTCTCCCCGGTCTTGGTTACCAAGCTGGTGAGCTTGCTACCAACTGCTTCTCCACTAAGGTCGAAGGTGTAATTGTATGTTTTGCTCTTCGGATCTTCATCCGGTTTTCCCTCATCTCCATTAAGGGTAGAATCCTTAGTATAATTCAGTGTTGCCGTATTGGTATAGGGATCATAGTTGATCGCATCTTTATCCGCTACTGTCGCATTGTATCTGATGACGATTGTTTTTCCTGGTACCTGATAGTCATCATCGTTCAGCTGATATTGACTATTTACAACAAAATCAACGGTAAGAGTCTGGCCGGTTCCTCCTACTGCATATTTACTGGAAGGTACTTCTGTAGTCGCTGACGCTGCAGCTTCCTTGCTGTCTGCAAGATAAACCTTTACACTGTCTCTATCGATCGTAAGACCGGTGCTTAAAGTATCTTCTACATTAAAGATCGGATTGGAACCTTTATAATAGGGGATAGGATTCACTACGATTTCGTAATTAACCGTATCGCCAATGTTTACACTCTGAACTACCTGACCATCTTTCTTAGAAGTCTTGTCGATGGTTGGAGCATCGTTGGATTTTGCCCAGCCAACCGGATTGGTAATATCAAGCTCTGTACTCTCAATGTTGAGTGCGCCATTCAAGTTTACATAAGACACAGAAAGAACCATAGGATTATAAATCTTAGATTCCCCTCCGGTAACCATAACCAAATAAGAACCAACTTTCAGATCAGAAGCAGTGTATGCCCCATTGCTGTAGTTCAAGGTAATTGCACTTGTACCTGTGGCAAGAGTAGGATTATTTGTCGTCAGACCTGCCTCAGTTATCACATTGGTCAGCGTCTCAGCATCAATGGAAGCACTCTGATCGTCTTCCACTGTTATAGCATTATATAAAGCGGTATATCCAGAGAAATGATTTGTGCCACCATAATTATTCTCATAACTTGCTTTAATAATCTGATATGCTGTTACAGTTGCACCTTCTTCGATGCCTTTAACGGTAATCGTTCCCTTATCTTTATCTGTTCCGTTGCCTATGGAAACTTCATACTCATGTGTAGGATTCGTTGGCGTGTCTCCATTGCCAGTTGGCGGCTGCGGGTCATCACCGGATGTTGCGAAGACCGTTGCGGTCATGCCGAGTACCATTGTGAGAGATAATAGTACTGCGAAAAGTTTTTTAAATTTTTTCATGTCTCTTTCCTTTCTTTGGGCTTTGCCCGATATTTTGGTGCGTTGGTTGTTGCAGGTCCGCGCAGAGCACGGGATGTGGAAGGACCGGGTGGGGTCTCGCCCGGGAGCTCCACAGGTTTTATATGAGACCGGCTTTTCCTTGTGGGCTGCGAAGGGGCAGCCGGTCAGATATACGATGACTTCAATATCAGCCTGACGTGGGCAGATTTTCCTGAAAGACCCATTGAGAGGCGCCGGCACTTAGCGAATGTGAGCGGTACGCGAAGCATGAGCTTAGTACCGCTGCGTCCTCTCTCTAAGCGCGAGCGGGGTCTCGAAGGAATGTCTGCCCGCAGCGGGCGTCCGGGTAACGGACATCCGGGGCTTGCGCAATGAAGCGGTCACCTTAGAGCCGATATCTGCGGCTTCGCAAATACAGTGCCGCGGCGGCCAGGAGGATGAGGGTTCCGATCAGGTGATGGGAACTGGTTCCGGGGCCTCCGGTGCTGGGGAGTTCGTAGACATACTGGTCGGTGACGGTGAGCTCAATGCGGTCACGGACGTCAGAATCGTTTACGAACGTATGGCTGATTCTATCTTCGGAATTCAGGGCCGTCACGGTAACCGTGGGGTTGTTGGAATCGTCCCGGTCGATGGTGATCTTCACGGGAGCTTCCAGGACACGGTAGCCGGGGGACGGGGTGGTCTCTTCCAGGTACCAGGTTCCGGCGGGCAGGGCCTCGAAGGTGAGGCGGCCGTCGGAGTCGGTGGTGAGGGACTCTCCGAATTCTTCCAGTTGGTTTTTGATGCTGTCAAAGTCGGTTTCTGTACCGGGCAATGCTGCATCTGCCTTCGGTCTCCAGAGCCGGAACACCGCTCCTTCCAAAGTAACGCCCGAGGGGCTTTGTTTGGTGAGGGCCAGGTCCAGTTTGTCGGGCCGGAAGGTATTGGTAAACACAAACCCGGTCGTTCCGCTTTGGCCGAGGGTTTCGGTAGCTGACTGGCCAGGCTTCAACGGCGGAAGAACTGTGGAGGTTCCGGAGTCGTCGGTGTCTGTGATTCCGTATCCGTCGGACTGGGCCGCGGAGGTTCCGGCGAGGTCTGCCGGGAGCGCTTCGCTGCTTTCGACGGCGGAACGGGCGGCGCTGCCGGTTTCGGCTGGCTCTGTCCGGGTGACGGTGACGGACCGGAACTGATAGTCGGGCCGGGTGTCGAGGCTTTGCTCTTCTACCTGGTATTCGCCGGGCAGGAGGGTTATGAAGCGGGCAGTCTCGTTGGCATGCAGGGTGAATTCGCCTGCTTCCAGATCTTTGGCCGTGTTCGGGCCGGTGGCTCCGGAGAGCTGGTCGTTTCCTACGGTGATGGTGTAGGAGGCGTTATTCACGGGCTGCCAGTTGTTGTTTTGATCTTTTTTCCGCAGGATGAAATGGAACTGATCCTGGGGATCGAAGGCGTCGCCTTTTGCGTTTTCCACGACTTTGGTCACAGCCAGGGTGGGGATCTTCGGCGCTTCTTTGTTGACGAAGGGCAGAACATCCACCGGAGATTCCTGGACGGTTCGGTCGGTGTAGCCTTCCAATGCCGGGGGGCGTATCTGGATGTAATCCGGGTCGCCGACTTCGCTGACGCTGTAGACGGTGTCCACGGCCAGACCGACGAAGACCGCCGCCTGGCCGGGCTTTAAGGTAAAGGTACCGTTCTCAGTATGGAGCCGGACGGGCGCCGTTTCGGTTCCGCCGCCCTCGGTCGTACCGCCAGGCGGAGTTTCGGTGCTGGCGGATGAAACTTCCGTACTGCCGCCGGGCGGGACTTCGCCGTCTTCTTCTCCGGGCGTTCCGGGAATGGAGGTTCCGCGGAGGTCGTAGAGGTAGTACTCTGCGCCGGACCAGAGAGTTCCGTCGGCTTTGGCGAGCTGGAAAGTAAAGGGTTTGTCGGGTCTTGATTTGTCTTCCATCTCTTTGGTCACCACGAAAGAGACTTCGGAGTTATGGAAGGTGGCCCGGGTCAGGGGAGCGGCGAGGGCTCCGCTGTCGCCGGTCCTGCTTACGTTATGCCAGCCGGGGAGCGGCTGCTCGGTGACCTCATAGTCGAGACCGGCCTCCAGATCGTCGCCTGCGAAGACGGCGGTCTGACCGCCTTTCAGGGTAAATGTCCCCGTCTCCGAGGTGGTTCCGTTTCCCACGGTCTGCCCGGAGGCATCGTCCCGGACGGTGTAGGATTTGCCCGCGTAGAGCGCGCGGTCCACGGTCACCTGGAAGGTGAAGTCCGGCGTCTTGGGGGGCGTGAAGCCTTCGGGGAAGGCGATGGTCTTCTTTACTTCCAGGATAGCTTTTCCTTCCGGATTCCTGGGGACGTACGTGTTAGTAAATACGATCTCTTTTCCTTCGGCGGGCAGAAAACCGTGGGCATGGACCCCGCTTGCGGGGGACGTCTGCTCATAGGGAGCGTCCGCGTCCAGAAGTTCGGAGACGTCGTACTCGGTATTGACACCGACGCCGGTGAACTTCGCCATATAACCGGCTCTCAGGGAAAAGGTCCCGTTCGAGGCGGTTTTGAAGGTGTTCTGCTCCATGTGAAGGTCCAGTTGGTCTTTCAACTGGTCTTTGGTCAGCTCCTTGCCGGTGAGGTCGCAGAGAACGTAATTTCGCTCCGCGGCGTCGCCGTTCAGGGTGAGAAGGAAGGTGAAGGTATCATCCGCGGGAGCGGCGTAGCCTTCGGGGGTTACCACGGTCTTGCCGATGTAGAGATCGGGCAGATCTTTCTGCTCGTTCACGAACACCGCCCGGGGCACGCTTTCGCTCTCGGAAGCGCGGACCGTACCCAGGCTTCCTGCCACACAGCAGATGATGGTCAGGAAGGACAGTATTTTTTTGTAAAATGGTTTCATGTTGTCTTTGTAAGGACCTGATGCGGGACGCCGGGGCTTTCTCATAACAGTTCCGTATTTGATGCAATGTTCCGTGTCATTTGCGGGGACCCGGACGCTGCCGCACGCGTCAGCTGGGTAGCGGTTTCCGTAAGTGACATGGAGCGGGGCTTCGAAGGGGCGCGGAACACGCCGCTCTCCAAAAACCGTTACGCCGGAACCTGCCGGGAAGAAATGCCAAAGTGAAATTCCACGGGGCCGATCACTTCGCTTCCGGGCGGAGACAGGTCCTGTTCCTCCTTTCTATCATCTAGTTTAATTGTCAGTCCACCCGCCATTGCCATCAAGATAGCTGATTTTGGGATTGCTTGATGCTCCCCAAGGCGGTGAGCTTATTGTTGTTTTGTCAGAATTCGTATAATAAACAAATCCTTTCTTCTGATTCACATAAATCTGTTTCAGGTTGCCACATCTCAAAAATGCATTATCCATTACATATTTTACCGATGCTGGTATTTCAACTGTCTCCAAAGAGTCACAATTTGCAAATACGCGCTCCCCAATTGTTTCCAGTGTATCCGGAAGCTCAATAGTTTCAAGCCTTTCGCACCCAATAAATGTAATAGAACGTAACGTCTTTACACCTTTTTCTAACTTTACTTTTCTCAGAAAATGACTATTTTGAAATGCAGGTCCATCCAATGTCTCGATGTTGCCTGGTATGGTTATTTCCTCTAATATGCTACCCTTTCGATAAAATGCTGTACTTTCTATCGAAGTCAACTGATATACCGCATCATTATTTGGATCTTTCTTAATAAACTCTGGGATTTCCAAAACTTTGTTATCCAGCACATTCAAATCAAGTGAATTCCCAAACAAATCATATATCTTATTTGTATCATCACTCTCCTTATAAGCATTTACCATGTACCAAGTAAGAGCAGTCCCTGGCGCATACTGCAAGGAAAAATCTTGTGTACTTCCCTGATAGGTAACTGCGTATGACATTTTTGTCGATGTACTTGATCCTTTTAGGATTTCCAGAGCCTTTGACTCTGTATATTGTCCTGAAAGTTCCAAATCCTCTTCATTTAACTCTTCTTTTCGTCCATCAGAATATACCGCATAAACTTTAATGTATTCTCCAAACAAATCTAATGAATACAATTTATTCCATCCACTTCCCGCTTCCTTTATGTCTGCTTTTACGATATATGGTTTCAGCACTTCCACTTCCAATCCTGTCGGTAACGACGGATGATAGGTGAGCGTGAAGTCCTTGGTCAGCACGCTTCCGGTTCCCGGAACGGTGTAGGTAACCGTATAATGCATCTCGACTTCTTCTCTGCTAGAGGCCAGAGTTTCCAGCCCCTCGAAACCTACATATTGGCCTGTGATTTTTACATCACGAGTTGTCAGTGGTGAATCATCAAAGGAGATGCTGATATGATTCATCAAGTTAAGCCGATATTGTGTTAAGGTGCTGCTTCCCTGTGTCGATACATGCCGGAAATCATCCAAATACACATCCGGATTCGTCACAGTCACCTTTAGTTCCGGCGTCACGGGCTGTACCGCCGCGGTCTGATAGAGGAACATCAGGTTCTCTCCGGCTATATACAGGCGGTTGTCGGTGGCGCCTTCGGGCTCGGTCCGAAGCCTGGGTGTCTCGAAGGTGGCGGGCTGGTCTTCGGTGAGGGTCCAGAGGGTCCCTTCAGGAAGGTGGAACCTCGCGTACTCTCCGGCGTAGAGGGTCAGGGTGCCGCCGGAGCCGGTCTCGCGCTCGCGGATCACGTTCTCCGGTGTTGGTTCGTCGCCGATGACGTACACGGTGTAGGGGATACCGGAGCGGCCTTCGGACATGAGGATGTCATCGGGACTTACACTGTTCAGCTGGGAAGCGTAGGTCTGATCCGCGTCGTCTGCGAGCAGAAGCACCTGCTTTAGCACCATGGTGAAGAGGCGGTCGGAATCGCCGTCCATCTCCTTGGCTATCTCCACAGCCTTGGGGACGTTGGAGTTGTAGAAGGTATCCCGCTTCACGCGCCCGGCTGCAGGCTCCCGCTGCTCTCCTGCGGCCAGGTTGCAGGGGACTCTCATCTTGTCGCTGGGAGCGAGACCCGCGGCGTCATCACCGGCGCGATTGACTCTGGGCGCCTTGGCGGCGCGGGACGCTGCCCGGGCTTCGACGTCGGTCTCCGATGGGGAACCAGCGTTATGCTTTTCCGGATCAGACTGGGCCAGGATATTGTCCTTGGTATACTCCACCATCTCCGTTGCCATTTCCGCATAGCCCACCAGCATCCCCCAGGCGGGGTGGGAATCTCCCATGACTTCCACCAGGCGGTAGTCTCCATCCTGGCCTTCGCCGTTCAGGTTCAGCCATACGGTCTGATCCGCGAAGTATACCTGGGGCTTTAAGCCGGGGGCTTTGTACATCTCGATCTTTCCGTCGGAGCCGGTCTTTCGGAGGGTCCCTTCAAAGGGTCCGTCCGCGGATACGTCCGGCATCAGGGTCCGGCTGCCCGCTTCGTCCTCCGCGTAGCAGCCGAAGGCCGCGTAGGAGACGTCCGCTGCCGGGAGCCAATACTCGCCAACCTTTTTTTCCACGCGCCAGACGAGCTTTGCTCCTTCGGGTACTTCCGTGGAATTCCAGGTCATCTCCTTGCCTGCCTGACTTTGGACGGCGTGGCTTTTGACTTCGTTGGTGATGGAGGCCACGGGGTTTCGCTCTACGGTGCCAACGACGCTTCCGTCGTTCCCGGGGAGCTTCTGGTTGATCTCGATGAGCTTTTCTCCGGCAGGAGTCGGCGTGCCTCCCTCTCCCTCTGAGGTGATTTCATATGGATACAGGTCCACCCGGCGGCGGTCCAGCTCGGTCAGCTCATAGGAGAGCTCCGGCTGTCCTTCTGTCCGGTACTGATTCAGAATCGCCGGGGGGATGATGACCGTGACGCCGGGTTCCAGGAGGTAGATTCCCTGCTCCAGGGAGTCCTCCGCTCCGGGGGCGGTCCACTGATCCTTGTAGATCGTGCCGTCGGGGCCGATCACGGTGACCTCGCAGAGCTCCAGAGGCGTACCGTTCAGGGTCAGCTTTACTTTCACCGCCAGACGGCCTTTCAAGAGCTCCTTGTTCTCTTCGCCGCCGGTTTCGGTTCCGCCTGTCGGCATGCTGCTTTCCACATATTTCTCCGCCGCCGCGTCCCCGGGATCGCAGACATAGTCTTTGGTGATGTAGAGGCTGTCGTTGGAGCCGTTGATGATGCCGGCTTCGCCGCGCTCTCCTTCAAAGGTTCCGGTGGCAGGGGCGTTATTTGCCGGGTAGACCTGCTGGAACTGCTCTTTTGCCAGTTCCTCCGGGTCATCCGGATGCAGCTCCTGCACGGAGTAGTGCCAGCCTGCTTTGGCCGCGTCCTTGAAGACGGCGGTCTGGCCGTCTTTCAGGGTGAAGACGCCGCCTTCTTCCGTCCGCAATCCGGTCTGAATGACTCTGCCCTGTTCCATGAGGTCGTAGGTTACTTCTTTTGCACCCCGAGTCGCCGGAATGCTGGTCAGGAGTACTTCCGCACTCTTGGTCTGCCCTACAGAGGCGACCATCCGGAATTCGGTGGTTTTCACCTTCTGTGCCGTCTCCTGGTCTGAGGAATCGTATGCCACGGTCTTGGTGACGTACAGAGGCCTCCAGAGCCAGTCGTTGGTGACCGTAAGATTTCTCCGGTCGCCGGATACGGGCATGGTCACGGTCACGGGGTTCTGATCCGGCGCGTAGTCCGAATTCTCAGGCAGAATTTCTTCTGTCTGATAGACGGCTCCCGCTTCCAGTCCAGAGAGGCGGATGGTCCTGCCGCCGCAGGCAACAGTGATCTGACCGTTGTGGTCAAGGTGCTGTACTTCTGATCCTTCCGGAGCGTCGGTGAGCTGCCAGGTGATTCTCGCGCGCTCCTCTGATGAGAGCGCGTCGAAGGTTCCGTCGGCATTCTGACGCTTTAACTGAAAGGTGAATGTTGTATCTTTATAGTCCTTCTCTTCCTGATGGGTGATCTTCTTGGTGAGATAGAGATCTTTCCACCGGTAGGCGTTGGTGATGGTTGCCCGGGTGCCAAAGACGGATGTGACGCCGGTCTGGGGGGCGGTCTGGCAGATCCAGGGAAGGTCGTTTCCTTCTTTGTCTGCTGCCAGCGGTTTTCCATCGACGGTTATGGTTTCCGACGTGACCTCGGATACCCGGTACATAACGCCGACCTGGTCGAAGCAGAGGGCGGCCACATCTCCTTTTTTGATCTGGAAGCGGCCTTCGCTGTCAGTCGTACCCTTGCACTGGGCCAGCGTCTGACCGTGGTTTTTATCCGGGCCTGGGACGCCGCCGTTTAAGCCGGCGCGGTCCACATAGTAGTAATTTTTCTCTGAAAAAGGCGTCCAGGTCTCTCCGCCGTCGGCGGAGGTCTCGATCCGGAAGGTGAATTCCTGACTGTCGGCCTCCGCCCGGTGGGTCTCGTCGTTTAAAATGCCCTGGAGCTGCTTCTGGACATAGAGGACGGGGCGGTAGTCGTTGGTGATGGTGATCTTACGACTGCCGATGTATTTGCCTTCCGCGTCTTGCTCGGCAGAATTATCCACGATGGTCCGGTGGGACTGCCAGAAGATCTCTTCTACTTCCTCGGCGTAGATGTTCAGGCGTTTACTCCCATCCGCGTCCTCGGTGTAAATGTCCGCATACAGGAAGACGGCTTTCTGTCCGGCGCGAAGGGTAAATCCGCCGTCGGCGTCGGTGGCGTGGGGGAGGTTGCCCTCCAGCACGTTTCCTTCTGTATCCTGCAAGGTGTAGGCCTGGTTTGCCAGGCTGCGGTTTACCGTCTCTCCCTTCTCATTTTGCGTTATCTCATAGAGTCGGAAGCGGAAGGGGGTGTTCGCTGCGGAGGCGGGGATATTCCGGCCTTCGGCGAACTCCTTGATGACTTCCACTTTGCGGGCGGGAGCCACGGTGACGGTGGTGATGCTGCTGCCGAATTTCGCCGGGGCCGTCTCTTCCGCCGCATTGGTCGGTTTGGCGTAGTAGGAGGCCTGGTTTTTAACGACGTCGCCTTCCTTTGCTCCTGCCGGGAGGGTCATGGCAATCTGGAAGGTGACGTTTTGACCCTCTTGGAGGACGAAGGGTTTTTTGTCCGTCTTTTGGCTTAAATCCACGGCGACGGCGCGGACAGCGGGTTCAGCCTCGTCTGGATGCGCTTCTTTCCACGCTTCTGATGTGATCGTGGTCTCCCACAGATCCGCGCGAATCCAGTCGGAATTTTCCGCTGCCAACTCTTGCGGCGTCGTGGGCTGGGCTGCGCCGGTTTTCCAGCTATAGTATACTTTTGCGTCGATATCGAGCTCTGTCAGGCCGCTGACCGCCACGTTCCGGAAGGTTCCCTGAAGCTGCGTACCGTCCGCCTGGTCCAGGGCGTCGTAGACGACGATGTCGGTCAGGCTGCCGCTGCTCTCCTTGGTCTGGGCCACGGCGATCTCGTAAGTGTAGCCTTTGCCGGGAACGACTTTGGCGCTGTCCTTGAAGACGCCGTACTGGTCCTCATCGGCCTTGACTTTCTTGAGAAATTCCGTCTGAGAGGCCTCCACGAATTCTCCGGTGGCCTGGTTGCCGGCGTACATGACGTTGCAAATATTCTGGTCTGAGTCATCCCGGATCTGTCCCAGGGCTTTGTCGGCATCGGTAAAACTGCCGGGATAGGAGTTTCCGTCGTCGGGGAAGACTTCTCCTTCCGCTCCGATCAGTTCGCTGCCGTCCTCCGCCATGAAGGCACAGATGTTGGTTCCTGCCTGAGCAACGGTCAGGTCTTTTTTCTGATAGTAGGCCCGGAAGCTTACACCCCAGCCTTCCATCCACATGCCATTGGTGTAGACAGAAGGGTCGTCTCCTTCGTAGGAGATATGGAAGACAACCAGGGTACGCCCGGTGCCTCTGTAATTGGCAACAACGTCCGTATCCGGATTCACGTCGACACGTACCTGGCTGGGAATCCAGAAGTCCGGACGGGTCTTGTAGTTTCCTTTGCCGTCCAGATTGGTGATCCGTCCGGCGGTGGCCGGGACGGTGGGATCATACTTCATGCCGTAGGGAAGAAGGTCGTAGAAGACCACATCCTTATGTCCCGGGTTCAGCAGATTTCCCGCCTGTATGTCGGCGCTCAGCCAGGGGATGGCGTCCTGTCCGTAGACCTGCCAGCCGTTGTAGGCGGTGAGCTGATAGTCCACCAGGACTCGTTCGTTTTCGGAGTCGTTGGTACTGGCGGAAGCTTTGGTGGCCTCGGCTTTGGGCGTTAAGTTGGTCAGCTCTTTATTGTCATTGTCACGGCAGAGGAGGCCGCCGTAGAGTTTTCTGGTCAGGTCGGCGTATCCGCCATAGCCGATGTAATTGAGCAGGGCGGAATTAGGGTCGACCTTTACGCTGTCCGGGGTGCTGTCGCCGGTACCGACAGAAGTCCCCGGAGTGGTGGGAGTAATGTCTCCTTTTGAGCCGTTTTCGTCAGACACGTAGATGGTGCTGACAAGCGTCCGGCTACCGTCTTTCTCTTTCCAGTATTCTCCGTACACGCCGGAGATATCTTCCAGTTCCACGCTGCTGACGGTGCTGTTCAGCCTGCACACGGACGCCAGCTTGGGGGAACCACAGCGGAGGCGGACTTTGACATCGATCCGGCAGGTGGCGACGTAGTTGCCGGATACGTACTCGGCCTTGACGCGCCAGGGCTCTCCTGCCATCTTTGTATCGTTCAGACGGAAGGTCTTCTGGAGGGTGGTACTGACGGCGGGGTCGAGGGTCTCGGTGTAGATTTCTTCCCAGTCGCTGTCCGTCGCGTTTTGACCCTCCGTATTGGTGAGTATCCCGCCATCCTTACGACCGTTCATCACGTAGACTTTCAGCTCTCCGGGTTCGCCCGGGACTTCTTTGTCCTCGAAGACGTCGATGTTCCGGTCGGTGGCGGTGACGGTGATCTCAGTGAAATAGTAGTCCTGCGGTCCAAGCCAGGTATTGCCCTCGCCCTGGCCGAGGCGGGCGTACATGGTGTCGTCGGTGGCGACGAGTTTGAAGGTGTTGCCCTCCTTACGCTCTCCCAGCTTTCCGTTCTCTCCCGCGTCGTGGGTCCACTTATAGCCGTAGAAGGAGGTGCTGGTGGTGAAAGGGAACTCTCCGTAGTCCTGGCCATTCTGGCTCGCCCGGCGGTAGACGTCGAGCCAGCCGGAGTAGACTTTTTCACTGTCGCTGACGTTGTAATTCTTCCTTATGTAAATGGTGTCGCCTTTGTAGTCCCACTTGTAGTCTTCGTAAATCCACTCTTTGACCTGGGACTGCGAGGTGTCCGCATCCGCGTCCTCGTCGATGGGGTCCATGGTGACGGAGGCCTGGTTGCGAAGGGCAGTACCTACGGACGCCTGGTCGATCGGGTAGGCGGCGACAACCCAGAAGCGGCTGCCGAAGGAGCGCTCTCTGCTCTCGGCGGTCAGGGTCTGCCCGGCTTTGAGGAAGCCATTTTCCAGATTATTACTGTCGTTCCAGGAGGGCGTCGTCACGGGGACGTTATAGCCCAGGGAGTCGTTATGGCGGTCCTTGTAGCCGACGACAAAGCCTTTGGTAGAGGTATTCCCTATGACGGGAAGTTCGTTCACTTTCAGCTGCCAGGGCTGGGTGGCGGTTCCCTTGACGGCCATTTCCCAAACGACGTAGCGATACTCGCCGAAATTGTCACCGGAAAACTGAGCGGGGAGGTCCCCGTCGATATAGGATTTTACCTGGGACTCGCTGTAGAGTCCGGGGGTGTAGCGCCGGTTGGTCTCTTTGTAGAGGGACTTGGTGAAGGAGTCGATCCGGACGTAGGGATCGATGGTTCCTGTTAAGGCCAGGCCTTCGCAGTCCGCTTCACTCAGTTTGTCTTCGTCCTCGCCGTTGGTGACGCTGACGGAAGGGGTCAGGGTCCACTGATTCTTTTCACCGTCTTCGATGACGTCCATGGAGTCGACTTTATAGAGGACCTGCCACATAGAGTTGGTGCCGGCGGGAACGGGCTTGCCGTTGAAGAAGACCAATTCGTCTCCTTCTACTCTATAAAGGAAGGAAGTGCTTCCGTATTTTTGGTTTTGTTCGTCGGTTTCGACGGGCACGGCCACCTGATCTTCGGTGATGTAACCGGCCGTCTCGCTGCCCCGTTTTTCCAGAAGTTTGCGAGGGATACGGATCTCTACCGCGCCTGCCGGAATCGATTCGCTGCCGTTATTTTTAAACTCGATCTGGTACTTGAGGCTGAAGCTGTCTTCCTTACTCACGCTGTGGCCGTCGTTCTGATTGACATAATGCAAATCAAAATTCCAGGTACGGGTATTTGCCGTACGGGCGCGTCTGGGGGCGCCAAAGGTCGCCGCTTCGTCCCGCAACATGATCTCGCCGACTTCGTCGTCGCCGAGGGACTCGAAGACCTCGAGATCCGCATCGTCCGCGAACTCCCAGTCTTCTTCCTCTTTTTCAGGAAGCTCTTCTTCGGACTCCTCCTGGATCACGGGCTGTTCTTCGCCGGGAGCGAGGGACGGTATCTCGTCGGGTTTTGCGTCCTCCTGCGGGGCGTCGGCGGGAATCTGGTCCCCATCCTGCTTTGCATCATCTGCGGGGGACTGGTCCGTCTGATCCGCGGGCGTCTCTGACGGAGTATCCGCAGAGTTCCCGGGCGTCCCGGCCGGGGCGTCGTCTTCTTTTGAGGTATCGGGAGCCGGAACTTCGGGGGACTGCTGCTCCTGATTTTCCTTAGAATCGGACTGCCCGGGGGCTTCTTCTTCCTGAGTCACCGGAGTAATCCCTTCCGTGTCTGTGACCGGCGTCTCCGCGGCGAACAGATCTCCCACAATATTGGTCATTCCGCTCAGTTCGCTGCCGGCAAGTACGGCCAGACAAAGCAGGACTGCGATGATTCTCTTTGCTTTGCTATTCTTCATGGTTTCCTCCTCCTTCTATCGTTTTCTTCATCTATGCCAATCCTCCTTCTTCCGGCTGTTCCCAGCCGCTTCCTGTATCTATGGTGCTGTCGATCAGTTTCAGAAGTTCCAGGGCGCTGCGGAAGTACAGGGTCTGTTTTTTCTCCGCCCAGGTGACCTGTCCCTGCCATGTGGCGTTCTGTCTGTCCAGTATTTTCACCACGAAGGTACCTGCGCCTTTCAGCCTGGGATTTTCTGTCATCGCTTCCGCCTCCTTACTGGAGCTATTTTTGTCGCTGCTTTCCGTTGTGAAGTCTATTTTACAAAAGGGGACATTACAAGAAGCATTACAGGAAGGGGAATTTTTGTGAATTTTGAGAAATAAGGATAGAAATATTTTTTCTGAAAATGAAAAAGGGTACTTGCATCGTGCAGGTACCCTGTAGTATAATTGATCCATGAAAGGCGATCGGAATTGCTTCCGATGGCGCCCTCAGTCAGATTTCAAAAAAGATAGCATCCAACTGGCAAAGCGGGATGCTGTTTCTTTTATTGTTTTAGATTTTATGCCACGCCGGAAAATCCGGCTTAACATCTCTTGTTAGAATTTGCCAGTTATAATATTCAATCCAGAACATCATGTTTGCGTATGACAATAGATTAAAATCAACTATTACAATCACGCAAAATCAAGACGGATATACATCCAACAATATAAAAACATTCGCAAATATAACGGGCACTTCAAACGCCCTTCTTAATGCAATTAGCTCTCCCGGACTTTTTTCCTCTTTACTGTAACCATATGCGTCCACCCACATACCACTTCTTTTATTTGAAGAATCAGAGCACAGATCAGACCGTTCAGAAACCGGAACAGCGTCAGAAGATGCAGCCACTCCAACCCCTTCAAATTTTAGCGGTATTTATTCTAAATGCAGGCAAAAATAATCGTATTCAAAATCACAATTTTTTAAAAATTGTGCAGGGCGAACTGCATTATTTCAGCAATTCGTCATAAGTTGTCTCCAGGCAATCCCGAATTCCCCGAAGCTGGGAGGCCTTGATGTGTTGAATTCCTCTCTCGATTTTGACCAGCGTCTCTCTGGTCATGTCCACATCGTGAAGTTGAATCATTCTTACAAGTTCGGTTTGTTTGATTCCTTTTCCCAGTCTGATCCGGCGGATGTTGATGCCGATATTGATTCCCGACTGTTTTATCTTCTGTTCCATAATGCACCTTTAAAAAGGGAAGAACCCCTGTAATTCTTCTTTCTTTTCATCATATGCATTTTACCTGTCGGGAAGGGACTAAAATCAGTCCGTTGACAAAACAATGCTTTCTTTTTTCATTTTCGTGCAAAAAACAAAAAAAAGAACAGCGAAGAATTTACTTCGTCTGTTCCACTCCGTGATTGATCAGTTTTAGAAATTCCAGTGTACTTAAGAAGGATTCTTTTTGCTCTTGTTCCATCCACGCCACATCGCCCTGCCATGCAGAGTTCTGCCGGTAGTGAACGGATGTGACAAAGGTCGCGCGCTTCCCCCGGAAGGCAAGAAGCGAGCGTTGATCCCGGACTTTTTGAAAACTATGCGCAGGCTGCTGACGCTGCACAAAACGCCGCGACCTGGTGGACGCCTGAGGAAAGGAGATGCCGTCGTACAGCTCTTCCATCCGAATCAGAAGCTGCACCGCGTTGGAAAACGGAACCGGTTCCTCCGTATAGCAGTGGTACAGCCTTCCGGAGATATCGCCGTCAACGCTTTGATCCACGCAGATGCTGACCAGATTGGAGGCCGATAGGTTGATGTAAAATCCTTGTCTGCCTTTCATAGCTTTCCTTTCCTAATCTTCATCCCAGGAAACTCCGCCTGGTCTGCTCGCTCTCCATCTCCGCCACGGAAGAAATGTAGCAATCCAGATTGCGGCTCCAGGATCGGTGCCCTTCTGAAAAAAAGCGGAGAATCCGGTCGGAGATCAGCTGGCAGTTCTCCCGGTTGGTTCCGACCAGAAGCACCAGGAACTGTGCCGGGCTGTATCTGGTAAAGGAATCACAGCGTCTTAAACTGTGCTTGATCGCCTCATGCAGGGTTCTCGACATGGTATCCAGGCGGGAAGAATGTTCCATGGGACGACCGCTGCTGTCGATGATGGTACAGAGCATCAGATAGATCGACTGTCCATTGCGCTCCATAATCCGGCGGACCAGACGGTAACCGTCCCGAAAACTCGGAAGACTGCAGTAAAACGCGCCTTCCTCCGGATTCTTCTCTTTTAAGCCGCCTTTGATCTCATTGATATCCCGTGGAATTCGGCTCAAATGGCCGCTTAAGACCTTCATCTGCTTCATCATCCGCTCAGAAGGACTGATCCCAAGCTCTTCAAAAAATAACTTCGCCGTATCTTCGTATTCCCGATAGGCCTCCTTGTAACGGTTCAGGGCCATATAACAGTCGATCCGGACCGCCTGCCATTCATCAAAGGGATACAGTTCGCAGGCAGTGGCGCACAGCTTTAAGACTTCCTCGTATTCCCGCTGTTCTTGAAGATAATCGCACACTTCCTGAAGCGCGCAGGAGTACATCTCCTTATACCGCATTCCCTCCAGCACCACCCGCTCTTCTCCGGACAATTCACTTAAGAATTCTCCGCTGTACATGATGCAGGCTTCCTTCAGCATCCGGATTCTCTGCTCTTCGTCTTCCTCTTCCCCTGCCCGACTGATCAGACGGCGGAAAATATGAGCATCCACTTCGATCTTCATAGGGCCTTCAAAGCGATAGCGGCCGTCCTGTATGGATATGTAATCGTATTCCGGCAATCCGGCTTCCACCAGCATCCTCTTCAGCCGGTAGCACGCGACCCGAAGATTGTTCGCTCCGTCCAGCACTTCCTCTCTTCCATACAGGTCTTCCAGCAGTCTGCTTCTTGTGATTCCTGTCTGGCTGTTGTACAGCAGAATCAGCAGAAGCTTTAAAGCTCTTGTTACGCCGCCTCTGTGATGCAGAATCGGAAGGTCCCCATAAGTAACCCGCTCTCCTCCCAGCATCCTGACACGCAGCACGGGCAGCTTTTCCTTCATCATGCCTTCCCTCCTACACATCCGACATCCGATTCTATTTTTTACATAAATTGTAACTGTTCAGTACCTTCACAGTTACGATGCAAAATCCATTTAAGATCGCCTGCGGCGATGAAATTTTGCACTCCTGAATCATATTCTTACGGTCTCAGCAGCAAGTGCTTCGACCTGTGCTGAATAATTACACAAATTCAATATTTTGTATATTCTTCTTCTCTGATTTTGTGTCATTATAACACAGTTTGCATACGAAGCGCAAGAGGCCATCCCCGCGTGGACACAGCTCTTTCATTTTCTTCTCTCCAACTCTCACTGCATCCTTTCGTAAAACTGCTCGTAAAAATCGCCGGAGGGGTCGTAGGGCGTCCGGTAAAACCGGTTCAAAAGTTCCATGCTGACCGGTTTGATCTGCTCCGGGTCCTGCCCTACCTTCTTCTGAAGATCTTTTACATAATCATGCCAGTCGCAGACAAACCGCTCATAACGGTCAATCTCCGGAAGATCCAGCCATTTTTTTACCTTGATCTTTCTCCGGCCCTCCTTCGGACACTCATGGATCTGCAGGAAATACCGGAAGGAGCCGTTCTCGTACAGCCGTCCCAGCGGGAACATGCGGCAGATTCCCGGACGCAGAGGGTGAATGCTGCAGCGCCCTTCCCGGTTCAAAAATGTGCAGTTTTCCTCAGCTTTGGTCATTTTCAGGTTGGGAAGAATCAGGCCGTCCACAAGATTCAGCTCGATTCTGCCGCCCTCCAGCAGCCGGTCAAAATCCATCTGAAGACCCCGATACAGCTGAAACAAGTCCTGGGGGTCCAGCGTGATGGAGCTCCCCATCCCCTGACAGCAGGCCGAGCAGCCCTCGCAGCCGCCGCAGTCTGCTTTCACCAGATCATTGGCCCTGTAAAGCCTTCCGTCCGACACTTCTTTCATATCGATTCTGCGTTCCATCTGTCACCTTTGCTCCTCTCCGATGCTTTTTCTTCCAAGACGCACCTCGTCCATCAGCTTTGCCAGCTCCTCCGGCAGATAGTCAAAGAGATAGTTTCGGCTTCCGGGAAATTGCTCTACATACGTTTCCCGGATCTCCTGATCGATACGCCGGATCTCTTCTCTTAATTCCCGGGCGGACATCATGGCGCAGCCCTGGCCCCGGATGATGATCTGCTCCAGCCCGTCGGAAGTGGCTACGGTAACCTGATATTTTCTCCCGATCTCGTGAGCAGTCCGCTCGATGTACTGGTCCGCAGTCTCCGCCTCCTTGGTGTAGACTACATGGATATTGTGGTATCTCACCACTTCCTCGGCATGTCCTTCCACCCGGTAGGCGTCAAAGACCAGGATCAGATTGCACCCGCGGAACCCCTGATAATTGCACAGGATATCCATCAGCTTGCCCCGGGCGCCGTCCACGTTGGTCTTCGCCAGTTCGCTCAGCTCGTCCCAGGCAAAGATCACATTGTAGCCGTCTACCAGCAGATATTCCGGTAATCTTGCCCCTGGCTTTGTGCTGCCGGGACTTTTCTTCTTTGCCGCCTCTCCAAAGACCTTCCGGCGGACCTGCGTCTCCGGATCTCTGGACCTGGGAGAACCGAAGGTGCGGGTGAAGATCGCTTCCAGCTCTTTTTCCTCTTCCGCTGTGCCCGCGGCCGGCCTGGCCTGTCTTGACCGGAGCGCTTCCGTAAGACGCCCTTCCCGGGCAGGCTTCCTGGTCAGAACACTCTCCAGATGCATATGTTCCGGCACTTCGTACCAGGGAATGATCGTCCCCGCTCCGTGATAGCAGAAGACGGAATCCGCCGGATTTTCCGCGTCCAGTTCCGGGATATATCCGATTTTTTCCACGATTTCCTCCGCGTTGTGGCAGGGAATGTAGCCTTTCAGACTCACGGACAGACGCCCTTTACCCCTGGTATAGGCCCGGACCTCCTGCTGGTAGTTGCGCATCCCGGACACAGGCGCCGTTCCGGTCAGAACGGCCCATTCCCCGTTTATCTGCGGCGCCTCAAAGGAGCCGCACATCTTTTCCACATCGGCCATGGCACGTCCGATGAGCTCCCCGGGAAGCTCCAGCCGGAAGGCATAGCAAGGTTCCAGCAGCACGCTTTTTGCCTGCATCAGTCCCTGCCGCACCGCCCGGTAGGTGGCCTGCCGGAAGTCTCCGCCCTCGGTATGCTTTAGATGGGCCTTTCCCGAAACCAGGGTAATCTTCATATCGGTGATCTCCGCGCCGGTCAGAACGCCTTTGTGGACCTTTTCCTCCAGATGGGTCAATATAAGCCGCTGCCAATTCCGGTCCAGAAGGTCTTCGCTGCAGGAAGCCATGCACTGGAGGCCGCTGCCCGGTTCTCCCGGTTCTAAAAGGAGATGGACTTCCGCGTAGTGCCTCAGGGGCTCAAAGTGCCCCACACCCTCCACGGCGTCCGCGATGGTCTCTTTGTACACGATCCTGCCTTCCCCGAAGTCTACGGACACCTGAAAGCGCTCCAGAATCCGCGCTTTTAGGACCTCGATCTGTACTTCCCCCATGAGCTGCGCCTGGATCTCCTTCAGTTCCTCATCCCAGCGGATGTGAAGTTCCGGTTCTTCCTCCTCCAGTTCCCGGAGTTTTGCCAGCATCTGTCTTGCGTCCACCCCCTTAGGCAGGCGGACCGCATAGGTCAGCACCGGCTCCAGCACCGGCAGAATGGAGGCTTTTTCTTCCCCCAGCCCGGTTCCCGGCCGGATCGTGCGAAGCCCGGTTACGGCGCAGATCGTCCCCGGCCCGGCTTCCGGGACCGTCTCGTACCGCGCCCCCGAGTAGATCCGGATCTGGTTGACTTTCTCCTCCTCCGCCAGAGTCATCTTTACCTTCAGCGTCCCGCCGGTCACTTTCATAAAGGTCAGCCGCTGCCCCTGTTCGTCACGGCTGATTTTAAAAACTTTCGCTCCGAAGGCGTCCCCATACCCGAGCGGCCGCACATATGCCGCCAGCCCCTGCATCAGTTCTCTGGTCCCGGTCTCCTTTAAAGCAGAACCAAAATAGCAGGGATACAGCTTTCTTTCCCGGATCAGGCGGCAGATCTCCTCCTCTTGCAGGGTTCCCTCTTCCAAGTAGCGCTCCAGCGTCTCCTCGTCGCAGACGGCCACATTTTCCAGGAACTCCGGGACGCCGTGATCCGTGCAGAAATCCACGCACCGGTCGTCCAGCCTGCTCTTGATCTCTTCTAAAAGTTCTTCTTTGGAGCGGACCTCCTGATCCATCTTATTGACAAAGATCAACGCCGGAATCTGATAGCGGCGAAGAAGCTTCCACAGCGTCTCCGTGTGCCCCTGCACCCCGTCCGCCCCGCTGATGATCAGCACCGCATAATCCAGCACCTGCAGGGTCCGCTCCATTTCCGCGGAAAAGTCCACATGCCCGGGCGTGTCCATAAGGATAAAGGGTCTTTCTTCCAGAGTGAACACCGCCTGCTTGGAGAAAATCGTGATTCCTCTGGAACGCTCCAGCTCGTAGTGGTCCAGACAGGTGTCCTGATCGTCCACCCTCCCCATCTTCCGGATGCTGCCGCTTAAAAAGAGCATTCGTTCGGATAAAGTGGTCTTTCCCGCGTCTACATGGGCCAGGAGACCGATGCAGACGGGCGTACTAACCTTCTTCATAGAACGCCTCCAGATTCCGGCGGAACAGTCTGGCGGGCCGGTGTCCGGCGCCGTCCAGGATCTCTTCGGTCTCTCTTACATAAGGGGCGATTTTACGCCGGAAATTCGCCGTCAGAAAAGGTCTTCCCTGTATCGTCTCATAGGCTTTCTGAAGACTTTTTAAGGTAAAACGCTCGGGCATCAGGTCGAACACGATCCTGCCGGTCTCTCCCGCCTCCTTCCGGAGGGCCAGACAGGCGCGGAGAATGATCCGGGCGTGATCAAAGGCCAGCCCCCCGGACGTCTGGATCTCATCATGCACCGTCTCATGATGATTTCGGAACTTTTTTTCTTCTGTGAGAACTGCGCGGATTTCGGGGACCGCTCCTTCTTCGTCGGTCAGGCAAAGGTCATAGACGCAGGAAATCCTGGCTTCCGATTCCTCTATTTCTTTTTTTAAAGAATGCCGGTTCAGGGACACGCAAAACCATCTGGCCTCCCAGGCGTCCGCGCCGCCCCGGACTTCATAGCGCGCTCCGTCGATCAGCGCCAGAAACCCGTGGGAGATGATCCAGCCTCTGGGATCCCGGCCCGGCTCGCTGAAGATGGAGAAGGGATTCAGATAGGCATCCTTTACCCCGGTCTCTTCCAGAAGTTCCCGCCTGGCAGTCTCAAGAGTGCTCTCCCCGGGACGGCAGAATCCCCCCGGAAGCGCCCAGCAGCCTTTGCAGGGGCAGGCTCCACGGCGGATCAGCAGTAGCTTTAAGCTTTTCTTTGGGTCCTTTCGGTAATTTTCTTCTTTCTCATCCATCCCCAGGATGGAAAAAACCGCCATGTCCGCCGCCACCGACGGGCGGGGAAACCGGCTGATATCGTAAGCGTCCAGATAGGCGCGTTCTTCTTCTGACGGTCGGTGCTGGCTCATATGGATTCCTGCCTTTCTTTTTGTCTATACGATAATATCATTTCCAGAAAAAAGCAAGCATTCTTTGCGTTCTTTTGTTGAAACTTGGGGGATCTGATGTTATGCTGTATAGAGAAACAATGAACAGCAGCGAAACTACCACAGGAGGTGACTTATGAAACTTTTGAAAATCAAGGCGCTGGCAGGGACTTTGTGCGCGGTATTTTTGATCTCTGCTTTCGCCGTACTGCCCGCAAAAGCGGCAACGGCTTTTGATCCGAACTATTATTATGACAAATATCCGGATGTGGCGGCGGAGATCGGATTCCAGCCCGAGGAGCTGTTCCGTCACTACCAGACCGTCGGTATGCAGGAGGGGCGTTTCCCCAATGACCAGGCGGAGTGGCGGGCGGCAGCCGGACATGTGGACACCGCGGAAGAGCGGACCGCATTCCTGATGCAGATTCCGCCCGCGGACCCGGCGAATGCCGCGAGCGAGCTGCCCAGGCTTGATCCTTATTACTATTACAATACCTACCCGGATGTGGCGGCGGCCATCGGCAATGATCCCCAGGCGCTTTTGAACCACTACTTCGCCTACGGGTATGCAGAAGGAAGACTGCCCTTCTACGGCGCGGAGCCATGCACGGAGGTGCAGACTTCTTATTAAGGCATAACGGAATCGGTTGTTGCTGCGAAAAAACAGCGGAAGATTTTTCCTCCGCTGTTTTTTTATCTGCGCATCTTGATCTGCCCCCTGATCCATTTTACAATGACAGGTCCGTATCTTATGATCATCATGATCACCTGAATCACCTGGATCACCAGTTTGATCATTTCAAATTTCTCTCTCATAATGCTTCCTCCTCGTTTCCATTTGACAGCCAGTTACCGTTTGAGAAAATGAACCATCCCTCCTTTTTTCTTCTTATGGAAATTTTTCTTATTTTTAATATCACAAACAGAAAGTATTGTTCGGAAGTTTATTTCCATTTGTATTATTTTATCATCAGTATATATTATGTTTGGAATTCTGTCAAGTCATATTTTCCCATTTGTTCTAAATATTTTTATATTTTTTATCATAATTGACACATTCGGAAAGTTATGCTATAATCAGTAAAAACAGAGGAATGAGGAGGCACACATGTCCCGGACATTAGGAGAAAGAATTTCTGAGTTGTTGGAAAAAAACGGACTGACACAGCGGGAGCTCGCCGAACGCGTTGACGTGACGGAAGTTTCCATGTCCCGTTATATCAAAGGAGACCGCGTCCCCAAAGGACCTGTCATCGCGCGCATCGCCGCAGCCCTCCATACAACTTCCGATTATCTCCTTGGCCAGGAGCATGAGGAAGATCCGGAGCTGGTGTATGATCAGACGCAGCGGGCGATTCTGCGCAATGTTTCCAGATGGTCGCAGAAGCAGAAAGCAGAACTGGTTATGGCTCTTTTTGAGGTGAACTGATTTTTACGCCGATATACAGTATCTTGTATTTTATCCTTAAAAAATACTATATATTGTATTTTCTCTTGCAAAAGAATATATCAGGGTGTATAATGCAGATAACTGCATTACTAAAATACTGCAGCGGGAAAGCGAGGTGAGAAGATATATGGTGATTGCAAAGCAGGATGGAACAGAATTTGAACTGAATACAGAAAAAATCGCAGCGGCAATCCGGTCTGCCTGCGAGGCAGCTTCTGAGATCTATGAGAGTTTTGTTTCCAAAGTCTCTTCCCTTTTAAAAAAGCTCCTGGAAAACATGTGGGAGTTTTTAAAACGGCATTTTGGCCGTCTGGCTGGAAAGATCTGCTCCTTCAAAGAAAAGCACAGACCAGGTGTTCCCTGGCTGGCAGCGCTTTCGATTCTGAAAGTTTCCATTCCGGCATCCTATGTAAAGCTTCTCGTTCTGGCTTTTGAGGCTGCCGCCTGTAAGATCCGGACCACTTATTTACAGCGGACGCAGCATCGAGGGTCTGACCACTCCAATGATGAAATTGTTATGATTTGCCGGTAACTTGTTAACAATTTCATCTTTACAGGGAGGTAGTTATGTATTCAGACTCTTGTATCGAAGACACCATGGATGAAGCGATGCGATCCTATACGGAATCAAGAACATATAAAACAGAACAGACCGAAATCAACGCTGTCATTGCGGCATTTCGGGATACGCTTCCAACCGAAGCGCACAAAAGAGAATTTGTCAGGCTCCTCAATCGGATCAATGATGCGGATGCTGAGTTTTCCGTCAACGCTTACATGTGCGGCGTGAAAATGGGTGCAAAGCTCTTTCAGCAGGATATGAGGAAATAGCAAGAAAGCCCCGGCCCGGCAGGGACCATCCCTGGCGGGCCGGGGTTGTTGCTCACCCCATCCTCTTCTCAATTTCCGCGATCAGCGTCCGATCCGCCGGGAGCCACGGAACGCTGTATAACTCTTCTTTTGTAAGCCATCTTGCAGCTTCCGCTTCCAGAAGCTTAAGTTTTCCTTCTGCTACTTCACACCAAAAACAATCCATGGATAAATGAAATGCTGGATAATCATATTCGATGGTTCCGATCAGATCCCCGACGCAAATCCTGGCTGCCAGTTCCTCCTGTATTTCCCTGATCAGCGCCTGCCGCGGCGTCTCGCCAGTTTCTACCTTTCCGCCCGGAAATTCCCACTGGCCTTTATATTCTCCGTATCCTCTGGCTGTGGCGAAGATCTGGCTCTTTGTGTCCAGAGAATCGCATATGACTGCTGCTGCTACTTTTACTGTCTTCATGTTTCCCTCATCAGCTTCCCTCTTTCAAAAAACGCTCTTAAACGCCTTCATAATCCTGCCGAATACGTTCTCATCCATTCATACTGTTCCTGTTTTCTCCGTAACACTTTGCTGTCGCCTTCTGATCTTTACGCAAAAGCTGCGCCACAGTCTCAACTGTATGTTCGTTGAGCAACCGAATTTCCTTACCAACCTCACCATCATAATACACCGGAGAGTTAAAGTTCATCTGCTTCAGCATGCGTCCATTATCCATCTTTTCCGGATAAATTTCAACGCTTTCTATGAAGTCTCTCAAAAATTCCTTCCACTGTTCATCCGCCGCATTCCTCCCAAACCTTGACAGCTTAAACACCAGTATATAATCCACCCCGTCCCTGTCATCCGCAACATCCCGGAGCATCTGGGAAAATTCCGGGCGGCCGGAGATATTTTTTCCTGATTTTCCTGCGTCACAGTATTCCCGGACAATATCCATCTTCTGAAATTCCGCAAACTTTATGAGCCGATCCTTCTGGGTGGGCAGAACCGGGAAGAACCGCTTTACCGGCGAGGAACGGGAGCCGATAGACAAGGCGTATTATATCTGCCAGACGTATAACCGGCTGGGGAAG
>CAJUDY010000009.1 GCA_910584945.1 uncultured Lachnospiraceae bacterium | reverse complement strand
ATCCCTGCCTTGGGGTGGATGCTGCTCTGGATCTGGAAACGGGGAAACAATCGAAAGAAGTATCTGTTGCTGGCAGCGGTTGGTTTTTTCTTTCTGGTATCGGGGATCATAACGGAGGTTTATCTGAATCCGTTGATTTTACAGCAAATTTTAAGAAAAATGTGAGAAAAAAATGTTGAAATCAGCGTCGTTCTTAGTTATACTGTAAGCAGTTGTGATTGTTTGACACAGGTCGAAGCACTTGCTGCCGAGACCGTAAGAACATGATTCAGGAGTGCAAAATCCCATCACCGAAGGTGATTTTCAATGGATTTTGCATTGTAACTGTGAGGGTACGGAACAGTTACAAGCAGCATATAGTTTTGAGGGAACGATCATGGACGAGGAAATACGGTATTTTATAACATATCTGGAGGAGGTCAAGAAGGCCTCCCACAATACAGTCATGTCTTATCACAGCGATCTGTCAAAAATGGCTTCTTATGTGGAAGGACAGGGTGTGAATACCATCGGGGCGGTCACTGCGACGGTCTTGAATTCCTATGTCCTGTATCTGGAAAAAAGCGGGATGGCCGCATCCACCATATCCCGATACATCGCTTCCATGAAAGCATTTTTTGAATATCTGGTAAGAGATCACCGAATCGGAGAGGACCCGGCCTTCCGGCTCAGGGCGCCGAAGGTGGAGCGGCAAATGCCAGGGATTTTGACGGTGCAGGAGATGGAGCTCCTGCTGACGCAGCCGACCTTGAACTCGCCCAAAGGATACCGGGACAGGGCCATGCTGGAGCTTTTGTACGCCACAGGGATGCGGGTGAGCGAACTGGTCCACCTGGAAGTGGGAGATCTGAATCTTCGCTACGGCTGGGTGATCTGTCGGGACGGGGAAAAGGAGCGCATGGTTCCTTTCGGTTCCAAAGCCGGGATGGCTCTCAGGGAGTATATGGACAAGGCCAGGGAGCATTTTTTGAAGAAAGAACAGACGGACTGCCTTTTCCTGAATTATTCGGGAGCGCCCATGAGCAGACAGGGCTTCTGGAAGCTTTTGAAGAGCTATGCGGGAAAAGCGGGAATTCAAAAAGACATTACTCCGCGGATGTTTCGTCATTCCTGCGCCGCTCACATGGCGGCAGGCGGGGCAAAGCTGGGGACGATTCAGGAGATGCTGGGGTACACGGACCTGACGGCAACCCAGATTTACGCAGGGTTTCAGCAGGAAACAAAAACCGAATACAGTAAGGTTCATCCGAGAGGATGAAAAGAATGTTTGCAAGGGTGCAGAGCGAAAGGAGTCTCTGCACCCTTTTTTGCAGTGATGAAAGTGAGGACAGATGCGGAACTTATATAAGGAGAAGAAGGGCAAGAACATCGAGACAAAGGCGGATACGCTTTTTGCGTTGAGAAGTCTAATTCAAAAATCGATCATTGAAGAGATGTATATTTTATACGTTAGGGACTATCAGGCGGACAAGCTGGCAGTCTGTCAGGAAATCATGGAGCAGTTCAAAGGACGCCGCATCGTGGTGCGGAGTTCCTCCTCCGCGGAGGACTCCTATCAGCGGTCCAACGCCGGACATTATAAAAGTATCCTGGATGTGGATTCGTCCAGCAAGGAGGAGATCATCGACGCGGTGGACGCAGTGATCGGTTCCTATGCCCGAGATATCCGGGATCTGGGAAAGGAGCAGATTCTGATCCAGTGCCAGGCGAGGAATGTGGCTTACAGCGGCGTGGTGTTTACAAGGGATATCCAGAGCAATAGGCCTTATTATCTGATCAACTATGATGAGACCGGGTCCACGGACAGCGTGACCGGAGGCATGGCGGGGAGGATGATGAAGATCATCCGGAATGTGGAGATTCAGAACTTATGTTCTCCCTGGCAAGAGCTTCTTCTGGCGGTGCAGGAGCTGGAACATATTATGGAAGGGCTGGCTTTGGATATCGAATTTGCCGTGGACCGGGAGGGACAGGTCATCCTTTTTCAGATGCGTCCGCTGGTGGCCAGCTACAAGCAGCTTGGCGCTTATGATGATCATGCATTTTTCGGACTTTTGGAGAACGCGGCGCTGATGTATGAACAACATAAAAATACCGTAACCAATACGCCGATGATGCTCTCCGACATGGCATTCTGGAATCCCTCGGAGATTATAGGCAATAATCCAAGACCGCTTGACTACTCTCTGTATCGGGCGATTATCACCCATCGGGCCTGGAACCGGGGCATCGAGCGAATCGGATATCGGAAGCTTGATCAGGATCTGATGCACCGGATTGGGAACAAGCCCTATATCTGTCTGGAGTATTCCTTCTACTCTCTGATCCCTCAGGAGATCGAGGAAGATCTGGCGATCCGACTGGTGCGGTATTATGAAAATGCCCTGCGCCATAACCTGACCGCCCATGATAAGATCGAGTTCGAGATCGTTTTTACCACTTATGATTTTGGAACAGAGGAGAGAACCGGGTGTCTTCTGGCCTATGGATTTACCGAGGAAGAGCGGGATCGTCTGACCGACAGTCTTCGGAGGCTGACCGAGCGGGCGGTTCTTGGCTTTGATGAGATTCTTAAGGAAGACCGGCGGGCGCTTTCGAGGCTTAATGAGATCCGAAAGGAGCAGGAGCAGCTTCTGAAAGGGAAAAAGGCGACGATCCATCAGACGCTCTTTGCGGTCAGCAAGCTGTTAAACGGTCTTCAGCACTATGGAACGCCCCAGTTTGCAAGACAGGCCAGAATGGCGTTTATGGCAAGGGCATTTTTAAAAAGTCTGACAGAGCACGGCCCCGGGGAAGCGGGAGAGACCTGGTATACCCAGGAGGAGACGGATGAGTTCATGCAGTCCATCACCACCGTTGCCACCCAGTTCGAACGGGATTTCCGGGCATTTTCGCAAAATGAGATCTCCCGGGCAGAATTTAATGAAAAATACGGACATCTCCGGGTGGGTACCTATGATATTCGTACCGAGCGGTATGATCAGATGAATTTTCGGCCGGGACCTTCCAGAAGGCAGAAAAAGGCGGAAGGAAGGGCAGACGCCCTTCTGGGAGAACGTCTGGAACAGGCGATCCAGAAAGCGGAGCTTCATGTGGGAGCGGCGGAACTTCTGCATTTTATCCGTCAGGCAATCGAACAGCGGGAATATTTTAAATTTGAGTTTACAAAGTCGTTAAGCCTGATTCTGGAGCTTCTGGTCTTTGCGGGAACGTCGCTGGAGATCGCCAGACAGGATCTGTCCTGGCTGGAGATTGAGGATTTTCAGATTCCTCAGTATATGTCGGCGGATGAGTTCCGGGACCGGCTGGAAGCGAAGATTGAAGAGCGCCATCGGCGGTATCAGCAGTTCCGGGAGCTGTCCCTGCCGGAGGTGATCCTCGGCAGAGAGAGCCTGGAGGCGGTGGAAGTTTATGAGTCAAGGCCGAACTTTATCACCACCAGGCAGGTGGAGGGGGAAGTGGTCCTCTTAGAGGAAACGCCTTACGCGGACATTCACGATAAGATCGTGGTAGTACCGAAGGCGGACCCGGGATACGAATGGGTATTTGCCAAAGGCATCAAGGGATTTATCACCAGGTTTGGAGGGGCCGCCTCTCATATGGCCATCCGCTGTGCGGAGTTTGAGATTCCGGCGGCGATCGGATGTGGGGAGAAGATTTACCACTATGTATCTTCCTTAAGTTATCTGACCCTGGACTGCCGGGCGGGCAAGATCGAGGAGGGCATCCAGTATCGGAATTTAAGTGCGCTGATTACCCAGAGAGAAGGAGTGAATTCCTACGGAGATCCGGTGGATATCCTGGAATCCGGGTATGTCCGGTTCTATGAGCTTCTGGGCTTTATTCCGAAAGCTGTCTCGAATTTCACCAAAAATGTAGAGATGCTGTTCAACAAAAAGCGGGATCTGCTGATCGTGGTGGGCGGCGGCTCTCTTCATCCCTCCCTTTATGACCATCCTCACAAAGATGAGCTGCAGCCCAATCGGGACCGGATGGAGGAGCAGGTGATTCACTACTGCGTGGCCCACGGGATACCGATCATCGCCACCTGCCGGGGTATGCAGTACATCAACGTCATGTTCGGCGGCAAGCTCTGGTACCACCCCAGCCTTCCCACGGAACGCACCCGGGGAGTGGATCATCCGGTATGGCTGGTGAAAGAGAAGCGGAACATCTGGGTGAACAACTATCATGCGGACTGTATCTTCGAGGAGGGGCTGGCCCCCTGCTTTGCGCCTCTGGCCATCGATCAGGAGAACCGGATCGTGGAAGCCTTTGAGTCGGAAGAGATGAAGATTCTGGCGCTGCAGTGGCACCCCGAACGCCGGTTCAACACCCCCAACGGATATGAGGAGACCCGGAAAATTGTTCTTGACTTTATCCAGCGGTATGTCCGATAATAAGAACAGCATCTGCCCGAACGCCGCCCTGGAAGGATTTTACAGAACGAAGTGAGGGAAAGTAATGGAACTAATCAAATATCCAAGAACACCCCATCTTTCCGGCTCCAGGCTCCAGCCGGGGGATGAGGACTTAAGCCAGATTCCTTTTTCTGATATTCAGGGGAAATATCTGGTGGTGGAAGAAAAATGTGACGGAGCCAACACGGCCGTCTCTTTTGACCAAAACGGGGAATTGCTGCTCCAGAGCAGAGGCCATTATCTGACGGGCGGCTATCGGGAACGGCACTACAATCTTTTGAAACAGTGGGCCAATGTTCACAGAGAGGCATTTTACCGGGTACTGGGCAGCCGGTATGTGATGTACGGGGAGTGGATGTACGCAAAGCACAGCGTCTATTATGACGCGCTGCCCCATTACTTTTTAGAATTTGACATTCTGGACCGGGAGACAAGAAAATTCCTGGATACGCCGTCCAGAAAAGCGCTGACCTGCAGGATGCCGGTGGTGTCGGTGCCGGTGCTGAAGACGGGAAGCTTTTCTGATCAGAAGGAACTTCTCGACCTGATCGGTCCCTCTCTTTACATTCGGCCGGGACACATGGAGCGCCTGCGGGCGTATTGTGAAAAAGAGGGCCTTGACGGGGAGCGCCAGTGCCGGGAGACGGAAGGGTCCGGGCTGATGGAAGGACTGTACATCAAAGTGGAAGAGGGCGGATGCGTGACCGAACGCCTGAAGTATGTGCGGGCGTCCTTTATGCAGTGTATCTTGGCCTCCGAATCCCACTGGATCGATCGGCCCATCGTGCCGAATCAGCTTGCGGGGTCTGTGGAGGAACTGTTTTTACCGGAGGTGAGGACGTGACCGAGTGGGAGAAGCTTTTGTCTCTGGTACCAGAAGGTCCGGACTGGAAGATCGACTGGGAGGCGTGGAGCGCTTCTTCATGCAAAAGTTTTTTTGAAAGAATGGCGGAAACCTGGCAAAATCCAAATTGGCACGGGGAAGGGGATGTGTGGACCCATACCCGGATGGTCTGCGAAGAGCTGACGTCCATGGAATCCTTCCGGAGTCTTCCAAAGAGGCTGCGGCAGGAAATCTTTCTGGCGGCGCTTTTTCATGATATCGGCAAAATTCCCTGTACCAGACTGGAGGATGGATGTCTGGTGTCGCCGAACCACACGGCGGTGGGCGCCCGGATGGCCAGGGAGTTCTTCCGGGTCGATTTGGGACTTGGAGGGAAGATGGAAGAGATCCGGTTCCGGGAGGCCGTCTGCCAGCTGATCCGTTATCACTCGGTGCCCACGCACATCCTGGATCAGGCGGACCCGGAGCGAAGAATTTATAAGATCGCGGCAAACGGGGAACTTACAGAGGATTTCACGCTGGAGTTATTGCGCATCCTGGCAGAGGCGGACGTCCGGGGACGGATCTATCCTCGTATAGAAGAATCGGTGGAAATGGTCCGGCTCTTTGGGGAACTGGCGGAAGAATGCGCCTGTCTTCAGGGGCCCTTTTCTTTCCCGTCGCCCCGGGCGGAGTACGCGTATCTGTCCGGGCGGAAGATCGTTCCCGGCCAGGAACTCTATGACGACACCTGGGGAGAGGTGGTACTTCTTAGCGGACTTCCCGGTACCGGAAAGGATACTTATCTTCGGGAATATTTTCCTGATCTGCCCATGGTCTCTCTGGATGAACTGCGCCGGGAGTTTGGGGTATCGCCTACAGAGCCCCAAGGGCCCGTGGCGGCAGCCGCCAGAGAGCGGGCAAAGGAGTACCTGCGAAAGAAACAGCCTTTTGTGTGGAATGCCACCAGTCTGACGCCCTCCCTTCGGGAAAAGCAGGTGCGGCTTTTTCAGAACTATCGCGCGTCCGTGCGCATTGTTTATCTGGAGACCTCCTTTGAAGAGCAGCTGCAAAGAAACCGGAACCGGGCGGCGAGGGTCCCGGAGGAGATTCTTGGAAAGATGCAGAAAAATCTGGTGCTGCCGGAGCGATTTGAGGCGGAGCGGGTAGAGTGGACGGCAGTGTGAGAGAGACGGGTGATTCCCAGGAAAGGGAGGTCTCTATGGCTGGCCCAGTAACTCCCTAAGTCGTGCCGCCGTCTTCCTGGCCGGTATGTAGAAGGCGCTTCTTACAAGCGCTTGTCCGAGCAGAACAAACAGGGCGGCGGTGAGCATGAATTCCACATTACCTTCTGTAAGGACAAGGAGAAGCCCCACCAGAAAGGAAAATCCTGCCATCCCAAACCAGATGGTCAAAAAAATGCGCACAAACCAGTGAAGACGGAACCTTAAACCAATAACCGTCCGGTCTCCTTCGATGCAGATCGTTCCTTCGATCACCGGCAGAAAGGAGTTCCGGCGGTAGATCTTAGGGATAGAGACGATTTTGAAATTCGGAGGTGTCATCTTTCCGATGAATTCCGCGTTCGAAGATATAGAGAACGCGGTCTTCCTGGTATCTGTTACTGAATTCAGGATCAGAAACAGTTCCTCGGGAGATTTGTCAGAAACAATTCTGTCATCAAAACGGGGCAGTATATGGATCATTTGGCGGCTCTCCTTACATTTCCTCTAATCGGTAATGTCTTCCAGTTCGAACGGGAAGGCTTTTTTCAGTTCCTCGAACGGAACTTCTACCTGATAACCGATCTTTCCGCCGCTGAACAGGATGGTTTCAAAATTTGCCGCGGATGCGTCGATTACGGTCCGGAACTGCTTTTTCATGCCGATGGGGGAACATCCGCCGTGGACATATCCCGTCAGGGGCAGCAGGTCTTTGGATTTGAGCATATGGATGCTTTTTTCGCCGACGGCCCTGGCGGCTTTTTTCAGTTCCAGCTCCTTTTGAACCGGTACCAGGAACACATAGTGATTGTTGGAATTTCCTGCGGTCACCAGGGTCTTGAACACCTGGTCCGGATTCTGCTTGAGGACCGAAGCGACGTCGACGCCGCTGATCACTCCTGTATCTGCGTAGCAGTAACTGGTATAAGGAATCTTTTTCTGGTCAAGCACCCGCATGACATTGGTTTTTTCTGCATTCTTTTTCAACTCGTTTTTCCTCCGACAGACGCGTATGCCGCATCTGGTATTTCCTTTATTGTACTCCATGATTTATTCTGTAACAAGGGTTTTCCTCGTGTTGACAGCAAAATAAGAACTCTCTATAATAAGGACAAAAGAGCATGTGTATTCCGGGAAGGATGTCAGCATGGGAATATTTCTTAATACAGCGGTACCATATGAAGCATATAAAAGGATCACATCTACCAGATTTTTTGTGAACAAGACGCGGTTGCTCTGCGAGTTGCTGGAGTATGGAACTTCGAGCGGCGAAAGGAGGCGCTGCTTCGGTAAGGCGCAGCAGAGATCGGTACGAGCCGGAAAAAGAAAAACCGGCGCTGTCAGGCATTTATCAGCTGGAGAAGGAAAAAGAACAGGGACACCGGATCTCTTTCCGGTGAAAAAACGGCGGGCAAAGATCATTCTTTGCCCGTCGGTTTGATATTCTATGAAAATTTTCCGAATCAGCAATTCTCCGCGATCTCATAGATCAGCTTCTCGGTCTTCTCCCAGCCCAGGCAGGGGTCGGTGATGGACTTGCCGTAGACCCGGTCGTGGATGCCCTGGGAGCCGTCCTCGATGTAGCTCTCGATCATCAGTCCTTTGACCAGCTTTTTGATATCGCCGCTGTAGCGGCGGCTGTTCAGAATCTCCCTGGAGATGCGGATCTGCTCCAGATACTGCTTGTTGGAGTTGGAGTGGTTCACGTCCACGATGCAGGCAGGGTTCTGAAGCGAGGTCTTGGAGTAGAGCTCAAAGAGCAGGCGCAGATCCTCATAGTGATAGTTGGGAAGCACGGCGCCCCGCTTGTTTACCGCGCCCCGGAGGATCGTGTGGGCCAGCGGATTGCCGGTGGTGTCCACGTCCCAGCCCCGGTAGATGAAGGAGTGGGCGTGCTGGGCGGCCACCACGGAATTCAGCATGACGCTCATATGTCCGCTGGTGGGGTTTTTCATGCCGGCGGGGACGTCGAAGCCGCTGACGGTCATGCGGTGATGCTGGTCCTCCACCGAGCGGGCGCCCACGGCCACGTAGGAGAGCAGGTCCGACAGATACCACCAGTTCTCCGGATAGAGCATCTCGTCCGCGGCGGTCAGGCCGGTCTCCTCGATGTTGCGGATATGGAGCTTGCGGATGGCGATCAGTCCCTCTAAGAGGTCCGGAGCGGTCTCCGGGTTGGGCTGATGGACCATGCCCTTGTAGCCCTCGCCGGTGGTGCGGGGCTTGTTGGTGTAGATCCTGGGAATGATGATGCATTTGTCCTTGACCTTGTCCTGTACCGGAACCAACCGGTGCAGATAGTCCATGACCGCGGTCTCGTTGTCCGCGGAGCAGGGCCCGACGATGATGAGGAACCGGTCGTCAGCCCCGGTGATCACGTCCCGGATCTCCTGGTCCCTCTTTGCCTTTACGGCGGCGCCCTTCTCGGAGAGCGGGTAATCTGCTTTGATCTCTTTTGGAATCGGAAGTTTTCTATTGAATGTGAATCCCATGATATTCTCCTTTGTTGTTATTTAAAAAACCATTCACTTAAGTATAGTATAAGTTTTTTGGATTGTAAATGAAAATATATCCCCCCACCCGGCTTGTGCGGCGGTCAAACATTCGTTAAAATAATAACAGTTACAGAGGAAAGGGGACTATCGATGAAAAAAAAGACATATGGAATCTTGCTGGCAGCGGTGATCGCAGCTTTTTATACAACGGGGTGCGGAGGCAGTAAGACGGAGACGCCTTCGGAGGTACCGGAAGAGTACACGGAAGAAAGCGTGACAGAGAGTACCGGCGAAGCCGGGGAGAAGAAGGACTCGGTGATCGTGGTGATGGGGCCCACGTCGGAGCCGGAGTCCGGGTTCGATCCGACCTACGGATGGGGGGCCGGGGAGCATGTCCATGAGCCTTTGATTCAGAGTACCCTCACGGTGACTACCACGGATCTTTCCATTGATTATGATCTGGCCACCGACATGCAGGTCAGCGACGACGGGATGACCTGGACCGTGACGATTCGGGACGACGTCACATTCACGGACGGGGAGCCCCTGACGGCAAAGGACGTGGCTTTTACCTACAATACCGTCAAGGCCAACAGTACGGTCAACGACTTTACGATGCTGAAGGAGGCCGTGGCGGTGGATGAGAAAACGGTGGAATTCCGGATGGAAAAGCCTTATTCCATCTGGCCCTACAGTATGGCGATTGTGGGGATTGTGCCGGAGCATGCCTACGGCCCGGATTACGGGGAGCATCCCGTCGGGTCCGGCCGGTATATCATGAAGCAGTGGGACAAGGGGCAGCAGATTATCTTCGAGGCGAATCCGGATTATTACGGGGAGGAGCCGAAGATGAAGCAGGTGACGATCCTTTTTATGGAGGAAGACGCAGCCTATGCGGCGGCCATGGCCGGACAGGTGGATCTGGCCTATACGGCGGCGCCCTATTCGGATCAGGTGATCAACGGATATCAGCTTTTGTCTTACGAATCGGTGGACAACCGGGGCTTCAATCTTCCGGCGGTACCGGCGTCTGCGGACGCGGAGGGCAATCCGGTGGGGAATGATTTTACCAGCGATGTGAAGGTCCGCAGGGCCATCAACATCGGCATTGACCGGGAAGAGATGATCGAAAATGTCCTGAACGGGTACGGGACGGCGGCGTACAGTGTGTGCGACAAGATGCCCTGGTACAACGAAGAGGCGGAAGTTTCCTACGATCCGGAGGGAGCGGCGGCCCTTCTTGACGAAGCCGGCTGGCGGATGGGTCCGGACGGCGTCCGGGAAAAGGACGGGGTGCAGGCGAAGCTGAACATCCTCTATTCCGCCAACGATTCCGTTCGTCAGGCGCTGGCGGCGGATACCCAGAACCAGTTAAAAGAGCTGGGCATTGATGTGACCATCGAAGGCGTGGGCTGGGATACGGCCTATGTAAGAGCCCAGAGCGAGCCGCTGATGTGGGGATGGGGCGCGCACACGCCCATGGAGCTTTACAATATTTATCATACCCTGGAGGGCGGCACGGCGGAGTATTCTCCCTATGCCAACGCGGCGGTGGATCAGTACATGGACGAGGCGCTCGCGGCCACTTCTCTGGAGGACTCTTACGAGCTCTGGAAGAAGGCTCAGTGGGACGGGACCACCGGCATCACCCAGGAGGGGGATATCCCCTGGATCTGGCTCTGCAACATCGATCATCTGTACTGGGCGGATGAGAACTTAGAAGTGGCGGACCAGAAGCTTCATCCTCACGGGCACGGATGGTCCATCGTCAACAACGTGGATCAGTGGGAATGGAAGTAGTTATTTTTGGGAGGAAGTGTTACTTGAAGGAATATGTTGTGTTTATAGGAAAACATACGGTGCGGATGCTGCTTCTTCTCTTCTTCGTAAGCGCGGTTGCATTTACCCTGGTGAGCATCTCCCCCATTGATCCTTTGCAGGCCAATGTGGGGCAGGCGGCTCTTGGGTCCATGAGTCAGGAGCAGATCGCGAAGCTTAAGGACTACTGGGGGGTGGGGCAGCCTCCGGTGGAACGTTTCCTCCACTGGGCCGGAGATTTCTTTCGGGGCGATATGGGAGTCTCCCTTCTGTATCGTCAGCCGGTGGCGAAGGTGATCGGCGTCAGGCTAAGTAATTCCCTGTGGCTGATGGCGATTGCCTGGATTTTGTCCGGGCTCGCGGGCTTTGTGCTGGGGATTCTCTCAGGCCTCCGGGAAGGAAGCTTTCTGGACCGGATCATCAAGGGATATTCCCTGCTGATCGCCAGCACTCCGGCTTTCTGGCTGGCTCTGGTGCTTCTGATGATCTTTGCGGTCTGGTTAAAGGTGCTGCCCATCGGGCTTAGCGTGCCTATCGGGGTGGAGACAGAGGGAGTCACCTTCGCGGACCGGATACAGCACGCCATCCTGCCGGCGGTGACTTTGAGCATCACGGGGATCGCCAATATCACCCTTCACACCAGGGAAAAGATGATTGAGATCATGGAGAGCGACTATGTGCTCTTTGCAAAAGCCAGAGGGGAGAGTACCTGGGACATCGTGAAAAATCATGCCCTTCGGAATGTGCTGCTTCCGGCGATTACCCTGCAGTTCGCCTCCATCAGCGAGATCTTCGGCGGATCGGTGCTGGTGGAACAGACCTTTTCCTATCCGGGCCTTGGACAGGCGGCGGTGACCGCCGGACTCGGAAGCGACGTTCCGCTGCTCCTTGGCATCACGGTCATCAGCGCGGCCTTTGTGTTCGGGGGCAATCTGATCGCCAATGTTTTATATGGGATCATCGACCCGAGAATCCGAAGAGGAGGCGCCAAAGTATGAGGGGCTTCAATGGAAGGATGAAAACGGCCCTGCTTTTCGGTATGGCGGTGGCCTTTCTGGCGGCGGTGACTCTGGCGGGTATGGTGTTTTCAGAAGAAGCCCTGCTGACAGATTTTTCCAGGAAAAACCTGGGGCCCGGTATTCCCTACCTCTTCGGGACGGACTGGCTGGGCAGGGATATGTTCCTTCGGACGCTGACCGGGCTGTCGGTCAGTATCCGGATCGGGCTTCTGGCGGCGGGAGTCAGCTCGGTGTTGGCGCTGCTTCTGGGAGTGGCGGCGGCGACTATGGGAAAGCTGGCGGATTCCGTGATTACCTGGATCATTGATCTGGTGATGGGAATTCCCCATATTCTGCTCCTGATTCTGATCGCCTACGCCTGCGGTAAGGGGTTCAAAGGTGTGGTCATCGGTGTGGCGCTCACCCACTGGACCTCCCTGGCCCGGCTGATCCGGGGGGAGGTGCTGCAGCTTAAGGAGGCGCTTTATATCAAAACCGCGCGGAAGCTTGGGGTGAGTTCCTTTGAAATTGCCTGGAAGCATATGCTTCCGCACTTGTTTCCGCAATTTTTAGTAGGATTGATTCTGACCTTTCCTCACGCGATTCTGCATGAGGCGAGTATTACATTTCTGGGATTCGGACTGCCGCCGGAACAGCCGGCCATTGGAATTATTCTTTCCGAAAGTATGAAATACCTGGCCATGGGCCGCTGGTGGCTGGCACTTTTCCCGGGACTTCTGCTGGTGCTGACGGTGGTGCTTTTTGACGTGGCGGGGGAGAGCCTTCGGAGACTGTTAGACCCGGGAAGCGCGCACAAATAAGGGGGATTTTGAGTAAAATGAGAAAAGAGAAAAAAGTGATTCTGGATATCCGGAACTTTTCCGTATCCTTTGAACAATATGAGAAAGGGTTTCAGAAGACCGGGCTGCCGGTGATCCGCAGTCTGGACGTAAAGGTCCATGAGGGCGAGATGGTGGCGGTGGTCGGTTCCAGCGGCTCCGGAAAGAGTCTTCTGGCCCACGGCATCCTGGGCATTCTGCCCTATAACGCCACTATGGGAGGAGAACTGTGGTATGACGGGGAGCTTTTAACTCCTGGTCGGCAGAAGGAGCTTCGGGGCAACGAGATCGTGCTGGTGCCCCAGAGTGTAGCATTTTTAGACCCGCTTATGAAGATCGGCCCTCAGATCCGGAAAGGGAAAAAGGACAAAAGATCCCGGGAAAAGCTGAATGGGATCTTCCGGGGCTATCATCTGAAGGAAGAGGTGCAGGGGCTCTATCCCTTTGAACTGTCCGGCGGCATGAACCGGAGAGTGCTGGTGTCCACGGCCCTCATGGGCAATCCCCGCCTGGTGATCGCGGACGAACCGACGCCGGGCCTGCATATGGAGATGGTGCGCCGGGTCATGAGTCACTTTCGGGAACTGGCAGACCAGGGGGCCGGGGTGCTCTTGATCACCCATGACCTGGAGCAGGCGCTGGAAGTGGCGGACCGGGTGGTGGTATTCTACGCGGGAACTACGGTGGAAGACGCGGCGGCAGCGGACTTTCGGTCCGAGGAGACCCTGCGTCATCCCTACACCAGAGCCCTGTGGCGGGCGCTGCCCCAGAATGGGTTCCAGTGTATCGAAGGGGTGCAGCCTTATGTGAAAGACCTGCCAAAGGGATGTCCCTTCGGTCCCCGATGCGAATTCTGCACGGAGGCCTGCCAGGAGGAAATTCCCTGGAGCCGGGTACAGGGAGGAAATGTGCGCTGCGTATTGGCAGAGCAGCATCCGAAGATCGAACATCTGGAATTTTCGATGGAGAGAAGATATGGTGCTTGAGGCAAAAAATATTTCTTTTCGCTATGGAAAGGATACCAGACAGATTCTGAAGGATTTCAGCCTGCAGATCGAGAGTCATGAGCGGGTGGGCATTGCGGCGCCCAGCGGATTCGGCAAAACTACTTTCTGCAAGATTCTTTCCGGCTACGAGCGGCCGGAAGCGGGGGAGGTCTTGCTTGACGGCGTTCCGCTCTCGGATTATAAAGGGTATTGCCCGGTGCAGATGATCTGGCAGCATCCGGAGCAGGCGGTGAATCCGAGGCTTCGGATGCGGGAAGTGCTAAAAGAAGGGGACGAGGTGGAAGAGCGTGTTATACGGGGCCTTGGCATCGAGGAGGATTGGCTGAACCGGTTTCCCGCAGAGCTCTCCGGCGGGGAGATGCAGCGGTTCTGCATTGCCCGGGCTTTGGGAAAGCGCACCCGGTTCCTTCTGGCGGACGAGATCAGTACCATGCTGGACCTGATCACCCAGAGCCAGATTTGGAATTTTCTGGTGGAAGAGGTAAGCCGCCGGGAGATCGGGCTTCTGGCTGTCAGCCACAGCATGCCGCTTCTCCTTCGGGTTTCCACCAGGATCTGTCATCTGGAACCGGAGAAATAGCCTTTATGTGCGTTTCAGGAACCGGAAAACGCCGAGTATAAAGAGGACGCCAAAGTAGGCGAGGGATACGATCCCGATGTTGGCGATGAGATCCAGTGCCGGATGCCCAAAATGCACAGCGGGAAGCAGGCGTTTCCAGAGATCGACGGCTCCGATGGACAAAAAGAGCGCGGCCAGGGGCTTTAAGATCACGACGTCAAGCCCCAGAGTGGGCGTGACGTAGGGAGCCACCGCCCGGATGCCCAGAAGGCACAGAAGAAGCTGGCTGGCCAGCAGTCCCCAGAGTACCCCCTGTATTCCGTAGAGGGGGACGAAGCCTACAAGAAACAGAATCCGGACCAGGATGGAGGCCAGCTGGTTGAAAAAGGTGACAGAGGTTTTTCCGAGGCCATGGAGGATGCTGTTTAAGTTCCCGGTCAGGTAGAGGACCGGACAGATCCAGGACAGGGTGACAAGGAATTCCCCGGCGAGCTGTTCGTGAAACAGGATGGCGCCGAGCTGGCTTCCGAAGTGGAGGAAGATCCCCATGCAGAGGACGCCGATGACCAGTCCGAACTGGATCGTATATTCGATGGTGGCGGAGATATTCCTTGTGTTGCCTTTGGCCTGCTCTTCCGAGATGACCGGAAGCAGCATGGCGGAGATGGAGGAGGTCACCGCGTTAGGAAACATCAAGAAAGAAAGAGCCATTCCGGTCAGGATGCCGTACATGCTTAATGCTTCTGCGGTGGTCAGGCCGGATTTTTGCAGGCTTAAGGGGATCAGCACGGCTTCCGCGCTCTGGAGGACGGTGAGGCTTAGCCGATTGCCGGTCAGGGGAAGGGCCATCCGAAGAAGAGAGCGGCATTTTGCAAGGCTGTTCTTTGGATGATGGAGGGATGCGCGTCCGCCGCCTGCAAAGGTCAGCATGAAAAGGGCGCTGCCGGCTTCCCCGGCCAGAAGTCCGAAGACGGCCAGGGACGGGGTGACCGGCCGGCCCTGCTGCATCCGTATGCTGCACAGAAGCCATACGGTTCCGATGCGTAAAAATTGTTCAAAAAGTTGTGCGGCTGCCGGGATACCGGTTTTTTTTCGGCCCAGATAGGCTCCGGCGAAGCAGGCGTGGATGGAGGACAGCGGTACCGCGGCCGCCAGGATACGGAGGAGCGGCTCGCAGCGGGTTTCATGGAGGAGGTGCTCCGCGATCAGGGGGGACTGGATCCACAGAAGGAATCCGGTCAGGGAGGCGGCGGCGACGGAAAGGAAGAGTCCGGTGTAAAGCCAGGAGTCTTTTTCGCTGTCTTTGGCGAAGGCGGTGTAGCGGGAGATGGCGGTCTCCATGCCGGAAGTGGTCAGGGCATGGCAGACGGAGAAGACCGGGAAGATCAGCTGATAGATTCCCATTCCTTCCGCACCGAGGGCTTGGGCAAGGAATATCTTATAGAAGAATCCGAGGAAGCGGGTGAGAAGGCCGGCGAGGGTGAGGATGAGGGTGCCTTTTAAAAAGATGGAAAATTGTCTCATACAATGAAAGCTCGTTACATTTCACGACGGGTGAGCGGTTACCCGGACGCCCGTCGCGGGCAGATATTCCTTCCGGACCCCACGGGAGTTTATGCCCCGAAGGGGTACTTAGGCGGGAGGACGCAGCGGTACGCCATACCCCGAAGGGGTATTTCGTTCCCCGTAGGGGTTCTTAGGCACGTAAGTGCCTAAGGACCGGCGCCTCCCGATGGGTCCTTCAGGAACATCAGCCCACGGCGGACTGGATTGTGAGCCATTGTGAAATGCGAGGATGTTCTTTTTTGTAATATATTCGCCGGGGGTGCTTGACAGAACTGGTTGCAGGTGGTATTATCAAAAACGAAATCCGAGTAAAATAGTCGGAATTAAAAACGGCATCGGAGATGCGGGGCTTTAAAACAGCGTCGAAACGGACAGAGCCCAGATTGATTTTTGGACGCGAAGCGGATGAAAATTAATCTAGACGCCGGGCTCTGGGAGTGGAGATGCGGAACTTTCAATAGAGGTGAAGATGAAATTATCAACGAAGGGGAGATATGGTCTGCGGGCGATGGTGGATCTGGCGGTGCACAGCAGGGAGGAACCGGTGTCGATCGCGAGTATCGCAGTCAGACAGAGGATCTCGGAGAGCTATCTGGAGCAGCTGCTGGCGAAGCTTAAGCGGGCCGGGCTGGTGAGCAGTGTGCGCGGAGCGGGCGGGGGTTATATTCCAAGCAGGGAGGCATGGGAAATCTCTGTGGGAGACGTTCTGCGGGCGCTGGAGGGGAATCTGAATCCGGTGGACTGTCCGGGGCTTGACGAGGAGAACGGATGCGGCGGGGCGGATGTCTGCGTGACGAAGTATGTATGGAAGCGGATCAACGACAGCATCAACCGGACGGTGGATGAGATAAAGATCAGTGATCTGGTAAAAGAGAGTCAGAAGGTATCAGAAAAGAATAAGACCCCAGGATCTTGTTGTGAGAAAAAGGAGTGAGAGAATATGGCAGAGGAGAAAAGATTGATTTATCTGGATAACGCGGCGACGACGAAGACTGCGCCGGAGGTGGTGGAGGCCATGCTTCCATATTTTACGGAGTTGTATGGGAATCCTTCCAGTGTGTATCAGTTTTCCCAGAAGAACAAGGAGGCGATCACCGCGGCCAGGGAGACCATCGCGAAGTCGCTTGGAGCGAACACGGAGGAGATCTACTTTACGGCGGGCGGCAGCGAATCGGACAACTGGGCGCTGAAGGCCGCGGCGGAGGCGTACAAGAGTAAGGGAAATCACATCATCACCACCAAGATTGAGCACCATGCGGTTCTTCACACCGGAGACTGGCTTAAGAAGCAGGGATGTGAGGTGACGTATCTGGATGTGGATGAGAACGGAACGGTGAAGCTGGAGGAACTTAGAAAGGCAATCCGGCCGACGACGATTCTGATCAGCGTCATGTTTGCCAACAATGAAATCGGGACGATACAGCCCATCCGTGAGATCGGAAAGATTGCGAGGGAGCATGGCATTTTGTTCCACACCGATGCGGTTCAGGCTTTTGGACAGCTTCCGATTCAGGTGGATGAGCTGAATATCGACATGTTAAGTTCCAGCGCCCATAAGTTAAACGGGCCCAAGGGCATTGGATTTCTCTATATCCGCAAAGGGGTAAAAATCCGAAGCTTCATCCACGGAGGTGCCCAGGAGCGCAAGCGTCGGGCGGGCACGGAGAATGTGCCGGGGATCATCGGATACGGAGCGGCGGTGGAGAGAGCCATGAGGACCATGGAGGAGCGCACCAAAAAGGAGAGAGAGCTTCGGGACTATCTGATCGACCGGGTGCTTCGGGAGGTTCCTTACACCAGGCTGAACGGGCACCGGACGAACCGGCTTCCGAACAATGCGAATTTTAGTTTTCAGTTCGTGGAGGGGGAATCGTTGCTGATTATGCTGGATACAGAAGGAATCTGCGGTTCCAGCGGTTCTGCCTGCACGTCCGGTTCCCTGGACCCGTCCCATGTACTTCTTGCCATTGGGCTGCCTCATGAGATCGCCCATGGATCGCTGCGGCTGACGCTGAGCGAGGAGACGACGAAGGAAGATCTGGATGTTGTGGTGGAGGCGATCAAGAGGATTGTGGGGAGGCTCCGGGAGATGTCGCCGCTTTACGAAGACTTTACACGCAGGCAATGAGTCGTGCGGCAGTCATCAAGAGCGGCTGCATCGTGCTGCACGAAAGCAGAAGGGCTTGATGACTGACATAGGGCGAAGCCCGTGACCGAGATGGAGCGAAGCGGAATCGAGGGCTGCACGGCGGGGTGACGCGGTGGCGAATAACTGGGCACGGTGAGGACTAAACCGGACGCCTGCCCTGGATAGATATTCCTTCCAGATCCCGCTCGCACTTAGTGGAGGGACGTAGCGGTACTAAGGGTGCAAAAGACGCACCCTAAGGACCGGCGCCCTCCAATAGGTCTTTCAGGAACGTCAATCCAGGACAGACTGAGGTTCAAAGAGCGTCAGTTCAGGACAGGCTGGGGCTTGAAGGACGCTGCCATGTGACAGCTTAAGGTTTTGAGAGAATCTCCGCTGAGTTTTGGGATAGAGGGAAGGAAGATGTCCCGAAATAAATAAAATATAAAAATATAGTTACCAATATTATGATAGAAAAGAGGAAAACGCGAATGTATAGTGATAAAGTGATGGATCATTTTCAGAACCCGAGGAACGTGGGGGAAATTGAGGATGCCAGCGGGGTTGGCACGGTTGGAAATGCGAAGTGCGGGGACATTATGAGGATTTATCTGGATATTGATGAGGACCAGATCATCCGGGATGTGAAGTTTAAGACCTTTGGCTGCGGGGCGGCAGTGGCGACGAGCAGCATGGCGACGGAGCTGGTGAAGGGGAAGAGCATCTATGAGGCTCTGAAGGTGACCAATAAGGCGGTGATGGAAGCGTTGGACGGTCTTCCGCCGGTGAAGGTGCATTGTTCGCTTCTGGCGGAGGAGGCGATCCATGCGGCGCTGTGGGATTATGCGGAAAAGCACGGGATCAAGATCGAAGGATTGGAAAAGCCCAAGTCGGATATCCATGAAGGGGAAGAAGAGGAGAGCGAAGAGTACTAGATATGGGAAAGGGAAAAGTCGTTGTGGGCATGTCCGGAGGGGTGGATTCCTCTGTGGCGGCCTGGCTTTTGCAGAAGCAGGGATACGAGGTCCTGGGAGTGACCATGCAGATCTGGCAGGATGAGGACTCCAAGAAGATGGAGGAGAACGGAGGCTGCTGCGGCTTAAGCGCGGTGGAAGACGCCAGGCGGGTGGCTTATCGATTGGGAATTCCCCATTATGTCATGAATTTTAAGAAGGATTTTAAGGAGCGGGTCATCGACTATTTTATGGAAGAATATCTCTCCGGGAGGACGCCGAATCCCTGTATTGCCTGTAACCGATACGTCAAGTGGGAGTCTCTGTTGGAGAAAAGCCTCGGGATCGGAGCGGACTATATCGCCACGGGACACTACGCCCGGGTGGAGCGGCTGGCAGGCGGTCGCTATGCGGTGAAAAGGTCCTTGACGGCGGCAAAGGACCAGACCTATGCCCTCTACAATCTGACCCAGGAGCAGCTTTCCCGCACGTTGATGCCGGTGGGCGACTACACGAAGGACGAGATTCGCCGGATGGCGGAGGAACTGGGGCTTTCGGTGGCGCACAAACCGGACAGTCAGGAGATCTGCTTTGTGCCGGACAAGGACTATGCCCGTTTTATCGAAGAACACGCGGGGCGGAAGATTCCGGAAGGAAATTTTGTGTGGACGGACGGGACGGTGATCGGTCGTCATAAAGGCATTACCCACTATACCATCGGTCAGAGAAAACGCCTGGGACTTGCCATGGGAAGGCCCGTGGTGGTGACCGGGATTCGTCCGGATACCAACGAAGTGGTGATCGGAGAGGAAAAGGATGTGTTCTGCCGTACCTTACGGGCAAACTGTCTGAACTGGATGGCGGTGGAAGCGCCGGAAGACGAGATGCAGGTGCTGGCGAAGATCCGCTACAACCATGGAGGAGCCATGTGCCGGGTGCGCATGGTGGGAAAAGACGAGGCGGAATGCATCTTCGAAGAACCGGTCCGGGCGGTCACGCCGGGACAGGCAGTGGTCTTTTACGACGGAGACTATGTAGCAGGCGGAGGAACGATCACAGGTTAGGCAGCGCCAAAAGTAGTAAAAAACAGCATCTGCCCGAGTGGAGTCCCGGAAGGATTTTACGGAACGAAGTGAGGGAAAATTTTTGCGGATCATCTGCTTTTGTGGACATGTAGCTAATATGTGCGGCAGCGGATGGTCCGCTGCTTTTTATGGTGAAAGTAAGCCAAATGGGCATAGATGTTTGGTGAGGTCTGTGTCGGCAGACATGTCCGTTTGGAATGGGAAAGGAGGAATGGGCCTTGGAGATACGCAAAATCCGCCTGGGGCATCTGCTATTGCCTTCCAATGTACTGATGGCGCCGCTGGCCGGCTATACCTGTTATCCTTTCCGGATGCTGGCCTATGAGTTGGGGGCGGGGCTTTGCTTTACAGAGATGGTCAGCGCTAATGCGCTGAAATACAAAGATCTGGCGACGAAGCGTCTTTTATTTACTACCAGGCAGGAAAAAATCCGGGCCGTTCAGCTTCTGGGAGGCAATCCGGCGGTCATGGAGCAGATGGCGGGAAGCGAGCTTCTGCGGGATTTTGACATCGTCGACATCAACATGGGGTGTCCGGTTCCCAATGTGTTCAAAAGCGGAGAAGGGAGTGCTTTGATGCTGGACCAGGACAGAGCGTCGGCCATCATCCGGGGGTGTAAGAAAAGCGGAAAGATCGTGACGGTTAAGTGCCGGACCGGTGTCCGGGAGGAGGAGATGTTCACGGCGGAATTTGCAAGAATGTGTGAGGCCTCCGGCGCGGATCTGATCACGATTCACGGCAGAAGCCGAAGTATGATGTATGATGGAGAGCCCTATTACCGGGAGATCGCGAATGCCAAGGCGGCAGTCCGCATACCGGTAATTGCCAACGGAGGGATTTTTTCCGCGGCGGACGCCGAGCGGATGATGGAGCGGACCGGGGCGGACGGGGTGATGCCGGCCCGCTACGGATTGGAGCATCCGTTTATCTTCAGCGAACTGACCGGAAAACCCTGCGGGAAAACGGCGTATCAGATCGTGACAGAGCAGCTGGAGCTGACCAGCCGTCATTATGACGAGACATTCACGCTGGCCTATATGCGGAAGCTTGCCGCCTACATGATGAAGAAGCGGAGGGGCACAAAGCGTTATAAAGAGCGGCTGTACCGGAGCGGAAGTATCGGAGAATTAAAAGAAGTGTTGGCGCTGATTTTTTCGGAGCAGTGTCAAATTTTCTAAAAGAACAGCATCTACCCGAGCGGAGCCCGGAAGAATTTTACGGAATGAAGTGAAGGAAAATGCTTCCAGATGCCGGGGCGGAGAGAGGGCGGATGCGGAACTTAAATAAGGAGCAGCAGGATGGAAAGATTTGAGATCGAAGACGGGATTCTTAGAGCTTATACCGGCAGGGAGGAAGTGGTCGTCGTGCCGGAGGGCGTCCATACCATCGGGGAGGGAGCCTTCAAGGCGTGCGTATCTTTGAAGCGGGCAATGCTGCCCCGTGGGCTTCTAAGGATCATGCCGGAGGCATTTAAAGGCTGCAGGAAGCTGGAGAAGATTGAGATTCCCAAAGGAGTGTACTACATGGGAGATTACGCCTTCCACCGTTGCCATGGGCTTAGGAAAATCCTACTGCCGGATACGGTGGAGGAACTGGGAGACTGTGTGTTCCTCTACTGTGACAGTCTGAGGGAAGCGCGGATTCCGGGAGTAAAAAGGCTTGGAAAGCAAGTGTTTATCAATGATGTACTGCTGGAGAAGCTGGAGATCTCCGGAGAGCTTCAGGAGTCCTGCATCTGCGACGTGTTTACCGGATGCGGGAAGATCAGGGAGATTGCGTATGCGGGCGGGGAACGTTACCGGATCGCCAATGCGGTGGAAGTGGTGACGGGGGAAAAGGAGACGCCGCCTCTGGTTCACGCCATCGCGGTGGACGTCCTTCGCATGATGGAATTAGACGGCCGGTGTCTGGTCCGGTTCCTGACGAATCTGAAGCATGTGGAGATCCCAGAGGGCATCGAGCGTCTTGGGAAGAGCTGCTTTTTCGACCGCCGGGGAATTTTGTCAGTCCGGTTTCCGGCGTCTCTAAAAGAGATTGAAAGCCGGGCTTTTCGTAACTGTATCAGTCTGGAAAGGGTGAGCTTTCAGAGTCAGGACGTACAGATTCAAGAGGATGCGTTCAAAAACTGCTCTTCCTTAAAGTTCGTCCGGATTGGAGACGGGCCGGAGTATGAATTTACAGGAATTCAAAAGCAGTCGGATGAGCGCATCCCGAAGCTGGTGCGGCAGATTCAAAAACAGGTGCTTGGCAACTTCCGGATCAGCGGGAAGCTGCTGTTTCAATATCTGGGGTCGGAGTCCCGGGTGGTGGTTCCGGAGGGAATTGAGCGGATTGCGGAGGAGGCCTTCGCGGGCAACGAAGCAATTGACCGGGTCATTCTGCCCGAGAGCCTTCGGGAGATTGGCGCGTATGCCTTTCGGGACTGTCTGCTTTTGCAGACGGTTGTATTACCGGAAAAAATGCTGCGGATTGGCGTTGGTGCTTTCATGAATTGTGTCAAATTGATCCGCGTGCGTCTGCCGGGGCAGGTGGCAAAAGTGGAGCCGGAGACCTTCAAGCACTGTAAAGTACTGAGGGAAGTGACCTTTGAAGGACCGCTTCGGGAGATCGGGGAGCAGGCTTTTTATAAGTGTTCGGCTCTTCGGGAACTGTCGCTTCCGGAAAGTGTTGAGACCGTCGGGTCCATGGCCTTTTTTGGCTGCGGCGGGTTAAAAGAGATCAGCATTCCGGAAAAAACCGTCCAGGTGGAGGATCTGGCCTTTGCACAGAGCGGTGTGAAAAGGGCGGCGATCGGTTCTGATGGCAGTCGTTTTGGCCAGGAGGTGTTCGGCGACTGTAAAAAGCTGAGAACCCTGGTGCTGAAAGAGGGAGTGGAGCATGTGCCGGACCGGCTGGCCTGGGGCTGCACGGCGCTTACCAGGGTATCTTTGCCAAAGACCCTTCGGTCCGCTGGGAGGAATGCGTGGGAGGAGACGCCGTTTCTCTCCGAGTGGCTTCGTAAGTTTCGGGAGGGAGAGGAAACGGGCGAGATCTTCTGGGACGGGCGGGAGCTGGAAGGAGAGATCACTCTTTCCTCCGGGTACCGGATCGTGGCGGGGGGCGCTTTCTACGGCAATCAAAAGGCGGAGGAAATCGGTTTGCCAAAGCAGGTTCGGTGGATTGGAAAAGCGGCTTTTAAGGGCTGCACCAATCTTCGACAGGTGAGCTGGCCTTCGGGGCTTTCTCATGTGGAGCCGGAGGTGTTCAGCGGATGTGTCCGACTCCAGGCGGTGGACAAAGGAGCGCAGGATATTTGGCAGAGTGTGGGAGAACGGGCCTTCTACCGCTGTCAGAAGCTGCGCCGTATGGAGCTTTCGGAAGTGAAAGAGATGGGAAAGGAGGCCTTTGCGGGCTGCATTTCTTTAGAAAAATATCCGGTATCCATGGAGCTGTGGATGGGAGAGCGGGCGCTGGAGGATACCGGTTATTGGAGTGTCTCGGATCATGGGCCGCTGATCATAGGCCGGGTGGCGGTGTCCGGCGGAAGCTGCGAAGGAACGGTGAAACTGCCGGAAGGGATCACGGGGATCGGGCCTTATGCGTTCGCCGGAAACCGGCGGGTGCAGAAAGTGATCTTTCCGGAGAGCCTGACACGGATCGGAGAGGGAGCGTTCTTTGGCTGCAGCGGCCTTCTGGAGGCGGAACTGCCGGAGGGGCTTTTCCGGATCGAGGATCGGGCTTTTGAAAAATGCTGCGCTCTGAAAAGGATCAGGACCGGAGCAGGAGAGGTGGGAGAGGGGGCTTTTGCCTTCTGCACCTCTCTTGAGGAGGCGGAATTTCCGAATGTGAAAGATCTGGCGCCCCATCTTCTGGAAGGCTGCGGTCTGCTTCTGCGCTGTATTTGCGGACTGGCGGAGACTGCGGGGGAACGAAGCTTCTGCGGCTGTCGAAAGCTGGAATGCTTTGATCACGGGAAGCTTCGCCGGATTGGAAGATATGCCTATGAGGACTGCGATCATCTAACCCGGGTGGAGTTAAGAGAAGGGGCCTGTGTGGAAGCCCACGCTTTTGAGGATTGTGGGAACCTCTGTGAGATCTGCCTGATCGGGGAGCATATCCGGCTTTTGGAATATGCCTTTTCCGGCTGTACCGCCCTTCAAAGGGTGTGGATACAGGGGACAGGATGGGAATTCACCGGTTACGGAGATCTTCTGTCAGAGCGGTTTCCAGAGATGGTTCGGCAGCTGTTCTTCAGCGCGTTGTCCTGCTTTCAGGTGAAAGAAGAAAAAATTCTAAAAAGCTATCGGGGAGCGGGGAGAAAGGTGAAGATCCCTTATGACATCCGGCGGATTGAGGCGGAAGTGTTCCGGGACGTTCTGATGCTTCAGGAGGTGGAGATTCCGGAAAGCGTGGAGGAGATCGGAGCCAGAGCCTTCCATGGGACGGCCTGGATGGAAGAGCAGAGAAAACAGTCTCCTCTGGTGACGGTCCGTCAGATGCTGCTGGACGGCTCCGGATGTCAGGGCGAGGTGGTGGTCCCGGAGGGGATCCGATTCATCTGCGGCTGGGCCTTTGCCGGAGGGCTGGGGATTGAGAAGATTTGTTTTCTGTCTGACCGGGTGCGGGTGGCGGAGTATGCGTTCCGGAACTGTATTTTCTTAAAAGAGATGACGCTTCCGGACGGGACAAAGGTGACGTTTACCGGCTTAAAGGATCGGGAGCGGGAACTGCCGCCTCTGGCCAGGCAGGCGGTGACGGACCGTCTGAACTGCTTCAAGACCGAATCGGACGGGACGCTTGTCGAGTGCACGGGCAATCTTTCCAGACTGCTTCTGGCGGACGGGATCACGGCCATCGGCGAGGGCGCTTTTGAGGACGGCAACCTTCTGACGGAGGTGATCTTTCCGGAGTCGCTGCGGGTGATCGGGAAAAGGGCTTTCGCCGGGTGCAAATGGCTTCGGGAGGTGTCCGGCACCTTTTCGGTGGAGCGGATTGAGGCCATGGCGTTCTCGGGCTGCGGCAGTCTTCGGCGGATAGAGCTTTCGGAAGCGTTTCAGGAGCTGGGAATCAGGGCCTTTGAGCACTGTACGGCTCTTCGGGAGATCGTGCTTCCGGAAGGGCTTCGGGAGATCCCGGAGCGGGCATTTTATCGGTGCCACAGTCTTGCGGAGATTCGGATTCCTTCTACAGTGAAGCGGATCGGGAAGGAGGCCTTTGGGTTCTGTAAGGGACTTAGCAGGGTGGAAGTGCCGGAGGGGGTTGTGGTGGAGGAGCGGGCGTTTGTGGGGTGCGGGAGAGTCTGAGAGGAGAAAGTTGTGCGTTATCGAAGGTTAGGAAAGACGGGAGTTTGGGTGTCAGAAGTGGGGTTTGGGACGATTCCGGTGCTCAAAGGGAGTGTGCCGGTGCTTCCGGATTATTATAATCTGGAGGAGGAAGAGGCGCTTTGGGTGATGGAGGCGGCGTTTCGGCTCGGGTGCAATCTTTTTGATACGGCGATTGTGCCGGAGTACGGGGACGCAGAGCTAAAGCTTGGAAAGTTTGCCGCCCGGGTGGGACGAGAGCGGCTGATTCTCTCGGACAAGGCGCGGTTTTTTGACGGCAACGAGATCTACCGGGCGGTGGAGACGTCCTGTGAGAATCTTGGGACGTACGCGGATCTTTATTTTGTCCATCAAGTGGATGGGGAGCACGAGGAGGAAGTGTTTCGGGCGGGCGGCGCTCTGGACGCTTTGTCGGAGCTTAAGGAGGAGGGACGGATTCGCTTTGCGGGGATTGCGTCCCACTATTATGATACGCTGCTTCGGGGGGCGAGGGACTGCCGGGTGGACGTCCTGCAGGGAAGCGGCAATCTTTTAGAACGGGGGATGCTGGAACGGATCGGGAAGGAAGACACCTTCCGGGAGAAGGGATTCCTGGTCAACAAGGTCTACGCGGCGGGGCTCCTTCCGGCCTATTTTTCGGCAGAGACGCTGATTGGCGGGGTGCTGTCCTATCCGGTGTCCTGCGCCCTGGTCGGTGTCGGCACCGAAGAACAGGTAAGGATCGCCATGGAACGAGGTGCGGAAGCCGGGGAAGCGCCGCTGTCTTTTGAAGAAGTCCTGTCAGTGCTGGAGAAAACGTACACGCCGATTCCCTGCGACCGCTGCCAGAGATGCCATTGTCCCTATGGAACCGAGATCCACACGGTCTTCCGGCAGTATCAGTATTATTTCATGGGAAAAGACTACTGGGCTCTTCGGAAGCTTCAGATGGGAATCGAGGAAAGCGCCGCTCACTGCAAAAGCTGCACCCGGATGTCCTGCCTCGAAGAGTGCCCAAGGAAGATTCGGATACCCGATGAGATGCAGAAGGTGCGGGGGCTTTTGCGTTTATTGTAAAAGCATTTTCCATCCCTCTGCGGCATACATATAAAAGAAACCTCAACACACAAGGAAAAAAGAGATGGTTACGATCAGTTTATGTATGATTGTGCGCGACGAAGAGGCGGTGCTGGCCCGGTGTCTTGATTCGGTGAGGGAGGCGGTGGACGAGATGGTGATCGTGGATACCGGTTCTCTGGACCGGACGAAGGAAATCGCGTCGCTCTACACGGAGAAGGTGTATGACTTTCCGTGGATCGATGATTTTGCGGCGGCGAGGAACGCATCCTTTTCCCGGGCCGGGATGGATTACTGCATGTGGCTGGACGCAGACGATGTGATGACAAAGGGGGAGCGGGACCGCCTGATTGCCTGGAAGGAGCAGGCGGACGGCAGTGCGGACGCGGTGATGATGAAATACGCGGCGGGAATGGATGAAGAGGGGAGGGAGACCTTCTGCTACTATCGGGAGCGGCTGGTGCGGCGCGACCGGGGATTCCGGTGGAAGGGACGGGTACATGAGGCTATGGAAGTGCATGGAAACGTGGAGTATCTGGACATCCGGGTGGAGCATCGCAGCCGGAAGAAGATCTATGGAGACCGGAATTTAAAGATCTATGAACGGATGCGGACGGAAGGGGAGGTCCTTTCGGCGCGGGATCTGTTCTACTATGGGAGGGAACTGTATTATCATGGAAGGTACGAGGAAGCAGTGGGATGCTTCCTGTTTTTTTTGGACAGAAAAGATGGATTTTTGGAAAATCAGGTGGAGGCCTGCAGGTTTGCTTCCTACTGTCTCTATGCGCTTGGAAAAGAAGAAAAGGCACTTCAGTATCTGTACCGGGGGCTTATGTACCGTGCGCCGGGCGGTGAACTGTGCTGCGACCTGGGAAAGCACTATGCGGACCGCAGAGACTTTGAGCAGGCGGCATTCTGGTATGAGGCGGCTCTTCGCGCCCGCAGGAGAGACCAGGGGGGCGGTTTTGTGCAGGAGGAGTGCTACGGATATATTCCCTGTGTCCAGCTTTCGGTCTGCTACAGTCAGATGGGGGAAATGGAAAAAGCGTATGTGTGCCATAAAATGGCAGGAAACTACAAACCTTACGGCAGAGAATACTTGAAAAATGAAGAATATTTTCACAATATGGAATAAGAACGCTCTGGGACGATCTGCATAATCTATGTAGTGAAGACAGACTTATAAGGAGACGAAGGATGATGGATTTTTTTGGAAGGAATTATGAGAATAATTCCTGTCATTGTCAGGGACAGCAGAATGGAAGATGTTGTCCGGGACCAACCGGTCCCCAGGGCCCGAGAGGGTGTCCGGGACCGGCAGGTCCTCAGGGTCCGAGAGGATGTCCGGGACCGACCGGCCCTCAGGGCCCCATGGGTCCGGGAGGGCTGGCAGGTCCCCAGGGGCCGGAAGGTCCGCAGGGGCCCCAGGGTGTTCCGGGACCGGCGGGCGTGATCGGTCCCACCGGCCCCACCGGTCCAGGGGGAATTCCGGGTGTTCCGGGACCAACGGGTCCGCAGGGTTCTATGGGCCCCACCGGTCCCCAGGGTCTGCAGGGAGTCCAGGGTAACCCGGGTGCGATGGGTCCCACGGGTCCCGCCGGTCCTCAGGGTCTGCAGGGAATTCAGGGCCCGCAGGGTCCCACGGGTCCTGCTGGAGTCGGTATGACTGGTCCTACGGGTCCTGCCGGTCCTCAGGGAGCAGCAGGCGAGACGGGCCCGACCGGCCCTATGGGTCCCACCGGCGCTCAGGGCCTGCAGGGAATCCAGGGTCCCGCCGGAGCCATCGGCCCGTCCGGTCCCACGGGAGCGGCAGGCGAGATGGGCCCCACGGGTCCCATGGGACCGACCGGTCCTCAGGGTCTGCAGGGAATCCAGGGTCCCGCCGGAGTCACCGGTCCTGCCGGTCCTACGGGAACCGCAGGTGAGATCGGTCCCACGGGTCCCCAGGGTCCTCAGGGCCTGCAGGGAGTCCAGGGTCCGATTGGCCCTACCGGTCCCACGGGTTCTGCCGGGGTAACCGGAGCTACGGGTCCCGCCGGAGCGGTCGGAGCTACCGGAGCCACCGGACCTGCCGGCCCCACGGGACCTGCAGGACCCCCTGGAGTGACGGGTCCCATGGGCTCCACCGGAGCCACGGGTCCTGCCGGAGCTGCCGGTCCTGCCGGAGCCGTCGGCCCCACAGGCCCTGCCGGGATCGCCGGAGCAGTCGGTCCCACCGGAGCGACCGGGCCTGCGGGTCCTGCGGGAGCTGCGGGTCCTGCGGGAGTCACGGGTCCTGCCGGAGTCGCTGGTCCGACGGGTCCCACCGGAGCCACGGGTCCTGCCGGAGTCGCTGGTCCGACGGGCCCCACCGGAGCCACGGGTCCTGCCGGAACCGTCACGCCCGCCGCGGCGGTAGCGGATGCGACCCAGTTGACACTTTTGACACAATTTAATACCCTTCTGGCCAATCTTCGGGCAGCCGGACTTCTGGCTACCTGATCCGGACAGAACAAAGGCGGCCTGCAGAGGAGACTTTGCAGGCTGTCCTGCTGTCCGAAAATGATGCATGTTTGATGTGCTTTTGATGTTCTTCTGATGCGCCGGTCCGTTATCCTGTAGAGAAAGAAAAACACTCGTATACTGACCGAAAAGAGGTGCATCATGAAAAGAACAATAAGCTTTTTACTGGTAATCTGTATGATTGTCCTGTATAGCCCAGTTGTCTGTGCGGCGGAGGAGAAAAAGGATGAGGATGTGACCCTCGCTCCCTATTTTTTCATTTCGGAGGGGGACCCTTCGGTGGACCGTCTGCCCCTAAAGGGGACCGAGGTACGGACGAACATCAACGGTACCATTGCCGAAACCTTTGTAACACAGACCTATGCCAATGAAGGAGAACGTCCGATCAACGCCAGCTATGTATTTCCGGCTTCCACAAAAGTGTCGGTCCACGGGATGACCATGCAGATCGGCGATCAGAAAGTTACGGCGGTGATCAAAGAAAAGGAAGAGGCAAAGCAGGACTTTGAAGAGGCAAAGAGCGAAGGGAAAAGCGCGTCTCTTTTAGAAGAGAAAAGGTCCAATGTCTTTACCATGGACGTGGCGAACATCATGCCGGGGGACATCGTTTCCATCGAACTGCACTATACGGAGCTGATCCAGTCTTCAGAGGGGACGTATCAGTTTGTGTTTCCCACGGTGGTCGGTCCCAGATACGCGGGGGCAGTGGAGGAGGAAGAAGCGGAGGCAGACGACTGGGTGGAAACCCCGTATCTGGAAGAAGGAGTTGCTCCGGACAGCGATTATGACATTACGGTCAGTCTTTCCGCTGGCGTTCCCATTCAGGACCTTGTCTGCAGCACCCATGAGACCGATGTGGAGTGGAAACAGAATTCCGAGGCAAAGATCACGCTGAAGGATGGCGGAGGTTTTGCGGGCGACAGGGATTACATCTTAGAGTATCGGATGACCGGGGAGGATGTAAGCTCCGGACTGATGCTTTATGAAGGGGAGGAAGAGAATTATTTCCTGCTGACCATGCAGCCGCCGGATCGGTATGAACCGGAGGACATTGTGCCCAGGGAATATCTCTTTCTTCTGGACGTGTCCGGGTCCATGAACGGATATCCTTTAGACACTGCCAAAGAACTGATCCAGAACATGGTGAGCAACTTAAGAAGTACGGACCGCTTTAACCTGTTCCTGTTCTCGGATCTGGTGTCGGAGATGTCCCTTCAGTCTGTGGAGGCCAGCGAAGAGAACATTCGATGCGCGATGGAGTTGATCGACCTGCAGCAGGGCGGCGGGGGCACGGAGCTTGCACAGGCGCTTTCGGACGCCCTTGATACGCCCAGACCTCAGGGACTTGCCCGAAATGTGGTGGTGATCACCGACGGATATCTCTCGGACGAGGAGGAGATCTTCGGGATGATCAAAGACCATCAGGAGGAGACAAGCTTCTTCTCCTTCGGCATCGGAAGTTCCGTCAACCGTTCCTTGATGGAAGGCATCGCCAGGGCAGGGATGGGAGAGGCTTTCGTGGTGACGGAGGAAGAAGAGACGAAAGAGACGGCGGAGCGTTTCCGCACCTACATGGAAGCGCCGCTCCTGACGGACATTCAGGTGTCCTTTGACGGATTTGATGCCTATGATCTGGGGACTTCGAACTTACCGGCCTTGTTCGCCCAAAAGCCCATCGTCCTTCTGGGTAAATGGAGAGGAGCCTTGGAAGGAACCATCTGCATCACGGGGAAGACCGGAGACAAAGACTATGAGGAAAAGATCGACGTGTCTGGGGCGGCGCTCTCCGGGGACCATGAGGCCATCTCTTACCTTTGGGCAAGGCAGAAAGTGGAAGAACTGACAGCCTACGGCTTCGCCACCGTGGACGATCAGACCAGAGAAGAGATTGTATCCATCGGGCTTTCTTACAGTATGTTGACTCCCTACACCTCCTTTGTGGCGGTTCTGGACACGGTCCGCAACCCGGAGGGAAACAGTGAGGAAGTAGATCAGCCGTCGCCGCTGCCCCAGGGGGTGTCCGGTCTTTCCGTGGGAGGTTACCTGATCGGCGCGGAACCGGAGGAAGGAGTTCTGGCAGGGATGGCGCTTTTGATTCTGGCTGTGGGCATGTGTTGGAAAAAAAGGAAAAGCTGTTTATGAAAAGTAAAATCTGTGGTATTTACTATGTAGTCGGATGCGTGTGGATGGCGGGGCTCAGGTATTATTACAGTCAGGCGGACAGCGACGGCCTGCGCTGGATACTGGCCCCTGTGGCAGGGTGGGTGCGGGTCCTGAGCGGTCACGCCTTCGCCTGGCTGCCGGGGGCCGGGTATGTGAACCACTCCCTCCGATTCCTCATCGCTCCCTCCTGCTCCGGCGTACAGTTTCTGATCATCGCTGGGGGGATGCTGCTTTTTTCCTTTCTGCACGATATGGGCACCGGGAAAAAGAGAGTCCTCTGGACTGTAAGCAGTCCGGTTTTGGCATATGTGTACACCGTATTTGTCAACGGCGTCCGGATCTCCCTGTCCATCGACCTGCCGCCGCTACTTATGGAGACGGGACTCCTGCCCGGCTGTCTGACAGCAGAGAGACTTCATACAGTCATCGGAGTCTTCGTCTACTTTGGTTCTTTGTTGTTTTTATACAGGCTGACAGAATATCTGATCCGTCCCGGTTCCAGGAGAAATGTTCTTGCACCGGTATTCTGGTATTTTCTGGTCGTCCTGCTGCTCCCCGCTGTGAACCTCCTTGTACTTCACCGTCAAGACAGCCGGACCTTTTTGGGATATGCTGTTCTGGTTGGAGGAACCTGCCTCCTCATCCTGATCCTGTTTACCCTCCCATCAATAGGGGTCCGATCATTAATCGGCAGGCCAGATACCAGCCCGTCAGGCTCTGCTGTTCCTGCAAGACCCATTGAAGGGCACCGGCACTTAGTGAGTGCAAGCGGTACGCGCCGCACGAACTTAGTACCGCTGTGTCCCTTCACTAAGCGCGAGCGGGGTCTGGAAGGAATTGCAGAGCCTGACGGGCGTCCGGAGTGTTCGGGATATCTTGAATACCAAGAATGAACAAATCCTTCCCATATTATACATTTTCCTGTTGCGCATTTCCCCAAGAATGCATACAATAGACATATATGCAAGGCGTATGCAGTATCTCGTCCCCCGGAGCGGGGAAGAAAACGCTGCGCAGAAAAAGGGGATTATTATGCAAAAGATACTGGTAGTAGACGACTCGGAACTGAATCGTGAACTGCTGCGTGAACTGCTGGAAGATGAGTACGAGACAGAGATGGCTGAGGATGGAGAGCAGGCCCTTCAGAAGCTTCAGGAGTGCGGCCCGAAGATTCACGCCATTCTTCTGGATCTGATTATGCCGAAGCTGGACGGACTTTCCGTTCTGGCCAGGGTGAGAGAAAACGAACAGACGAAAGACATACCCGTACTGATTATCAGCAGTGAATATGGGGTGGAGATTGAAAATCGGTGCTTTGAACTTGGAATCTCGGATTTCATTCACCGGCCCTTCGAGCGCTCCATCGTAAAAAACCGGGTAAAAAATGCAGTGGAACTGTTCGTGTGCAGGAATCAGCTGGAACAGAAGATCAAAGAACAGGAGGCGACTCTGAACAGACAATATCAGATCATTCAAGAGCAGGCGGAGAAGTTAAGAGAGGCAAAGCCCTTCAATGCCCTGATGACCGAATATCGTTCTGCGATCATGGAAGTAGAAACCCGGCTGAATGTGCTGAACGCAGAATTTTCACAGGAGTATAACCGCAATCCTTTCGAGTCCATCAAAAGCCGGTTAAAGTCGCCGGAGAGCATCTCCGAAAAGCTGGAACGGAAAGGATATCCTTTCACGGTGGAGAGCATCCGGGAACATCTGACGGATGTGGCGGGGATTCGGGTGATCTGCTCCTTTCCGGACGACATCTACCGGCTGGCCAGACTCTTTAGCCAACAGGGGGATATCCATCTGGTGAGAGAGAAGGACTATATCAAGAATCCGAAGCCCAACGGATACCGGAGCCTCCATCTGATCTTAAGCGTGCCCATTTTTCTGTCCAGAGAAGTCAAATATATGAATGTGGAAGTACAGTTCCGCACCATCGCCATGGACTTCTGGGCAAGCCTGGAGCACAAGCTGAAATATAAGAAGGATGTGGACGATGCGGGGGAGATCGTACAGCAGTTAAAGTTTTGTGCAGATTCCATCGAACAGCTGGATTATCAGATGCAGGAGATCCGTAATAAGATCGACCGTTCAAGAGGTTAAAAAACAAAGACAGGCAGAGAAAGCAAAAGCGCTTTTTCAATGGCCTGTCTTTTTCATGCCTTTTAAGAGGTCATCTGATTCTGATTCCGCCAGGTTCTTGGCGACAGGTGGTAGATATTTTTGAATGCCCGGGAAAAATGAAGCTGGTTGTCATAGCCCACGGCCTTGCTGATATCGCCGATGGACAATGGCGTCAGCTTCAGAAGCTCCGCGGCCTTGGTCATACGGTAATTCAGCAGAAAATCCTGAGGCGTTCGTCCCACTGCGTTTTTAAAGATCTTTCCGAAGTAACTTCGATTCAGGCCGCAGTTGTCTGCAATGTCTTCCACCGAGATATCATTTTGAAAATTCTGCTCAATGAAGGACAGGGCTTCATGAATGTAAAAATCCCGAAGTTTTCCAGGCTTGGATGCGATGAGACGTACAGGCGCAATCGAACGGGTGAGCGCGTCCAGAAAGAGGTACAGATGTCCCATGAGGTGAAAAGGGGACATGTCGCCGTGCCGGGCAATGTAGAGCATCTCCTGCATCATGGTCTCCCGAAGATCCCGGGAATGGGCGTGATAGACCGGCGTGTCCGGGGTCAGTCCGGCGATGGAGACGGCTTCTTTGACCCGAAGTCCGTCGAATTCAATCCAGACGTACTCCCAGGGAAGGTTCCGGTCTGCAATATAGGTGTTGATCTGCTGAGGAAAGATCATAAATCCCTGACCGCTTTTGATCTGGTAGATCCTGGTGTTGCCGGAAGAATCGTCCGCGTTCAGCGTGCCGGTGCCGGAGATGACATAGTGGAACAGATAGTGGGAGCGGGCGGCGGGGCCGAAGCTGTGAGAAGGCGCGCAGCGCTCCCATCCGAATTGATAAAGGTTCAGATCGACAAAGTTTTCATTGGGAAATATGGAGAATAAAATGTCCTTCATGTGAGCGGCCTCCAATATTTTTTGTGCAGTTTGTCTAAGGTCTGTTTTTAATCAGTATAACGGAAAATATATCAAAATGCTATATGATTTTTTCTATAATCGAAAAAAGCGGCATAATGGAATAAAATAGGAAAAAATATGGTATTTATAGACGCATTTTGGGATGTTATAATAAACTCACAAAAAATCAGTGTTACATCCAACAAAGAAAGGAGCAAAATGGGATGAGAAAGAGGGAAAAGATGATAAGCCTTCTACTGGCATGTACACTGCCCGCTTCCATGTTCTTGACCGGCTGCGGAGGCAGTGAAGCCGAAGACGGCAAGATCGTGATCGAGCTTGTGCATTACAAACCGGAGGCGGTGGATGTGTTCGAGCAGCTGGAGGAGGAGTTTAACAAAACTCATGACGATATCCTCTTGAAGATTGATTCTCCCAATGATGCCATGACGATCCTGAAGACCAGATTTATCCGGGAGGATTATCCGGACATCCTGGGAATCGGCGGCGACATCAACTACTCTTATTTCATCGATGCCGGAATTCTGGCAGATGTATCCGATTATCCGGGTATTACAGACATCAATCAGGGATACAGGGACATCCTGGAAGGACTTGAATTTGTCCCCACAGAAGGAACCTACGGCGTGCCCTATGTGGCGAACGCGGCTGGTATCCTGTACAATCGTGAGATGTTCAAGGAGCACGGATGGGAGATCCCCACGACCTGGGAAGAGATGATCACGCTCTGTGATACGATCAAGGCAGAGGGAATCCTTCCGTTCTACTATGGATTTAAGGATACATGGACCTGTCTGGCGCCCTGGAATTCGCTGGCCGTGGACCTGGCCCCCGCGGATGTCTGTCAGCAGGTAAATGCAGGAAAGACCGTATTCGCTGATGAATACAGAGAAGTGGCGGAGAAGATCCAGACGCTGGTGAGCTATGGAGAGGACGGGCCTTTCGCCTACGGCTATAATGACGCCTGTACTGCATTTGCCAACGGAGAATCGGCCATGTTCGCCATCGGAAGCTACGCAGTACCTCAGATCAAATCGGTAAATCCGGATATGGATATTGACTCCTTCGTGACGCCGGGCAGCAGCGATCCGAACGGTCAGATTCTGAACTCCGGCGTGGACCTGCAGTTCTGCATCACAAAAGCCTGTGAAGATGAGGGACGAAAGGAGGCGGCTTATGAAGTTCTGAACTTCCTTCTGGCAGATGAGAACCTGCAGATGTATCTGGATGATCAGAGTGCCGTTCCCTGTAAATCGGGAGACTTCACACTGGCGCCGAATCTGGATGGTATGACACAGTACATCACAGAGGGTAAGATCGCAGATTATCAGGATCACTATTATCCGTCTGAGATGGCAGTGGACGCGCAGATCCAGACCTTCCTGATTGAGCAGGATGTGGACGCCTTCCTTACAAAATTTGATACGGACTGGGTGCGCTATAACCGCGATATCATCCAGATGGTGAAAGACTACAACGCACAGAACGGCAATCAGTAGAGGGAGAGGAGTGAGAAGACATGAAAAATGCCAATGACAGAAAAAAAACGTTTATGCTGATGACGATTCCTATCGTCGCACTGTTCTTCGCTTTTAATACCCTGCCTTTGATCAAGGGTGTGATGTACAGTTTTACGAACTTCAGAGGATACGGTACTTATGACTGGGTTGGTCTTCGGAACTATATCGACTTGTTCCAGGACGGTCGTGTGGGTAAATCCTATCTGTTCACTCTGAAGATGGCAGTGGCAGCGACCATCGTGACCAATGTGATCAGCCTGATTCTGGCGCTGGGCCTAAACAGTAAGATCAAGTTCAAGAGCACCTTAAGAGGAATGTACTTCATTCCCAACATTCTGGGCGCGCTGGTTGTAGGTTATATCTTCAACTATTTCTTTACCTACATTATTCCGGCGCTGTTCAATACAACCAGTATCCTTGCAAGTTCCACCTGGGCATGGGTCGGTATCGTGGCTGTCTGTGCATGGCAGGCCATTGCCATGAACACGATCATCTACATATCCGGTCTGTCCACGGTGCCTGAGGACGTATATGAAGCGGGCTCCATCGACGGAGCAACCGGCTGGGAGCGTTTCAAGAGCCTGACCTTCCCGCTGATCATCCCGTTTTTCAGCATCAACATGGTACTGTCCGGCAAGAACTTTCTGATGGTGTTCGACCAGATCATGGCATTGACCAAAGGCGGTCCGGCACAGAGTACCGAGTCCATCTCCTTCCTGATTTATAACAACGGTATGGCAGGCGGACAGTTCGGTTTCCAGAGTGCCAATGCGGTTCTGTTCTTTGTCATTATCGTAGCGTTCTCGGTAGCACAGCTTCAGTTTACAAGCAGTAAGGAGGAGCAGTTATAATGAAGGACCTGAAAGTAAAAGAGAGATATAATATGCCTGTTACGATCCTGCTGATTCTTGGACTGATCACGATCATCTTTCCCCTTTACATGACCATCGTGATCGCGTTCAAACAGCCGTCGGAGATGACCAACAGTATCTCCGGAATCCTGTCCCTGCCGAAGACCTGGAGCTTCTCCAACTTCGCGGAGGCCATGCGGGTGACGGATTTCTGGAATTCCCTCCGGAACAGTCTTCTGATTACCGGTGTTACCGTGGTTCTGTCCGTAGTCCTGCATTCCATGGTTGGTTATGCCATCGGAAGAAACAAGGCAAAGAGCAAATGGTACAATCTGGCGTATCTGTATATTGTCAGTGGTATGTTCGTACCGTTCGCAATCCTGATGATGCCTCTGGTAAAACAGACCTCACAGTGGGGAATTGCCAATATTTTTGGTGTGATCATCTGTTATGTGGTTTTCTACATGCCCATGAACCTGATGCTGTATTCCGGTTATCTGGTCAATATTCCCATTGCTCTGGAAGAGGCGGCGCGCGTGGACGGTGCTACCACCTGGACGACTTACTGGAAAATTATCTTCCCGATCATGAAGCCCATGCACGCAACGGTTGCTGTTATTACGGCTCTGAGCGTGTGGAACGACGTGATGACTCCGCTGGTCATTATGTCCGGAAGCGGAATGAACACCTTGCCGCTGGCACAGATGTCCTTCCAGACACAGTTCGGCACCAACTATAATCTGGCCTTTGCGTCCTACCTGCTGGCGCTTCTGCCGCTTCTGATTTTCTACATCATTTGTCAGAAGCAGATTCTCAACGGCGTCGTCAACGGAGCGGTCAAATAATAAACAGTAGTAACTGTAAAAGTACAAAACAGTTACAAAAATGCTTGATTTAGCCATGCATGAGTAGTAAACTATGCATGGCTGAATCTGTAAATTCACGTAACTGTGAAGGGACTGTACAGTTACAAATTCACGTAAATGCAGGAGGCAACATGAGTATCATTTTTTCCGAAAGAGAGAAAACATTCATATTGCACACGAAGGATACAACCTATCAGATGAAGGTGGACGACTATGGATTCCTTCTGCACCTTTATTACGGGCGCAGAACAGAAGGGTGTATGGACTATCTTCTGAACTATGCGGACCGGGGTTTCTCGGGAAATCCATATGATGCGGGAGCAGACCGGACCTATTCCATGGATGTGCTGCCCCAGGAGCTGCCCTGTCAGGGAACGGGCGATTACAGAAGCCCGGCAGTGATTGTGAAAAATACGGACGGCTCCTACGGATGTGACTTCCGCTACCGGGATCACCGGATTCTGAAAGGAAAGTATCATATATCAGGCCTTCCGGCAATCTATGCCGGTGAGGACGAAGGAGAGACGCTCGCGATCGATATGGAAGACCCGGTGACCAAGGTACAGATCACGTTATTATATGGGGTGTTATGGGATCTGGACATTATTACCAGGAGCGCGTGTATAAGAAATGCGGGCGGCGGAAAAATTTATCTGGAGAAGGCGCAGGCGGCATGTGTTGACTGGCTGTATGGGGATTATGATCTGATCAGTTTCTACGGCCGCCACGCCATGGAACGGAATGTCCAGCGGATTCCGGTGGCACATGGGGCGCATGTCATCGGAAGCCGCAGAGGCACTTCCAGCCATCAGTACAACCCCATGATGATTCTTGCGGGACATGAGACAACGGAGGACGCAGGAAGCTGCTATGCCATGTCCTTTGTGTACAGCGGGGGGTTCAAAGGTGAAGTGGAGAAGGACCAGTTCAATCAGACCCGTGCCCTTCTGGGGCTGTCGGACGAACTCTTCTCCTATCCGCTGGAGAAAGGTGACGTCTTCCATGTCCCGGAGGTTGTGCTGACTTATACCCACAGGGGGCTTGCACGACTGTCGCAGAATCTGCACCGGTGTTTCCGGGAGCATCTGTGCAGAGGTAAGTACAAAGACGTTCCCCGGCCGGTCCTTCTGAACAGCTGGGAGGCATCTTATTTTGATTTTGACGGCGCCTCCATCTATGAACTGGCAAAGCAGGCAGCAGATTTGGGAATTGAGATGCTGGTCATGGACGACGGATGGTTCGGAAAACGGGACGACGACAACAGCGGCCTTGGGGACTGGTATGTCAATGAGGAGAAGCTGGGAGAGTCTCTGGGAGACCTGATCCGGCGGATCAACGGACTGGGACTTAAGTTCGGCATCTGGTTCGAGCCCGAGGGCATCAACGAGGACAGTGAACTTTACCGGAAGCATGCGGACTGGGCGCTGTCGATTCCCGGCCGCAATCCTGTGCGGGCCAGGAATCAGCTGGTCCTGGATTTTTCCAGGAAAGAAGTGGTGGATTACCTATTTGAAGAAATCTGCAAAGTGCTGGACCAGGGCAATATTGAGTATGTCAAATGGGACATGAACCGGAGCCTGTCGGACTGCTATTCCCGCGGTACGACGGATCAGGGCAGAGTTATGCATGACTATGTGCTGGGGCTTTATGACTTTCTGGAACGTCTGGGGAAGCGGTATCCGGATCTGCTGATCGAAGGATGCAGCGGCGGCGGAGGCAGATTTGACGCGGGTATGCTCTACTATACGCCTCAGATCTGGTGCAGCGATAACACGGATGCTCTGGACCGTCTGCGCATCCAGTACGGAACTTCTTTTGGGTATCCCATATCCACGATCGGTTCCCATGTATCCGCGGTACCCAATCATCAGACCGGGCGTCTGACGCCGCTTCGCACCCGGGGAATCACCGCCATGGCGGGAACGTTTGGCTACGAGCTGAATCTTGGAAGCCTTCTGGAGGTGGAAAAAGAACAGATACGGGAACAGATCAGGGAATACAAGCAGTATGAGTCCCTGATCCGGGGCGGGCGTTATTACCGCCTGACCGACCCTTTCCAGGAAGAGGTCGGCGCCTGGGAATTCGTCTCGGAGGACGGCTGCGAGGTTTTGGCGGGAGCAGTGATGCAGGAAGTGCATGGAAATATGACGGTAACCTATATCCGCCTGAAAGGCCTTTTGGAAGGATGTTTCTATCAGGAACAGAAAAGCGGGAAGCTCTTCGCGTCGGATGCGCTGATGGAAGCGGGTCTTCCGCTGCCGGAACAGACGGGAGAGTACCGGGCATATCAGATGTATTTTAAAAAATTGTAGAACCTAAAGGAGAACGAGGCATGAAGATGGAGTCGATATTTCAGGAACGCCTGAAACGGCATCACGATGAACTCCGCTGGCTTTATATGGAGTTGTATGACAACGGCGATATGTTTGCGGAGCTGTGTGAGCAGATGTATGCCTATGCGGCAGAAAGGGATGAGGATCTTAGAATCCTGGATCAGGAGAGAGAACAGAATCCGGACTGGTTCCGGGGCAACGACATGCTGGGAATGATGCTGTATATTGATAATTTCGCAGGAAATCTGAAAGGGGTGAGGCGCAAACTGGACTACCTCTCTTCCTGCAATGTGAATTGTATTCATCTGATGCCGTTTTTGGAATCGCCGAAGGGACGTTCAGACGGCGGGTATGCGGTAGCGGACTTCCGGAAGGTGCAGCCGGAGCTTGGAAAGATGGAGGATCTCCATCAGCTGGCGAAGGAGTGTCATAAGAAAAAGATCAATCTTTGTATGGATTTTGTCATGAACCATACTTCGGAGGACCATGAGTGGGCAAAGAAAGCAAGAGAAGGCGACGGGGAGTATATGAGTCGTTACTTTTTCTACGAAGATCCGGAGATTCCCAGACGGTATGATCAGACGGTTCCCCAGGTGTTCCCCACCACGGCGCCGGGCAATTTCACTTATCTGGAAGAGATGGGAGCCTACGTGATGACCACCTTCTATCCCTATCAGTGGGATCTGAATTACCGCAATCCCCGGGTGTTCAACGAGATGATGTATAATTTCCTCTTCCTTGCCAACCAGGGCATGGATATCATCCGGATCGACGCAGTTCCTTATATATGGAAGGAACTGGGAACCAAATGCAGGAATCTTATGCAGGTACATACCATCGTGCGGATGATGCGGATGATCTGTGAAATCGTATGCCCGGGCGTGCTGCTTCTGGGAGAAGTGGTGATGGAGCCGGAGAAAGTGGTGCCGTATTTCGGAACGGTGGAAAAGCCGGAATGCCATATGCTCTATAATGTGACTACCATGGCGACCACCTGGCACAGTGTGGCCACCAAAGACGTGCGCCTGCTGAAAAAACAGATGGATATTGTGAATGGTCTGCCCAAGGACTATCTGTTCCTGAATTATCTGCGCTGTCATGATGATATCGGCTGGGGACTGGACTATGATACCCTGAATACCTGGGGGATGAGGGAAGTGGAACACAAGCGCTTCCTGAATCAGTATTTTACCGGACGGTATGAGGGCAGCGTGAGCAGAGGGGAACTGTATAATGATGATCCGGTGACCCAGGATGCCCGTTTCTGCGGAACCACGGCATCCATGTGCGGTGTAGAGAGCGCGCTGTATGAGAAAGACGAGGAGAAGCTCTCCGCGGCGATCCGGCAGGATCTGATGTTGCACGCTTACATGCTGACCCAGTCGGGAATTCCCATGCTGTACAGCGGAGATGAGATCGGTCAGGTCAACGATTACACTTACAAAGAGGATGTGAATAAAAAGGAAGATTCCAGATACGTCCACCGGGGGGGATTTCCCTGGTATCTGGCCTCCAGGAAGAAGGAGAAAGGAACGCTTCAGCAGCAAATTTTTGAAGGACTCTCTAAGCTTGAGAAGATCCGCAGGGAAAGAGCGGTATTCCGAAGCGATGCGGCGGTCTATACCTACGATGTGAAGGATGACTCCGTCCTCTGCATTCTGAGAGAGAACGAGGAAGAGCGGTTTATCGGAATGTTTAATTTCTCCGACGAGCCCCGGACTGCATGGATGGACGAACCGGGGACTTTTGAGAATCTCTGGAATGGAGAAGCGCTGGATCTGGTAAATGTGGCGCTTCCGGCACATGATTTTCTGTGGGCTTCCAGAAAGAAAAAGTAAGAAGCACAGTCACTGTTTTCTGTAGGGCAGCCTGAAAAAGGCTGCCCTTTTTAAGATTCTGCGCCGCATTTACTGGATTCCCCGTATGGCCCGGAAGCTGCCGTAGAGATCCAGAAGGCCAAAGCCCCAGGTGCGGTTGGGATAAGTGTAGGTGGCTGGTCTTCTTGCACCCCGGATCAGGAAGCGCTGGATAGCGGAACCGTCCATGGTCGGCACATTTCCCTGCACAATGCCCCACTCCATCAGAAGTGCGGCGGCTCCCGCGGCCAGTGCGGCGGAGGCACTGGTTCCGGTCAGGGTACTGCTGTTTCCAAAACGGTCGATGGCCGATACACCCACTGCAGGCGCAGCAATGTCCGGTTTCTGGTTGATATTGCGGGTCAGCCCTCTGCCGGAATCCATCCACAGACTTTCGGTGCTGCCTTCATATCCGGCTACTGTCAGTACCCGCAGGGTATTGCCCGGGCTGGTGATCGTCGTATCCGGATCAGGACGAAGAAAGTAAGTGCCGTCCGTGATGAAGCCGGTTACCGGAAGCCAGATATGGAAGCTGTTCTCCAGGTCTCCAGAGGAGAAGATCCGAAGCTTCCAGATGCCGGGAGTTGGTTTTCGGAAGGTCATCATCAGGCGTTCGTCTCCGGAAACCACCTCGGACAGTTCGTACTGTACATCCAGTATGGTATTTTCAAACACAAAATCAAATCGCTGCTGTTCCAGAACTCTTGGAAAAATTCTTGGAATCTGTTCCCCGGAAGGGGAGGTAATCTCTGCCGCAAACATCCCCGGGGCATTTCCCCAAAGATTCAGCTGAAAGCCCGGTTCATTTTCGCCGACCCGAAGTTCCACATCTAGGTATCCAGGGGTCTTAGGGACTTTTCCGAAGAAATGGTGTCCTTTGTTCCCCTCGTTGCCCGCGGCGACGATCAGGGCCCTGCCGGCCCGGTTGCCAAAGTCCTCCAGATATTGTTCCAGGGCCGTATTGCCGGTATGGCCTCCGGAATTACTGCCGAGGGCAATGCAGATGATCATCGGGCGGTTCTCCTGGGTGGCGATCTGATCCAGGTAACGGACGGCCAGCATCAGATCGGTCTCCTGATAGGCGATGCTGTCCTGGGGGATCTCATGCAGCTGTCGGATGAATGGTTTTGCCTGTTTTAATTTCACAAACACAATATTGGATTCCGGCGCGGCTCCGATGAAATTCTCGTTTTCTATCTGGGAACCGGCGGCGATCGACGCGACCTTTGTGCCGTGACCGATGGGGTCTGATCCCGGAAGGTCCGTCTGCCCTTCCTCCAGAAGCCGGTTGATCTCTTCCTCCGAATAGGCGCTGCCATAGAGAAATCCTCTCGGCGGCGTTCCGCTCTGGTCGGTTTGATCCCAGAGCCCGATGACCCGGGTTTTACCGTCCATCGTCCGGAAAGCCGGATTATCTAGGGCGATTCCCGAATCCAGAATTCCGATGAGAACTCCGCTTCCCCGGAGCTTGAGTGCCGGCTGGTTCTGAATCGGCAGAATTCGGGTATATTCCAGGCTTTCCGTGTCCATTTGGGTATAGCAGTAAGGGATGGCGTAATCACCGATGGGAATCATCTGCTCATCCCTGATTGCTTCGTCTCTGCTCACATAGAAAATACTGAAGTCCCGGTTGACATACTGGGTACATACCCCGAAAGGAGAACCTTCCGTTCCGGTATATCTCACATCAATCTTCCATATAAAATCCACATAGTCATCTGATACGATTGCTTCCTGACAGTTCATAGGGCGGCTCCGCAAACACTCTCTTTTCATTCATATGAAAACGATGGGGAATGTGTGAATCAAAGTTTTGCTTGCCTCTTTGGCAGTCTTCCTTTAATATAAAATGAAAGATGTTATAAAAAAGGGGGATACTTATGAAAAAGAAAGATCCGGTATATATTACCGGACACCGCCATCCGGACACGGACTCCATCGCCTCCTCCATCGCGTACGCATTCTTCAAGCGCTCTATGGGGGTGCATGCAGTTCCCTGTCGGCTGGGCGCCTTGAACAGCGAGACCCGTTATCTGCTTTCCCGCTTTGGATTTCCGGAGCCGGTGCTTTTGCAGGATGCCAGGATGAAGCTCTCCGAGATTGACATGGACGCTCCAGTCTCGATCACTCCGGATACGACCATTTATGAGACGCTGAAAATCATGCAGGAGGACAACCATGCTTATTGCGGCGTGGTGGATGAAGAGCAGCGTCTGGTGGGGATGGTGACCAAGTCCGATCTGGCGGTGGTCGGTCTGGAAGATACTGCCATGGCCATCGATATTCTGGCTCATACGCCTGCGGAAAATATCCGTAAGACGATCAACGGCGTCATGATCTATGATGACGATCAGTTTTATATCAATGGAAAGGTCAGTATCATTGCCATGACGGAGCTTGACCGTCTGGAAAACTTCGATGTCAAGGACCGGATTGTGATCGTCGGGGCCAATACGGAGGCGCAGAAGAAACTCATCGCCCAGGGCGCAGGGATACTGATCATTGTGTGGGCAGGCGAGGTCGACGAACAGGTCATAGAGGCGGCCAGAGAACATCACTGCCCGATCATCCGCTCCGGATACGGCAGTATGAATACTTCCCGTTATCTGTATTTTGCTCCGTCCGTGGAGCGGATCATGAAGACGAAGCTGATTTCGTTTCATTCCAACGAACTGGCAGAGGATGTGGGAAACAAGATGCTCCGAAGCCGCTACCGGGTCTATCCGGTGACCGATCCGGAGGACCGGCTGGTGGGATATATATCTCGATACCACATCATGGATTCGAAAAAGCGAAAGCTGATTCTGGTGGATCACAATGAGTTTTCCCAGTCGGTGAACGCGGTGGAGAAGGGGAAGGTGCTGGAGGTGATCGACCATCATCGGATCAACGATTTTTCCACTGCGCAGCCGGTGACCTTCCGCAACGAGATTGTAGGCTCCACAGCAACCATCATCGCCACAATCTTCCGGGAGAACCGGATGCTGATCCCGGCCAATCTGGCGGGCCTGCTTCTCGGCGCTATTTTGTCGGATACCATGAACTTTCATTCCCCCACGACGACGGACCGGGACAAGTCCAACGCCAACATCCTGGCTGCGCTGGCGGATCTGGACATCGACGAATTCGCGGAAGAGCTTTTTACCGTCACAGCGAACCAGGAGAAGACCAGTTTTTACGAGATGATCAATCAGGACCGGAAGATCTACGATATTCATTCCTGCAAGATCTCTATCTCTCAGGTCATCATTCCCTCGGCGAGGGAGACCAGGGGGGACGCCCAGGAGATCGCCGGGGCGCTGGAGCGCTTCTGCAAAAAGAAGCAGATAGATCTGGCGGTGCTGGTGTTTACCAGTATTCTGGAAAATGGTTCCGTCGTCTACGCGGGGGGCGACCGGGCTTCCTGGGCGCTGGAAGCCTTCCCGGACCAGGAGGGAGAAGAACATACCTTCCAGGAGAATCTGCTCTCAAGAAAGCAGCAGATTCTCCCGGCGCTTACATCCGTGATTACGGACTATATGGGCGGCTGATTTCCTGGAATTTTTTCCGGTAGAAGAAGATGGAGAGCATGGTGGCGGTGGTCCAGCCGATGGGCCATGCGCACCAGATGCCGACGGCGCTTCCGGTCAGGCCGGAGAGCACAAAGGCAAGCACCACTCGGAGGATCAGATCCGTAAAGGTGGCGGTCATAAACTGCTCCATGGCGCTGATGCCCCGAAGGATGCCGTCGGCCACCAGCTTCGCCGATACGACAAAGTAGAAGGGAGACAGAATCCACAGGAACTGTCTGCCGGTCTCAAGGGCCGCCGCCGAGCCTTCCTCCATAAAAAGCAGCAGCAGATATTTTCCGAAGAACAGATACAGAAGGCAGAAGGGAACACACAGGCACCATACCATCTTGATGCCCGCCTGGAAGCATTCCCGGATGCGGTCATACTTGCGTGCGCCCAGGTTCTGGGCGGAAAAGTTGGAGATGCCGTTGCCGATGGTCGTAAACGAGGTAATGACCAGATTATTCAGCTTCACCGAGGCAGAGTAGCCGGCCATGACAGAGGCTCCAAATCCGTTGATGACGCTCTGGATCAGGATATTTCCCACGGAAATAAAGCTCTGCTGGAGGATACTTGGGATCGCGATGATCAGAATCTTTTTTAAAAGCCTGCCGTCGAAAAACGGCGGCTTTTTCTGATTGGGAACGGGGATCTTCCGAAGTCTTAATAAAACCGTAAGGACCGCCAGGATACAGCTGACGCCCTGGCATAAAAAGGTTGCCCATGCAACCCCGGCCACGCCCATATGGAAGGCTTTTACAAAGAGGATGTCCACGGCGATATTGGACGTGGAGGACACGGCCAGAAAGTAAAAGGGCGTCCTGGAATCCCCGAGGGCGGTAAAGATACCTGTGGCGATGTTGTAAAAGAACACGAAAGGCAGGCCCCAGATATAGATCGAAAGATACAGCATAGAGTCCGGCATCAGTTCCTCTGGCGTCCGGATCAGACGAAGCAGCGGGCCGCATCCGAGAAGTCCGGTAAGCATCAAAGTGACGCAAAGAAGGGCGGAGAAGATGCAGGCGGTGGATACGGCGGTCTTTAATCTGCCGTATTCTCTCGCGCCGAACAGCTGGGAGACGATGACCGAGCATCCCATATTGCAGCCGAAGGCAAAGGCGATGAAGATCAGGGTGATTTCGTAGCGGTTGCCCACGGCGGCCAGGGCGTTTTCTCCAATGAATTTCCCGGCCACCAGGCTGTCGGCGATGTTGTAGAGCTGTTGGAAAAGAATGCTGCCAAAAAGCGGGAGACAGAAGCTCCACAGTACCGCTTCCGGTTTTCCTGCCGTCAAGTCTTTATTCATAATATTCAAGTCCTTTCCATTTACTTCTTTTCGATCTTGTATTATAATACGTTTTATAAAATATGAAAAATGTATATAATATATCTGAGGAATATAAAAAATATATGGATATCAACTTTGAATACTACAAGATCTTTTATTTTGCGGCAAAATACGGCAACATCACAAAGGCCGCCGCTGCGCTTGGAAGCAATCAGCCTAATGTGACACGGATTATGAAGCTTCTGGAGGCTCAGCTAAACTGTCGGCTTTTTGTCCGGGAGGCCAGAGGCATCAGCCTGACCGAGGAGGGAGAACTTCTTTACTCCCACGTGGAGATCGCGTACCGCCATCTTCTGAATGCCCAGGAGGAGCTGTGCAGGCAGGACTCCCGCAGATGCGGCACGGTGGAGATCGGGGCCACGGATACGGCTCTGCATCTGTTTTTATTTCATATCCTGCAGGAATTCAAGCGGGAGTATCCGTCCATCCGCATTAAAATTCACAATCATTCCACGCCGGAGATCGTCAGGCAGCTGATCGGCGGCAAACTGGACTTTGCGGTGATCACCACCCCTTTTGAGGCGCCGAAAAATATCTCTTGCGTCAGGGCGCTGGACTTTCAGGAGATTCTGGTGGGCGGGTCCCAGTATCAGAACTTAAGTAAGACGCCCCTGGAATTAAAGGACGTCAAAAAGTATCCCTGGGTCGGACTGGGAAGAGGAAGCGCAACCTACGGATTTTATAAGGATTTTTTTATCGGACACCGGATTGATCTGGAGCTTGACATGGAGGTGGAAACGTCGGATCTGATGCTGCCGCTGATCGAGAACAATCTGGGGATCGGTTTTCTGCCCGAAAAGCTGGTGCTGCCGCTGCTGGAACAGAAGAAACTGGTGCAGATCCCCTTAAACTGCGAGATTCCGGGACGCTCCATACAGATCGTCTCCGATAAGGATCGGGGGAAAAGCCTGGCGGCGGATACCTTTTATAAATATGTGAGGACGTTTTGTGAGTGAGAGGTTCGTTTGACAGTAAATTCGCAGAAATAAAAGGCTCCCGCATCAGCGGAAACCTTGATTTTTCGAGGGAGTGGAGGGCTTTTTACGGCCCTCCAAGTGTTATGAATGAAATACGGATATGTCTTCCTTACAATTCATATATTATCAGGCAAATGTGTCTAAAATATGTCACTCTTCTAAAAGAATTCTAAAAAGCATAAATAAAACTAAAAAAAACACAAAAGAAATCGGAGGATGAAAAAAGTCATATCAAACAAGCATCTGTTCATAAGCTTTGATAAGCCGGTCGGATAGCAGGAGAAAGCAGGAGATGTCGGGAGGGAACAGGCAAAGATGGTTTTTAGGAGGAATCGGACTTTTGTGTATGGGATTCTTCTTCTGTGTCGTATTCGTGACCCAAAAAGCAGAACATGACAGGGCGGTAGAGACTGTGAAGCCGGAGGAGCCGATACAGGAAGAAGAAGGGGAAGAGAGGGAGGCAAAAAAGATCGCTTTAACCTTCGATGACGGGCCGCATCCGGTATATACGGAAGAAATGCTGAGCGTCCTGGAGGAAGCGCAGGTTCCGGCGACCTTTTTTCTTCTGGGCCAGAATATCGAAGGAAATGAAGAAGTGGTCAAAGATATTGCGGAAAAAGGGCATCTCATCGGCAACCATACATTTCATCATGTGCAGATCACTGGCCTTCCAAAAGAGCAGGCTTATGAAGAGATCGACCAAACCAGCCGTCTGATCGAGGAACTGACAGGGAAGGGCACCGAGTATGTGCGCCCGCCCTTTGGCACCTGGAACGAGGGACTGGAGTCCAACCTGGACCTGATTCCGGTCATGTGGACCATCGATACCCTGGACTGGACCACGAAAAATGTGGATGCCATTGTGAATCATGTGGTGAAAAATGCCGGTGAAAATGATATAATACTCATGCATGACAGCTATAAAAGCACCGTACAGGCCGTGGAGCGGATTGTCTCCCTTCTGAAAGCAGAGGGATTCGAATTTGTGACGGTGGATGAGGTGTTGTTTGACTGAATCGATTTACAGGGGGATATATGGCCAGATCAGGAATGCAGAAGATGAAAATTTTACTTGTGATGAGAGAATTGCTGGAAAAAACGGATGAGTTTCATCCGATAACCACTACAGAGCTGGTCTCGATGCTGGAAAGAAATGGGATTGCAGCGGAGAGAAAAAGCGTGTATCACGATATTGAAATATTGAAAAAATTCGGAATTGATATTGAGAACAGAAGAGAGCAGCCTTCTGGATATTATGTTTCCAGTCGGGATTTTGAGTTTCCAGAATTGAAGCTTCTGGTGGATGCGGTGCAATGTGCGAGATTCATTACAAGAAAAAAATCAGAAGAATTGATACGGAAATTAGAGAAGCTGGCCAGCAAAGAAGAAGCGCGGCAGCTCCAGAGGCAGGTATTTGTACTGAATAGAATTAAGACAAAAAATGAAAATATTTATTACAGCGTGGATCAGATTCACACTGCAATTGCTCAGAATGCGAAAATACGTTTTCAATATTATGAATGGACAATATCAAAAAAAATCCATTTGCGGAAAAACGGAATGTTTTACGAGATCAGTCCCTGGGCATTGACCTGGGATGATGAGAATTATTATATGGTAGGTTATGATCCTCAGGGGAAGATGATCAAACATTATCGAGTGGACAAGATGCTAAAACTACAGATTCTGAGAGTACCAAGAGAGGGAAGAGAATTATTTTCCAAATTCGATATTGCCAGTTATACACAAAAAATGTTTGGAATGTTTGGAGGAACAGAAGAGACCGTCAGATTAGTGTGCAATAATGAGTTGATCGGAGTTATGATCGATCGATTTGGAAAAGAAATTCCCATCTATCCACAGGGAGAGAATCAGTTTGCAATAGTGGTTCGGGTAAATGTCAGTCAGCATTTTTACGGATGGTTGTTTGCCCTGGGAAATGGAGTGAGAATCGAAAGTCCGGATCGAGTAGTGGAGCAGTTTAAAAAACATATGTGGGCGATTGGTCAGAATTACAAATAGATGTTCGAGGGTTGAGGTGGGATTATTGGACATAGAAACTGGTAAAATGTAGGAAATAAAAAAGATCTGTTTCCAGATCTTAAAGATTCTGCACAATGCAGCAAAAGGATTTGAATAAATTTTTATTTGAACTTGTAGTGTAATCTCGTATGGTAGTGAACCCTTCGAGATGTTTATACTATAAAAGAAAAGAATGATTTTGTCAATAGAAAATTTTTGAAAAATGAGTACACAGAAGCAAAGGAGACAAATATGGATACAAATGCGGGAAAAGAGTATTATTTGGGACTTGATATCGGTACAGACTCCGTGGGATGGGCGGTCACAGATCTGGAATATCATATCTTAAGGAGAAAAGGGAAATCACTGTGGGGTGTGAGGCTGTTTGATGCAGCGAATACCGCCGCAGAGCGGAGAGGATTTCGGACAAGCCGTCGAAGACTCCAGAGAAGACGGCAGAGAATCCGTCTTTTACAGGAACTGTTTGCAAAAGAAATGAAAAAAGTTGACGCGGGATTTTTTCAGAGATTGAATGACAGCGCCTATTGGGCAGAAGACAAAAAGGAGCCCCAAATTTATTCCTTGTTCGGGGGAAAAGATTATACAGACGTAGATTATTACAGAGAATATCCGACAATCTATCATCTCCGCAGCGCTTTGATTCGTGGGGAGAAGGAGTATGATGTTCGGTTGGTGTACCTGGCATTGCATCATCTGATGAAGCACAGGGGACATTTTCTTTTCCAAGGGAGCATCGAAAATATTACGTCTTTTCAGACTACATTTCAGAACTTTCGTGATTGTCTCATGGATGAGTTGGACCTGGAATTAGAGTGTGATTCAGAAGAGGATTTTTCGGAGATTTTAAAAGATAAAATAATCGGCAAGATGGAAAAATGTCGGAGATTGGAGCTTTTATGTCACATTGATAAAAAGGACAAGCAGAAGAAAGAAATATGTAAACTGATCACAGGAATGAAAGCCAGTTTATCTGTGATATTTGCAGACAGTGAATTGGAAGAGATCGACCATAATAAGATCAACTTTTCAGAAGCAGGATATGAGGAGGCACGTCTGGCACTGGAGGAAGAGATACAGGAGCGAACGGGGGCTCTGGATATTTTCCATGCGGTGTATAACTGGGCCATTCTGGCAGATATTATGACAGGAGGGGAATACGAGGGGAAACCTTATTTGTGCATGGCTAAAGTAAATATTTATGAAAAACACCATAAAGATTTATATGTGCTGAAAACATTGATACGTGAATATTGTCCGGAAGATTACAAATCATGTTTTTCCTCTCCAGCGAATGATAATTATTGTGCTTACATAGGAATGTTACGCAAAAATGGAAAGAAATGTACAATAAAGCGCTGCGATCAGGAGACTTTTTATAAAACGTTAAAAAAGCTGATCAGTAAAATGCCAGCAGATTTGCCGGAAGTTGTCTGTATTTTAGAAGAAATAGAAAACGGCACTTTTTTGCCTTTACAGGTCAATAAAGATAATGGAGTGATTCCGTATCAGGTCAATAAAATGGAATTGGAAAAGATACTCGATCATGCAGAGAGATATCTGCCGTTCCTTCTGAAAAAAGATCCGGAGTGCGGGAAGACGACGCGGGAAAAGATTGTAGATCTGTTTGAATTTCGTATCCCTTATTATGTGGGACCATTGAATACTGCCGTTGGAGAAAACTGTTGGATAGAACGAAAAGAGCAAGGAGTAATCCGCCCGTGGAATTTTGATCAAAAAGTGGACAGAGATAAATCAGCAGAGCGATTTATCCGGAGAATGACCAACCAATGTACATATCTGATTCATGAGACGGTACTGCCGAAAAGTTCTTTGCTCTATTCAGAGTTTATGGTTCTGAATGAATTGAACAATGTAAAGATTCGGGATGAAAAGCTGCCTGTAGAACTGAAACAGGAAATTGTGCAGAAGCTGTTTAAGAAGCAAAAACTAATTACGGGTAAAAAGCTTTTGGACTATCTGACAGCAAATGGATATGATGTGAAAAAGGAGGAACTTACCGGGTTCGACGGAAACTTCAAAGCCTCTTTGTCTTCGTATCATGTGTTGAAAAAGATATTTGGTGAAGAATTGGAAAAGTATTCGGTACAGCAGATGGCGGAGGATATTATTTTATGGATCACATTATATGGAGAAGATCAGAAAATGCTTCGCAGAGTGATCAAACAGCATTATGGACAGACATTAAATGAGGAACAGTTAAGAGCGTTATCCCGATTGAAATTTCAGGGGTGGGGCAGATTATCCAGAAGATTTCTGAATGAGCTGGAAGGTGTTGACTGTACGACCGGAGAGTGTATGACGATCATGCAGGGACTTAAGAATACACAAAATAATCTGATGCAGTTCTTAAGCCAGCAGTATACCTTTGCCCAGATGATCGATGAAGAAAATGGAGGCTATCATGTAGGAGAGGTTACCTATGAGAATTTGATAAAAGATATTGTGGCATCCCCTTCCATAAAACGTGCTGTCTGGCAGACCATTCAGATTGTAGAAGAACTTAAGAAGGTGATGGGATATGAACCAAAGAAAATATTTGTAGAGATGGCAAGAGGAGAGGAAGAGAAAAAGCGTACGATTTCCCGAAAGGATAAATTGATGGAGGCATACGCGGTGATTAAAGATGAGGCCAGGGACTGGAAGAAAGAGCTTCAACAATATTCTGAGGGAGACTTTAAGGCAATCAAGTTATATTTGTATTATACGCAGCTGGGGCAGTGTATGTATACGGGAAAGAAAATAGAGTTGTCGCAGCTAAATAATGCAACGATCTGGGACAGGGACCATATTTATCCTCAATCAAAAACAAAGGATGACAGTCTAGATAATCTGGTACTAGTGGATCGGAGAGTGAATGCAAGGAAAAGTGATGGGATGATATCTCCGGAGATTCAGCAGAAAATGCGGGGAACCTGGAAATATCTGAAAGAGAAGGGGTTGATCTCAGAGAAAAAGTATGAGCGTCTGACCCGCACGGCTCCTTTGACGGAGGAGGAATTGGCAGGTTTTATCAATCGTCAGCTGGTGGAAACAAGACAGTCTTCCAAAGTAGTGGCGACATTGCTGAAGAGAGTATATGAAGATGCGGAGATCGTGTATGTGAAAGCAAAAGCGGTTTCGGATTTTAGAAAAGAGCATCTGCAATATGTGAAGGTACGCGATCTGAATGATTATCATCACGCGAAAGACGCTTATCAGAATATTGTCGTTGGGAATGTCTATCATACAAAATTTACCAGTAATCCTCTGCGATGGTTAAAGACCAACCCGGAGAGAAAATACAGTTTAAATCAGATGTTTCATTTTGACCTGGAGGCAAATGGAAAACCTGTCTGGAAGAGGGGAAAGGATGGAAGCATAAAATGTGTCAATGAGACATTGATGAGAAATGATATTTTGTTTACTCGATATGCTTTTTGTAATAAGGGCGGATTGTTTGATCAAAATATTGTAAAAGCCCCAAAAGATAAGGAAAAGGCAAAAGGACTCGTTCCAATCAAAAAGGGACTGGCTCCAGATAAGTATGGAGGTTATAAAAAGGTTACGCCATCTCATTTTATGCTTGTTGCGTCTGAAGATAAAAAAGGAAGAGAGATACGAACGATAGAGATGGTTCCGTTGTATCTAAGGAATGAATTTAATAAATGTCCAGAATTGTTACTGCAATATTGCAGGGAATTTTATAGTTTGAATAATCCTCAGATATTGATTCCTTGTATTAAAAAAAATGCACGTTTGGTAATTAATGGGTTTCCAATGCATTTAAAAAGTAGCACAGGAAAACAGTTGGATTTGCGAGGAGCTGTGCAACTATGTCTGGACAAAGATCACATAATATATTTAAAAAAGGTAACAAAATATTTAGAAGAGAATGCCATAAGAAGAGATAAGAGAGTTTTGCTGGAGATAAGACATGAGGCAGGGATTACAAAGGAAGCGAATTTGGAATTATATGAGGCGTTTCTTGAAAAACTAAATCGTACTATTTATCAGTATAGGCCAGCAAATCCCAAAGAGGCTCTTTTGAAGGGGCGAGAAAAATTTATTATGTTAAATTTGTCGGAACAATGTATAGTATTGGGAGAGATTTTACATTTGTTCCAAGGAAGATATTCAGTGGGAAATTTGACATTGATCGGAGCGTCAGCGAATTCGGGAAAAATACAAGTTGGAAAAACTATCAGCAATTGTAATTCGGTGAAACTGGTTAATCAGTCCGTAACAGGTATCTACGAGCAGGTGGTTGATCTGCTGACGATATGAGTTGGCGAACAGTCGTGATATCCAGAAGTGCAAAACTGGATTACAAATTGGACTATCTGGTGGTGCGTCAACAGGAGATTACCCGTATTCATTTGAGTGAGATTTCCATTTTGATGATTGAGTCTACGGCAGTGTCTGTGACTGCCGTACTGCTCAATGAACTGACCAGAAGAAAGATCAAAGTCATTTTCTGCGACGAAAAAAGAAATCCATCCTCTGAGTTGATTCCGTATTATGGAAGTCATGATACAAGCGCAAAAGTAAGAAAACAGACTGAATGGACAGAAGAAACTAAGAGGATGGTCTGGACAGAGATTGTGACAGAAAAGATTCGAAAGCAGATGGAATTCTTAAAAAAATTGGGAAAAGAGGAATACCATCTGCTGGAAGAATATATTGAACAGATTGCACCAGGAGATTCTACAAATCGGGAAGGTCATGCGGCGAAAGTGTATTTTAATGCGCTGTTTGGCATGAAATTCACCAGAACAGCAGACTGTCCGTATAATGCGGCATTGAACTACGGGTATGGGCTTCTTTTATCCGCCTGCAATCGTGAAATCACAGCCAGTGGATATATCACGCAGTTGGGGTTATTTCATGACAATATGTTCAACCAGTTTAATCTTGGATCAGATCTGATGGAACCGCTTCGGATTCTGGCAGATATGCAGGTCTATAGAGTAAAACCGGAAAAGTTTGAACATGAGGAAAAGATGCAGATGGTAGACATCCTGAACTGGGAAGTTGTGATTGACGGGAAGAAAAATTACCTGAATAATGCAATCAAAATATATTGCAGGAGTGTATTTGACGCGATTAACGAACAGGATGTCTCCTTAATCAGATTTTATGGGAATGAGCTATAGATATATGAGAACCATGGTGTTCTTTGATCTTCCGACCTCGACTGCGGCGGATCGGAGAGAGTATACAAAATTTCGAAAATATCTGATAAAGAATGGATTTATCATGCTCCAGGAATCCGTCTATTGTAAATTGGCTTTGAATGCCACAGTTTCGGAGGCGGTAGCCCAGGGCATTCGTAAGAACAGGCCGCCGGAAGGACTTGTACAGATATTGACTTTGACAGAAAAACAATTTTCCAAAATGGAAATGATAACCGGGGAGTACAAGTCTGAAGTGCTCCAAAATGATAAAAGGCTGGTGATACTGTGAGACTATTACATCAGGATTTCAGATTTGCATTTGAGTTTGAAGAGAATACTACGAATCTCCTGGTGGTGGAATGCCCGGATGTTTTCTGCAAAATGGTAAAAGAATTGTCTGCTGATGATCAGACAGAAGAAGTACATTTTGTTTTATCAGAAGATGAAGCGCCTATTAAGAAGAAAGATCACATGTGTTGTATTGTAAATCCGTTAGCAATTTCTCTAAATGAAAGGAAATTGCTGGGAAAACTTATGGAGGTACTGAAAAGAGAAATATGCTCATCGGAATTATTGTTGGAGAGTAACCATGTGGTTACTGCATTAGATAATTATGCCTCGCAATTAATGGAGAATACAGATTGGGAACTGACCTATAATCATAAAATAGACATATCAGGCCTGTTGAAGTTTTTAGGAGTTCAGTTTTGCGATGAGCAGAATTGCCTCATTGAAAAGATTGTAGATTACATGAGAGTCGCTAATGAACTGCTGGGAGTAAAATGCTTTGTGTTTGTACATTTGCTGTCGTATTTGACAGAATATGAGATGGAAAAACTATTCGAATATGCACATTACCATAAGATCTATATACTGTTACTAGAAAGCAGGCAGCCTGAAATGATAAAAAAATTTACAAAAGTAGTAATTATTGATAAAGATGCTTGCGAAATTCAGGTAAATATGCAATGATAGATATAGATACGAAATTACGATGCTGTAGTGGGCATTTAATACGCACTCGGCTGATTCATGGTTTACAGTTTGAGGTTTGAGGTTTGAGAGTAGTGTAATTTCGTATGGTAGTGAAACTGGAATATTTCAAGGGCCGCATTGTTGCGAGTTTGAGAGTAGTGTAATTTCGTATGGTAGTGAAACCCCGGTATTACTGCATATCTGAATCAGGATGTTTGAGAGTAGTGTAATTTCGTATGGTAGTGAAACAACTTAGATTACAGGACCAGATTGACAGATGTTTGAGAGTAGTGTAATTTCGTATGGTAGTGAAACACATGACAAAAAACAATTTAGAACGTATACGTTTGAGAGTAGTGTAATTTCGTATGGTAGTGAAACCCGACCTTACGGCAGCAAACGCCATGCTTTGTTTGAGAGTAGTGTAATTTCGTATGGTAGTGAAACAGATTTTTTCAAGGAGAGGTTTGGATCTGGGTTTGAGAGTAGTGTAATTTCGTATGGTAGTGAAACATGTAAATGGATCTGTTATCACTACCGATGGTTTGAGAGTAGTGTAATTTCGTATGGTAGTGAAACATGAAAAGATAGGAGTAATATAATGAGTTCGTTTGAGAGTAGTGTAATTTCGTATGGTAGTGAAACCAATACATACAATACGGATGTTGGAGGTGAGTTTGAGAGTAGTGTAATTTCGTATGGTAGTGAAACTGATCCTCCAGACAGTCGGCTCTCCCTCTGGTTTGAGAGTAGTGTAATTTCGTATGGTAGTGAAACTTGCCGGAGCAGAGGGAAGTTCCGGGTATAGTTTGAGAGTAGTGTAATTTCGTATGGTAGTGAAACTAACTAATCATTTTCAAGCCCTCCGTATATGTTTGAGAGTAGTGTAATTTCGTATGGTAGTGAAACTACGGGCGAGTATGTTCCTATCAGTGATGTGTTTGAGAGTAGTGTAATTTCGTATGGTAGTGAAACAACTGCTTACAGTAGCATAAGGGTCACACGGTTTGAGAGTAGTGTAATTTCGTATGGTAGTGAAACTACAGAACATGAATGCAGAGAAGTCATAAGGTTTGAGAGTAGTGTAATTTCGTATGGTAGTGAAACGTCGGTTCGTACTCGGGAAACGCAGGTGTTGTTTGAGAGTAGTGTAATTTCGTATGGTAGTGAAACCTTGATATGTCTTCTTCTGATCATTCCGCTGTTTGAGAGTAGTGTAATTTCGTATGGTAGTGAAACGTCCGGCCAAAAACACAAGTACAAGGCGGGGTTTGAGAGTAGTGTAATTTCGTATGGTAGTGAAACAATGCAAAATATTGTATTGTTGTATCCCAGGTTTGAGAGTAGTGTAATTTCGTATGGTAGTGAAACGCCATTGCACTATACATTGTCCTTTGGCTGGTTTGAGAGTAGTGTAATTTCGTATGGTAGTGAAACACCTAATCGGAAAGAAGAAACACTCACAATGTTTGAGAGTAGTGTAATTTCGTATGGTAGTGAAACTCATCTTGCTCCAGTTTATCAAACTTTTTGGTTTGAGAGTAGTGTAATTTCGTATGGTAGTGAAACGCCCACGGACGTGATCTTGAACACATAATCGTTTGAGAGTAGTGTAATTTCGTATGGTAGTGAAACTGAGCTCTATCACATCATCTACAGATGCGTGTTTGAGAGTAGTGTAATTTCGTATGGTAGTGTAAAATTGATAAGTGAATAAAGACTTTACACCTTCCGATTCATCCATTATAATATTAAGTAGTAACAAATACCATATTATAACAGGGAAGTGAAAAGGTGGTGAAAATATGACGCTTGAAGAACAAAGACAAGCCGTTATTATAACTTATGTAAACCTGATGAGAATTAAGGCACATGAAAAAGGTGAAAACAAAGAGCTCGAATACCAAATAAGAGTGGCCAAAGTTATGTTACAAAACTTTGGCATTGATTATTCAGAACTTGAACTCTAAAATCGTACAATTAACCTATAAATGAAGGTGTAAAGTTCTTATTAAATTAAGGCTTTACACCTTTTTGTGAAGGAAACGCATCAAATCAGGCGCGTAGACAGAAGTTTTTTAGCATGAGATAATGGAACCAACATATGCTACAGAGTGTATTTTTTCGTACACGATTTTTTACACTCCGATAAGGAAGCTTATCCGTTATGGCTGCCGAAACACATCTGGCTGCCAAACAGTTCCGTTTACGGAAAAAGGGAGGAACTAACATGGACTTATTCGACTATATGAGAACCACCGCCATGAAATCCGAAGCCCCTCTGGCGTCCCGGATACGTCCGACGACGCTGGAGGAGATCGAGGGACAGCAGCATATTCTTGGGAAGGACAAGCTGCTTTATCGTGCCATCCGGGCGGACAAGCTTGGGTCGGTTATTTTCTATGGACCGCCGGGGACCGGCAAGACCACCATTGCCAAAGTGATCGCCAACACCACCAGCGCGGAGTTCACGCAGATCAACGCCACGACAGCGGGGAAGAAGGATATGGAGGAAGTGGTCCGCCAGGCCAAAGACAGTCTGGGAATGTACGGAAAGCGGACGATCCTTTTCGTAGACGAGATCCATCGCTTTAACAAAGGCCAGCAGGATTATCTGCTGCCCTTTGTGGAGGATGGGACGCTGATTCTGATCGGAGCGACCACAGAGAACCCGTATTTTGAAGTCAACGGGGCGCTTTTGTCCCGCTCCATTATCTTTGAACTAAAGGCGTTGGAAAAAGAAGAAATCAAAAAACTGCTTCTGCGGGCCCTAAACGATGTGGAGAAGGGAATGGGGGCCTATAACGGGGTGATCGAGGAGGATGCGCTGGACTTTCTGGCGGATATGGCCGGAGGAGATGCAAGAAACGCGCTGAACGCGCTGGAGTTGGGGATTCTGACCACGGAGTGCGCCGAAGACGGAAGGATTCATATTACGCTTAAGGTGGCGTCCGAGTGTATCCAGAAGAAGGTTGTCCGTTATGATAAGGGCGGAGATAACCATTATGACACCATCTCCGCCTTTATCAAGAGTATGAGAGGCTCCGACCCGGACGCGGCGGTCTTCTACCTGGCCAAGATGCTGTATGCAGGGGAGGACATCAGGTTTATTGCACGGAGAGTGATGATCTGCGCTTCCGAGGATGTGGGAAACGCGGACCCTCAGGCACTGTGCGTGGCAGTGGCGGCGGCCCAGGCGGTAGAGCGGATCGGAATGCCGGAATCCCAGATTATCCTGGCTCATGCAGTGTCTTATGTGGCTTCTGCCCCCAAGAGCAATGCGGCCAGCAATTCGATCTTTGCGGCCATGGAGACGGTAAGAAGTTCGACCACGACCGTGCCCGTCCACCTTCAGGACAGCCATTATAAAGGAGCCGGGAAGCTGGGCCACGGGACGGGGTATCTCTACGCCCACGACTTCCCGGAACATTATGTAAAGCAGCAGTATCTGCCGGATGAGATTGCGGATCAGACCTTTTATCATCCGACAGAGATTGGATATGAACAGAAGATTGCCGAGCGGCTGAAGCGGCTGAAGAGCCGACCCTCTTAATATGCTGACCAGATTATGATTCGCCGGGTTACAAGACGAAAGGTCCTCCGGTCAGCACACGAAGTCAGACGGTGACGATCCAGGTGTTGTATCCCAGCCGTTTCAGCTCCTGCTCCAGCTCGATGGCATTGGACAGGTTGTGGAAGGCGCCGACCTGTACCCGGTAGAGCGGGCGCTGGGAGGAGACTTCCGGTGTGGGGGGATCTGTCTGAAAAGCAGGCCATGAGGCGCCGGAAACAGAAGCCATGGACACAGGGGCCGATTCTTCGGTGTTCAGGGTGTCCATGATGCCGTCTGCGATGGCTTGGGCGATCTCGGGGAGGCGGGAGTCAAAACGCGCATTGTCCTCCTGACTGTCCAGAAAGCCTGCCTCTACCAGCAGGGCGGGCATGTCTGTGCGGCGCAGAACGGCCAGGTCCGGACGGACGTCCACGTTGATATTGCGGAACCCAAGGCCCTCCAGATTTTGGTTGATATTTTCCGCCATGGGTACTTTGATGCCGGTCCGGTCGTAGATCAGAGTCTGAACCCCCTGATACTGCTCCGGATAGGTTCCCATATTCCGGTGAATGGAGACGAATAAATCCGCGTTGGCGTCGTTGGCAAGTTCTGCTTTTTGTACCACAGACTGATTGATATCTCCGGTTCTTGTATAGATGACGTCATATCCGTTTCGGGAGAGGATCTCTCCGACGGCGTTGGCCAGGCGAAGGGTGTCGTCACTCTCTCTCCTTCCGTTGAAGACCGCGCCGGGGTCTGTCAGGCCGTTGTGTCCCGCGTCAATTACAATTCGGTTGATCATAAGAGCTCCTGAAAGCTTTTTACAATAATATTATGAAATACTCCGTACAATGTGACGGAGAATGGCCGGAAAAGACTGGATTTTTCCTGACAGATAGAGTATGATGGATAAATGTCAGGAAAGGAGCAGGAATATGAAAGAGAAAGAGAATCTGCAGATGAAAGGAATCCTGCTGACGCTTCTTGGAGGAATCCTATGGGGGTTCTGCGGAAGCTGCGGGCAGTTTTTATTTCAATACAAAGAAGTAACCTCCGGCTGGCTGGTGCCGTTTCGCCTGACGCTGGCCGGTTTTTTGATTCTGGTATTGCTGGGGTGCAAAGACAGAGGAAACGTGCTTAAGGTGTGGCGGGAAAGAGAGGGAAGAAGAGATATCCTGATCTTTTCGATTTTTGGGATGATGCTCTGCCAGTATTCGTATTTTACTACGATTCAGTACTCCAACGCCGGCACGGCCACGGTGCTGCAGTATACAGGGCCGGCATTGATTCTGGTCTATCTGTGTCTGAAAGAGAGAAAAAGGCCCAAAGCTTACGAACTGGCGGCTCTGTTCTGCTCGATGTTCGGGACCTTTATCCTGGCCACCCACGGGAATGTGTCGGAGCTGGCGATCCCTGCAAAAGCGCTTCTGTGGGGAATGCTTTCGGCGGTGACGCTGGTCATCTACACGCTGCAGCCGGCCAGACTCATGAGAAAATACTCGACGCTTCTGACATTGGGCTGGGGGATGCTGCTGGGCGGACTGGTGCTGATGCTTCTTAAGCATCCCTGGACTCTGCATCCGGTGATCGATCACCAGACCGTGCTGGCCATGACCTTTATCGTATTGTTTGGGACCATCTGCGCGTTTTATTTTTACTTGACGGGGGTAAAGCTGGTGGGCGCTTCCTCCGCCAGTATGCTGGCCTGCATCGAGCCGGTGGCGGCCACGGTGATCTCCGTGGTGTGGCTGAAGGTGCGGTTTCTGCCCGTTGATCTTTTAGGATTTGTATTTGTGCTTTCCACCGTGTTTATTATCTCCTGGAATCAGAAGAAGGAGGAGACGGTCCGGGAAGGGAAGAGGAGGCTTTTGCATGGATGAACAGACCAGATTCCGGACGGCGCTTTCTGCCCTTTTAGCGAGCGCCCAGAACAGGGATCAAAAGCTGAAAAAAGAAGAAATACAGGCATTTTTTCGGGATATGGATTTGAATGAGGAGCAGTATCCGCTTGTATATGCTTATCTGGCGTCCAAGAATATCCGGGTAGAGGGAGCGGCGCTTCCCAAAGCGGTCGGGGAGAAGAAACCCTATACCGAGGAAGAACAGATGTTCTTGAGACAGTACAAAAAAGACCTTAAGAACATAAAACAACAACCGGGAGAAGCCGCGGAAGCGTTGGTTCTTCAGGCAGCCGACGGGGACGCTCAGGCGAAAAAGTTTTTGACCGAGCACTGTATGGCCTGGGTTCTGCCCATTGCCGAGGGCTATGCCCACCAGGGGCTTCTGCTGCAGGATCTGGTCCAGGAAGGACATCTTGGACTGATGATCGGTGTGGATACCCTGGGATTAAGAGAGGAAGAGCGTTCCTGGGAGGCCCATCTGGAGCATGAGATTCACCGGGCGATCCGCATGGCGCTGGATGAACAGACCGGTTCTGACAGCACCGGAGAACAGATTACAGAGAAGCTGAACCGCATGGCGGATTCTATCACGGAATTGACGGAAGAGCTGGGCAGACAGATCTCGCCGGAGGAACTGGCGCTCTATCTGGATATGCCGACGGAGGAGATCGAAGATCTGCTTCGGATTGCGGGAGAACAGATTGAAATGAGAAAAGAATAAGAAAGAGTCCGGCTCGCCGGACTCTTTCTTACTCTGGTACTACAATTTTACCTGCCACGGCACAGGCTGCCGCGGTCTTTGGGGAGGCCAGGAAGATCTCCACTTTGGAGGTTCCCATGCGTCCCAGGAAGTTGCGGTTGTTGGTGGCGACGACTCGCTCGCCGTCGGACAGGATACCGCCGGTCCTGCCGCAGCAAAGACCGCAGCCGGGATGAGTGATGATGGCTCCGGCGGCAGCGAGCACAGAGAGTGTGCCGTCTTCCAGCGCCTGTTCGTAGATTTTCCGGCTTGCGGGAGTGACGATGAGCTTCACGAAGGGCGCCACCTTTTTCCCTTTCAGGATGTCTGCCGCGCTTCTAAGGTCCTCCAGCCGTCCATTGGTGCAGGAGCCGATGAAGACCTGATCGATGGCGGTTCCGGCAAGCGCGCTGACCGGATGGATGTTGTCCACTTGGGAGGGGCAGGCGAGGACCGGAACCAGTTCTTCCGCCTGGTAATGAAGAGTGCGGATATAGGAGGCGTCCGGATCGCCGACCAGAGCCCGTTCCTTTTCCGTCAGTTCCATCTGACAATACTCCGCCGTCTTTTCATCCGGCGTAAATAAGGCGCATTTGGCGCCTGCCTCGATGGCCATGTTGGCCATGGTCATGCGGCTGGCGACGCTCATACGCTCCACGGCGCTTCCGCAGAATTCCAGCGCCTGATAGGTGGCCCCGTCCGCCCGCAGGTCTCCGATCAGCCGAAGGATCACGTCCTTGGAGGTCACATTCTTAGGAAGATCCCCTTCGATCATCACTTTGATGGTCTCCGGCACTTTGATCCACATGGTTCCGGTACCCAGGATGCTGGCCATCTCCGTGTAGCCGATCCCGGAGGAGAAGGCGCCCACGCATCCATAAGTGGTGGTGTGGCTGTCAGTGCCAAAGACGATATCTCCGGGCTTTACATAGAGGGCCTCAGTCATGAGCTGATGGCAGATGCCGTCGCTTCGATGAATGTGTTTCATTCCGTATTTTTCCACGAAGGCGTTGCCGATCCGGAAATGTCTGGTGTCGTCCACCTGGCTGGCCGGAACCAGATGGTCATAGATCAGTACGACTTTGTCCGGGTCCCACAACCGGGTAAATCCCATTTCTTCAAACTTTTCCGCCACAAAGGGAATGAAGATATCGTGAATCATGACCCGGTCCACGTGGACCGTGACGATATCACCGGGCTTTACGGCCTTTCCCACATTGCGGCTTACGATTTTCTCAATGATTGTCTGTCCCATAGGTCTAATCCTCCAGTCCGTTTAAGCGGCGCATGGCCCTGACCAACCCGCCGGCGTCGATGATATCCATCAGATTCTGCGGAAGGGAGGCGATCGGATAATCCTTCCTCTGATGGAGAATTTTATCGTTCATCCGGACTTCGATGGTATCGCCTTCGGATACGGCGTCCCGAAGCGCGGCGTTTTCGATCAGAAGCAGGCCGTTATTGATGGCATTGCGGAAAAAGATCCGGGCGAAGGATCTGGCAATGACGCATTTGATTCCCAGGGCTTTGATGATCTCCGGCGCCTGCTCCCGGGAGGAACCGCAGCCGAAGTTCTTGCCGGCCACGAGAATATCTCCCGCCTGAATCTGTGCCGCCAGCTCGGGGCGCAGGGGAGAAAAGGCGTAGGGCGCCATGTCTTTCACCGTCTTTAAGGCGAGATATTCGGTGGGGATGATGATATCCGTGTCGATGTCATCCCCGAGGGTCCATACCCTGCCGGTAAATGTCTCATTCATAATCCAGTCCGCTCCTTTCTATATCATGTCCGCGGTCGCGATCTCGCCCTTGACGGCGGATGCGGTCACGGTTGCCGCGCTTGCCAGATACACGAAGGAGTCCTTGTGTCCTGAGCGCCCCTTAAAATTCCGGGTGCCCGTGCTGATCAGAGTCTCTCCTTCTCCGATCACTCCCTGACAGCTGCCCCAGCAGACGCTGCAGTTGGGGTTCATCACGATGGCTCCGGCCTCCATGAAGGTCTGAAGAATGCCTTCTCTAAGCGCTTCCTGATAGACGGTCTGGCTGGCGGGGACCACCAGGAAACGGACCAGCGGATGGACTTTCTTTCCCTTGATCAGGGCGGCTCCCACCCGCAGATCTTCCAGTCTTCCGTTGTTGCAGGAGCCGAGGAACGCTTCGTCGATATGGACGCCGGCCGCCTCCTTCGCCGGGCATATGTTGTCTACGAAATGAGGCTTTGCCACGATGGGAACAATCTCCGAAAGATCAATCTCATAAGTGGCCGCAAAGACCGCGTCCGCATCGCTTGCAAAGCATGCTTTTGGTTCTCTTCCGCGGGCGTGCAGATACTCCAGGGCGGTCCCGTCCACTTCCATCAGCGCGGTCTTGGCGCCGGCCTCCACGCAGAGGTTGCAGATGGAGATCCGGTCGCTCATAGTAAGGGCCGCAAGTCCTTCGCCTGTGAATTCCATGGCTTTGTAATTGGCGCCGTTGGCTCCGATCTTCCCGATGATGGTCAGAATCAGATCCCGGGCGTAGACGCCCTTTGGAAGACGGCCTTTTAAGTGAAAACGAAGGGTCTCCGGCGCCAGAACCCAGGATTTGCCGGTGACCATGGCGTAGAGATAATCCGTACATCCCACGCCGGTTCCAAAGGCTCCCAGAGCGCCGTAAGCGCAGGTATGGCTGTCTGCGCCGAAGATCAGCTCGCCCGGGCAGACGTGATGTTCCATCATGATCTGGTGGCAGACGCCCTGTCCTTCATAAAAAGTGATGCCGTGCTCTCTGGCAAAATCCCGCATCTTCTTCTGGGAAGCGGCGGTCTTGGGGCTGTCCGCGGGTACGTTGTGGTCCACGACCCATACAAGCTTCGCGGCGTCCGCAATCCGGGGATTCTTTAACTGGTTCTGGTACATGTCGATGGTGAGGTGGGTGGTGCCGTCGTTGCTTAAGAGCCGGTCCACCTCCACCGTATGAATCTCTCCTGCTTTTACCGCATTCACGCCGGCTGCCCGGGCGATGATTTTTTCTGCGATGGTCATTCCCATAATCTTAGTCCTCCCTGTTCAACGATGCGATCAGCCCGCCCTGGTCCAGGATTCCCTGCATATAGGGGGGAAGCTTGGTGCAGGCATATTCCCGACCGCCGGTTTTTGCGATGCCGTCTGTCAGAGACAGCTCCATCTCGTCGCCGTTTTCCACGTGATCATAGAGATCTTTGCAGACGATTACGGGAAGGCCGATATTGATGGCGTTGCGGTAGAAGATCCGGGCAAAAGATTTGGCGAGAACTGCCTTGACTCCGAGAGCCTTTAAGACGGCAGGCGCCTGTTCCCTGGATGAACCGCAGCCGAAATTCTCCGCGGCGACGACGAAATCTCCGGGCGTTACCCTGGAAGCGAAATCCGGATCGAGAGATTCGAAGGCGTGGGTCTTCATCTCTTCAATGGTCGGAAAGAGCAGATACTGGGATGCGATGATCTGGTCCGTATCTACGTCTGTGTGGAATTTAAATATATGTCCCATTGGCGGGTCCTCCTTAAGTTGTAATCATATAAAGCGGGAGCTGTGCGTCTTCACAGCTCCCGCAGGATATCAGTTTTCCTCTGACGCCTCTTCTTGCTCCGGCTCCGGCAGAAGAATGTGAACCTTGTTGATCCGGTTTTTTTCCACAGAATCTGCCGACAGAAGGATTCCATTTTCCGTGGTCGCCTCTTCGCCGACTTCGGGGAGATGGTCTAAAAGCCCGATGAGAATTCCTCCGATAGAATTATAGTCTTCGGATTCCAGTTTCAGCCCCTTTTCTTCCAGCTCCAGGTAGTCATTCAGATCATCCAGGCTCATGGCCCCGGCTACCGCGAATTCCCGTTCGGAAAGCTGCATCACCAGAGTTTCCTCATCTTCATCATATTCGTCCCGGATATCTCCGATGATCTCCTCCAGAAGATCCTCCATGGTGACCATCCCGGAAGTGACTCCGTATTCATCCAGCACGATGGCCAGATTGGTGGAACTCTGCTTCATCTCCAGCATGATGTCGGAAGTTTTTTTATGCTCGTGGGTGTAGAGCACCTCCCTCATGATATTGCGGGCGTCAAAATGCTCTTTGTCCTCATAGATCAAAAGGTCCTTGACATTGATCATGCCGATGACATTGTCGGTAGTCTCCTCATAGACCGGATATCGGGTATATTTGTTCTCTTTGTACAGCTCCAGCATCTCATTGTAGCTGGCAGTTACATTCAGGAAGCTCATGTCCACTTTGGGAACCATGATATCTTTGGCAGTGGCGTCTCCGAAATCAAATACATTGTTGATCATCTTGCGCTCTTCCGGCTCGATCACGCCGTCCTCATGGCTGACCTCCACGATGGTGCGGATCTCTTCCTCCGTGTAGGCCTCCGAGCGGTCGTTCGGGTTCACCCGCATGAGGAAAAGAATCCCCATGGAGAGATGGTTCATGATGAAAATCAAAGGGGTCGCGACGGTCATCCATGCGTAGATCAAGGGCGCGTAGAGAAGAGAGATCTTCTCGGAATGGATGGTTGCGCAGGTCTTCGGGGTGATCTCGCCGAAAACCAGGACCAAAAGCGTCAGGACGCCGGTGGAGATTCCGGCGGCGAATGCGGCAAGTCCGGTACCGCCAAGCCATTTTGTGACCATCAGGGTGGAAAGAGACGAGGCGGAGATATTGACAATGTTGTTTCCGATCAGTATGGCGCTCAGCATCTTTCCCTGATCTTCAATGACCTTTGAGAGCGTAATGGCACGACGGCTGCCGTCGTCGATCAGATTGCGAATTCGGATTCTGTTTACAGTTACCAGTGCGGTCTCCGCGGAAGAAAAGAACGCGGAGAGACCAACCAGGGCCAGAAGGATCAGCACCTGTATGGCGTCACTTGGGTCCAAAGTAGTTCACTCCTTTATATATGTGTTCGCCGCACAGCAAAGCGCCGCGCGCGGATACCCCTTCAAAGTCAAAGGGCTGTTGACTAAGTATAAGGTATTTTGGAAGAAAATGCAATACCCAGACATAAATGAATGCCGGTTGAATACAATAAAAATAGAAACAAAGAAGGGAGTCTTACGATGAAACAGCCAAACATGAATGCCTATACCGGTTCTGTTGTAAGGATGCTGAAAGCGCTCCTGGTCTCTTATGTGGTGACCGGTCTTCTGCTTCTTCTCATAGCCGGTCTTTTGTACCGGTTTCAGTTAGATGAAGGGAAGGTCCAGATCGGCATCATACTGACGTATATCTTATCCTGCTTTGCAGGGGGATTCCTGACAGGGAAGATGATGAAAAGCAGGCAGTTTCTGTGGGGCGTGCTCCTGGGACTCCTGTATTTCCTCATCATGATGCTGGTATCCATCGCGGTCAACCGGGAGCTGCAAAGCAGCACTGCCGGGTTTGTCACGGCGTTTCTGCTCTGTATGGGCGGCGGAATGCTGGGCGGGATGCTTTCATAAAGCGCCCATATGCCGGTTTGCTGCCGGGCCGCGTATGTTCTGTGCGGTCCGGCAGCGGCCGGGTTACATATTTTTGACAAAACGGTCAATATTATTGACGGCTACGGCCAGATGATCCACATATTCTTCGAAAATATTCTGATATCCCTGATTCTCTTTTTCTTTTAACTTTTCCGTGGGCTTTTCGCTTTTTCTTTCTATTGACGACTTGCTTGTCTATCCGGTATAATAAATCCAAATTTTATACTAAGAAACCACAAAAGAAAGGAGTGGCGCAGTGAGGCAGTTTTTTGGTACCAGCCGCTATGGAAATCTGAAAGAGGCAGTGCAGGGGCTTGGCCGTCCGCAGTTTCTTATGCTTTTTTCCAACGATGGACAGTTTGACGCACATGTAAAGGAACTTCAGGAGCTCTATCCGGAGGTGCCCAGCATCGGATGCATCGGGATGAGTTATGATCGGAGGGTTACAGAAGCAGGCGTCAGTGTCGTCGCATTTTCCGACGGCGTCAGCGTAGCGGCAAACGTGCTGGAACAGGTATCTGTGATGCCGGTCAGATATATCAGGCGGCTGGAAGAAGATTTACAGAAGGTGAACGGCTCCGGCAAGGATACGGTATGTATTGATCTTTGCTCCGGAAACGACGCCTGTGTGCTGACCACCATACATTCGGCGCTGAAACATAAAAATATTTCCCTGGTGGGAGGGACCGGAGACGGGGGCAGGGTGTCTGCCAACGGACGGATCTATGAAGACGCGGTGGCTTATGCGCTGGTGAAAAACCATGGCGGCAGAGTTAAGACCTACAAGGAGAACATCTACCATCAGATGGGGAATTACCGGTTTATCGCTTCTGGTACGAATAAGGCAAAATACATACTGGGGTATCTGAACGGTCAGCCTGCCCGGCAGGTATATCAGAATATCCTTCATGTGAGTGAACAGCAGATTTCCACGCAGACATTTAAAAACCCCTTCGGAAAGCTCAACGGGGACGACGTCTGTATCATCTCCATCAAAGAAGTCAGCGGAAGCGCGCTGGCATGTTTCCGGCAGGTCAATGACTCCGACGTACTGATCATGCTGGAACTTGGAGACTATAAAGCGATTGTAAAAGACACCATCAGCACCATCCGGAAGGATTTTCCGAAGCTGTCGGCCGTGTTTTCCGTGAACTGCCTGTTTCGCTATAAGCTGTTCAGCGAACACAATTATATGGATGACTATCTGAAGGAAATGGGAACGCTGGGCAGCCATGCAGGCTTTGTGGGATATGGAGAGCATTATAACAACCGGTTCGTCAATCAATCCATGACCTGCGTTGCATTTGAGTAGAAGGGGGAGAGAGAACGTGTTGTTTCAGAAGAGGAGCCGACAGGAAAAAGGCAATGCGCCTCAGAAAGAAAAAGGCTTGTATCCGGTGCTGTATGTGATCAAAGTACTGAAAGATTATCAGAAGGATCTGGTTCAGAAAGAAGTAGAATCTCTGCGGGTGTTGGGGGAGGTGGGAACTTCCTTCAACGGAGTGCTCAAAGAGGCGGACAATTTTCAGCAGAAGCTTTCAGAGTTTGAAGGAACCTTCTCCGGGATCAGCGAGGTGGCCAGCCAGTTTGAGGGTGTGAGAGAGCAGATCAGCGCGTCTGTTCTGGTGGCGCAGAAGGAAGTGGAAGGACTGACCGTCAATTCCCGGCAGGTAGAGGGTTGTTTTGACCAGATGGAGGATACGTTTGAAGAATTGAAGTCTTCGGTGGAGAAGATCAAGCAGTGTATGAACAGCATTGTATCTATCGCCGATCAGACGAACATCCTCGCCATCAACGCTTCCATCGAGGCGGCCCGGGCCGGAGAGAAGGGAAAGGGCTTCGCCGTGGTGGCCACGGAAGTGAAGAAGCTGGCGGAAGAGATCAAGTTCCTGGCCAAGGATGTGGATGCGGGGATTCATGAGGTGGAGAAAGATACCGGGGAGCTGAACACCAGTATCCATATGTCCAGACAGGCGCTGGGACACAATATGGAGATGGTGAAGGAGACCAGTTCCATGTTCGACAGCATCACTCAGGCGGCGGACGGAGCCGTTGAGGTGCAGTCGGAGATCGTCGGCACCATCGACGATTCCAGAAGAGCGCTCCAGATTCTGCATGGTTTCTTTGACCAGATCCGGGGGCAGTATCAGGAAGTGGTCAAACACATCCGCCGGGCAAGCCATCTTGGAACCACCAAGAGCGCAATGTTCGAAGATGTGGATAATCTGCTGTCCCAGATTCCTCCGGTGGTGAAAGAGGAGGAAGCGTAACCGTCTCCCAATAGAACTAAAGTACAGAGGCGTATGGTATTAGCGAAAAAAGAGCAATTTTATCAATCAGGGTGTAAGGCTTTGTGGAATGATCAAAGGATTTACACCCATAATTTTTCGAGTGTCAGTATGGTGATATTTTCATTTCTCCTTAAATTGTATATTGTTTTGTTATCAATATCATGTTTTGACAGATAATATTAACTGATATTTCGCTCTTTCATGATTTTCCGGATATAATAGAAAAACTTAAGGAGATTTATCAAAAAGACGATATGTACAGAAAACTGCTGGACTTGAAAAAACTCTTTTCATTTTCCGCCGCATGTGCTATACTAGGAGCAATTCGTGTTACATAACTAAGCGATCAAGGAGGAAACGTGATGAAACACATTAAGACTTTAAATACGCAGACTCTGCAGAATACCATGAAGAAGGGCGGATGCGGCGAGTGCCAGACGTCCTGTCAGTCCGCGTGCAAAACTTCCTGTACGGTAGGAAACCAGAGCTGCGAGAACAACAGATAAGATCTGTCTAAAGCATAAGGTGAATAAATGAGCAGCGGCAGCGTCGCTGCTTATTTTCATGAAAGCTATGAAAGGAAATATATGGTTCACCAGTATAAAAATAATGGTTACAACATTGTCCTGGATGTGAACAGCGGTTCGGTTCATGTGGTGGACGAGATGGTCTATGATATGATCCCTTATTATAAGGAAAAGGGGCCGGAGGAGACCATACGGCTTCTGTCAGACCGGTATCCGGAAGCGGAACTAAAAGAAGCGGCGGAGGATCTGGAAGAACTGATTGACGCCGGAAAACTGTACACCGAAGATATCTATGAGAATTATATCGGAGAGATCACAGAGGCGAAAAAGCCGGTGGTAAAAGCCCTCTGCCTTCACATCGCCCATGACTGCAATCTGGCGTGCCGCTACTGCTTCGCAGAAGAAGGCGAGTATCACGGCCGCCGGGCGCTGATGAGCTTCGAGGTGGGAAAGAAGGCGCTGGATTTCCTGATTGCGAATTCCGGCAGCCGAAGAAATCTGGAAGTGGACTTCTTCGGCGGGGAGCCTCTGATGAACTGGCAGGTGGTCAAAGACCTGGTGGCTTACGGAAGGGAACAGGAGAAGCTTCATCATAAGAACTTCCGGTTTACCCTGACCACCAACGGGGTCCTTTTAAACGATGAAGTACAAAAGTTTGTGAACCGGGAGATGAGCAATGTGGTGCTCAGCATCGACGGGCGGAAGGAAGTTCATGACCGCATGCGGCCTTTCCGAGGCGGGAAGGGCAGTTATGACCTGGTTCTTCCGAAGTTTCAGAAGCTGGCGGACAGCCGGAATCAGGAAAAGTATTACGTGAGGGGAACCTTTACAAAGTATAACAAGGACTTTTCCAAAGACGTTCTTCATCTGGCGGACCTGGGATTCAAGCAGATCTCCGTGGAGCCGGTGGTGGGTACGGAGGATGAAGAGTACGCCCTTAAGGCGGAGGATCTGCCGGAGCTTTTTGCGGAGTACGACCGTCTGGCGGCGGAGATGGCGCGGCGTTATCAGACAGACAAGGATTTTACCTTCTTTCACTTTATGCTGGACTTGACCGGCGGCCCCTGCGTGGCAAAGCGTCTGTCCGGCTGCGGTTCCGGGACGGAGTATCTGGCCGTCACCCCCTGGGGGGATCTGTATCCCTGCCACCAGTTTGTGGGGGAAGAGAAGTACCGGATGGGCAATGTGGACGAAGGGATTATAAGGACGGATATCCGGGAAGAATTTAAGAAATGCAATGTGTATTCCAAGGAGAAATGCCGCGGCTGTTTTGCGAAATTTTACTGCAGCGGCGGGTGTGCGGCCAACGGATACAAGTTCCACGGCGCGATCAACGAAACTTACGACATCAGCTGCGAGCTGGAGAGAAAGCGCGTGGAGTGCGCCATTATGATAAAAGCTGCCACGGCAGAGAAAAATTAAAAAACAGCATCTGACCGAGGGCTTCCACGGAAGGATTTTCAGGGATGAAGTGAGAGAAAATCTTTCCAGATGAGGGGCGTAAGCGAACGTCGGATGCGGAACTTCAATAGGAGGAGTTACTATGAAGAAAAATAAAGCAGTCATCACCCTGCTTGTGACCGTTGTTCTGACGGGACTTCTTTTGTTCACGTCAGCCGTGGGCTGGGGTGCGGACAAAGCAGGAGCGGCGGAACATATCAAGCTCGGCCTGGATCTGGCAGGCGGCGTGAGCATCACCTATGAGGCGGTGGGAGAGGACGCTCCGTCGGCGGAGGATATGTCCGACACGATCTACAAGCTGCAGAAGCGTGTGGAGACATACAGCACGGAGGCGGAAGTCTACCAGGAAGGCTCTGACCGGATTAATATCGAGATCCCGGGTGTGACCGACGCCAACCGGATTCTGGAAGACCTGGGCAAGCCCGGATCGCTCCAGTTTCAGACCATGGACGGCGCGGTGGTGCTGGAAGGCACCGATGTGGCGGATGCGAGAGCCGGCTCCAACACCGACGAATTCACCGGGAACCGGGAGAATGTGGTCTCTCTGACTCTGACCGAGGAAGGCACGACCAAATTCGCCGTGGCAACCGCGGCCAATATTGGCAGCCAGATTGCCATTGTCTATGACGGTGAAGTGATCAGCGCGCCCACTGTCAATGAGGCCATCGGAGGCGGACAGGCCCAGATCAGCGGAAACTTTACATTTGAGGAGGCGGAACAGCTGGCCTCCACCATCCGCATCGGTACGCTGTCTTTGGAACTGCAGGAGCTTCGCTCCAATGTCGTAGGAGCAAAGCTGGGAGAAGAGGCAATTGCTACCAGCTTAAGGGCAGGCGTGATCGGATTTCTTCTGGTAATCCTTTTCATGATCCTGGTATACCGGCTCATGGGAGCGGCGGCGGGCGTTGCTCTGACGGCCTATGTAGGACTGGTGCTCGGACTTTTGAACGGTTTTGAGATGACCCTGACCCTGCCCGGCATCGCAGGCATCATCCTTTCCATCGGTATGGCAGTGGATGCGAATGTCATCATCTTTGCCCGTATCCGGGAAGAACTGGCCACAGGCAAAACCGTGCGTTCTTCCATGAAGATCGGTTTCCAGAAAGCGCTTTCCGCCATTGTGGACGGCAATGTGACGACCCTGATCGCGGCGCTGGTTCTGTCCCTTAAGGGGTCCGGAAGCGTGAAAGGTTTTGCCCAGACCCTGGCGCTTGGTATCGTGGTATCGATGTTCACGGCTCTTGTGGTAACCAGGCTGGTGCTGAACGCCCTGTATGCGCTGGGCCTTCAGGATGTGAAGTATTATGGCATGGCGAAGGAGCAGAAATCCATTGATTTCCTGGGAAAGAAGAAAATCTGCTTTGCCGTCTCTCTGGCAGTGATTGCCGGAGGACTGATTCTGATGGGTGTGAACGCGGGTTCCGGAAGAGGTGCGCTGGAATACAGTCTGGAGTTCCAGGGCGGTACTTCTACCACGGTGGAATTTCCAGAAGATATGAGCATCGAAGAGATCGATGCCCAGGTGGTTCCGGCGGTGTCTGAGGTGACCGGAGACAATGATATCCAGACCCAGAAGGTAGCGGGAACCAATCAGGTCATCATTAAGACCAAGGAGCTGGATCTGGCAGGCCGCGAGGCGCTCAATGCCAAGCTGGCAGAGACCTTCGGCGTGGACGAGTCTACGATCACGGCGGAGAATATCAGCGGAGCCATCAGCAAAGAAGTGAAAAATGACGCCATTGTGGCGGTTGTGATCGCGACCATCTGCATGCTGATCTATATCTGGATTCGCTTTAAGGATGTGCGTTTTGCGACCAGCGCGGTGGCGGCGCTGGTACACGACGTGCTGGTGGTGCTGGCTTTCTATGCGGCGGCCCGGGTATCCGTGGGCAACACCTTTATCGCCTGCATGCTGACCATCGTCGGATATTCCATCAATGCCACGATTGTCATTTTTGACCGCATTCGTGAGAATATGGCGGATATGAAAAAGAAGGATACCCTGGAGGGTATGGTGAACGCCAGCATTACCCAGACGCTGACCAGAAGCATCTACACATCGCTGACCACCTTCGTGATGGTGGCGGTGCTCTATATGCTGGGTGTGGCTTCCATCAAGGAATTCGCCCTGCCGTTGATGGTAGGTATTGTGTGCGGCGCCTATTCTTCCGTATGCATTACCGGAGCGTTGTGGTATCTGATGAAGACTAAAATTGTCAAAAAAGAAGCGTAGTGAATGGGACGGACGCCAGGGGCGCCCGTCCTTATGTATAGACAGGAGGTTGATAAAAATGGCGTTGCTGCATGTGGATTTTTTCTCAGATGTACTGGGAATGGGGATGCAGATGGATGTGATTCTTCCGCAGAAGACAAGGAAACAGATCGGTATGGAAGGAATGGCGGAGGACGGTTCCTATAAGACCGTCTACCTGCTGCACGGAATGAGTGATGATCATACAGTCTGGCAGAGAAGAACGTCTATTGAACGATATATGAGCAGGCTGGGGATTGCGGCGGTAATGCCCTCGACCCATCTGGGTTTTTATACAGATACCACCTATGGAATGAGGTATTGGACCTTTCTCTCGGAGGAACTGCCCCGGATCTGTCGGGAACTTTTTCCGCGTATATCGGACAAAAGAGAAGATACCCTGGCGGCGGGGCTGTCCATGGGCGGTTATGGGGCGTGGAAGCTGGGACTTGGCGCTTCGGATACCTTCGGCGCGGCCGCGTCTCTCTCCGGGGCGCTCGATATGGCCAGCACTCATCACAGACAGATGGTGGAAGACAATCGGGCGATGTTTACGGGAATCTTCGGAAGCGAAGAACGGCTTAAAGGTTCTGACAATGATCTTCTGGCGCTGGCAGAGAAGCTGGCGGCAAAAAAGAAGGAATTGCCCCGCCTCTACGCATGGTGCGGAACAGAGGATTTTCTGTACCAGGATAATCAGAAGGCGTGGGAGCATGTAAAGAAACTGGGCTATGACCTGACCTGCGAGACATCACCGGGAGATCATCAGTGGAAATACTGGGACGCGAAAATTCAGGACGTGCTGCGCTGGTGGCTTGGCATTGATCTGGATCTGACATAATCTGATAAAAAGAGGGCGGAAGCGGAATCTTGAATGAGAGGAACAAAAAGATGGCAAAATGGATGGAGATCCGTAAGGGAGCGGACTTTCAGGCGATTGGGGAAAGATTCCATATCACCCCTTTTACCGCCCGTCTGATCCGCAACAAAGATATCACAGGAGACAAGGAGATCTGGGAGTATCTGCACGGCGGGCTGGCAGATCTTCACCCGGCCTCTTTGATGAAAGGAATCCCGGAAGCTGTGGCGCTTCTGCTTGAGAAGATTCGTAAGAAAGCGTTCATCCGGATCATCGGGGACTATGACATCGACGGAGTTTGTGCGACCTATATTTTTCTGAAAGGATTAGAGGAAGCCGGCGCCAGAGTGGATACGGATATTCCGGACCGGAAGAAGGACGGTTACGGGCTGAACCTGGATCTGATCCGCCGGGCAAAAGAGGCGGGAGTGGACACGATTGTCACCTGCGACAACGGCATTGCGGCGCCGTCTGAGATCGCGGCTGCCAGAGAGATGGGCATGACGGTCATCGTCACGGACCACCATGAACTTCAGGATACCGTGCCCCGGGCGGACGTCATCGTCAATCCCAGGCAGCCGGACTGCCCGTATCCGTACAAGAAGCTGTGCGGCGCAGCGGTGGCGTGGAAGCTGGTAAAGGAGCTGTGGAGCCGTCTGTCGTATCCGGAGGAACCAATCTTCGGAGATCTTCTGATGTTCGCGGCATTCGCGACGGTGGGGGATGTGATGGATCTTACCGGGGAGAACCGGATACTGGTGAAAGAGGGACTTGGGCAGCTGCGGCGTACTTCGCACCCGGGCATGTCCGCCTTAATCGAGGCCAATGAGCTTTCCAGAGAGCGTCTTAGCGCCTATCATATCGGATTTGTTCTGGGGCCGTGCATCAATGCCAGCGGGAGGCTGGATACGGCCAAGCGGGCGCTGGAGCTTTTGAACACGGAGGACTCTGCTCTGGCGCTTCAGCGTGCCAAAGAACTGAAGGAACTGAACGATGAGCGCAAAGCGCTGACGGAGGAAGGCGTACAGATGGCGGTGGAGCAGATCGAAGGAAGCTCCTGGAAGGAAGACCGGGTGCTGGTGGTCTATCTGCCGGACTGCCACGAGAGCCTGGCGGGAATCATCGCGGGACGGATTCGGGAGCGCTACTACCGGCCGGTCTTCGTCCTCACAAAAGGCAAGGAGGCGGTCAAAGGCTCCGGACGCTCCATCGAGGCGTACTCCATGTTCGAAGAAATGAGTAAATGCAGAGAGTTGTTTTTAAAATACGGCGGACACCCCATGGCGGCGGGACTGTCCCTGCCGGAGGAACGGGTGGATGAGTTCCGGAGACGGCTCAATGAAAGCTGTACCCTGACCGGGGCGGATCTGACGGAGGTGATCCGTATTGATATGGTGCTGCCCTTCTCGCAGGTATCAGAGAAGCTGATCAAGGAACTGGCGCTTCTGGAACCCTTCGGAAAGGGAAATACCAAGCCGGTCTTTGCCGCGCGGAATGTGACGGTTTTAGAATCCCGCGTATTGGGGAAGAATCAAAATGTACTCCGTATGAAGCTTAGAGACGGGAGCGGCGCCGTGCAGGAGGGAATTTATTTTAACAGCTGTATGCAGGAAGTACTTGACGACCTGCAGAAAAAGCCCACAGTACATATGCTGTATTATCCGGAGATCGATGAATTCCGGGGACAGAGACGTCTCAAACTTCGCGTGGTGAATTATTGCTGACCGATTGCGAAGCGGGTTATTTTGTGATATAGTTAGAGACAATATGGGGCTGTCGAAAGAAGGAGATGTCCGCGGCAGCACAGATGTTTTGATGGATAAAGGAGAGGGTACCGATGAAAAAAGTAGAAGATTATGTAGTGAGCATTCCAGATTTTCCGGAACCGGGGATTATCTTCCGGGATGTGACTTCCGTTCTGCAGGACGCAGAAGGACTTAGGCTTGCCATTGACGGAATTCAGGAGAGGCTTAGAGGACTGGATTTTGACGTGATTGCCGGGACAGAGTCCAGAGGCTTTATCTTCGGTATGCCGGTGGCGTACAATCTTCATAAGCCCTTTGTGCTGGTGCGCAAGAAGGGAAAGCTTCCCAGAGAGACCGTATCCATGGAATATGAGCTGGAATACGGGAGCGCAACGGTGGAGATGCACAAGGACTCCATTAAGCCGGGACAGAAAGTGGTTCTGATTGATGACCTGATCGCTACGGGAGGGACCATCGAGGCGGCGGCGAAGCTGGTGGAGCTTTTGGGCGGCGAAGTGGTAAAGATGGTATTTCTGATGGAACTTGCCGGACTCAAAGGCAGGGAGAAGCTGGCGCAGTATGATGTGGAGAGCGTCATCCGTTACGAAGGAAAATAAAAATATGATTTAGTTTATGAAGATACGGAACAGTTACCAGTTACGATATTAATTGATGGAAGCGGTGATAAGCATGGCAGCAGCAAAGGAAATCCGCAAGGACGAAAGAGAGATCAAGGTGATGGAGGACTTCACAAGTCCGGAGGCCTTGTATCAGGAACTGATCAGAAGCGTGGCGAGATATCATCCCTCCGCGGATATTTCCATGATCGAAAAAGCATATCAGGTGGCGCTTGACGCCCACAAGGACCAGGTGCGGAAGTCGGGGGAACCTTATATCATTCACCCCATCTGCGTTGCGATCATTCTGGCGGAACTGGAACTGGACAAGGAGAGTATCGTCGCCGGGCTTCTGCATGACGTGGTGGAAGACACCCCCATGACCACGGAAGACGTGGCGAAGATGTTCGGGGACGAAGTCGCGCTTCTGGTGGACGGCGTCACCAAATTGGGACAGCTGAGCTATTCGGCGGACAAGGTGGATGAGCAGGCGGAGAATTTAAGAAAGATGTTCCTGGCTATGGCAAAGGATATCCGTGTGATCTTAATCAAACTGGCAGACCGTCTCCACAATATGCGGACGCTGAAATACATGCGTCCGGAGAAGCAGCGGGAGAAGGCAAGAGAGACCATGGACATCTATGCGCCCATCGCTCAGCGGCTGGGCATCGCCAAGGTGAAGATCGAGCTGGACGACCTGGCTCTAAAGTATCTGGAGCCGGAGGTCTACTATGATCTGGTTGCCCAGATCTCCGACAAGAAAAGTGTGCGGGAAAAATACGTGCAGAACATCGTGGCGGAGGTCCGCCAGCATATGGAGAACGCCAATATCGAGGCGGATGTCAAGGGACGCGTAAAACATTTCTTCAGCATCTACAAGAAGATGGTCAATCAGGACAAGACGCTGGATCAGATTTATGATCTGTTCGCTGTGCGTATCCTGGTGGAGTCCGTCAAGGACTGTTACGGGGCTCTGGGCGTCATTCATGAGATGTATAAGCCGATCCCGGGACGTTTTAAAGATTATATTGCCATGCCCAAACCCAATATGTACCAGTCCCTCCACACGACTCTGATCGGCCCCAAAGGGACGCCTTTCGAGATCCAGATCCGGACCTATGAGATGCACCGGACCGCGGAGTACGGCATTGCCGCTCACTGGAAATATAAGGAGAGCGGGGGAAGCACTCAGCAGAATATGGAAGGGAAAGACAGTGCGGAGGCCAAGCTGACCTGGCTTCGGCAGATCCTGGAGTGGCAGCAGGACGAATCCGATAACCGGGAGTTCATGAGCCTGTTAAAGAGCGATCTGGATCTTTTTTCGGACAGTGTGTACTGCTTTACGCCGGGAGGCGATGTGAAGACCTTGAGAAGGGGCTCCAATCCTATCGACTTTGCCTACAGTATCCACAGTGCCGTGGGCAACAAGATGATCGGCGCCAGGGTGAACGGGAAGCTGGTGCCCATCGACTACATGATTCACAACGGCGACCGGATCGAGATCATCACCTCCCAGAATTCCAAGGGTCCCAGCCGGGACTGGCTGAATGTGGTCAAGACCACCCAGGCAAAGAACAAGATCAATCAGTGGTTCAAGACGGAGTTTAAAGAGAGCAACATTGTCAAGGGCAAGGAGCTGATCAGCCAGTATTGCAGGATGAAGGGCATCCAGCTGCAGCAGATCATAAAGCCGGAGTTCCAGGAGAGCGTTCTGCGCAAATACGGATTCCGGGACTGGGATTCGGTCATGGCTGCCGTAGGCCACGGGGGCTTAAAAGAGGGCCAGGTGGTGAACCGCCTGGCGGAAGAATATGAAAAAGCCAAAAAGAAGGCGGTCACGGACGCGCAGATCATGGAGAGCATGGGCGAGTCCAAAGGCCAGCGGCTTCGCATTGCCAAGTCTGGAAGCGGCATCGTGGTCAAGGGGATTGACGATGTGGCGGTGCGGTTTTCCAGATGCTGCAATCCGGTGCCGGGCGACGAGATCGTCGGATTTGTGACCCGGGGCCGGGGAGTCACCATTCACCGGACCGACTGTGTGAATATGCTGCATCTGGTGGAATCAGAGCGGGAGCGCTTAATTGATGCGGAATGGCAGAGCGGCGTACAGACCAGGGCCGGGGAGAAATACACAACAGAGATCAAGATCTACAGCAACAACCGTACCGGGCTTTTGGCGGATATTTCCAGAATCTTAAGCGAGCGGGAGATCGATGTGATCTCCATGAATGTCCGCACCAGCAAGCAGGGAACCGCCACCATCACCGTAAGCTTTGATATTTCCAGTGTGATGGAGCTGAACAAAATCATCGAGAAGCTCCGGCAGGTGGAGAGCGTCCTGGACATCGAGCGGTCGGTTAGCTAGAGAGGGAAAAACAAATATGGCAAAAATTCAGATATCGTCATTGACAGTGGGAGCGCTGGCAGTCAACTGCTGGCTGGTCACCAACGAGGACACAAAGGAGACCCTGGTGATCGACCCGGGAGAGGAGGCGGAGCGCATTAAGGCTTATGCCCAACAAAAGGGCTTTCAGATTCGCTATATCCTTCTGACCCATGGGCATGCGGATCATATGGGTGGAGTGGAAGCCCTGAAGGCTCTTACGAAGGCGCCGGTCTGCGCGCTTCGGCAGGAAGAGGCCATGCTTCTGGACGCGGGGATGAATCTGTCCCCGGAGATTAACTACCGGCCCATCACAGTGAAGGCGGACGAATTCTTTGAGGATGGACAGAAGGTGACGCTGTGCGGCATCATGTTGGAAGTTCTGTACACTCCGGGCCATACGCCGGGAGGCTGCTGCTTCTACTGTAAGGAGGCGGGATGCGTATTCTCCGGGGATACCCTGTTCCAGGGTTCCGTGGGCCGCAGCGATTTTCCGGGTGGAAGTATGTCAAAGCTGGTGCGCTCCGTGCGGGAAAAGCTCCTGGTGCTTCCGGAGGAGACGGTCGTGTATCCGGGGCATGGAGAGCGGACCACCATCGGGTATGAGAAGAAATATAATCCGTTTTTATGAATAACGGATTTGACGCAAAAGTGAAAAAATTTCTGTATAAAAGAGGTTTACAGAGAGTTTTTGGAAAACGAGAAGAGAAATGTCGCAAAGTATCATCCTCTGCGACACTTCTCTTTTTTTGTTGTTTTTATGCATATTATACGCAGTTTATACATATTTTGCAAGTTGCTAATTGACTGTTTTTCCTGCCATTTTTCGGATCTGTCAGCAGTCAAAATGAAAAAATACCTTTTTATTCCGGCGCCCTTCGTTGGTTGTCGCAGAGGATGATACTTTGCGACATCCGGCGAAGGGTAATTTTTGTCCTGCAGGCCGGAAAATGAGCGCTGCGGGAGGCGGGAAAAAAAGATGATTTTTGAAGTAGCAGAGCATGCACAGAAGAAAAACAGACGGACCGGGACGCCGGGCGGAGAGAAAAGGATGCGGTATCGGTCGAACATGGTGAACCTGTGCGTCGACGTCTGCGACGGAGGGGTTTTGCAGGGAAAGCTGTATCACCTGTACACCAGGGAACCGGTCCCGTTTTTATCTTTGTTTCAGGCGATGAAACGGATGAATGAGCTGTATGACGATCTTCGGTTTCCGACGTCTTCCACAGTGCCCCGGAGTTTTTCCGCGGGGCAGAGATTAAGGAAGCAGGCCGTCGGAAGAACGGAGCCGGCAGGCAGGGGGAAAGAGCGCAAAGAGGAAGAGACACTGGACCGGATGCTCGGCCGAAGAGGAAAGAGGGGTACTTTTCTGATCCGGGTGCAGTACCGCCAGCATTCCAGCTGGCAGGGAGAAGTCACCTGGGTAGAAGGCGGTAAGAAGGAGTACTTTCGGAGCGCGCTGGAGCTGGCCGGACTTCTTGGCAGCGCGCTGGAGCTGGCCGGACTTCTTGGCAGCGCGCTTGCCATTTGATCGTTGAGGAATGCGGGGTGAAACACGGCGGTGAATGAGATACGGAACAAAAACAGAAAGCCGGGGACAAAGCAACAGCGGGAAAATGATCTGGACCGGCTTACCGGTATTCTGAAGAAGAATACTGCGGAAGCAGGAATCGCATCTGCATTGAGGGAAAAGCAAAGAGGCGCCTTGTTCTTATGCGATGTGAACGATCTGAAAAAAATCAATGAACAGTATGGGCATCTGGCGGGGGACGAATGCCTGAAGCAGGTCGCCCGCATCCTGTCTTACATGATTCATCCGGATGATATTTTCGGCCGGCACGGAGGCGATGAATTCATCATCTTCATGCCAGACTGCACGGACGCGGACCAGGCGCGGGAAATCTGCGAACGCATGGAGAACCGTTTTCGCGCCGACAGGGGGAAAGACAAAAGACAGATTTCGCTTTCCGTGACCGTGGTGTGCGTACTTTACCGCCCGGGCGATACCTTCCGGGGTCTTTTGGAACGCGCGGAGACGGAGCTGAAAGGGCGGGAGGACACATGGAAGACCCGGAAGGAGCAAAGGAGAAAGGATAAGGATCATTACATAAAAGACGTCCGGCAGGTGAGGAAGGAACTGATGGAACAGATCCAGAAGCCGGGAGCTTACTGTCAGGATTATGAAACCTTTAAAGGCATCTATCGTTTTCTGGAACGGGGAATTATAAGAAGCGGCCAGAAGGCCTGCGTGATTCTGATCACCGTGGTAGATGAGCAGGGAGGAAGTCTTCTGCCCTGCGAGAAGGACGTACTGATGGAACAGCTGGGAGCGGATATCGGGAGGGCGCTTCGGATCGGAGACGTGTACACCCGATATACCAGCAGCCAGTATCTGCTCCTGGTCATCGACACTACGGAAGGTCAGGCGGACCATATCGTGGGCCGGATCAAGGAACAGTTCCTTGTGGGCAGGCAGGGAAACAATATCCTGATCCATCACTGCTACGAACTGCAGCCGGCCAGGATCAGGGAGCGGCTGGGATAGGCCGACGGGAGTATTGGGAAAGCGTAAAGGAGTGACAGGGTGTGACGGAGAGAAAACTGTGGGTAAAGATGTTCGGTGGATTTTCCGCCGGATATGGGGAAGAGGTCCTTACTTTCGGCAGACAGAGAGATTCCAAATTCCGGCAGCTGTTTCAGATCCTGATGACCAGGCCGGGACAGGGATTCAGCAAAAGAGAGATTGCAAAATGCCTCTACGGGCAGGAGGAGGTGGAGGACCCCAACGCAAGTCTGAATAATACGATCTTCCGGCTGCGCAAATATCTGGAGACGTCTCCGCTTCCTTCCGGAGACTATCTGGTCCTGAACGAAGGCGTTCTGCGCTTTGACGGCGGAATTGCGGTGGATTCGGACGTCTGGAACTTTGAAAACGCTGCCTGGAAATTCGAAAAGGAGCAGGACGCCGGGATAAAAGCAGAACTGTGCAGAAAAGTCTGCAGTCTTTATCAGGGCGAATTCCTTCCCTGGCTGTCCAATGAGCAGTGGGTGATTGAGAAAAGCTGCGGCTACCAGAAGGTGTATTTCCGGATGCTGAAATATCTGCTTCATTATCTGAAAGAGGAGGGCGACTACCGCAGCATGGAGAGCGTATCCGCCCGCGCGGCGGAGCTGTATCCTTACGGCGGCTGGGAAATCTGGCGGATTGAGAGTCTGATTGCCCTGGGGCGCCGAAAGGAGGCGGAGGAGACTTATCAGAAGACGACTGCCTATGTACAGGAGACCGGAGGGTTCCTGTCAAAAAAGCAGCAGGAGCGATTCCGAAAGATCGGCGCCAGGATACGCCAGCCGGAGGGGACGGAGGAAGACATCGGCAAATGTCTGATGGAGCCGGCGCCGGGACAGGGCGCCTATGCCTGCACCCTTCCCGGTTTTTCCGACTGTTTCCGTATGCTGAAACGGGTGATGGTCAGGGGCGGTAGGGGATTCAGCCTGATCCTGTGCACGATTCTGGATGCCTCCGGTCATCCGGTGAGCGACCGGGAATACAGTGAAAAACAGGAAAAAAAGCTGTGCGCATCCTTTCGGAAGCATCTGCGCAAAGGGGACGTCTATACCAAATACAGCGACAGCCAGTATCTGCTTCTGTGCATCGGCGCGAAACGGGAAAATGTCGCCGATATTGGTGCGCGGATCGATACTGATTACCGAAAGCGCTGCGGCGGCCGGGGCGGAGTGAGCCTGCGGCTTCTGGACGACGGGAATATGTGGCAGGCGGGCGGGAGAGGTTAGCATAGCGGCACATCTCTCAAAAAAGGGAGAATTTTATACAGGAAATGGGGAATATGAAAGAGTTTGTGAAAGAGGGGGTTTGGTATACTGAGTCCAAGGTAGCTTTATGAGTACAAAAGGCAGCATAATGGTTTGTAAGGGAAAGAAAGGTAGAACCAGGATGAAAAAGAAAAAAGTTATGAAAATGATTGCTGCGGCAGGTATCGCCATCGGCGGTGCGGAAGCATATCAAAATGGAAATATGGTGTATGCGGCGGAGCTTAATCAGGATGAAGAGTCGGATGAGCTCATTCTTCCTGCCGAAGAAAAGGAAGAAGAAGGCAGTGAGACGTCGGAAGCAGAAGAGACATCGGAAGCAGAAGAAACGGTAACCAGCGAGACGGCGGAGGAAGAGACGGAAGCATCTGAAATCTCAGAGGAGTCCGAAGCAGAGGAAACATTCGAGGCGGCAGAGAGTTCCGAGTCAGAGGAAGCATCCGAGGCGGCAGAGAATTCCGAGTCCGAGGAAGCGTCCGAAACGACAGAGAATTCTGAGTCGGAGGAGGAGTCCGAAGCAGAAGAGAATTCCGAGTCGGAGAAGCAGTCTGTATCGACGGAAGATTCTGAATCGGAGAAAGCGTCGGATTCAACGGTAAGCTCCGAGTCCGAGGAGACGTCGGGTTCGACGGTAAGCTCCGAGTCCGAGGAGACGTCGGGTTCGACAGTAAGCTCCGAGTCGGAGGAGCAGTCAGGTTCGACGGTAAGTTCCGAGTCGGAGGAGCAGTCAGATTCGACGGTAAATTCTGAATCGGAGAAAGAGTCAGAATCAACGGAAAGTTCGGAAGCATCCATGTCTGACTCGGAGTCCCTGTCGGAGAGCGAATCTATGTCAGCAAGCGATTCCGAGGCATTGCTGGATGAAGAATTGATCGATGAGAGCGGATTGTTCACTCCGGCTGAATTCCGGATGCTGAGAATGGCCCAGGCGAAAGCCGAAGCAGGAGAGACCCTGACAGCGGCAGAACAGTCGCTGCTTGCAAAATCTGAGTCTGCAAGTACAGCCATGTCAGAAGCGCACAGCGCTGCGAAGGCAGAATCTGAGACCGCAAGTACACAGGCGTCAACGAGCTTATCAACGCTTGCTTCCACATCGGAATACGCCAGCACGTCGGTAAGCACCAGCCTGTCAACCTCAGAGTCGACGATGAACAGTCTGAGTACAGAGACTTCGGAGGCGGTGTCTGAGGCGCAGAGGGAGTACGACAGTCTGCTGGAACATTATAAGGATGGAGAACAGAGACTTCAGAGGCTGGAAATGCTGGCAAACCTGATTAAGGAGCAGGAAGAGGTTGTTAATAAAAAGATTCAAGAGGCGTTGGCTAGAAATGATAAAAATCTTGATAAGGTTGGATATTATACAGAGGCGGATAAACTGGCAAATTTGTTAATTCAGTACAAAATGCTCACAGATGCGCAGATAAACAATTATACAGATGTCAAGTTTTCCAAATGGGAAGATAATGGGAGTGGGATTGATGGAAAACATGTGACCGCTACGTATAAAGATGCAGAAGGAAATACATATGAGAGATATTTTGATTATGTTACAGCAGATAAAGATGGCAATCCTATAGCAGATAGAAATGGAAAAACGGAGTTTGGACCATGGTATAATAGGACTCCGAATCGGGATAATGCGGAAAAGGTACAATATATATATATTGTAGAACTTCATAAGAACAATAATGGAAAGTTCGAATTTGAAGCAAATGATTCCTATAAAGGAGGTACTCAATACTTTAGTGAAAAAGACTTTGTTGATGGCAAGGATGCGTATCAGAATGAGTATCGTAGTGAATATGTAGGGAAATCTGAGAACCTCAGTTTAAAAGAAAGTGAAAGCACCAGTCAGAGTGGATCACTTTCTTCCGAATCACAGAAAGCAAGTACAGAAGCCAGCACCAGTTTATCTGAGAGCGCAAGTACATCACAAAGTGTAAGCGCAGATCAATCTACCAGTGCAAGCACGTCACAAAGTGAGAGTACGTATCTGTCAACCAGTGAAAGTACATTTCAGTCTGCATACATAAGTGAAAGTGAGGCGCTGAGAATAAGCGAGAGTGAGAGTGCCTCCACGGTAGTGAGTGAGAGTGAAAGCACATCGACGGTAGTAAGTGAAAGTGAGAGCACCTCGACAGTGGTAAGCGAGAGTGAAAGCACTTCTACGGTAGTAAGCGAGAGCGAAAGTACATCAACGGTCGTGAGTGAGAGCGAAAGCACTTCCACAGTAGTAAGTGAAAGTGAGAGCACCTCCACAGTGGTAAGTGAGAGCGAAAGCACTTCGACGGTCGTGAGCGAAAGTGAAAGCACCAGCACGGTGGTAAGCGAAAGCGAGAGTACTTCAACGGTCGTGAGCGAGAGCGAAAGTACGTCAACGGTCGTGAGTGAGAGCGAAAGCACCAGCACGGTGG
>CAJUDY010000008.1 GCA_910584945.1 uncultured Lachnospiraceae bacterium | reverse complement strand
TATCCCTTTTCTTTTACATTCCCATAATATGGATTGTAAGCTATCTTTCTGTAATAATGGCTCGCCTCCGGAAAAAGTAACTCCCCCGGAAGATCTTTTATAAAAGCGGATATCTTTTTTTATTTCTAATAATAGTTCATTTTGATTCATCTCTTTGGAATTTTGAAAAAGTGCTTTATTTTCGCATACTTTTATGCATTCAAGACATTTTTTACATTTATCCCATTTGATTTGATGAACTCCTCCAGCAAATAGATGTACACCTCTTCTACATGTATCTACACAACGTCCGCAGCCTGTACATTTACTTTGATCATATGAAAGCATCATTTTCTCAAATGTCTCCGGATTATGACACCATAGACATCTCATATTACATCCAGCCAAAAATATCGTTGTACGTATACCAGGTCCATCATCCAGACTAAACCGTTGTATGTTAGTAATAAACAAATCTACTTCTCCAAATACATGTTGACATATTGTAAAACATTGCAAATTTCTTCATCGGTTGGCAGTAATTTTTTCATTCGGGGAAATAAATCAATGATTTGTTCTTCTGGAAATGCATCATAGATCTTTTTACGAATTTCTTCATAATAATCACCATGCCAACTACAAATCAAAAAATAAACTCCTTTATTATCACAGCTTTTTGCCTGTTCAATACTAAGAATATGTTTTCCATCATACGATTTATTGTCTATGATATATTCTGGTTTTATATGAAACTCTACATCAAGATATTTCTTTACCAATTTCCCACCCATACCATTGGTATATATGACAAACCTGTCTTTCTTTTCATCAATTATTATAGTTTTCATACATTCCATGATCTTTTTCGCGATATCCCGCATAACCAAATCCGGCATTTTATTTCTCCCATAATCTCAATTCACTCACCGGATGCACCTTCCTCATCTCCACCGGTGGCAACTTCATATACCTTCCAAATTTAAAGTTCAGATAACTGTCATAATCTTTTATTCCCTGAAACGTAATTCCCTCAAACACTGTGTCCGCGCTGTTCTCATACCAGCATCTATAATATCCATACTCTTCATTCGGTGCCGGGAACGTCAGGATTCTGACCATCCGTGTTTCCCTCTGATTTGCCCTGTGAATCATAATATGATAATATCGAAATACCAGTTTTTCCGGAATCCGATCCAGTAACCGATATACCTTGCGTTTCCAATAACTCTTCTCCGCCACCTTTCCCACCCTGGACCACAATATTTTCCTGACACAAAAACACTCAAAGTTCTTCATGCTCCTCAGAAAATAATTGTCCGGCACTCCATCCAGGGGAAAGATATCAATAAAAACACCCTGCATATACGGCAAATGTTCCTGATGTTCTCTCAGGAAAAGCGTGTTCTTTCTGCGAAGTTTACCATAGCCCCAGCGGTATCCTCTAGTATTTCTATGATCCTGAAAAATAAATCTGGTTTTATCCAGTTCTGTCTTACACGCCTCACGAAACCGCTCATACTCTGACCGCAAAAATGCCACATCTGCGTCATCATCCCAGGGAATATAGCCTCCGTGGCGAACCGCACCAAGCAAGGTTCCTGCTATAATATTGTAATGAATCCCGCATTTTTTACATATTCGGTCAACCTCCACGAGCATTTCCAGCTGAATCATCTGAAGCTGACGTAACATTTTATCATCTAACTGCACCACCGCAAGGCATCCTCCTACTTACAAATACTTCTCCGGCTCATTCAAAAACACATCCGTAATCCCCTGCTGCTCCAGCGCTCCCAGATCCAGCTTCGTCCCCGTGGGCTTCTCCGGATACAGATGCCCCAGAAACCATGCCCGCACCGCATATCCCGCTATCATTTCCTTCGGCAAATCCATCCCACGCCAAAAAGGATGAAGTGCAACTGCCCCACATCCTCCTTTTAATTTATACAGACAATCTGACACTTTTGTGTCCAAAACGCCTAATTCAGCCCCAGAATCAATCTTTTTGATTCGCTCCAGTGACCGTGCATAGAAGGAAGAATATACCACCTGTCTCTCCAGACCACGTCTGTGCACCAGTTCTATGATCTTTTCTTCCATTCCCTCATATGAGAACACACTGTTCTTCAGTTCGATATTTAACCGAAGGCCCGTTCGCATCCGGGATTCCAGCAAGTCCAGTACTTCTTCCATCTCCGGAATCCGCTCATATCGTCCTTCTCCCGCATCTATCTTCAAAGCTTTCAGTTCTGCCATGGTATATTTTCGTAATTCTCCGGTTCCATTTGTGGTCCTGTCCACTTTTTCGTCATGACATACCGCCATCCGTCCGTCTCTGGTAAGCTGAATATCCAGCTCGATGCCTGTGAGACCCTCTAATTCCGCTGCTTTTTCAAATGCCAACAAAGTGTTCTCCGGATACACCTGACTGCATCCTCTGTGTGCCCATAGCTTCATGTCTATATTTCCTTTATAAAATATAATATATATACTTTAAATCATATACTAAGTATATCGGCAAAGTACTTCAAAAGCTTAATGATTGTATAAGATACCTTCCTGATCTTTCACCAACCAGGAGATATGCCTGATCTACTGAACCCTTTTTTTTAATCTTCTACAGATTCCGAAAACCAGTCTTCGATCATCCCCTCAAACATCAGGCGGACCTCACGATTCGTCAGCATTAGTTCATAAGTGATCTTGCCGCTTTTTCTGTCCATCTGATAATCATCTACTTTCAGATACCCGCTGGCCAGCAAAAGACTCCAGATGGCACTTTCTCTGCGCCCGAGCTGTTCAAATATCACCTGCTCATCCATCCGTACTTTCAATGATTTCCCGTTCAAAAGATCTTCCATCATGATCTTAATGTTTTTATTCCCCTTTTGAATCAGCTGGTTTACCAGTCTGTTGCTGCTGGTATTGGCCCAATATGCCGCAAACCTCTTTTCCTTTAGATAATTCAGCACAGACCAGGGATTATAGATCTCTTTTCTTTCTCCAAACCGAAACCCGTCATACCAGCTCTTCACTTCCTGCCCCTGGGCTTCCAGCCCATATTCTTTCAGAGCACTCTCCACCTCCTCCCAGGTAAATCCAAAAGAGTCCGTATAGCTGTTTGTTGTAATGGAAACAATTCTTAGATTACTTAAATCCGAAAAAACAGACTCCTTACTGATTCTGGTGATACCCGTCATAAGAGCACGTTCCAGATATGGATTGGTTTTAAAAGCGGAATTCAATAAACCGCGCACAAATTCCACCAGTTCTTTCCAATAGCCATATAGATATGCTTCCTGAAACGGCGTATCATACTCATCCAGCAAGAGAATCACCTGCTTCTTATAATAGCGGGAAAGATAAAGAGACAGCATTTTCAAAGAGCCCGCCGCCTCATAATCATTCATGTCAACGGTGATCCGCCCAAAGCTTTCTTTTTCTTTTTCATTCAGACAACCGCTGTCTGGCAAAAAATCATATTGATTATATAATTCTTCTATAATCTGACAGATTCTTTTTTTCGTGCCAAAAAACGTGGTTTCTTTGATATCCGCAAAACTGAGCGCAATCACCGGCCAGGTTCCCTGAAGCTTCCGGTATTTCTCTTCTTTCCAGATCGACAGCTTCTCAAAGATCTGTCCCTGATCTTTATATTTCACAGAGAAAAAGCGTTCCACCATGTTCATATTCAGGGTTTTTCCAAATCTTCTGGGACGGGTAATTAAAGTTACATCATCCCCGCTCTCCCACCATTCTTTTATAAAATCTGTCTTATCAACATAAAAATAATGATTGGTGATGATTCTCTCAAAGTTCTGAATCCCGATCCCTACCGTTCTTGCCATATTTTCTCCCTTCTGCAAGAAGCATACAATAAATTATGATGATTCCTCACAGGTCGCTATAATACATTTATTATATACTCTGCAGAATACAGGTTCAAGGAATTTCCGGATTTTTTAAAATGAACCATTCACAAACCGATACACCTTCTCCCCGCAGCTCCCATCTGTATTGGCAGCGATTGCTTCATAAGCACGGATCTGCCGTTCCCGGTCAAAGGCATTTCCATGAATCTTTCCATCCAGAAAATCTTTCAGGGAATTCAGTGCCGTTTCCTGGCAGGCATAGCGAAGCCACTGGCTGTGCTCCCGGAATCCCGGCTCCTGGTCCAGCAGTTCCTCCAGATCAAATGCAATCTCCACTTCCTTCGCCTCTTTGGTCTCAAAGTCGATGTCATAATACTTCTTATCGTAAGCGGAAAAAAGATGACATCTGGCATTCCCCAGTTCTTCCGGCTGATAGGAAAAATACCCTTTTGTCCAGGAAGTAAAATATCCGTTTTTCTCCTGCTCCGGAAGCTTTACCGGCGGTTTCCATTCCGTCAGCTCTTTCTTGTTTCGATTCAGACGGATAAACATGTTTGAAAAATATGGTGCAAGATAGACATATTCTTTATAAAATGCCATGTTTATAAAGGGACGTTCTTCGCTTTCGCAGGCATAGGCAGGATGAATGCATTTCATATCCGCCGGATAATCTTTGTACTCCCAGACCTCGCCCGTTCCCGGATTCCAACTGACAACCGCCCTTCCATCATAGGGCAAAAGCCAGATCTGTTCTTTGTCAGAGGCCATTGCCATACAGCCTTTTGCACCCTGTCTGGGAACCGTCAGAACCTCCTGTCTGCCTGTCATGGCATGGATTTTCAGAATCCGTTGATCCACCGGCGACCCAAGGTAAAGATTTTCACCATGGACGCAAAATCCTCCGCAGCATCTCTCTCCACGCTTCATGCCGGTAAAAACGTCTTCCGGCAGATCTATATATTCGATTTTTTCTCTTTTCGTATCATATCTCACAAGCGCTGGATAACGGTTTGGAATCAGGAATAACTGATCCTCCCACGCAACAGCTCCGCAAAAGGCTCCGTTTTGCTCCAGGCAGGGCTTCAGCGGTATTTTTTTCTCAATTCCGGCAGAACCGATCAGCAAAATATCTTCTGCGTTCAATGGGCATACATATGTTTGGTCCCCAATGAAGATCACCGGCCCATAATAATCCCCATACGCCCACTCGCTCAGGTCACAGTGAAAACGATAATGACTGCTGCCCGCAGACGCATGATAGAGCTTATTCCCCTGGGTGACCATCCAGGAATCCTGTTCCTCATTCACACCTCCTTTGATGATCCACCCCTTCCAGTCATCTGCTTTCGGTTCCCCATGAATATCATTATTCAGAATGAACAGCGGTTTTCCGGCAATTCCAAAAAGAGAAGTCACAGAAGTTCCCGCATCCCCGATATAGGCATCGCAAAGAGCGATGGTACCGGTGATATCCGGTGTGTCGTCATAGATGCCCAGCGCTTCATCCAGAAATTTCTTTTTCAACTCCTCATAGGCAGACCGATACCGAAGCCGCACCGAATCAAAGAAAGAGTCCAGCAAAGGGTGAGGCCTCCACAGCAGGCAGGCATCTTCTCTTCCTTCAAAGCATCGGAAGACATACTCCATTTTCTTCAGAAACTTCCCTGTATTCCCAAGCATACCTGACAGACTGGTATTATAGAAATATACTTTCTTTCCTGCCATCATCGCCTTCCACGCTTCCGGCGGTACAGGCGGATGCTTACAATACCGGATTACACGATCAAACTTCGGCGAACCAAGAGCGATCAGCTTTTCTGCCGGCAGCTTCGGATCAAAAAATCTGCGGTACCGCTCTGCCTGGATTACGATATAATCCGCATGGTCATAGACCGGACACCAGACCTGATTGGCGCTCATCCCTCCGGAAGTGCTGTAATACGGCACATACACCAGACAGTCTGTATATTTTTTCAGATTTTCAGAATAAAAAAACGGATGTACGCTGGTTCCCTGGTTGTACCCGTCATAGGGATTATGAATAAAGATCACGTCCGGGCGGTGTTGTTCCAGAGAATACGCTTCATAGCCTGTGATCGGAACATTCTCTGGATACCGATCTCCTTCATAATGTAACTCACCCAAACTCAGATCTGCATTCCTGGTATAATATGGGATCGGGATGACATAGGCGTCACAGTCCTCATCCGCTTCGGCTGCCATCCAAACACTCTCCAGAGAATCCCACATAGCCGCCTGATAGGGCAGAAACACGACTTCCAGACGTTCTTTTTCCCTGTCAATCCGTTCCTCTGCCGACGCGATCTGTTCTCTCAGTTTGTGATATACTTGCTCTGAGCTTAACATATGATTCCGGGAAATCTGTGTATAGATCTGAAAAACCAGCTCACAATAGTCTTCCAGCCGCTTCACCGCTTCATATCCTTCTCCCATGATCCCTTCCAGCATGGTTCCCAATTGGATCGCCACATCCTGACACTGGGACAAAAGCTCCAGGACTCCTGCCGGATTTTCGTTGTCCATGGACTGTCGGATCGCCTCATGGGCCTGGTTTAACGCCCTGATACAATCTTTGAACGCCTTTTTCTGGTATTTTCTCATGATCTGACTCTTTCTCTTTTCCTGCGCAAAAACTGCTCCAGTACGCTCGCCATGGTCACAGATTCACCCCTTGTGAGTTTAAACTCACTTTTGTTACTTCCATTGATCATGGACAAAAAATCACTGATCTCATATCGAAGCCCGTCTCCCAGGAACCGCTCGGAATACTTTTCCACATCACTCGGATTCTCATGATGGACTTCAAAATACGCCGTTTTCCACCAGGGTGCTTCCACAACAATATATCCCTTGGTCCCCGAAATGACAAGCGTTCCCTCCGATTTCACACCCAGACCGCATGTAGCTGTTCCGATTCCATTCTCATACCGAAAATGTGCCTTGGTAAAAAGGTCCAGACCTGTCTCTGCGTCCTCTATGGTGTCAAAACAGATATCGTCAAAACCATTTCCGAACAGTTTGATAATCGGCAGCATCACATAGCTCCCCAGTTCTGTAAAGCTTCCGCCGTATTCCAGATCTGTGAGTTCCCTGCTCTTTGGAGACTCCAGTTTCGTAAAACATGCCTCTACACTGCGCACATTTCCAATCATACCGCTGCACGCAATCCCCAGAAGTTTGGCAAAGCCGGGACAGTAGGCGGTCTTAATTCCCTCGAATAAGATCAGTCCTCTCTCTTTTGCCAGGGAGAAAAGTTCTTCCGCCTGAGCCTGCCGCAGTACCATGGGCTTTTCGCAAAGTACATGCTTCCCATGCTCCAATGCCGATTTAATATATGCATAGTGGGTCCCGTGGGGCGATGCGATATAAACCGCATTCACCGACTGATAGAAATATTCCAACTCACTGTGGGCCTCAATCTCCCATTTTTCAGCAAACCGAACCGTGCTTTCTCTATGAGGATTGTAGACTGCTTCCACACTGACGCCGCTGACCAACTTCGCCTCCGGAACAAATCGTCCGGCAATCCGCCCTGTGCCGATGATGCCGATTCTCTGAATCTGCTTCTTCTGCGCCCGAAGCATGGTGCTGGAGATATTTTTGGTGCGTTCCAGATAGACCACCTGACAATAGTCAGACAGATAGTCAAATTGTCCGACCCAGTCGGAACCTACGGTGAAGATATCGATCTGATATTTCTGAATATCCAAAGGCTTCTGTCCCGGACTGCTTTCAATGATGACTTCATCTGCGAAACCGGACTTTTTCACATTCTCGATTCGGGTCATCAGAGAGTCAACCACATTCATCTTTCCTCTGGTCTGGTCATATTCTTCTGTGGTTACGCCTACGATCAGATAATCTCCCAGCTCCTTCGCCCTTTTTAACAGTCTGTAATGTCCTTCATGGAACAGATCAAATGTTCCATATGTGATGACTTTCGTCACATCTCCTGCCCCCTCATTGTTTTAGTAACTCTTTTTTTACAAAATGATAGATCTTCTCTCCACTTGTGCCGTCATGATTGGCAGCGATCTCTCCAAATGCCCGGATCTGACGCTCTTTATCAAAAGCCTTTCCGGTGATCTTTCCATCCAGGAAATCCTTCAAAGAGTTAAATGCATTCTCCTGACAGCAATACTGAAGCCATTGAGATTCCTCTAAAAAACCAGGTTCCTGACTTCTTAATTCCTCCGGATCAAAGATCATCGAAAGTTCTCTGGCTTCAGACTTGTCAAAATTAATCTCGTAACCTCTTCGGTCATAATAGGAAAATAACAAATACGCTTTAACTTCCTGCGTATCAGAATCTAACAGATATCCCAGCCATCCCTTTGCCCAGGAAGCATAGTATCCGTTCTTTTCTTCCTCCAGTTCTTCCACTGGCGGTTTCCACTCCCGAACCTCTCCGCTTTCTATATCCAAGCAGAGATACCTATTCCCCCAATAAGGCGAGAGATACAACTTCTTCTGATACACAACCGCATTACTGAAAGGTTGCTCCTCGCATATGTGTCCATGCGCCATGTGGATACATTGAAAACCTGCCGGACAATTTTTATAATCCCGGACTTCACCGGTCTTCGGCTCCCATCTGGTGACAGTCGTTCCCTTATAGGGAAGCATCCAGATTTCTTTTTCATTTGGCAAAGCTGACAGCACCTTCCATCCTCCATCGCCTTCGCCTCTGACGATCAGTACCTGCTGATCTCCTGTCACAGCATCCATACGAAGAACCCGGCGGTCCACCGGCGATGCAAGATAGAGCTGTCCATCCTGAACACACCATCCACCGCAACATCTTTCCCCATTGATCAATCCAATGAACACATCCATATTTTCTTCATAATAACAGACCTCATCTTTCACCGTATCATAACGTACAATCGCAGGATATTGATTCGGCAGCAAAAAGAGATAATTTCCTATAACTGCAGCCGCATAAAAAGCCCCGGACTGTTCTACACACTGTCTAAGCTCAATCCGCTGTTCCACGCCTTCTTCCCCAATCACCAGAAGGTCCTGGGCATTGATCGGACACACATATCTCTTTCCATTGACAAAAACCATCGGAATATAGTAGTTTCCATAGGCATATTCTGACAGATCACAAAAATGATGATAAGAGTTCCCACTGCCCGAGGAGCGATACAGCTTATTCCCCTGGGTAATCATCCAGTTTTCTCCATTGACCAGATCGTATGCAGGGAATCCCTTTATAACCTGCCCTCTCCAGTCTTCCGGCCCCGGCTCACAATCAATCTCATTATTCAGAATGAAAAGCGGCTTTCCGGCCAGCCCAAAAAGCGATGTCACCGAAGTTGCCGAGTCTCCAATATACGCGTCTGACAGCGCAATCGACACAGTCATATCTGATGTGTCATCATAAATCCCCAGATGGTTCTCCAGGAAGTATTTTTTTAACTCCTCATAAACCGGCTTCTGTTCCAGTCGCATAGATGCAAACGTAGATTCCAGCAGCGGATGAGGCCGCCAGAGCAGGCAGGCGTCTGTACGTCCTTCAAAGCGCTGAAACACATACTTCATTTTTTTAAGGAACCGCCTTGTATTGCTCAGCATTCCATTGATGCTTGTATTGTAAAAATATACCTTTTTCCCGTCCATCTTCTCTTTCCAGGCGGCTGGAGGTTCTGGCGGATTCTGACACATCCGGATGACCCGGTCAAACTTGGGCGAACCAAGGGGCTGAAGCTTCTCCTTGGGAAGCTTGGGATCATAGAATTTTCGATATTTTTCCGCCTGCATGATGATGTAATCTGCATAGTAGTAAGCAGAACAGCTCTTCTGCCCCTCACTCATTCCCCCTGCTGTAGAAAAATAAGGAATATATACTAATTGATCTGTGTATTGCTTTAAATTATAAGAATAGAAAAACGGATGAACACTGGTTACATAATTACAGTCATCATAGGGATTGTGAATGAACACCATATCCGGATGCCGTTCCTGAAAATCATATTCCTGATACCCGGTAATCGGCACATACTCCGGAAACTGATCCCCTTCATAATGAACCTCTTTCACGCTCCCGTCCGGATTCCGGTCAAAATAAGGAATTGGAATCACATACGCATCGCAGTTTTCATCCTGGTCTGCTGCCATCCATACACTTTCCAGAGAATCCCACATGGACGCTTTATATGGAAGAAATACGGCTTCCAGACGGTCTTTGGCATCCTCCCGGATACTTTTCTGAATCTGAAGCAATCTGTTTTTCAACTGTTTGTGTACTTTGTTGGGATTCGGCATTTCATCCTGTGTAGTCAAGCTATAGACTTGGAAGACAAATTCACAATACTCTTCCAATTGTTTTACGGTCACAAAGCCTTCTCCTTCATCCTGCTCGATCATGTTCCCCAGCTGAATCGCCACATCCTGACACTGGGACAAAAGCTCCAGCACCGATTCTTTTTGTTTCGCTTCCAATGACTTACGGACCGCGTCATGTCCCTGTCCCAACACCCTGACACAATCTTTTGCCATCTTTCTATTATGCCTTCTCATTGCTTTCTCTGTCCTTTGCCTGTTTTATAGTCCATATTGTATGAAAGATCACATATAGAATAAGTATACAATATGTTACTACATCGACGCAATCCCCAAAAAAATAAACCAGGTCCGTGTAAGGCCCCCGGTAACCGTTCCGCCTTTGGCTTCCCTGTTACGAAATCTGCCCATTCCAAATCGCCTGCGGCGAGGGACAGATTTCCACCGCCTCCCTCTTCCCATCTTTCAAAAAATCATATATAATGTGTATGATATTTAATGAATTCCTTTGATTTTTACGGAGCATCCTCACCATGAAGAAAAAACATCTCCATCTTCTGCTGATTCCCGCCATCCTGGCTTGTGCAGCTGTCTTTCTCGGCAGTTTGTATGTAGCGTTTCGTCCGTTTACCCTGGCGGACATCCAGCGCCTGGCGGGAGATGTCTGCACATTTGCGCAGGAACAATACATCTCCTTAAAAGACACCGTCGCCTCCTGGCAGGAAGCCTCCGCGCCTGCCGTCTCCGAAAATACCGTGGAAACAGCTCCGGCTGAAACAGTCTCCACCCCCTACGTCGAATTCACCGGTGAACAGGGCGACGTATCCACACTCCAGGCAGACGGTCAGGAGACTTCAGAACAGATCTATCTCTACATGCTGGACACTGGCTGCGGACCTATGCTCTATTATCATCAGGGAGACCTGCGATGGGGGGATTATCTCTATGGAGGATATGATCCCATGAACAAATACGGCTGCGGGCCTACTGCTGTATCTATGGTTATCAACAGCTTCACCGATTCCCCGGTGGACCCCACCGACATCGCTGACTGGGCCTCTGAAAATGGATATTATGCCCTTCACAGCGGTTCTTACCACAGTCTGATCCCCGACGCACTGACCGCCTATGGGCTTACCGTAGAAAGCGTCGCAGACCGTTCCTATGAACACGTGGCAGATCTGCTCTCTTCCGGCTATCTTCTGGTGGCGCTTATGGGGCATGGCTCTCTGACCGCGAACGGTCATTTTGTCCTGTTCACCAGACTTCTGGACGACGGCAAAGTCTCCATCGCCGACCCGGCAAATTATGAAAATTGTACGTTGGAATGGGATTTGGAACAACTTTTAAAAGAATTGAAGAAAAGCTATGACAGCGGCGGACCGCTCTGGGCGGTGAAGCCCTGAAATTCCTGTATGAAACTGCCCTTTTTAAAGCAGACCTTGCAGGATTTTCTTTAAATCGGGGATATCTCCACTGATGATTTCCCATACAAGCCGGAGATTCACCCCTTCATAATCGTGGACGATCCGGTTACGCAAGCCATACATTTCATGCCAGGGAACCTCCGGATGCTCCCTGATATAACTTTCATCTGCTGCACGGCACAGTTCGCCAATCTGACTTAAATTGAACACACAGGCATCTACCAGCTTACCATCTTCCATAAAACTTCTGTAATCATACCCCGCACAATAATCCGTCAGCTTTGTCGCGTATACAAGCATTTTTTTAATGATAAATTTATTTTTCATAGATGATTACCCCGGTTGCACGAATTTCATGATCAATTTTGGAATCCTTCTCGATGTGAGACACATCAAAAATATCCACCGGCATCCCGGCCGCCTGTCTTACAGCTTCCATAAAACCCACAAAACGAAGTCCGTGGAGCCTGCTGTCAACCAGCAGATCAATGTCGCTTTTTTCCGTTGCAGTCCCTTTTGCAACAGATCCGAACAGGACAGCACGTAAGATACCATAATCATGAAAAACAGGTGTAAGCACTGTTTGAATATCAGAAATCGTCTGTATCATTTGGCACCTCCTATATCTGTCAGTATACACCATAACGCCAGAAAAGAAAACAAAAAGTGATAATGAACCTATTCAAAAGAGCGGCAGATCCTTCTGCCGCTCCATAGATCGCTTCGATCCTCTTATCCGATTGTATTCAGAAGCATACCAACCGCATAGTAATTGGTCAGATTATATGCTCCGCTCTTTGCAAAGTTCGCAAAGGAGGTCATACCGTCCGGCAGAGTATAACTGCTCTTGGAGGAAGACTTATTCGTACTGTTGCTGCTGGTCTTCTTCTCCGTATCCTCCGCAGAGGAAGTGCTGTTCGTACCCAGAATCTGATCCACAGAGGAATCCAGAATCTTGGTCGCCTTGGTTCCCACACGCTCTGCGATGCCGTACTGACCGCCGATGGTCTCTTTTACAAAGTCATACCCTTCTTCCAGAGTCTCTGTAAGCTTCTCCTCATCCACGCTCAGATATCCGTCCTTATCCTTGCTAAGACCGAACGTCTGCAGCGCTTTGTCGGTCAGCGTATAGCTCTGGAAGCTGGCCAGATCGCTTGACGCGGTCGCGGTCATGCCGTTGTTGTTCTTCAGGAAAGACACGGTGGCATTGTAGTCGTCCGCGAATTCTTTGACCGCAGATACAATGTTCCCGAAAGCCTTCTCCACGTTCTCCTGTGCAGACTTCATCAGATCTGCATTACCGGTCTTCGCCGCCTCATCCGCCTTCTTCAGTGCATCCTCATACTTTGAAAATACATTGTCCTTCTGGAATGCCTGAAGCGCTCCGGCCGATTCCTCCAGATCCGAAAGCGCCATCTGATAATTCCTCAGATACGAAGAAGTCGTCGTCGCCGTGCCGTACTTGTTGGTAACCGAGCTGCTGCTGGAACTGCCGGATGTACTGGAACTGCCAGATGTACCAGATGTACTTTCCGTAGAGGTATACTTATCTCTCAGCTCATCCGCTTTCTGGTTCGCATCATTCACCCAGGAGTCATAGCTCATCCCGCTGTTATAGCCGGAATTATAACCATAGTTATAATCTGTGCCGATACCGCCGATTCCGCTTGTTGCCATATTGTTTTTCTCCTTTCTGGTAGCATTCTACCTCTTTTGACAAAATGGATAAAACATTCTGTCTTTGTTGTAAAAGGATCGCTCCTTATGCAACCTGTATAAAAAGTAATCAATAGACCCTGCTGTTCTTATATATCGTCGCCTTTCTGCCAAATATAAGCCCGCTGGCAAAATTCCCCACACCTATATCGCTTCCAGCCTTCGGCCTGCCGGCTCATACCCTTCTTCTGCCGCCATCCGATAATACTTCACTGCCAGCTCCTTTTGTCCGGACACCTCATACCAGGCACCCAGATTATACGCCGCCTTAAAAGATCCGGTCCCCACGACGCCGCCAAGCTCCGGCCGCTCCCCAAGCGCAAGACACCGCCGGTAACTTTCTTCGATCCGCGGAAGCAGATCGATATACTGCGCCACATCCGACAGCACCCGCTTCATATAAAAAAGTCCGCACACAAAGCAGAAATCGGACCAGTTCCCAAGCTTCGCCTCTTCCTGCTCCACAACCTGCCCTGCTTCCTCCAGGCACTCCATCGTCCCCAGATCCAGAAGCGTGTACAGATACAGCACCACACCTCCAGGCCGATAAGAATCCGTCTTCTTCGACAGACGGTAAAACCGGCGGAAATACCCCAGACTCTCCTCCAGCCTCTTCAGATTCCGAAGCGTCGAGGCCAGCTGAAACTGATAATATCCATCTTCCGGATATTCTTCTGTCTCCCGGACCAGATAGGCAAGATTCCGCTCTCCCTTATCCGTATACAGATATCCGTCATGGTCCGCTTCCAAAGGGAGGACATAACAGGGATAGTCTCCCCCGGGCTGCTCATGGATTCTCCCGGTATAGCGGACATCTCCCGGCAGCAGCCTTGGAAGAACGGAACTGCTGACACTGATTCCCTCCCCATCCGGATAAGAGTCATACCTGAGTATCCCCCCCAACCACCTTCCATCATGGCTCAGAAGGCTCTGTTCCAGCTTTTTGCGGCTGCATGGCCTGACATATTCATCTGCATCCAGCATCAGGTTCCAGTCGCCGTCCGACTGTTCCAGCGCATAGTTCCGGGCTGCGGAAAAGTCATTCACCCAGGAGAAGGAGAACACTTCCGCCCCCATCTTACGAGCAATCTCTGCTGTCTCGTCCTCTGATCCGGTATCCACGACAATCATCCGGTCCACCAGCGGCTTTGCCGCCCGCAGACATTTTTCCAGAGAACGGGCCTCATTTTTTACAATCATTACAAGATTGATTTTCATAGCAGATCTTCTCCGGGCAATTCCTGTTTCTTCTGCTTCTCCAACTGTCTCCGGATCTGCTTCTGATAGACAAAATTCCGGATATCTGCCTCTTCCCCCGGAGACAGCTCTTCGAATTTACAGCCGTAGCCGAAGCCTCCTCCCACCAGTTCCTGCACCCGGAGAACTTTTGCCGACACCCGGAAAGGCTCCTCTCTAAATGCATGGGAAAAAGAAAAGACATGGCCGCTGTTCATCTTCTGATCCGTGACCATATACAGTCCGCCCGCGCTGATATTCCGGATCGTGCCGGAAAAATATTTCCCGTCTGACAGCAGAAATTCCGTTGAGAGCTGCACTTTCACCCGTATATCCTTCTGTCTCTGGAAGGACTCATACACTTTCACAAGAGTACAGTCTGCCATCCATGGTTCTCCGGTCTCATAGACCTTCGGGTTCTTCTTCAACGTCATATCGCACAGCGTCCGGATCAGTCCCTGCTGGCCGTCATAAAAGTCCACAATCGTCTTCAGCCGGACAGCCTTCAGCTTGGAAATCCGAAAATAAAGTTGAAGCACATTTTCTTTGAGCTCCACGACTCTTGCCCGGGACAAAGGCTTCCGGTCCGAACCATAGACCAGGCAGCTCTCGCAATCCTTCAATCTCATGTTATGTACCCTCCTTATCGTATAATGAAAACGCCGCGGTAATCTGCCTGATCGCATCTGCCGCAGCGCCTGTCTTCTATATCGTAATGCTTCCCACCTGACTGCTTGCATTCATCGTCATCTGAAGCCGAAGCAGTTCCACCAGATTATAAAAGCTGTCCTTGCTGATGGAGATCGAATCATCCTCATTGTCCTGAGACGCCGTTCCAAGAAGCATCCCCAGCAGATTGCCCGAAGAACCATAGATGGAAGAGAGTCCGTACAGACTTCCTGTTCCGGTCAGTGCTGAGGAACCATATCCCCCTGCAAGACCTGCAAGCGCCGACGTCCCATACAGATTATCTGCGGAAGAAGAACCGTACAACCCTCCAACCGACGCCGAAGAACCATAAGAACTGCCATACAGGCTTCCGGTTCCGGTCAGCGCAGAACTTCCGTACAGGCTCCCAAGGCCGGTCAGCGCAGAACTTCCATACAAGCTTCCAAGTGCAGAAGCATTCTGATTCCCATAGGTACTGCTGACCATCGTATTGGCCAGAAGAGGCGGATCATTCAGATAAGCGCCCACCTTGCGGACATAATTCTGCGTCTCCGCATAGGGCGGAATCCCACCGTATTTGTCCACACTTCCCGGACCCGCATTGTAGGCGGCCAGGGCCAGACTCACGTCGCCGCCATACCGCTCCAGATTGCTTTTCAGGTATTTGGCGCCGCCCATGATGTTCTGTCTCGCATCATAAGGATCGGTAACTCCCAGGGAACTGGCTGTTCCCGGCATCAGCTGCATCACGCCGATGGCGCCCGCATGGGAGACTGCATTGGGATTAAAATTCGACTCTGCCTTCGCCACCGCTTTCAGAAGATCCACCGATATGCCGTAGACCGAAGCCGCTTCCTCGAAGATATCATCCATACTCTCTGTCACACTCTGCTGTGCCCCTGAAAACGCTTCCCGAAAACTGCTTCCCGGCGTCTCTCTCTCTGTCTGTTTCTGTTTGATCTGCTCCTGCTCGGTCAGACTGTAAAGTCCGACTGCATCTGTTCCATATATCATCGCTCTAATCTGCTCCTTTTCCTCTCACTATCCATTCTGCCCCGGATCATGCACCTCTTCCGCGAGTGCTTCCGGTTCCAAGGGCGGTTCTCCCTCTGCGGCTTCCAAAGCCTCCGCCGGCTCCTGATCCGGCACATATCCCAGAAAATAGATATAAATATCCACAATCGCCTGATAAAGTTCCGCCGGAATCTCCGCCCCCAGCTGCAGCTGCGTCAGAAGAGTCGCCAGAGAATCATCCTCATATACCGGAACGCCCGCCTCCATGGCCGTCTCCGTGATCCGCTCCGCCAGATAACCCATGCCGGAAGCCACGATGACGGGAGCACCGTTTTTCTCCGGGTTGTACTTCAGGGCAACGGCTTTCTGCTTCATTAACTCATCAAATTCTGACATTGATCGTCGTCTCCTTCTCCCGTATTTCCGGAAATACCTCCGTCACTTTCCGATCCCGGACCCGTCCCCGGATGGAGATCTGCTCCAGCCGGATTCCGTTCTTTTTCAGAATGTCCGCCACGTCCGTCTGGATCTTCTTATCCTGCTTTGCCAGGTGCGTGGGCACCAAAAGCTGCATCTTGGACTCCCGGTCCTGCAAAGTCAGAACCAGCTCAAACTTCCCAAGGCTCTGAATATCAAACTTCAAAAAGAGCTTGATCTTTCTGCCCTCTTCTTCACTGTCCTTTTTGGCATCCGGGTCTACCCACATCTCAGACACCACGTTGTTCCCCTCAAACTGAAAAGGAATCAAGAAATGCAGAAGGGGCATATAGACGCTCTCATTCATCAGCATCCCGTTCATAATCGTGTAAAACTGCTGCACATTCTCAAGTCCCGCCTGGCCGTTGGCGCCCCGCAGAAGCAGCTTCGCAAGGCTGTCGGCAAAATCTGCCATCATCGGCTTTTGAGCCGCCGCTTCATTGGCCCCTGCGCTCAGAAGCTTCTCAATACTTGCCTGAGTGTCCCCGCCGAACAGCTTCGCAAAATCCCGGTCCTCCATCATGCGGTCCAGAAGCTGATTCAGCTTCTCTCCCTCTCCGTTCTGATAGCGGACGGCATTGAAGATCAGAAGCATGGTCGCATCCCGGACTGCCCCGTAATCATGTGTCTTGGAAATATATTCCGACAAAAAAGGAATCAGCTTTCCGTTCAGCACATCGGTGTTGGCCCCTGTGTCGCCGTTTTGGGCATCCCAGTCCATCATCTGGGCCAGTCCCCGGAACTGCTCCCGGAAAGACCGCAGCATCAGCTGTTCGATATCTCCGGTCAGAGACCGCATCTGCTGCAGAAGATGGGTACCGGACGCATAATTATTGTATCCTTTTAAAAATGCCAAAGCCGCCGCTTTAAAACTGTCCGAGGGGTTCTGCGCCAGCAACGCGCGCAGCCGGTTGAAAAAATCTCCGGAAAACCGGGCCTGCAGTTCCTGCTGACCCTGAAGAAATTCAAACAGTTCCTGCGGCGAATCCATCCGAAGAGACATCAGGAACTGATCCACCAGCCCGCTGATCTCTGTATTCCCCGACTCCTGCAGGATGGAAAGATCCGCAAAAAGCAGGCGCTCCAATGCCCCTGCCAGATCCTGGCTCTCTCCAAGCCCTTTGATAAAAGCACCATAGTTACTCTCATAATTGATGACGCTGAACACGTCGTTCTGGGCTGTATTTCCGGTCTGATCTCCTTCCCGGCCATCCGCACGGACGACCCGGGTCGGGTCCGTCTGATTACGAACCGCAGCGTTGTCCCCGTTGTACTTCGGGTCCATGGGATTAGGCATGTTCCGGTTATCCGTATTGATATTCGGATTTGTCACCTGTAATATGTTCGCCATATATCCTCCAGCTTCTGTCTATTTATATTCTGTAAAAAATCCTGTCATGCATCTTTCGGCACAACAGAACTCTCCTAAAAAAATACGCTCACTCACTTTATGTATATCGGCATATTTCACGATTCTATAAACGACAGAAACTTTCTGTGTTTATAAAACTACTATTGTAAAACATTATACTCCCAAGGCGCTTTTGGGGCAAGTAAAAAATCTTTATTTTTCTCCGGAAATCGCTGTTATTTCTCAGAAAATGTGTAAAAATAGTCTTTGACGGCTTATTCTCACGCAAAAAATGCCGATAATATAACTAGAATTACAGATAAGCCTGATGGCAGTTTTTCTGCCGGTATCTTTTGAAAGGAGGCTTTTTATGAACATTAAATTTCAGACCATGGGTCCCTCATACCGCACACCGGTTTCTTCTCCGGCTGTACGCAAGCCGCAGACCGGCAAGAACAGAGGGAATTATGATACGGTTACCATTCATGGACCGCAGGTCAGCCCGGAAGAGAGTTTTGCACAGATTCTGTCCCGCCGGGCCGCCTCTTCTTTGAATGGAAGCGCAAGTCCGGAACGTGTACAGGAGCTTGGCAGACAGGTATCCGCCGGCACTTACCGACCGGACGCAGACCAGATCGCCGGCCGCCTGCTGGGGCTGAACTGACCTGGTAATTGTGAATAGAAGGGAGTCCACCGATCATCTATGAATCAGACAACAGATCCATTGAACAAGTACTGCATCGTTATTCGTGACCTGACCAATGTAGCCGCGTCCATCTCCCGCGTGGAAGAGACCAAGGCCGCTGCCGCGTCAGAGCGCCGTCACGAACTGCTGGACGGATGTATCCAGGAAGAACAGGCGCTTCTTCTGAAGCTTCGGGGGCTGGAACAGCACCGCACGAATTACCAGAAGGCTCTGGGCTGGGAGGATCTGACCTTAAAGCAGATTCTGGAACAGGCCGATCCCGAGCAGCAGGAATCTCTGGCTCCGCTCTTTGAGAATCTGGAGCAGCAGTTAAAAAGGTTGCGGCATGCCCGGAATGCCTCGGAGCAGATTATCGGAGTAAGGCTCCATGAACTTGACATTCTCGCTGCGCGGCAGCAGGGCAGTTCTTATAACAACGAAGGAACCGCACGCCCGGCTGCTGCGTCTCATGCGCGGATTCATAATAAATACGTCTGATCTCTTCTTCGGCTCAGACGGCATCAATCATTTTGTTTTTTTGAAAATTTTGGAGGAATATACATTATGGTACGAGCATCATTTGCCGGTTTTTCAACCGCATTGTCTGCCCTGCAGGCCAACCAGAAGCGCCTGGACATCATCGGGCACAATCTTTCGAATATGAACACCGTCGGGTACACCAGACAGCAGTTGCAGACATCCAGTCTCAATTACCGGACTCCTGTATCCAATTATATGAACGGCTCTGAGGTTATCGTGGGCTTTGGCGTACATATGGACAAAGTGACACAGATCCGCGATCCCTATCTGGACGCCCAGTACAGAAGCCAGATGTACAAAGCCGGATATACGGATTCCCTGCAGACTTCCCTGGACAGTCTGTCGAAAGTCTTTGACGAGAGCCAGATCGACGGCATCCGTTCTGCTTTTGATGACATTATGGCTGCCCTGGTGGATATGCAGGATGGCCCCAAGGTCAATGACGCCATCTACGAGTCAGAACTGCGCGCCAAGATGAAAGCGCTGACCAATATGCTGAACAGTGCCGATACCAAGATCACCGAGGCCGAACAGCAGGAATTTATGAGATTAGACGGCACAAACACTTCAGAAAACGGTGCGATTCAGAATGTCAATGATATCCTGATGCAGATCGGCAACCTGAACCGTCAGATCAAGCAGAACCAGATTCTGGGCCAGCAGAGCCTGGAATTGATGGATGAACGGAATGTACTGCTGGATGAACTTGCCAGCTATATTCCCATTGAAGTTACCTATTATAAAGATCAGGCACATGATGGAATTGATGCCAACAGCAGCACCACGAGTCCAGATGCCTTGGGAGAGGTCTATCATCTGGACAACAACGGCAACCCCATGTTCAAAAAGGAATGGCCGGATGACCTGCGGGTGGAGATGTTGTATACAGATTCGACTGGTGCTACTAAACGTCTGACTCTTATAGAGGGAACGGAAGGTAGCGGATCGGATAACTATGGTCATCTGGAACTTACCGGAGGGAGTTTAGCCGATCCGACAGCTGCAGAAATTACTTTTCATGGAAGCAAAGCAAATTTAGTTGCAGGTAATACAAATAATCCTCTTATTTTCGGAAAAGATACAAGTGGTAATATCCTGAATCAATTTCCGGAAGATTCCGGTTCTATCCAGGCTACTTTGGATATGCTCTGGAAAGACGGGACAACGAGCGATGGTAAGCGTGGATATGAATATTACAGAGGCGAGTTAGACCAGCTGGCAAGAGTATTCGCCGAAGTCATGAATGCCATTAATATTGATGGTGCACAAAATGATACTACAATTAACGCTGCCGATAAAGATAAACAGTATTTATTTTATAATAAAGATTCTAAAAATCCAACTGGTATCACTGCCGCCAACATCTCCATCAATTCTGAGTGGGTCAACGGAAATGTCCATGTCAGCACCGCAGGAAGTGCCGCCAATGGAACACACAACCCGAATGATACTATTCTGAATATGCTGGAGGCAATGGGGGTAACTTATGGAACCGGTAATGTCAGCAATAATCTCGACAAAATCCTTAAAGGTGTCGTTACTGACTATAACTTAAGAGATAACTCCTTTGCTGACTTTATGAACCATACATCCACGGTTCTTGCCAATGACTCCTATCACAACGCCATCACCATGAAGACCAACGTGACTGTATTAAACGGCATTCAGAACAGCCGCGACGAGGTATCCGGAGTCAGCCTGGATGAAGAGGCGTCCAACATGATGCAGTTTGCGTCCGCTTACAACGCTGCATCCCGTCTGATGACTGCTCTGGATCAGACTCTGGATACGCTGATCAACAGTACCGGTGTTGTAGGCCGTTAAAATAATGATTCTGCGGGCAGTAGGTGAGTGAACTGTCCGCATCCCTATGATATCAACAATGGAGGTAACTAATTATGCGTGTGACAAATACATCCACCTACCGGAATTATACCAGTTCCATCAATTCTGTACATGCGAATCTGAATAAGAGCATGAACAAGATCTCCAGCGGCAGACAGTTTGAAACTGCTGCGGAGAGTCCCCTCTCCTATTACAGAGGAAAAGAGATCGACAATCAATACCTGGAAGCGCTGGGCAAGGTAACGCTTCTGACAGACGTCAAGTCGCGTCTGGAGCAGCAGGAAAAGGGCGCCTATGATATCCAGCAGCTCTTAAGCAAGGCAAAAAATGAAGTGGTTCTGAAGGCCAGGACAGCGACATCGGATGTCACTGCCAGAGATACGTTGCAGTCGGATCTGATTCAGAAAGCTCAATCCATGGTCAATGACCTGCGTACCCAGTATCAGGATTATTACGTCTTTGGTGGCAATGATTCTTCTACTCCGCCTTTCTCTCTGGATACATCTGATCCCGCAAAGATAAGCCTGACCTTCAGCCATAAATTCCCGGGCGAATCGACTGCGACGGATTTTAAAATGACGTTGGGAAAAGATCCGGCAGATCCAAATCGTTATCTTTTTCAATTAGATGACCCTACGCAAACCGAAAAATTGGTGCAGGCTATGGCAGAACAGGGCTATATGGATCTTGGTTACGGGGATATTCGCAGCAGAGATACTCTTTTAGATACGTATACCGGCGGCATGAATCTCCTGACTGGTCTGAATTCCGACATGGTAAAATCCCGTTATTATGACGCGTCAGGCAATCTTGTAACTAATCTTACCGATCCTCTTACTCCGGGGTATGCAACACCGGAAGCAGAGATCATGAAACAGCTCACCGATGGTCCTCTCGGAACGGTTGCACAGGCCATCACTGCTCTCGAAGAATATTTCGACTCCGGAGATCCGGATGCTTTGGACGATCAGCTGGAACGTCTGATTACAGATATGACCGAAGCGGAGCATGTGGTCAGTACCGTATACTCTGATCTCGGCAACAAATACAATGCCCTGGATAATACAGAAGACCGTCTGAATACTCTAACCGATTCCCTGAAGGTTCAGTATAAGGATATTGTTGGAGCTGATCCTTATGAGTCAATTTATGAGATGTTCAATTACCAGTATGCATTCAATGCAGCTCTTCAAGTAGGTTCCAATCTGATGCAGTCTTCTTTATTTGACTTCGTCAGATGATATATGAGTATGTAACGATTATTTTATTCTATGAAAGGGGGTTCTATCTGTATGGAACAACTTATCAAAATTACTTCCGTCCCCATGCGGACCATGCGTTTTTCACAGAGTGCCCGCCTGGTCAGTTCTGATTCCGTGGATATGGAACGGCGCAAAGCGCTTGCGCGGCAGATGTCTTTCCGCCGTACCCATACATCGGGTGGTTCTCTGACGATGGACGACATTACAAAAATTAACCGGACTTTCTCCAGGCGGAATACTACCCCTCAGACACAGACCGTGTCAAGACAACAGGAGATTTCCAAACAGCAGGCGTTATCCAAACAACAGATGAGCGCAGTAAAAAGTCAGCCTGTCGTCACACCGGCGTCTGCTTCCTCTTCTCCCCAGACTCCGGTTGCAGATACAGCATATGAGGCTGCTGCAGTCGTATCCTCTCCGGATAACTACAGACAGGAATTTTCTTCTTCCTATCATGCACAGTTAGGTGCCCTGGAAATGCGGGTTGCAAAGGGAGATCTTACTTTTTTGCCTCCCATGGCGATGACCATCGTCACCCAGCGGCCGGAACTGCATATTGAATACTTGGGAGAATTTAACTATGTTCCTCCCATAGACAGCAGTACCGGCAGCAATATTAATCTATTCACATAGGAGCGACGAACAAAATATGATAATTGAGACAGATTATGGTACAGTGGAGTATGAAGAAGAAAATCTCATCACATTTACAGATGGACTTTTTGGATTTCCTGCACTAAAACGCTATCTCTTTTTAACACTGGATGAAAGCGATGATTCTATGTTGTTGATGCAGTCGGTGGATGATCCCAATGTAGGATTCGCTCTGATCAATCCCTATATTCTTTGTCCGGATTATTCACCTAAGCTGACTCCGGAAGAACTTTCCTGCCTAAGTGTTACGGATGAAGGGGATCTTTCTTACTATTCGATCTGTGTAGTACACAGTGACTATCTTGAGAACACGGTGAACCTAAAATGTCCTCTGGTCATTAATCCTGATACCAGAGAAGGAATACAAGTAATTCTGGAAAATTCCGCTTATGGATATCGCCAGAAGCTGCGTTCTTTTCCATCTGTGACAGATTCGACAAATACGGAAGACGGGAGTGACAACCATGCTAATACTTCGACGTAAAAAAAATGAAAGTCTTCTGATTGGCGATAATATTCGTATCACAATTATTGAATGTGCCGGTGATGGTGTTCGACTGGCGATTGACGCGCCAAAACAAATCTCGATTCTTCGGGAGGAACTCTCAGAAGCAGAACAGAGCAACAAGACCGCTCTTTCACCTAATATTAATTCCGTCATGCTTCTTCAGTCCTTATTAAAGAAGCAACCAGGATCTGCGGAAACACAACAATCATAAAAATATTTTCATCAAGAAAAAGAGTGTAGCTCCTTTGGAATCTTCCACAGGAGTTACACTCTTATTATTTCACTATTTTCTTTTTTCCTTACCCATGAAACACACGCAACAGCAACCGTATTCCGCGTAACATCCAGAATACCGGAAGAAGCACCGGAAGTTTTTCCAACCTTGGATAAATAGAGGACATATAGTGATAATCTGGAAATGCCCAACGCAGTCCCCTTTTAAACTTTTCCCGGCGCTCCTGCATTCTCTTGTGCCTTTGCTGCCTCTCGATCGCTTTTTTCTCCTTCTCCAGCTCCTTTTGTATCATCTTCTGGAGCTCCAGCGCCTGCTCGTCCGCCTCCTGATTCACAATCCCTCTCGTCAGAAGGCGCTCCTCCAATCGATCATAGGCCGGCATATCATCTGGCAGATGCTCATAATAAGTATCCTTCTTGTCCCCGAACCACATATAGGAGGTCCGCAAAATCTTTTCTGCCAGTTGATCGATCTGAAAATCCTTCAACCTTCGCTCCACGGCATCCAGTCTCACGTGATCTCTCCAGGTTCTGTGGCAAAGCTGGAGATCCAACACTTCCCGCATGGTCAATTCATCCGTTACATAGCGGTAAGCCGCTCCTGCCATTCGATAGATCAGCTCTCCCTCCAGAGGAAGTGTCCGGATATATTGATAGGACTCCCGGAGGATCGCTGTCTCCAGAAGCCGCCTCATATCCCTTTCATATCTGGCAGTCCGAAAAGGAAGTTTGCCAAGAAGAACTACCGACACTGCATCAATTCGGCTCAGCCGCTCTCCAACTTCTTCATATACCTGATCCGTCTCATATCCCAGATCGATCAGATACCCTTTCACCAGAGAAAAGTTCTCCTGGTTCAAAAGAATCTGCAAAGAACTATTGTCCGCAGTCTCCGGGATCGGATAGTAATCCCGCACCGTCTCAGACATCAGAATTGTACAGGAGATCTTCCGCATATCCAGCCAGGTCAATACCTCTTTCACGGACTCCTTACAATTCACGCCATATCGCAGCGCCTGCTGATACCGCTCAAAAAAACGTTCTCTCCACTTGTCCGGCAAAGCTTCCCGATAGCCCAGAACACCCAGATGGACGATATTCGCCACTTTATGATAATCCGCCAGACGGTACATCCGCTCCCAATCCAGGCGGCTCAGAGGCACTTTCAGTGTCTCCTGACGAATAATCGACGACACAATCCCCGTCAAAGCCCGTCCTTCCAACACCATTTGATTCATTATTCTTTCCTGCCCTGATCGCAGTCATGGATATTATTGCCAATCCTGCTACTTCCCATAATAAGATCTATCCCCTGCCAGTTTTCGGCTGATTCTCTGGTCAAGAGCACGAATATCTTCTATCATGGTCTGGGTCTTCCTCCTGATTTCATAAATCTTCTTTTCCTCCGGGCTCTCCCCGGCATTCTCTTCTGGTTCCGATATCACAAGAAGGCGCAGCTCTCTCTGCGCCTCTTTGTCATCCTCAGCAAGCTGCCAGAGCTCGTGGATGCATTCATCCGCCTTCGCCATCTCCTCCGCTCTCATCTGAAGAATCATGGAAGTCGATACATCATCATTTCGCGATAACGCCTCTGACAATTCTTTGCTTAGTTTGCTGATCTCTCTGATTACATTATATCGTCTCTGAAGAAGAACCATCACCTTTGTTATGTCCAGTTCCGTCTGTGCCATTCCCTTATCCTCTTACTTCACGCTGCATAACAATATGTGTGTCATTCACCTTACGGCTGGCGCCTTCAAACCCTTCCCGCAATTCTGAAAGAATATGACGGATTCGGCCGATTTCCTCCTGCTGTCTCTCCCTTCCGGCACTTACACGGCTGAGATCATAGACAAGATACGTATAAATCCGGCGTAAATCCCGACTGATTGGATAATCCATATTCAGAATGTCCGTCAAATAACGGACGATCTTTGTGGTACGCCGAATGCAATCTTCAAAATCTTTATAATCTTTCTCCTGTAATGATAACTCAGCCCGGGTCAGACGTTTGATCGCCTCATCGAACAGAAGCAATAAAAGCTCCGGGCCAGACATGGAATAGATGCTTTTTTCTTTGTATTGACTGTATCCGTTCATATGAATCCCTTTCCTATATCTTTGTAATATCCGCTCTTCTATAGAATCTCTGCTGTCAGAAACTCTCTGACAGCAGACGATCCATTGTTCATGTTCGATTTAACCGGAGATCTGTGACAGCCAGCTGGACTGGGAATTCATCTGACTGATCAGAGTCTCCATGGTGGAAAACTGCTTGATATAGCGATCCTGCTGGGTCTTCAACTGTGATTGCAGCGTCTCAATTCTGGACTGAATCTCTTTGATCTGACTATACAGGAAGTTATTCAAAAGCGTCGTAGGAGTTTTCTCCGAACCCGCTTCTTCAATCAAACGTCCGTAAGATCCGCGTCCCCCTTTCGTAACCGCATTATCGCTGGCATAACGGGTCGCATAAGACTTCAGAGTATCTTGCACGGTTTTCGTAAACCCTTTCGTTATATCTCCGCCGCCTGTGAAAATATTGGACACCAGTTCTGGTTCACTCTCCATTGCCGCACGGAACTTTGACTCATCAAACACAATCTTTCCACCGTCTTTATAATCATCCGAGTATGTAATCCCGATTTTCTCAAGATCCGCATAACTCACACCGTTATTCATCAACTGCGTGAAGATCGTCTGCAGATCCGAATGCAGATCACGAACGGTGGAATCTCCATACAGGACACCTTCTTTTGCTTTTTTCTCCCAATTCTCTATGGAAGTCTCTGTCATCTCCGCCTTCTGCTCATCTGTCAGAGGACCATAGGAACTGTCCGGACGGGTCGTCACCTGTGTATTCACCTCTGCCACCAGTTCATTAAAGCCTTCGATAAAACTCTTCACGCGCTCGGTAGCCTTATCTACATCTGCTTTTGCAGAAAAGGTAACGGTGTCAGAAGTATCGGAGATCCAGGTTCCCTTCCCATTACTATCCTTTATAATATTTCCATCTGCATCTTTTTTCCATTCTCCGCCGAAAGTACCTGATACTGTGACAGAAAGCCCCTCCAGATTGAACGTGTTGGATGCGCGGTTCATCTCCACATTGACACCGTTGCCATAGCTGACCTCAATGATTGCATCCTGACCTTCTACGAAACCGCCGTTTTTGCTGCCGTCCTCCGTGTAACCAAAAAGCTGATTAGCCAATTTGCCCTCTAAATCAATCTCCCTGCCTGCACCGGTCTCGCTGGACACCAGCATGAACTGCCCGGTCGCGTCCACATAAGTCGCTTTTACACCGGCAGCCGAAGAATTGATCTTGGACAACAGAGAACTGACGGAAGTATCTTTTGTAATTCCATCAATCTTCACACCATTGATGGTCAATCCTTCTTCATAATCCTCATCTGTCAGATTCAAACCGAGATTATCCTGGCTCAGCTTTCCGCTCAGACTCACTTTGCTGGAAGCGCCATAGCTGATGCCCATGGCACGCAGTGCAAAATCATTACCGGATACGATGGTCACGCTGGAAGTCTCATCCGATGTCTTAAACTGCAGACTTCCATCGTCAGCAATGCTGGCTTTGACATTACCCACACCGTATGCGCGGTCCAGACGGCTTTGGATTCCTTCTACCATCGTCTTCATCTGCGCTTCTTTAAGAGCATCACCTGTCAGCAGATTTCCGTCCTCATCCTTATAATTCTTTCCTTTTATCGCTGCTGCTTCATCAGCGGTAAGCAGTTCGATCTCCTTCTGAACTCCATTATAATTGAATGTCACTTTCGTGTTCGTCAGTGCATCCACTGTACTTGTCCGGGAGATACTGCTCTGAATATTGTTCTCGCCTAAAGTCAAGTCCTCCAACTTCAGCGATTTCTCATCCTTTGTCGTATATCCCAGAGCACTGAGGGCATTGGAACCGGTCTTATAGATCGTATAATCCCCCATGCTCTTTCCAGTTTTTTCCCTGATTCCAATGCTGTTCTGATCCTTATCATAATAAAACTCAAGCACATCACTGATCTTGTCATCCTTAAAGGACTTCCCGGAATCTTCCAGCATATAGTTCAACTGCTCCGCTAACTCCTCATACTGATCAGGAGTTGCGTCTTTCGGCAAAACATAATCGATGTTCTTCATCACCGCATTGCCATCTGCATCTGTTACAATTTTTCCGTCTGCACCGCGCTCTTTATATTGAGAAGCAAATGTAACCTTTATCGTATCACTCCAGGTTCCTCCATTCTGCGGATTGTAGATACCAAAGGTCAATGTCTTCCCTTTCAAATTGGAGTCTTCAATCATCTTATCAAAATCATTGATCCCGGTCTTCAGGGAACCGTCCAGGCGGGAATCTGATTTGAGCACGCTGGCAGACGCCAGCTGCTTCACCGCAGTCACTGATACGTTGTTGACCAGATCCGACGTGCCTGTTGCTGTGATATATTTGGAAGATTTATCGCTGCCATGAACCGAGACAAGACTTTTTGCAAAAACACTTGGATCTACCAGACTGGACGAGGAAGAATAGCTGAAATAATCGTCGCTGAGACCAATGATCTTGTCACTGAGACTCCGGAACGCCTCCTGCTTCCACTGAATCTTCGTAATCTCATTCTTCGCATTCGTAATCTTTGTCGTAGTACCCAGAGTCATTTGCTCGATGATCTCGTCACGTTCGATTCCGGATACCATACCGCCGAATCCGCGCAGAGAAGTATTACCTAAACTGCTGGTTGATGATACACTTGCCATATTTTATAATCTCCTTTCCTTCGAGCCCTGTAGTCTGTTATCAAAAAAACATATTTTTGTCTATACTTATTTATCGACATGTTGTATAATAAAGATAATACTTTTAAAAAATCATTTTCAATTTTCCGGCATATGGAGGTACTGTTTTGTCTATCATTATTACAGTTTCAAACCAGAAAGGCGGCGTGGGCAAGACCACCACATCTGCCGCTCTGGCATCCGGGATCTTTCTCACCGGAAGGAAAGTTCTGGGGATTGATCTGGACCCGCAGGGCAATCTGGGCTTCTGCCTGGGAGCCGGTACGGACAGTCCTTATACCATTCTGGATGTGCTCAACGGCTCTGTCCCCGTCCAGGACGCGCTGGTACACGCAGAGGGTTCCTGCGATCTGCTGGTCTCCGACATCACCTTAAGCAGCAACGGCCTGGAACAGCTCCCGGGCAAGCGGGAATGCATCCTGCGGGACGCCATCGCACCGGTGATCGACCAGTACGAGTATATCATCATTGACACCCCGCCGGCGCTGAATCTTCTGACGGTCAACGCCTATTCCACCTCGGATTTTTTGATTATCCCCATGTCTTCTGACATCTTAAGTCTGGTGGGTCTGGCACAGTTAAAAGAGACCATCGAATCCGTACGCAATACATTGAACCCGGATTTCCGTGTCCTGGGCATTCTGCTCACCCGATATAACCGGCGCACACGGCTGGCCCACGATGTACTGGATATGGCCAATCAGCTTGCCGCGCAGATCGACACTCATGTATTCGAGACAAAGATCCGAAACGGAGTGGCCATCGCGGAAGCACCGGCTCACGGTGAGAGCATCTTTACTTACAACCCCAACTCGCTGGCGGTACAGGATTACGCAGAGTTTCTCCTGGAGATCGCGCCGGCGATTCATCTAAAGGAGGATTAAACCAATGGCAAAAAAAACGAACAAAACTTCACATGTACTGAATCTGCTGACCAACAGCGCACCGGCGGAGGATACTGATACCGCAGACAAGAAAAGCGACGTTTCCGCTCATTCGGCGTCTTCGCCCAAGGTCACGGTGGTTGACGAGGGAAGCAGAAACGACCGGGTGTCTCAGGAGATACTGAATCATCTGTCCGAGGAACTGGATCTGGAAGTTCCGGAGCTGGAAGAGATTCCCGAAGAACAGCCCCAGCAGCCCAAGGTTCAGATTCCGAAATCCGAGCCAGCACCCCAGGAGGCCTCTGCTCCTGCAGCACCGGAAGCTGCGCCGCAGCCGGCTCCGGCTAGTGAGGACGCACCGCAGGCAGACCCGGTACCCATGGTAAAATCAGGCAGACGTCTGGTAGATCAGCTCCAGGATGACAGCTTCCATTTTATCAATGTGATGGAAGAACTGATCATGCAGCACGACCTGGACACCATCTTAAGGCAGTACAATGTATGTACCTGTACCCGCTGCAAGGCGGATGTCTGCGCTCTGACACTGACCGGCCTTCCCTCAAAATACGTGGTGGCAAGCGACAAATCTCTTTCCCCGGTTTTGAATTATTACAAGAACCGGTACAAGATCAGCATTCTGGCTGAACTGAGCAAAGCCTGCACGGTGGTACGGGAGCATCCGCATCACGACCGGTAGAATTAAGATTATTTAAAATGGCACAATCGGAAGACTGTGATCTTCTTGATTGTGCCATTTTGTTAGCAGCGATTACAAATATTTTTCAAAATACTCTTTATACGGAATATCCGGTTCCAGGATCACGCCTTCATGCGCGGTACCTCCTTGAACCAGCTGAGAATAATCTCCATAGGAACGTGTCAGTATCTGATCATATCCCACAGGAGCCGGAACTTGGATCTGTTCAAAAGGAAGATAGATCGTATCCTGAAACCATTCCATGCTTACGCTCTGATAACGTGTACACATCATTTCTTCCATAATATAGTTTACTTGTCCGGTCTCTCCAAAATGAGCCGCATTGAAATCCTCAAACACCTTAAACCTCATTACGGCATCCATTTTAATCAAATCTAATATAAAGTCTGATTCGAGAAGAAAACTTGTACCCGCCTTAAGTTCTATAAGTAAGTTTTTTGGGTCTGTAATCGTACGCCAAAGCAGTCTTTGAATATTCTCTATCACCGAAAACTGTTCATTTATTCCATCTGAAACACTGTCAAGCGGAAAAACATCCATAAAAATACCATGATGAAAATCACGCAAATTTGTAAATCTACGCTCAATCGCCGTTGTACGACTGTCCCGGATCTTAGAAAAAGGCCACAGCACACAATCCGTATAAGAATTCTGAAAAAAATATGGTTCTGTAAACTCTTCTGATGCGATTAATTGAAACCGTTCATAATCATCCCGAAACATTACCACATCAATATCATCATCCCATGGAATATATCCCTGATGTCGTACAGCCCCCAAAAGCGTTCCATAATACACAAAATATCTAAGACCATGCTTTTTACACACTCTGTCAAACTGTTCTAACAGTTCCATTCCAACCGCCCATACTTTTTTCCTCTTTTCTGTAACCAGAAATCCGCACCGTTCCTCTTCTTTAAAAAAAGACGCATCAAAGTCCATATCTTTCCTCTCCTCCTAAAATGATAGCCTCATCCATTCTTTCGAACACCAACAATCGCCTCCAAAATCCAGTCCGCACAGTTGCCCCAGGTAAGGTTTCTGGAGACTTTCTCATAACCATTTTGAATGATATTCTCAGCCAATGTTGTATCTGTCAACAGAGTGTGTACAAGAGCCGGAAGTTCTTCCAGATGTTTCAGATCATACAAGGCGATATCCACCCCATCCATAAAATTATCTGTAATCCAGATACTTGGATCTGTAAGCGGCACCGAATGCTGCAACAGCGTGTTGAAGATCCGGTCATGTGTACCGGCCTTAAACCACGGCATGACATTCAGATTGATCTTTGCATCCGCCATATAGGCAAGCGTCTCCCCATAGGGAATCCGGTCATCAATGCGGTGCACATTAGAAAGCCCGGAAGAAGGATGATTCTCCCATCCTCTTCCCAGAAGATACAGTTCAAAGCCTGCCTCTGCCAGCACCGTCACCACATGCTCCCTTACATACATGCGAATCGCCCAGTCCACATGAACCGCACAGTTCAGTATGGTCTTTAATACATCCTCTGGTACTGACCACTGTATTTGTTCCATCGTTCCGAGAATTGCCTGCTCAATGGTCAGGTCTGTATCTGCCGCCAGACATTCAAATACCTTTTGATAAAAGATAAACATGTTTTCATCATTCGGAAACAGCTTTTTCACTTCTGCGAGCTGACTTTCCGGACGATAATACGTACCAGAAAAAAGGATATCATATTTTCTGTCTTTATATGGAATCACCGGCGTACCGTTGTCCGGCAGCACACCGACATGAGGCATAAAGGCTACCCAGGGCACTTCTTTTGTAAAATATTTTTTTACATATTCCACGTGTTCTAAGTCACAGCAGAACAGCAGATAATTGCGCGCATGCTTCTCCAACGTAGGATGAAAACGAAACGGAGGGTCCATCAGAATATCTACCACTACCGCATCATGAGAATCCCATGCCCTGATTTCCCTCTCTTCCCTGGTCCCAAGACCATCAAAGCAAATCACCGCATCGATCCTTCTCGCTAAAAACTGGTTTAAATTCTCATAAGAGTGCGGATCTTCATCCGGCGGATTCTGCAGATCCAGAATAAAGATTTCGTGTCCTCTGCTTTGCAGTTCTTCTGCCAGTTGATCCGTAAAAAAATTAAAAGATTCTACCCCGGAGTAGAACAAAACAATCCGAAGCTTTTGATCCTTTTGCTGTATATTCAGACCCTGCTCAACAGCAATCCATTCTTCCCGGGTAAACATCCTCTGCATAACTGAAACCAGTTCCTGATAACCTGCTGCCATCGCAGCGCGCAGCACAAACAGGCGATCCTGCAGTTCCTGAAAATGATAAAAGGACTTTCCAAGAAATCCTGCCACTTCCTGCGCACCCTGTTCTCCTCTTCCAGTGGACGCTGCATCTTTTCCAAAAGCAGAAATCAATAACACCGCTGTGCTCATAATATATGGATCTTGGCTCAGAACTGCTGTAGTCAGCTTCACGCAGTCTGCCAATTCCCCGTTATTAAAACAGCAGACCGCCAACAGCTCATACGTCTTACTAAGATTACCGGCGAGCATCCTGGATCTGGCCGTACTCCCATGCTGTTCCAACAGAGTCAGGGCCTGCTTTAAATATTTTGCTCCCTGCTGATAGTTCTGACCGGAAGCATAATATTTTCCCATGATATAATCGAAATCCGCATCTTTGGGCATTCGCTCCCGGGCCTGTTTATAGATCTCCAAGATTGCCGGCTCTTCCGCCTTGATCTCAAGAGCCAGAAGCTGCAAAAGCCTGACAAACGTGTCCGATGCCCTCTGGTCATACTCCATCTGCGTTTCCGGCATCTGTGCAACCGCTTTTCGATAGGCTTCTTCCGCCAGAGCATATTCCTCCATAAGATCGTATTCATTTCCCAGATATCCATACATTTCCCAATCATCCGGATGATCTGAGAGTTCCTTCTGGATCAGACGAAGATTTCTCTGACTTCCTTTTTTTTGTTGATTTTCCTGCTCCCCGTAGCCGGTATGGAGAATGGACAGGTCTGCAGTGGCGTCAAGCGCCCGGTTCTGGCTTCCGTCGGTTTTTGTCAGATACTCGTGAATCCGCCTTTGGTACTTTAACGATTCCAGATTCCGGAACAGACGAATCTGGCTGTCGGCTGCCAGTACCTGCCCTTCATTATTCAGATGAATCCACCTGGTTACAATACTGTCGTAATCCTCCCCTGCATTTTTCACATAGGAAAGCAGCTTTGAAGCGTCTTCTGAAGAAAAAGATTCATCCGCATCCAAAAATGCGATCCACTCACACTCTGCCAGACGAATCGCATAATTTTTTGCGGCGGCAAAGTCATCTGTCCAGGAAAAGGAAAAAACTTTGGCTCCCATCTGTCTTGCAATCTCCACCGTTTGATCCGTAGAGCCGGTATCCACCACGATCTGTTCTGACACAATTCCCTTCCCCCAGGAAAGAGCCTGTCTGATATTCTTTTCTTCATTTTTCACAATCATACACTGAGAAATCCCTGCTTTTTTGTGTTTCTCCAAAGTCATCTCTCCTTTCTTTCTGTCTGTCGGCAACTTTATATCCTCTGCAGACTTTGTTCTACAATCTCCAGTTCCTGGGGTGTAAACATCCCTTTTATCGCAGCCGCCAGCTCCCCATAGCCAGCCGACATGGCTGCCTTCAGCACAAACAAACGATCCTTTAAGATCTGAAAATCATAAAAGGATCTTCCCAAAAATGCCATCAACTCTTCCGTCCCATTCCCGCCCGGTTTTGCATCTCTGCGAAAAGCAAGTAAAAGAATCGTAAGCGTACTCATTAAATAGGGATCTTCCTTCAAAATCGCTGCAGACACACTGACGCATCCTGACAAATCTCCATTATTATAGCAGCAAAGTGCCAAAAGCTCATACGCTTTTTTTATCTCTGCGGATAGTTGTGTAGATTTACATGCATAACCATACTTCTCCAAAATTGACAGCGCCTGTCTCAGATGCTTTTCCCCTTTTTGAAAATCATTCCGGGAAGTATAGTACTGGCCGACCATGTAATCAAAATCCGCTTCTTCCGGCCAATATTCTATTGCATGCGTATATGCCCTTAAAATCTCCTCCTCCCTTGTCCCCCGATTTGCCGCCAGAATCGCAATCAGACGCATGGCAATCTCCGAAGTCGTTCCGTCATAAACGCCTTTTAAACTGGCCGGCATCAAGGACAAAGCCTTCCGGAATACTTCCGCTGCCCGGTCATATTCCTCCATAATCATATACTCTTTCCCCAGATAGCCCAGCATCTGGTAATCATCCGGATGCTCCGAAAGCTCTGCCTGGATCAGAGGCAGATTTCTTCCCTCTTTTTTTTGCAGTTCTCTCACTTCATAACCCGTATGAAAGATAGACAGATCTTCCACCAGATCCACCATCTCAGCTGTCTTTCCATCAGACAAAACCAGATGCTCATGAATCCTTCCCCGATACCGCAGATCCGGCCGGTTCCGGAAAACTCTGCACTGTGACATAACGGATGTTATCTGTCCCTGGCTGTCCAGATTGATCCATCCTGTCACAATCATATCACAGGTGGTCTCCTGAAGTTCTTCCACATAGGACTGCAGCTTTTTCCCATCCTCTGCCGTAACATATTCATCTGCATCCAGAAATGCAATCCATTCTCCGGAGGCTTTACTAATAGCGTAATTTTTCGCCGCCGAAAAATCATCGATCCACGAAAAATGATAGACCCTCGCGCTCATCTGCCTGGCAATCTCCACCGTCCGGTCCGTTGAACCGGTATCCACCACAATCTGTTCCCACACAATCCCCTTTCCCCAGGAAAGAGCACGGGCGATATTCTGCTCTTCATTTTTGACAATCATACACTGAGACAGCCTTGCCTTCCTTTTCCTTCCCAATCGTTCTTTTCTCCTTCCCGTTTGTCTGACCTATTATCTTCCTTCTCCAAGATTCTGCTTAACTGCTAACAGTTCTTCCGGAGTAAATAATTCTCTTTCGAGCACCCGAGTCAGACTCCCATAATCCGCTGCCATCGCCGCCCGAAGTACAAACAGGCGATCTTTTAAGTTCTGAAAATCATACAATCCCTTCCCCAGCAGTGCTGCCACCTGTGCCGCCCCCGCTTCTCCCTGACCAGCCCCTTCCAGATCTCTTCGGAATGCACGCAGAAGCACCGTCAGTGTACTCATCAGATACGGGTCTTCTTTTAAAAGCATCATCGCATAACTGACACATCCGGACAGATTTCCATTATTATAACAGCAGACCGCCAATAATTCCCATGCCTTCTCTATCTCCGCTGACAAAAGGGAAGACCGTGTTCCATATCCATATTTTTCTAATATGCCCAGTGCCTGTTTCAGATACTGCTCACCATGGACAAAATCTCCCAAAGACACATCATAATGTCCCATGACATAATCATAATCGGCTTCTTCCGGCCAGCACTCAGTTGCCTGCCGATACACTTCCGCAAGAGCCCGCTCATCTGTCCTGGGATTCTCTGTCATCGTGATCAGAAGAAGCAGTGCGGTTCCGGATGTTGCAGGGCTGTAGATCTTCTTCTCCTTCTCCGGGATCAACGACAGTGCCCTGCGAAGCATCTGTTCTGCCTTTTCGTATTCTTTTGATTCATGATAGTCACTGCCCAGGTACCCCAGCATCCGATAATCATCGGGATTCTCCAAAAGCTCCGCCTCAATCAAAGAGCGGTTCCTTATCCGCTTCTGTTCCCCCTGTGCATAACCGGTATGGTAGATGGTCAGTTCTTTCACCGCCTCTGCCGTCGCAATCTGACTGCCGTCTGCCATCACCAGATGTTCATGAATTCTCCCTTCGTAGCGAAGACCCGGAAGATTACGGAAGATCCGGCACTGTGTAATTACAGACTGTATATTTCCCCGGCTGTCCAGATTCACCAACCCGGTCATCAGGTTATCATACTTCGTATTGTGAAGTCCTTTCACATACTCCAACAGTTTCTGCGCATCTTCCAGAGAAAAATACTCATCTGCATCCAAAAATGCAATCCACTCACCGTTTGCCTTGCTGATCGCATAATTTTTTGCCGCCGCAAAATCATTCACCCAGGGAAACTCATAGACCGTTGCTCCCATCTGGGCCGCAATCTCTGCCGTCCGGTCTGTGGAACCAGTATCCACCACGATCTGTTCGGATACCACCCCTTTCCCCCAGGAAAGGGCGCGTTCCATATTCTGCTCCTCATTTTTCACAATCATGCACTGGGAAATCTTCACCATCTCGCCCTGCATCCTACAAGCCCAGTCCTTTCCGTTCTTCCTGTGTCAATATACTGCGCAGTAAAAAATCATGCAATCCCATGCGGCCGGATAATTCCGCCGCCTTGATCAAAAAAATCCGGTCTTTTATATCTTTCATGTCATAAAGTTTTGCCAAAAAACCACTGACTGCCTCATACTCTTTCCTTGTTCCTTCCCCTGGAAGCAGCGCCATCAAAAGTCTGGACAATACTCCCATTCCATATCGGTCATACTTTAGATAGGTCACTGCACAGTTTACACACGCCTGCATATTTCCCACCCCATAATAACACCGAACCAGCAGATCATAAGCATCCTGCAGATTGCCCGCCAGCAGCAATGCCCGATTGCTGCAGCCGTAAGTATCCAGCTTCCGGAGCGCTTTTTCCAGATACCAAACCGCCTGGTCCGGCTGTTCCTGCGCCGCAAAAAAACGTCCCATAATGTAGTCAAAATCTGCCTCTTTCGGAAGCAAATGCACCGCCTTATCATATATCATCTGCAGTTCTTCTGTCGAGATACCTTTTTCTTCCGACAGCAGACGCAAAAGATATGTAAACGTGGCGGCGCTTCTCTGATCATATTCCTTCAGCGTCGATGGCATATGGTCGATGGCGCTGCGATACCAGCGGACTGCCTCTTTGCTCTCCCCGTCTGAACGGTATTCGTCTCCCATATAGCCCATCATCTCGTAATCTCCGGGATGTTCCTTCAATTCCTCCTGAATCAGCCTGCGATTTCTGCCGCTTTTTCCCTTCAGGGCTTTCGTCTGATAGCCTTCATGAAAGATCGATAACTCCTGAACCACATTCCCGACCCGAAGTTCTCTTCCTCCTGCCGCTTCCAACTGTTCATGAATCCGCCTGCGGTAACGGATCTTCGGATCGTTGCGAAAGACCCGGATCTGAGTGCCTGAAGAGAAAATCTGTCCCTCATCGTCCAGCTGCTGCCATCCGGTTGAGAGGGCCTCCAGCCCCCGCCTGGAAAGCTGTTCCAAAATTCCCGGAAGTTTCCTGGCATCCTGCGGATTCATATATTCATCCGCATCCAGAAAAGCAATCCAGTCTCCCTTTGCCTGACAGATCGCATAATTCTTGGCAGCCGCAAAATCATCTATCCACGGAAAAACACAAACCTTTGCCCCCATTTTCTCTGCAATCTCTGCGGTTTGGTCCTCAGACCCTGTATCCACCACGATCTGCTCCCACATGATCTGCTTCCCCCAGGTCAGTGCCCGTTCTATATTCTTTTCTTCATTTTTCACAATCATGCATTGAGAGATGCGGATCGGCTTTCCTGCTTTCAATCCTCTTATCCTCCTTTGGCCATATTTGGGTAACAGAAAAAGCCATTTCACAGTTTTCGCTGTAGAAATGGCTTTCTGTGTTACAAGGCCCTGTTGTATGGTGCTCCGGCATCAGCCGGAGCGTATGCTATGCCGCTGTTCTGTCAGTAATTAGCCTAACAGACTCAGGACACTCTGCGGTACAGAGTTGGACTGTGCCAGCATGGACTGAGATGCCTGCAGAAGAATGTTATTCTTCGTGAATGCGGTGATCTCATCTGCCATATCGGTATCACGGATACGGCTCTCTGCTGCCGTGATGTTCTCAGAAGTAACCTTCAGGTTGTTGACGGTATGCTCCAGTCTGTTCTGAGCAGCACCAAGCTGTGCACGATATTTGGAAACTGTATTGATCGCATTCTTGATCGCAGTAATCGCGCTGTTAGATGTGCTTAATCTTCTAAGATTTACAGAATCTGTACTGGAAAGGCTCAAACCACCAGTTCCCATATTAGACGTATTTACCTTAATCGTCTCCTGTGCGCTCGGACCAATCTGGAAGGTCATCTGAGAAATCGAATTTCCAGCCTTCAATGGCTTGATACCGTTAAAGTCTGTATAGTTTGCGATACGGTCGATCTCTTCCAGAAGACGGTTCACCTCAATCTGGATATTCTCTCTTGCAACAGAGTTATAAGTACCATTTGCAGACTGGGTTGCCAGTGTGGTCAAACGCTGTAACATGGAGTGAGTCTCAGTCAGAGCACCCTCTGCTGTCTGAATCAAACCGATTGCATCGTTTGCATTGGTAACTGCCTGGTTCAGACCATTGATCTGAGATCTCATGGTCTCGGAAATTGCAAGACCTGCTGCGTCATCGCCTGCACGGTTGATTCTGTAACCGGAAGACAGTTTCTCAAGGTTCTTGTTCAGAGAACTCTGGTTTACGCCTAAGTTTCTGTAAGAGTTAATAGCCGCTATGTTGTGTTGAATAATCATAAAATGTTCCTCCTGCTTATGATTGTAGTTACCTGGGACTTCCCTGTCCCCGGCCGCTGATTTAAAGAGGGCCTTACTTCAAACCAGCTCTGTAAAGTTTATCTTAACTTCTCTTTACATTCTTATTTATCGTCGTCGTTCTGAAAAACTTAAGTGTTTTTTAGAAAATATTTCTGACTATTTTTCAAAACTACTGTAACAGACTGAGTACATTCTGTACTACTGTATTCGCCTGTGCGGCCATCGCATTGGATGACTGATACAGAATATTATTCTTTGTAAACTCCGTAATTTCGCTTGCCATATCCGTATCCCGAATCCGGCTCTCCGCTGCTGCCATATTCTCCGCAGTAACTGTTATATTATTGTGCGTATGGTTCAGATGGCTTTCCACAGCACCAAAATCCCCACGGATGTCAGACACTGCCTCAATCGCCGCCTCAATTTTGGGAATCGCCTCATTCGCGGCAGATATTGTTCGGAAATTCATATCATCGTTTCCGATCATCAATTCCTTACTGCCCATCTGATAACGATGCACATCCAGTTTTTCTTCTGCCGTATAACCAATCTGAAGCGGAATATTCGCCTGCTTCGGATCAGACATCATATTGGGGAGCGGAACCTGAGGTTCTCCGGACCCAAACAACGGAATATCGTCAAAATTCGCATTCTCCGCAATCCGGTCAATCTCATCCAGAAGCTGCATGCGTTCTTCGTCCAGATTCAGTCTTGCCTCAGTTGTATACGTTCCATTCGCCGACTGCACTGCCAGCGTCTTCAGTCTCCCGAGCATAGCATGAACCTCTGTCAAGACACCGTCCCCGGTCTCCGTCATGCCGATTCCGTCGTTCACATTCCGAATCGCCTGATTCAGACCCGTGATCTGAGATCTCATCAGCTCTGACAACGTCAGACCTGCTGCGTCGTCTCCCGCACGGTTAATTCGATAGCCCGAAGAAAGCTTCTCCAGATTCTTCTTCAGCTTACCCTCCGAAATTCCTTTATTCCTGGTTGCATTAATGCCAGGTATATTATGCTGTATAATCACTGTCTATCAACCACCTTCCATAGTATCGCAGCTCCTCTGCCTCCCTGCATCCATCTGACTGATTCGGAACTGCAGTGATCATTTCACTTGATATTCAATATATCGGCGAAAAGGGCTGGCGGGATAAGTGAAATTTGTGTATTTTTTGTGAATCACGCACCGGGAACAGCAGAAACATGTATTATGCTCCCAAGCGCATCAAAAATCAAGCATCTGCCTTACCCGGTGTCTATAGGTATGATTGGCCGCGACTTTATCATGCCCCCTCCGGGTAATCTCCTGTCGCTCCTGTTCATGGGTCAGATAGTACCCAACCTTTTGAAGCAGATCTTCTTTATTTTCATAATAAACGAAATCTTCCCCTGGCACAAAAAGATCCAGAAAACCGGACTGAAAATTACTTAGCAAAAATCCTCCGCTTCCCATGATGTCAAAGCAGCGAAGCGGCACAGCACTCCTCATTCCCCGTTTGCTGATGTTCAGATTAATTTTACTTTGCCGAAAGACGACCGGCATCTCTTCATAGTAATCTACCGGTCCATGATTGCACACATTAGGCAGCGAAAACACTTGGTTATGGGTAAATAGATCCACTCCATAAGTCTTTGCGACCGCTTCCAGCAGATCCACCCGCTCCAGTCTTGTAATCCACGGGTTGACCACCGACTCCGCACAAAAGTAGGCGTTCGTTCGAAGATCTCCTTTGATCGGATATCTCGGATACACTTTGCACAATTCGTCCAAAATCGGCCCAAGTACTTCTGGAATAAAATTATAGCCCGCGATCTTCATCTGCGATTCCGCGAGAGCGTCCATATATCCTTTTGTATAATCTGTCAAAGCGCTCTTTTTGCCGGAAAAGCGGTCTGCTTCCATATAAAGCGCGCCAACAAAAGAGACTCCATAGACATACGACACATTCTCATCCGCCGCCCGGTCTAGACGCTCGGTATTGGCCGCCATCGGCAGATACTGTACCGTCCTGATCCCTGCGCTGCGAAACTCCTGGCAAAGTTCTTTATCCAGCATATAGACCTGATTGCATGGGTCCAAAATGGATTCCAGATACATCCAGTCATAGGGACTGTCATAAATCCATGAAACGTAACGCAATCTTTTTTTACTACAGAATTCTGTGATAGCCGGAGAATAATTTACCGAAAAAACAAGGTCCGGCTTCTCTTTGCTCACCGTCCCGGACAGTTTTCTCTCAATCTCTTCGGGGTTGCTGTAAGAAAATTGTTCGCTTGTTATTTTCTCATAAAGAAGTTCATGCCCTTCCTGTAAAAACGCCTCTTCTAAGTCTTTCTGCGCTATACTGTCCCACTGCACAAACAATATCTTCACTCTTCATCACTCCCTTTCAAAAGTCTTTCCATTCACCCAATCAGCACTTCTTTCCCCTCAAACGCAAACCCGTACTTCCGGATTTTCTCCGCCGGAATTCCTCTTGCCTCCAAGTCCGCCTCATACTTTTTGTCCTCGATCTGCAGGAGCGCGTTCTGTATGGTCTCTTTCAGGCTTTTTTCTTTTCGGGGATTCTTTACTTTGAACTCCAGGAGACAGGCATGATCCCCTTTTTTCCGGGGTTCCAGCGTCACATCGTAGCGGTCGGGACTAAACATAAATAATACATTCTTCATTATAAGCTGGAAGTAACGAATCATGTGTAAGGAATTTCATTCCCTCTGTTTTTGACTGACAAATCAGAATACGATCAAACGGATCATTATGTTTCGAAGCATTATCTGAGCGTTTCAACGAATCCAGCACAAATGTATGGCAATTAAAAACAGGAAGAACCCTATAGCCATTATCTTCACAGCCTTTTTCAAAAAGCCTTGCATCCACTATCATATTATCTGGTCTGATACAGTGTTTTATTGCAACTTCCCAGACAGATGCCGTACTATAATATATATCATTATTTTCGTCCATAAGAATTTGCTCTGCTGCTTTTGGCATCTTTGGATCATCCATCAACGCCCAAAGCGCTATATGCGTATCAATCAAAACTTTCATCATCAATCTACCCCGAACATTTTAGCAATTTCATCATTACTTTCATCTATATCATACCCTTCTGAAATAAGTTTCTGCCCTTTCAGGCTGCCCAGTCTGCGCAATTTACTCTGTTGTTCAGACGAAGCGCCGACATTTTTCTTATGATCCAGCGGAAGAACAACCTGTCTGACTACTTCTAATAACATCCGCATCGTATCATCTGACAATCCCTCTATGGTTTTCATGAATTCCATTTGTAATGTTGACATAATAACATCTCACTCCTAATCTCAATCCTGTGCTTTCTCTTGAAGTTCCCATAAGAAACACCGCCTTTATCAGCGTTTGACTAAAATCTGTTTATAGACTTTCGTGTGGCTTGTTTTACAACATACACGCTTTTCTGCTTATATTGTACGGGGTTATCGTCGCTTTTGCAACAGAAATTTTCATGCTTTTCTTTCCGAGGGTTCTTTACTTTGAACTCCAGGATATAGGCGTAGTCTTCTTTTTTCCGGGGCTCCAGCATCACATCGTAGCGGCCGAAGCCGCTTTCCCGGTTGGAACGGACGAGATACCGGTCCGCCAGGTCGACCATCAGGCCAAGGACAAAGCCGTGGTAAAAGCGCTCCGGTTCCGAGTCAGACGGCTGTCTGCCAGTATCAAAACTGCTGAAGGTGGCAAGGGTCACCCGGTTCATATCTGGAAGGTTACCGCCTGAATGGAAAGGAAAAAGAGCATTATCAGAAAGTATCCGCGGAGATGGAAAATTATCTGGCAACGGACGCCCTCCATGCATTGTCCAGATATCTGATGCGCTGTTACGGCAAAAAAGTCGTCATTCTGCTGGATGAATACGATACCCCCTGCAGGAAGCCTATGTACACGGTTATAATCTTGAATTCCAATCCCTACAGCTCTCGCCATATATAATCTCCTGCGCCGCTGTCTTTACGAATTCCCGGTCCTCTTCTTTTTGAAAATCATAGAAATTACCCAGAAAGGCTTTGATCTGTAAGTCGGACGCCTGTCCCTCTTTTTGAAAAGCCAGAAGCAGCTGCTTTAGAGGCTCTATGCGATAGGGCGCGGCTTTGAGGACGGTGACGGCGCAGCTGACGCACTGGTTCAGCTCACCGTTCTCATTGTGACACCGGATCAGAAGCTCCCAGGCTTCCAGAAGGTTGTGGGAAAGGAGCGCAGAGCGGCTTTCACTCCCATACTGCTCCAGCAGCACCAGCGCTCTTTGCAGATGGTCCGCCCCCTCCTTGTAATGCCCTCGAAGGGCGAAATCCCGACCGGTCAGGTAATCGTAGTCCGCGTCTTTGGGGAAACAGGCGGTTCCTTTGCGATAGGAACGCATCACCGCCTCCTCATCAGGAATATCCATGTAGATCAGCAGCAGATGCTTGAAGATCATGGCCCCCTGGATGGTCTCCTGTACGGGCGACGCAGGAAAGCAGGAAGCCGCCTTCTCATACCAGCGGGCCGCTTCCGGATAGTCCTTTTGCTGAAAATACGAATCGCCCAGGCAGACAAGGATCTTGTAATCCCCAGGATGCTCCATCAGTTCCTGTTTTAAAAGCGCGATGTTGCGCTCGGTTTTCTTCTTTCCCTGCATCTCTTCCGCAGAGTATCCGGTATGAAGGACGGACAGTTCCCGGCTGGCGTCCACGCAGGACACCGGGCCCTGGTCCGTGACCAGGCTTTCGTGAATCCTTCCCTGATAGCGAAGTCCCGGCTGGTTGCGGAAAATTCTTACCTGAGTACCCGCCAGAGACAGGCCGCTGCTGCCGTCCTCCCGAACGGTCTGGAGCCATTCCAGCTTTCCTTCTTTACGGCCCTTCAGAACGTCCGCGTCTTTCTCCACCTGAATCCACCCGCTGATCACCGCCTGGTAGGCGCTGTGCTGCCAGCCTTCCAGAAGGGGCAGAAGCTTTTCCACATCCTCCGGTAAAAAATATTCGTCCGCGTCCAAAAAGACGATCCAGTCTCCTTTTGCCTGCTCGATCGCATAATTTTTCGCCGCTGAAAAGTCGTCGATCCACGGAAAATGAAAAACCTTCGCTCCCAGCCTTTCTGCCACGGCGACGGTCTGATCCGTGCTTCCGGTATCCACCACAATCTGCTCCCACATGACGTCCTTCCCCCAGGACAGGGCGCGCTCGATATTTTTCTCTTCGTTTTTTACAATCATGCACTGGGAAAGTCTGATTTTCTGCTCCATCTTTTCTTCCTCCATCTCTTTTACCGTTATTATATTGGATTCCCCATACACCGTCAACGTCTTTTAATTATACGATAAAATTCTATTGCATACGTTTTTCTTCTATGCTATAATACTGCTATCAAGAATAGAAAGGAGGATCATAATCATGAGTGACCGGGAATTATTGAACGCCATATCGGAGATGCTGGACAAGAAGCTGGATGAGAAGCTGGATGAGAAGCTGGACGCCAGGTTAAAACCGATTGAAGATGTTCTGTATAACGTCATCCTGCCCCGCCTCAATACCATCGAGTCCTGCTATCTGGATACCTTCGAGCGCTATGTCAGGGCAACCGAGAGGATGGAATCTGCCTACGACGACGTGCAGCTTTTGAAGAAGGTAACAACAACGCACAGTCAGCAGATCCAGGAGTTACAGCAGGCCGTCGGCGGCTGAGCGGCATTCTGTAGTTTTCCAGATACATATGATTACCAAAGATACCCGATGGCAACTGCGCACGCTGCCGTTCCATCGTTTATCGAGCAGAGCTCGCGCACCGGGCGCCTGTCAGTCTTGCTGACCATCTTCCTTTGGGTACCCGTGTGCATAGATAACGCCCGCCGGGAAGCAATCAATCCCGGCGGGCGAATTTATTCCATCATAATTTATTTTTTCCAGCGGATGGTCACCTTGAACAGATCGCCGTCGGTCTCCACCTGGAAAGTTCCTTTCTGCAGTTCGGTGAAGCTCTGAGCGATGGCAAGACCCAGACCGCTGCCTTCCGTGTTGCGGGACAGGTCCCCGCGGACAAAGCGCTCGGTGATCTCCTCCGGGGAGAAGTTCATCTCCGCAGCGGACATATTCTTAAAGCTTACCACCACTTCCAGACTGATGTCTTTCAGATCGATGTAGACCCGGGAATGGGGCATGGAGTATTTCAGAATGTTCTGGACCAGGTTCTCCATCACCCGGAAGGTTCTCTGGGGATCAAGGGTCAGGATGCACTTTTCTTCCGGCAGATTCCAGCGGAAGTCCAGCTTACTCTCCCTGATTTTATCTTCGTTCTCCAGGCGCACCTGCTTCATCAGGCTGACCAGATCCACTTCCTCAAAGTTCATGACGATATTGTCGCTGGTAGCCTTGCTGACCTCGAAGAGATCCTCGATCAGCACTTTCAGTCTCTGGGACTTTTTATCCAGCGTCGCGACATAGTCCCTGCGCTCTTCCTCCGTAATGTCTTCTTTTTTCAGAAGGTCCACGTAGGTGATAATGGCGGTCAGGGGCGTTTTCAGGTCATGGGACACGTTGGTGATCAGCTCTGTCTTCATATTCCGGCTTCGCACTTCCTCATTGACCGCTTTGCGGAAACCGCTCCGGATGGACGCCAGTTCATCCCGAATGGGATTGAAGATCCCCATATCCTCATCCTTCTCCGCGTTCAGATCCCCGGAAGCGATGGTTCTGGTCATGGACAGAAGCTTCTCGTATTCTCCCTGAATCTGACCGCACTTCTTTTTGATCAGGATATACAGAAGAATGGTGTAGATCACGGCGCCCACAACCCCGCCGAACCAGATGCAGCAGAGGAACGCCACAATCACTCCGTTCAGCCCCACAACCTTCCAGATATTGCGGGTGAGGTTTTCATCCACCTCCACGTCTGTGGCCCAGCGCCAGAAGCGCAGCCACAGTCTCTTCCCCCATCTTAACACGCTGACACACAGCAGATTCTCCCGAAGGGCTAAGATAGGATGTGTGAAGTAGGGCAGAAGGGACGCGGCAAGCCAGTACCAGCAAAAGGCAAAGCAGGCCCAGAAGACCCAGACGAACACGGTCGCCACCCCGGCTGCAAAATGGCCGAAACCGATGACCTCAAAGTCCTCCGCAAGGCCGGATGTCATCGTATAGACGCCAAAGTCCGATGCCACAACGCTTCCTGTAAATGCAAAGCCTGTCATCCCCACACACGTTACCAGTTCCGTGGGAAGCCGGAAGAGACGATTGTTCCGAAGCTCCAGAGCCGGAAGATTCTGCAGGATCAGCGCCAGAATCCCCATGACGCCGATGATTCCAAGGACGCTGATGAGATAGCCGCTCCTCATATACGAATTGCGCTCCATCCAGTAGTCTCTCCACTCATAATCCGCGTTGATATTTTCGTCTCCGCTGTAGATTCCAAAGGCAAAGGTAGCGTTCTGAACCACCGGAGCCGGAATGGATTTTAACAAAAGATCGTTCTGCTCCGGGTCTTTTTCCACCGGAATCTCCGTCTCGTACGTCTCGCCGCTCTCGCTGGTCACGGTGACCGTCTCATACACTTCTGTATATTCATATTCGGAATCCATCCCGTTGTCTTCCATCAGGCGGCTCATGGAGGCCTTCTGGAGGTAGCCCAGAAGCTCTGCTTCGTTGAAATCCAGTCCCCAGGAATCCCGGACCTGGGGAATTCCACGGCTGTCATAGGTGATCACAATGGCCGCGGCGTAGTACTGTCTGGCCGCCTCCTGATTTCCGTTGATGATGTTCTGAAGATCCGCGTTGGAACCGTAGCTCTTCTCCGCTCCCACCGCATAGCTTGCGTAATCAAACATGCTCTGCATGGAGGTATACTGATTGCGCATATTCCGCATCAGACGGGAGGCCGCCTCCTTGATGCTCTGCTGCTCCTCGTTCGTCAGCCGACCCACGTCATAATTCTGAGTAAAATAAGCCGCCGCGTCCATATCCGGCGTCATCTCATAATTCATATAGTAGATAGAGGACAGAAGATATCTTCGGAAATTCTCGTCCAAATATATATAGGAAGGTTCCTGTTCTTCCTGAAGATGCTCTTCCTTCCATTGCGCGATATTCTGATTTGCCTTTTGCCGGAACATAGGATAGGCGCTACACATGATCGTAGAGACAATCATCGCGCACGCCAGAATCAGAAGCATGCCTTTCGTACTGTTTTTGCTACTGCTTTTCCATTTTATAGCCAACACCCCACACCACCTTTAAATATTTTGGATTTTTCGGATTGATTTCTATTTTTTCCCGGATATTCCGTACATGGACCATAATCGTATCGGAATTCACGGCTTTTTCATTCCAGACCCGCTCGTAGATCTCGTCAGCGGAAAAAACTCTGCCCGGATGTTTCATCAGAAGCAGCAGTATCCGGTATTCCATGGGCGTCACCTTCACCGGGTTTCCGTCCACCCGAAGCTCTACTTTTTCTTCGTCCAGCTCCAGGCCGCCGATCCGGTAAACATGTCCTTCCTCCCTTCCGCCGTTTGCCAGCTTCTCCAGATAGCGGCTGTAGCGTCGGAGCTGGGAGTTGACCCTCGCCAGAAGCTCCAAAGGCGTAAAGGGCTTGGTCACATAGTCGTCGGCGCCCATGTTGAGCCCCAGGATCTTATCCACTTCCTCGGATTTGGCCGACAGCATGATCACCGGAAAATCGTAATCTTTGCGCATCTCCATCACCATCTGTATGCCGTCCTTTCTGGGCATCATCACATCCACAATGGCCAGATGGATCTCTTCCCGGTAGATCACTTCCAGTCCTTCGATCCCGTCCGCCGCTTTGTAAACTTCATAGCCCTGGCTTTTTAAGTAAATCTCGATTCCATCCCGAATTTCCTTGTCGTCTTCTACTACCAACACATGATACTGATTCATTCTTTTATCTCCCTGCTCTTTTTTCATATGATTGCCATTCTGCCGCTCCTTTCGTCGTCCATCTCTCATCTCTGACTTGTATTTTATGGGCAGAATCTTAAAAACAAATGCAGGTATTTCTAAAGAAATTCTAAAAAATACCTGCATTTTTCTTTCTATTATAACACATATTAAGGGAAACGAAAGGTGGATGAGCATCATGAAAGAAAAAAATCTGAAATTCTCCGCGTCTTCGGAGGAATACCGCTATCTGAAGCCCTGCTCGACCCAGGACATGACAGGCCTGATTCCGGCGGGTCCGGTGGACGAACATGAAATGGAACATTATGAGGCATTATACCCGTTTCTGCCGGAGGTTCCAAAGTCCTCCAAAAACAAAGAACCATCCCCGGAACCTCCGGCCAAAAAGAACAGTTATACCGGCTGATTCAGCTGATCGGCCAGCCGGAGCAGAGCCTCTCTGACATCCGGTCGGTCTTTCAGGCCTTTTTGATCGGAGCCGCCCATGGCGACCACCCCGGCGCACCGGACGCCAAGGTCTCCAAGCATATACTGGAACGTCTGCTCGGCGCCCTGGAACTGCTTCGGTGACTCGGGCGCGCCGCCCACCAGGAGGATGCCGCCGGTTCGAGTGACCGGAGGCTTTTCTCCCCGGACGCCAGCTGCCCAGTAGACCTGCAGCCGGTCCAGAACCGCTTTCATGGAACCGGGAATCCCGTAGAAGTAAACCGGAGCCGCGAATACGATCCGGTCCGCGGCGTTAAGCTTCCGATAGATCTCCTGCATGGGATCTTCGATGCAGCAGTGATCATGGGTAAAGCAGTAGCGGCAGTCCCGGCAGGGCGTAATATCCGTCCGGTGATCCAGGGAGAGGATCTCCACCTCCCCCTGAAGCCTCTGTGCCAAAAAGGCGGAAATCTCTGCCGTGTGTCCGTTTTTCCTGGGAGAGCCGGTCAAAATCAAGGTCTTCATCCTTCTGCCATCTCCTTTTCAATTAAACTCTCGGTTGCTTTCATAGCGTCCAGGGTCATCTCAAGCAGTCTGTCCAGCTCCCAGCCAAGCTGCTCCGCTCCGGTGCGAATGATGTCTCTGGAACAGCCAGCGGCAAAGCGCTTGTCCTTAAACTTTTTCTTCAGGCTGGACAGTTCCATGTCCGTACAGCTTTTCGAAGGGCGCATTCTGGACGCCGCGCCCACCAGCCCGGTCAGCTCGTCGCAGGCGAACAGCACTTTCTCCATCTCGTGCTCCGGCTTTACGTCCGAGCAGATGCCGTAGCCGTGACTCACGACCGCATGAACCAGCGCTTCCTCCGCATCAATCTCCGCCAGAAGCTCCGGCGCTTTTTTGCAGTGTTCTTCCGGATATTTTTCAAAATCCACATCGTGCAGCAGTCCGCATAGTTCCCAGAACGCTTCGTCACCGTGTCCCAGTTCTTTTGCAAACCAGCCCATGACCGCTTCCACCGTATAAGCGTGCTGGATGTGAAAGGGTTCCTGATTGTATTTTTTGAGCAGGGTAAGGGCCTGCTCCCGCGTTATTTTTGCAGTCATTGCAAAATTCCTCCCGATTATAGTTCCGCATCCGCCGCCCTCTTCGCCCCATCATCTGGAAGGATTTTCCATCACTTCGTTCCGTAAAATCCTTCCGGGGGCGGCCTTCGGGCAGATGCTGTTTTTTAAGTTTCGCTACAGCACCGCCGGCAATAAGAACATCCCGACCATACTGTACAGCAAAAGATGCACTGGATAGAACCAGTAGAAAAACCACTTGGGCTGTCTCCCCCTCTGTCCGTTGTAGAACCAGATCAGCAAGAAAGCCAGCGGGGCCGTGGTCTCCCAGGCGCAGCAGAATGCCCCCAGGATACACAGACTTTTCTTTTTGTCCCGAAGCAGGTACAAAAGAACGATCAGGGCCACTCCAAAGGCGCCGTAATCCGTGTGCAGAAGCTCCGCCAGCGCGGCTCCCGCCAGAAGCCCCACCGCCCGGAAAGGCAGCGTATTCTTGTGGGTTTTAAGAAACCAGATTACCAGAAGACCGATCAACAGCGTAAAGAACACATTCTGCTTCTGCGGGTAAAAAGGCTGAATATGAAGGGCCAGATCAAAGGGTACTTCGCTGATCAGGGCAAAGATTCCCAGACGCACGGCATACCGCTTCACATCGTGAGTGTGAAGGAATCCCTGGACCAGCAGAAAGCAGAAGATGGGAAAGGCCGGCCGACCAATATAGCGCAGCACCTGATCCACCGCCAGGATCTCATCCCACTGCTCCAGAAACCTTCCGCCCAAGGGAGAATCACCCCACGCGTTCAGCACATAAGCCTCTAAAAGTCCCGCTCCCAGATGATCCACCGCCATGACAAGGACCGCGATCCATTTCAGCGCGCTTCCGCTGAGCCCCGCTCTAGTCTTCATGTTTCTTCACAATCTCTCCCTGTTTTTTGTAAATAGAGCGCTCCGGCACGACCCCGCGGACGGAGGACAGGGGGTAGATATTGGTCTCTCTTCCCACCACCGTTCCGGGATTCAAGATGGAGCCGCAGCCCACTTCCACTTGGTCGCCCACCATGGCTCCGAATTTTTTGATACCGGTCTCGATCTCTCCCTCCGGCGCGTGCACCACAACCAGTTTCTTGTCGGATTTGACATTGGAAGTGATGGAGCCGGCGCCCATGTGGGCCTTGTAACCCAAGATGGAATCCCCTACATAATTATAGTGGGGAACCTGCACTTTGTTGAACAGCACCACATTCTTAAGCTCCGTGGAATTGCCCACTACAGCGCCCTCTCCCACCAGAGCGTTGCCCCGGATGAACGCGCAGTGGCGCACTTCCGCCCCCTTTCCGATGATGGCAGGACCATGGATGTAAGCGCTGGAATACACGGTCGCGTCTTTGGCGATCCACACATCCTCTCCCACCTTTTCATACTCTTCTTCCGGAAGGGATGCTCCCAGCTTCCGGATAAAGTCTCCGATCTTCGGAAGGGCCTCCCAAGGATAGGTCAGTCCCTCGAACAGCTCCGCCGCGATGGTTTCCTGGAGATCATACAGATCCGCAATCTTTAAGTTACTCATGATGAAGTACTCCTTTTCTTTTTTGTCTCCCCCGAAGTCGGGGACTTTTTCTGCTTTTCATTCTGATAATATGCCGCTGCCGCTTGGAAGTAAGGGGTCATGGCATAGTGCTGCCGGCTTCCCAGCACCTGCTCCGTCCGGCTTCTTACAAAATGCTCCAGCTTCCCCATATACTCCTCCGGGGTGATCTCCCCGTTGGCCACATAGGTGAGCCCTTTCTCCCAGCTGGCGGTCAGTTCCGGATTTAATAGGGAACGGATGGACACGCTGACCACATCAAAGATATTTTCTCCCAGAAGGGTCGGCATGATGATCTGTGTCTTTTTATTCAACGCCATGTATTTGATGTTCACCAGCTTTTTCAGGATCTCCGCCCGGGTGGCGCTGGTGCCGATACCGCTTCCCTTGATCTGGGCCCGAAGCTCCTCATCCTCGATCAACTGACCGGCATTCTCCATGGCCAGGATCATGGAGCCGGAATTATACCGTTTGGGCGGGGAAGTCTCCCCCTCCTTGATCTTCGCATCTTTCACCGGAAGCTTTGCTCCTTTGCAGAGCTTTTGAAGGGCCTCCTGGAGGACGGCGTCGCAACTGGACGCTTCTTCTGACTCTTCCTCTCCTTTTTTCTTCTTCTGATCATAGGTATTCGGCGTGACCTTTAAGTATCCCTCCTGAATCAGAACTTTGAAATTCGAAAAGAACTTTTCCTTTCCCATCTGCGTCACCACCCCAGTCTTCTGATAGATCGCCGGCGGATAGAAGATACTTAAGAAACGGCGGACGATCAGCTCGTACACCTGCTGCCCGGTGGAAGATAGACCGGAGAGGGCCGCAAGTCCCTGGCCCGTGGGAATGATGGCGTAATGGTCCGTGATCTGCTTGTCGTTGGTATAACGGCTTTTTCCGATCCCCTTATAACTGCCTTGGGCCAGAATCTCCTGGGCATACGCCGAGACGGCTGAATATGACCGAAGACCTCCGATATTCTTATGGATCTCCTTGGCCACCCCGCTGGAGAGCACCCTGGCGTCGGTCCTGGGATAGGTGACCAGCTTCTTCTCATAGAGCTCCTGGGTGACTTTCAGCGTCTCGTCAGGACTAATCTTAAAACGTCTGGAGCAGTCGTTCTGCAGCTCCGCCAGATTGTAGAGCAGAGGTGCATAGCGGGTTTCCTTCTTGCGCTCCACCGAGACCACCTCTGCTTCCCGGGGCGACATGCCCTTCAACTTCGCGATCAGGGCCCTGGCATCCTCCTCTTTTTTAAAACCGTTTTCTTTGTAGAGGAGCGGAGACTGGTAGTAATCACTGCCCTCCACCGCCTTCCACTCTCCCTCAAACTGCTCCCCTGCCAGTTCCTGCACAAGCAATAACCGGTAAAAGGGCGTCTTTACAAAACTTCGGATCTCCCGCTCTCTTCGGACCACCATTCCAAGCACGCAAGTCATCACCCGTCCGACGGAAATCACCGTCCGGTCCGTGTTCTGAAAACTGGAGACGGACCGGCCGTACTGCAGGGTTAAAAGTCTGGAGAAATTGATGCCCATCAGGTAATCTTCTTTTGCCCGCAGATAGGCGGAGCTGGAAAGATTGTCATATTCAGACAGGTCCTTCGCCTCCCGGATTCCTCTTAGAATCTCTTCTTCTGTCTGGGAGTCAATCCACACTCTTTTGCGCACTTTTCCCTGCACCCCCGCCATCTGTTCCACCAGGCGGTAGATATATTCTCCCTCCCGCCCGGAGTCGGTGCACACGTAGATGCATTCCACGTCCTTTCGGTTCAAAAGTCCGCTGACGATCGTGTACTGCTTCTTCACACCGTCAATGACCTCGTATTTCCACTCTTGCGGGAGAAAAGGAAGCGTACTAAGAGACCAGCGCTTGTATTTTTCATCATAGGCCTCCGGATAGCTCATGGTCACCAGATGGCCCACGCACCAGGTGACAATGGCGCTCTCAGACTCCAGATAGCCGTCTTTCCTGGCCATGTTCTGCTTCAGAGCCTTCGCGAACTCCTGGGCGACGCTGGGTTTCTCCGCAATATATAAGTTTTTTGCCATAATCTTTCTTCCATTCTCTGAATTCATGTGAAAGTATAGCACATTTGTGGTATACTTGTCTATAAAGGAACCGGAAACCTATGGGAGATGTTTTTAGAATGAAAATTGCCGGAATCATCGCCGAATATAATCCATTTCATCAGGGCCACGCTTTTCACCTGCGCAAGGCCCGCCGTCTGACCCGGGCAGACTATATGGTCGTCCTGATGAGCGGCAACTATGTACAGCGGGGCGCCCCGGCCATGTTCGACAAATACACCCGGGCCAAGGCCGCTCTCTTAGGCGGCGCGGACCTGGTCCTGGAGCTGCCCCCCGCCTCTGCCACGGCCAGCGCAGAATTCTTTGCCTCCGGCGCCGTCCGGCTGCTTGCGGACACCGGCGCGATTACGGACCTGTGCTTTGGAAGCGAGTGCGGCGTCCTGGCCCCCCTCGACACCCTGGCCAGAATTTTTGCCGAGGAGCCGGAACCATATCGGAAACTTCTAAGAGAAGCCCTGCGCCTTGGCAAATCTTACCCCCAGGCCCGGGCATGGGCCCTTCAAAAATACAACGGACAGCTTCCGATAGAACTTTTACAGGGACCCAACAACCTGCTGGCCATCGAATACTTAAAAGCGCTCCGGCGTCTGTCGGTCCCCATACGGTCCCATACGGTCCAAAGGGAAGGCGCACCCTACCACGAACAGCAGCTGGAGCGCCAGGAAACGGCCTCCGCCACCGGAATCCGGCAGGCCATTCTCAAAAGCCGCGGAGTTTTTACCGACCGGATCAGAGAACAGCTTCCCTTCCGGGAAATCTATGAGGAATACGCAGGCTGCCCGCCCATGACGGAGGACGCCTTTTCCCTGCTTCTGCTGGAACGCCTCCGAAGAGTTCCGGACGAATCGTTCCGAAAATACTCCGGAGTGACGGATGATCTGTCCAACCGCATCCGGAACTGCCTGGACGATTTTCAGTCCTTTTCTCAGTTCACGGATCTTTTAAAAACCCGGAACCTCACCCGAACCGCCGTCAGCCGCGCGCTGCTCCATATCCTGCTCGGCATAACCTCCTGTGAACCGCCGGACTGCCTGCGCGTCCTCGGCTTCCGAAAAGAAGCAGCGCCCTTATTAAAACTGCTCTCCGCCAGAGCTTCCCTGCCCCTGATCACCTCCCCCGCCGACGAGCGCATCCCGCAGAACTGGCGCTGCGCGGACCGTCTCTACGAATCCGTCCGCTCCCTGCTCCACCAAAAGCCCTACGTCAACGAACACCGCCGAAAAATGCTTGTATTATAATGAAAGAAGGAACCCCCATTTTGAAAAGCTACATCTGGAACATCTTCACGCAGTTCGTGGAAGCCATCGCCCCAAAACACACCTTCCACGCCCACTTCAGCCTTCTTTTTACCATCGGAACCACCTTAGCGGCAACAATCCTGGCCGCCGTCTATTACCGGATCAATCCTTCCGGCACGGCGAACATCGGCCTGATCTTCATCCTGGCCATCATACAGATCTCCTGTCATACGGACAAATACCGCTACGGCATCCTGGCCGCCATTTTCAGCGTCTTTTGGATCAACTATTTGTATACCTATCCTTACCATGCGTTTAACTTTACCATGACTGGATATCCTTTTACTTTCCTTGTGATGTATTTTATCTCCATCATGACCAGCGCCACCACATTTCATATGAAAGATCAGGCCTCCCGCATTAAAGAAGACGAGATCCTGATCATGGAGGCAGAAAAGGAAAAGCTCCGGGCTAATCTTCTTCGGGCCGTCTCCCATGATCTTCGGACGCCCCTTACCAGCATGATCGGCGCCAGCTCCTCCTTTTTGGAAAATGAGGACAACCTTCCGGCTCCAAAGAAGCGGGAACTGGTGGAACAGATCTTCGATGACGCTAACTGGCTTCTGCACATGGTGGAAAATCTTCTGTCCGTCACCAGAATCACGGAAGGCGGCTCCAATGTACTGAAAAAGACGCCGGAGGCAGTCGAAGAAGTACTTTTCGACGCCATCTCCACCGCCAAAAAACGCTACCCCGATCTGAAGATCCAGGTACAAATTCCGGAAGATTTTCTGATCGCCCCCATGGACCCTCTGCTGATCAAGCAAGTGATCTTAAACCTGCTGGAAAACTCTTATTACCACGCCCACAGCGACCGGTCGACCGAGTGTCGGCTAAGCCACGACACACAAGTGATCCGGGTCCATGTGAGGGATTTCGGAACCGGTATCCCGCCGGAAAAGCTGGTCCACATCTTCGATGCGGAGCCGTCCGCTCCGACGTCCGCGGCGGATACCAGAAAGGGAATGGGGATTGGGCTCTCCATCTGCAAGGCCATTGTAACCGCCCACGGAGGGGAAATCGAAGCCAGAAACTGTGTGGAAGGAGCAGAATTCTGTTTTACACTGCCAAAGGAGGAAAAGCAGCATGAACCAAATGATTAAGATTCTCGTGATTGAGGATGAGAAACATATCCTGAACTTTATCGCTTCGGTTCTGACTTCCCAGAAATATCAGGTCATCTCCGCCGTAAAAGGCCGAGAAGGACTGTCCCAGGCGGCCTCCCAGTGTCCGGACCTGATTCTTCTGGATTTAGGCTTACCGGATATGGACGGTATGGAGATCATCCGCCAGATTCGGATCTGGAGCAGTACGCCCATCATCGTCATCTCCGCCCGCATCCAGGAGGAGGACAAGGTGGAAGCTTTGGACCAGGGAGCCGACGATTATATCACCAAACCCTTCGGCAACTCGGAGCTTTTAGCCCGCATCCGGACCGCCCTCCGACACAGCAACCGCCTGCAGACTGACGCCCCCTTAGCCAACCGCCCCTACCGCTGCGGCGGGCTGTGCATTGACTTCGAAAAGCACCTGGTTACCCGGGACGGCCAGGAGATTCACCTGACCCAGAACGAATTCAAACTGGTGGCTCTGCTGGCGAAGAACTGCGGAAAGGTACTGCTCTATGATCGCTTGATCGAGCAGATCTGGGGGCCCTATTCCGAAAATGACAATACGATCCTACGGGTCAATATGGCAAATATCCGCCGGAAGCTGGAGCCGAATCCGGCAGAGCCCATCTATCTTTTTACAGAAATCGGCGTGGGCTACCGGATGGCGGAGGAAGATAACGGCGCGTAAAAAGAAATCCCCCCTGGGAAGCAGGATGTTCAGGAAACCTGCGCCCAGAGGGGATTTCAATTCTGTCGAATGCGCCATTCATATGCGGTTATTTGATGGAGGTAACGCATCTACATCCGACTTTATCTTTGTGCATTTCTGCATGAGATTCATAACTGTTCCGTACCCTCGCAGTCATGTTTTCATCAACAAAAGCCGCCTTAACCCATCAAGCCGACATTTCATAAGACAAGAGGCGCCATTCCTCCCGTCTGCCGGATGGAAAGCCCTGCACGGGGGCTCATCTCATATGTCAAGCAGGTTTCCTGGCTTACGGATCTGACGTCCGTCCTCCCCTTCTCACACGTATACGCGGGTTATGCAATGGGATCTTGAAGACAGACTCTCCGAATACAGTGACCGGATCGTTCAGGATTCGCACCTGATTCCCTTTTCGCGCCCCGACGGGCACGCACTTGACACAGCACTCTCTGCACATTTTTATTATAGAAGGCTTCTTGGGGGCTGTCAAGTGTTTTATTCGTGTTCGAAGGGATTCCGGTAGGACGCCAGGCCCTGCAGTTCTTCTTCGATCCGCAAAAGCTGGTTGTACTTCTCGGTCCGCTCGCTTCGGCAGGGAGCTCCGGTCTTGATCTGACCGGCGCCGCTCGCCACGGCGATATCCGCAATGATATCCTCGCAGGTCTCTCCGCTTCGGTGGGAGATGATGGTCCGATACCCTGCCTGATGGGCCATATGAATCGCGTCAAAGGCTTCGGTCAGCGTACCGATCTGATTGACTTTGATCAGGATGGCGTTGGCCGCTTCCAGTTTGATCCCGCAGGAAAGCCTCCTTGTGTTGGTCACGAACAAATCGTCTCCCACCAGCTGGACTCTGCCTCCGATCTGCCTGGTCATCTGCTGCCATCCGTCCCAGTCGTCCTCCGCCAGACCGTCCTCGATGGACACCAGCGGATACATGGAGATCAGCTCCTCATAGTAATCAATCAGTTCCTCGGACGTACGGCTGACCTTATGTCCGGTCATCCGTGCCTCTCCCGGAAAATCATACCGGCTGGTTTTCTCGTGGTACAATTCGCTGGCCGCCGCGTCCATGGCAAATACAAAGTCCTCTCCCGGCTCGTATCCTGCCTCTTCCACCGCTTCTTTCAGATATAAAAACACCTCTTTGGCGTCCTGAATATCCGGTGCAAATCCGCCTTCGTCTCCCACGGCTGTGATGAGTCCCTCTTTACTGAGGATCAGTTTCAGCTTATGGTAAACCTCCACACCCATGCGCAGGCCTTCCCGGAAACTTTCCGCACCCACCGGCATGATCATAAATTCCTGAAAGTCCAGAGCATTTTTAGAATGTCTTCCTCCATTTAAAATGTTCATCATGGGAACCGGCATGGTGTCCGTCCGGATGCCTCCCAGATACTGATAGACCGGAATTCCAAGCGCTCTCGCGGACGCCTTGGCTACCGCCATGGAGACGGCGAGAATCGCGTTGGCCCCCAGGTTGGATTTGTTCTCTGTACCGTCCGCATCAATCAGAAGATGGTCGATATAGCCCTGATTCAGCGCATTTTCTCCCAGCAGCACATTGGCAATCTTGGTATTCACATTGGTCACCGCCTTCTCCACCCCCAGTCCCAGGTACCGCTCCTGGCCGTCCCGGAGCTCCACCGCTTCAAAGCGTCCGGTGGACGCGCCGCTGGGAACCGACGCCCTGGCCTGATGCACACCGTCTAAGAGCACCTCCGCCTCCACCGTCGGATTGCCTCTGGAATCCAGGATTTCTCTCCCATAAATATAGGTAATCGGCAGATATTGATTCATAACAAAAGAACCTCCTCATACATTTTTGTTAGTATGAGCAGGTTCTTCCCGTCTTATTCAGACGCCAGATTCTCTATCTTTGCATAGCCTTCTTTGCCGTCCTGGTCAATGCAGCGGACCTGTACCCAGCCGTCCTCATTAGCCTCTCCGATCACCTCCAGCCGGTCTCCCGACTTCACAGAAGTCACCACCTCGCAGTTGGTATTGGGCTCGCTGCGGACTCTCATGGAATCCGGCTTCACTTTCATAACCGTCGTCTGAGGCTCCTCTTCTTCCGGCGCCTCGGTGGGTTCTTCCTCCGGCGCTTCCACGGGCTCTTCGACCGGCTCCTCCGGTTCCTCTTCGCCGAAGTCATCCTCTCCGCCCTTTACAATCAGCTTGTCGCCGTCTTCCTCCGCCTCCTGTTCGGTCTGCACCGGGTCCTTACTGTCCTCTTCCTTGTCTCCTTTTCCGAAGATCCGAAAGGCCACCAGTCCGATCACCGCCACGATGATCAGAGCCAGCACGACTCCAAGGATCACCATTCGCTTTCCATCATCTTCCATATCCCAGTCGTAACGGTCGTCATCGTCATCCTCGTCGTCATCCTCATATTCGTCGTCATCGTCCGGCTCTTCGTCCTCGTCGTCGTACTCCTCGTCGTCCTCCTCCGGTTCTTCTTCCACCACAGGAACCGGCTTCTTCTTCGGCTTCACAGGCTCCGGTTCCGGCTCCGGATCTGCCACAAAGTAATCAAAGTCTTCGCTTTGTTTCGCGGCGGTGTTCTCCACAACTCCCGCAGCGGCCGCGGCGTCTTTGTACAACGTCTCCACCCAACCGTCGTTACCAGCGTGAATCATTTCTTTGGATGCTCCCAGAAGCAATACCTTCCAGTTGGCCAGATAAGCGGACTGATTCTCCGGCTGATCTTTGACCAGAGACGGCAGCGCCTTCTCCAGCTTGTTCAGCTCCGCCTGGATCTTCTCTTCTCCCAGACCGAAGATGGCAGAGATCTCTCCCGCTGTAAAGTCATCCTTGAACGCCATCACCAGCATAATTCTGTGAAGCAGCGGAAATGCACCCGGAATCCCGGAAAGCGTCTTTGCCCCCTCGGATACGGAAGTGGTCTTCTCCTGCTTTTCCAGAAGTCTGTGATAATGCTTACGCAGTCTCTGATAAAACTTTTCGAGGAACCATTTCTCCAGGTCTTTTGCATCTTCCGCCTCATCCGGCGCTGTGAACAGATCCCGGAAGAGATCTCTCATAAAGTCCGTCATCTGTTCTTCCTTCCGAATAATCAGAAGGCTTCGGATATAAGCTTCCTCGTAGGTCGCATTGAATAGTGTTCTGTAGCCCTGGCTGTCGCCGCTTTTCAGCTCCTCCAGAGCGCGTCTCATCTCAAGTACCATATAAACTCCTTACCTGAACGCGTTTATTTTACCAACAGAGACTTTCCTGTCATCTCCGTCGGCTGTTCCATCTCCATCAGTTCCAAAAGCGTCGGTATAATATCCGCCAGGCATCCGCCTTCCCGCAGCCTGTACGCCGGATCTGCATTGACCAGAATAAAGGGCACCGGATTGGTCGTATGCGCCGTGAAGGGCGCTCCGGTCTCATAATCCTTTAACTGCTCTGCATTTCCATGGTCCGCGCAGATGAACATTTGTCCGTCTACGGACTTTAATGCCTCCACCGCTTTCCCGACACACTCATCCACAGCCTCCACTGCCTTGACGGCCGCCTGCTCCACGCCGGTATGTCCCACCATATCCGGGTTCGCGAAGTTGATGATGATCACATCGTATTTGCCGGACTTGATCGCCTCGCAGAGCTTGTCGCACACGCCGTAAGCGCTCATCTCCGGCTGCAGGTCATAGGTCGCCACCTTCGGGGATTTGACCAGAATGCGGTCCTCGCCCTTATTCGGCTCTTCCACGCCGCCGTTGAAGAAGAAGGTCACATGAGCGTACTTCTCGGTCTCCGCAATTCTCGCCTGGGTCTTGCCGCAGGCAGCCAGATACTCGCCGAAGGTATTGTGAAGTTCCACCTTATGGAACGCGATCAATTTGTTCGGAATGGTCACGTCGTATTCTGTAAAGCATACGTAGGTCAGATCCAGCTTTTTGTCCCGCTCAAAACCGGTAAACTCATCGCAGCAGAAGGCTCTGGTGATCTCTCTTGCCCGGTCCGGACGGAAGTTAAAGAAAATGATCGAATCCTTGTCCTGAATCGTCGTGAGCGGCTTCCCGTCCTTCATGACAACGATGGGTTTTACAAACTCGTCAAAAACCTCTTCCTTATAGGAATCATTTACCCCGCAGATCGGACAGTCTTTCTGATTGCCCTCGCCTTTGGTCAGCGCCCGGTAGGCAAGTTCTACCCGCTCCCAGCGGTTATCCCGGTCCATGACGTAGTAACGTCCCATAACGGTTGCCACCTCTCCGACCCCGATCTCTTTCATCTTGTCTCTAAGTTCCTTGATATAGCCTTTTCCTGACGCGGGCGGTGTGTCACGGCCGTCCAGAAAACAGTGTACGTACACCTTCTCCAGCCCATGGCGCTTCGCCAGCTCCAGAAGTCCGTAAAGATGCGTGTTGTGGCTGTGTACGCCGCCGTCGGACAAAAGGCCGTAAAGGTGCAGGGAAGACTGGTTCTTTTTCGCGTTTTCCACTGCAGCCAGAAGCGCCTCATTCTCAAAAAAGGTTCCTTCCTCGATCTCTTTGGTAATCCTGGTCAGTTCCTGATAGACGATCCGTCCGGCGCCCATATTCAAATGACCCACCTCGGAATTACCCATCTGACCATCCGGAAGTCCCACGGCAAGTCCGCTGGCATACCCTTTCACAAAGGGGCACTCTGCCATCAGCCGATCCATCACCGGAGTCTTCGCCTCCGCCACTGCGTTCGCCTCGGTCTTGTCGTTCAGTCCATATCCATCTAAAATCATCAACACCGTTGGGTTTTTACTCATTTCTTCGTCTCCTTTTTCTAACTCTCAGTTTTTTATTCTACACGAACCGCCCAAAACATGCAAGCGACGGGAGCGTTTTTCAGACTTTTTTCATAGTTAGTAGTTGATCATCTGGTTGTAGCCGCTGACCATGGCCGATACTTTGCTGTTGAAACCGCTGATGGAACCGTCTACCATAAACGCATTGGCGATGCTGAAATCCTTCGGGGGCTCCTGCTCCGCCACTTTACGGAAAATCTCTTTTAACTCCTCCACGGAGTTTTCCACCGCCTCTTTAAAGGTCATATAGTACGCCGACTGGGTGGGGTAGCCTTCATTCCTCAGGGCCTCCTCGTTTCCCAGATATCCTAATACGGCTTCCGATTCTTCCATATACTGGTCATAGAGAGGCTGCAGCGCTTCGGTATCCAGTTCCAGCATCATGGAGTCGTCTTCGATTCCCTGCTCATAGACCGCCGTCTGGATCTCCTGGGCGGTGCTAATCAGCTTGACGAACGCGTAGGTAACCTCATACCCTTCTTCTTTCATCTTCTCCATATCCGCTGCCCGCTGCTCAGCCGCAACCTCATTCAATACCGCCACAAACCCCATGCTGGCATTCTCGTAAGTCTCACAGTTCTTCCAGATCTCGGCGTGCAGCTCCGCGCCTTTTGCATAGTCGTCCTCCGTATAGGACTCTTCCTCGGTATACGCGTCCACTTCATTCAATACCGTGCCCAGCTCCTGCAGCACCGGACTCAAAGCCAGATAAGCCTCATCCAGTTCATCTTTCTCCGGCTTCTTGGCCACCAGCTCGTCGGCCTCCTTTAGGCTCTCAAAATCATATTCCGATATGGAATAGCAATCATAATAACCGTCCGGCTTCACAAACTCTTCCTGATATTCAATATAGCTGAAATATCTGCCAAGAGAACTGTCCACGCTGCCCAGTATCGAATTGTTTACTTTGATATAAAGATTATAAAGATCCTGTTCTTCTTCTTCGGTCAAAGCTGTGGGAGCCTCCTCTTCTTCCTCTGCCGGCTCTGTCTCCTCCTGCGTCTCCGTCTGGCTCTCCTGACTCTCTGCCGCCGCAGGCGTCTTCCCGGAACACCCTGCCGATAATACCATTACCCCAAATGCTGCAAGAACAGTCATCACCTTTCTGTTTTTCATAACGATTCCTCACACTTTCTCATACTATGATACGTGGTTTCCTCTGCCACATCCCAAACGATAAACACTGGATAAGAAGATTTTCCTCTTATCCAGTGCTTCTTTTTCCTGCTTGCTTTGAGATCAGTCCCCGCTTATTTCCAGTTCACGATCTTTCCAAAATCCGGTTTCAGCGCCGCGCCGCCTACCAGGCCGCCGTCGATATCCGGCTGTGCGAAAAGCTCCGGAGCCGTCGCCGCATTCACAGACCCGCCGTACTGGATACGGATCTTGTCCGCGGTTGCCTGATCGTAAATCTCAGCGATGCACTCGCGGATGCCCTTGCAGACTTCCTGCGCCTGCTCAGTCGTAGCGGTCTTTCCGGTACCGATGGCCCAGATCGGCTCATAGGCGATCACTGCCGTCGCCGCCTGCTCCGCAGTCACTCCAAGGAAGCCCACCTTCACCTGCTGACGGATAAAGTCCATGGTCACGCCCTGCTCTCTCTGGGTCAGCGTCTCGCCGCAGCACATGATCGGGGTGATGCCGTGCTCGAAAGCTTTAAGCATCTTCTTGTTCACAGTCTCGCTGGTCTCCGCAAAGTACTCTCTTCTCTCGGAGTGTCCAAGCACCACGTATTTCACGCCTGCATCCGTCAGCATCGCCGGAGAGATCTCGCCTGTGTAAGCGCCCTTCTCCTCAAAGTACATATTCTCCGCGCCGATCTGAATATTGGACCCCTTCGCAGCCTCCATCGCCGGAATAATGTCAATGGCCGGTACACAGAATACCACATCCGCATCCTCCGTCGCCACCAGCGGCTTCAGCGTATTGATCAGCTCCACTGCCTCCGTAGGAGTCATATTCATCTTCCAGTTACCTGCAATAATCTTTCTTCTTGCCATCTTCATCCATCTCCTTACATTTTCTTCTATCCATTTCGCCTACCGGCTCAATGATTCTCATTTATCGTCCGCCGCAGCCACACCCGGCAGCTCTTTGCCCTCCAGGAACTCCAGAGAAGCGCCGCCGCCCGTGGAAATATGGCTCATCTTATCCGCAAAGCCCAGCTGATTCACTGCCGCTGCCGAATCGCCGCCGCCGATGATGGTCGTCGCGTCGGTCTCCGCCAGGGATTTCGCCACCGCGATCGTTCCCTTTGCCAGAATCGGATTCTCGAATACGCCCATCGGTCCGTTCCATACGACGGTCTTTGCAGACTTCACAGCGTCCGCGTACATCTCTGCCGTTTTTGTTCCGATGTCCAGACCCATCTTATCTGCCGGGATGGCGTCCGCATTCACCACGGAAACCTCAATCTCAGCGTCAATGGGATTCGGGAACGCGGAAGCAATGGTGGTATCCACCGGAAGCAGAAGCTTCTTGCCGAGCTTCTCCGCTTTGTCCATCATCTCTTTGCAGTAGTCAAGCTTCTCTTCATCCACCAGAGAGGTTCCGATCTCATACCCCTTTGCTTTCAGGAATGTATAAGCCATGCCGCCGCCGATGATCAGGGTATCGCACTTCTCCAGAAGGTTGGCGATCACATTCAGCTTGTCCGCCACCTTCGCGCCGCCTAAGATTGCCACGAAAGGTCTTACCGGGTTCTCCACTGCATTGCCCAGGAAATCAATCTCCTTCTGCATCAGATAACCGACCGCGCACTCGCCGCCCTTTGCGCGCACCACATCCGTCACGCCTGCCACGGACGCATGAGCTCTGTGGGAGGAACCGAACGCATCGCATACATAGACGTCACAGAGGTCTGCCAGTTCCTTGGAGAATGCCTCGCCGTTCTTGGTCTCCTCCTTGCCGCGGAAACGTGTATTCTGAAGAAGCACCACGTCGCCCTCGTTCATGTCTGCCACTGCCTTCGTCGCCGCCTCGCCGGTCACATTGTAGTCCGCCACGAAGTTCACCGGCTTGCCAAGCTTCTCGGAAAGTCTCTCGGCAACCGGCGCCAGGGATTCTCCCTCGTTGGGGCCGTTCTTTACTTTTCCAAGATGAGAGCAGAGAATAACTTTTCCTCCGTCATTAATAAGCTTCTGGATCGTGGGAAGCGCTGCCTTGATCCTTGTCTCGTCTGTGATTTTTCCTTCCTTTAAAGGAACGTTAAAGTCGCATCTTACCAATACGCGTTTGCCTTTTACGTTGATATCGTCGACTGATTTTTTATTCAATCCCATTTTTTGTATGCCTCCTGATACTTTTTACGAAAAAAGGCCCGGTCCAAAGACCGGACCTTTTAAGGTCTTCATTACTTACTGGACTCCGCCATGCCGCTCGATTACGCTAACTCAGCGAAATACTTAATGGTACGAACCATCTGAGATACATAGGAGTTCTCATTGTCATACCAGGAAACAACCTCAACCTGAGTCTTTCCGTCCGGAAGCGGAGATACCATGGTCTGGGTCGCATCGAACAGGGAACCGTATCTCATACCAACGATATCGCTGGATACGATCTCATCCTCGGTATAGCCGTAGGACTCGGTGGTAGCCGCTTTCATCGCTGCATTGATCTCTTCTTTGGTCACTGCCTTGTTCACAACTGCGAACAGAAGCGTAGTGGAACCAGTCGGGGTCGGCACACGCTGTGCAGCGCCGATGAGCTTGCCGTTGAGCTCCGGAATCACAAGGCCGATTGCCTTTGCAGCGCCGGTGCTGTTCGGAACGATATTGATCGCTGCCGCACGGCTTCTTCTCAGATCGCCTTTTCTCTGCGGTCCGTCCAGAGGCATCTGATCTCCGGTGTAAGCGTGGATCGTACACATAATACCGGACTCGATCGGAGCCAGATCATTCAGTGCTTTTGCCATCGGAGCCAGGCAGTTGGTGGTACAGGATGCTGCGGAAATGACGGTATCCTCTTTCTTCAGGGTCTCATGATTTACATTGTAAACGATGGTCGGCAGATCGTTGCCAGCCGGAGCGGAAATAACAACTTTCTTAGCGCCTGCAGTGATATGAGCAGAAGCTTTTTCTTTCGAGGTATAGAAACCGGTACACTCCAGAACAACATCTACGCCGATCTCTCCCCAGGGAAGCTCGGTTGCGTTTGCTTTTGCATAGATCTTGATCTCTTTTCCATCAACGATGATGGAGTCGTCCGTTGCGGATACGGTGTCAGCCAGTGCATATTTGCCCTGAGAAGAGTCGTACTTTAATAAGTGTGCCAGCATCTTCGGGGAAGTCAGGTCGTTGATTGCCACAACCTCATATCCCTCTGCACCAAACATCTGTCTGAATGCAAGACGACCGATACGTCCAAATCCATTGATTGCTACTTTTACTGCCATGTTTCAATTCCTCCTCAAAAGTTGAATAATATATGTTTGTTTCTTTTAACTCGTACGGGGATTGTTAAAAGAACATCAACCATTACATATTTTACCTAATTTGTCCCAAAATATCAATACCCAATCAAAAATTTTTCACCATATCTTTACATTTCAGAAAATATCTTCTATGATGTTCGCATATCTAATTTTTTTACGCCAGGAGGAAAGCCCTTTGCATACACTAGCTGACTATCATGTACACACTTCTTTTTCCGGAGATTCAAGCGTTCTGCCAAATGTCATGATCGAACATGCCATCGACCGGGGCATCACCCATCTGTGTCTGACCGACCACATGGATTATGATTATGTGGACAGCGACGCCTGTTTTGAATTTGATCCGGAAGAGTATTTTCGGCATCTGCTTTCCCTTAAAGAAATTTATTCGGACCGTATCCACCTTGCCATCGGCATCGAGCTGGGACTACAGCCCTATCTGAGCAAGAAGCACCACAATCTGATCTTCTCCCATGCCTTTGACTTTGTCATCGGTTCGATTCATCTGGTAAACCAGCGGGACCCCTACTACCCTTCTTTCTATGAAGGCCGCCGGGAAGAGGAAGCCTACCTGGAATACTTCCAGTGTGCCCTGCAGAACCTGAAAGCATACTCCAACTTCGACGTTTTCGGCCACCTGGACTATGTGGTGCGCTACGGGCCAAACAAGAACCGCGACTATTCTTACCGAAAATACAAAGAGCTTCTGGACGAAATTCTCCGGGCTCTGATCAAAAAGGACATCGGCCTGGAGGTCAACACCGGCGGCTTCCGATACGGACTCGGAGCTCCCAATCCCTGCAGGGAAATCATCTGCCGCTACCGGGAACTCGGCGGCAAGATCGTCACCTTGGGCTCCGACGCCCATGAACCGGGATATCTGGCTTATGAATTCGACAAGGCAGCCGAGCTTTTAAAGGCCTGCGGATTCCGCTCTTACTATCTCTTCCGCAGCCGGAAGCCGGAGGAGATTCCACTGTAAAATCGAATAGTCGAAAAAGGGATACCGCTCTTTGGCGATATCCCTTCTTCCTTTTCGAATCCTTATTTACCTGCCATCTGGCGCTCCTGCGCCTCGATCATCTTCTTCACCATATAACCGCCTACAGAACCATTCTGCTTGGAAGTCAGGTCTCCATTGTAACCGTCCGTCAGAGGCACGCCGATCTCGCTTGCCACCTCATACTTAAAACGCTCCAGGGCGCCCTTTGCTTCCGGTACTGCTGCTTTGTTTGTAGAACTAGACATAATAAACTCCTCCTTACTGCGAAGCGATTTGTAACCGTTATGTGCTTCGCAATTTGTTGTTGTTTGTTACGACTATAGTATGTGCAGTCTGCTCCTCCATACACTGTCAATTCCTTCATTTTCTGACAAAATTTTTCCTGTTTCAAAGACTTAGATTCTCTCCGCCTTTTTTCAGATAACGATTCAGTTTTTCTGCCAGCGCAAGGTGCTGCTCTTCCCGAAGAAGCGGATCTTCTTCTAAAATTCTACCTGCCGCCTCGCTGGCTGCTTTCAGAACCTTCGCATCCTGAAATACATCTCCCAGCTGGAATTCCAGCACTCCGCTCTGGCGGATTCCGAACAAATCTCCCGGTCCCCGGAGCTTCAAATCCTCTCCGGCGATATAGAAGCCGTCGTTGGACTGGTTCAGCACTTCCAGTCGCTTCTTCGTCTCTTTCCCTTTGCTTCCGCTCATGAAAATGCAGTAAGACTGGGCAGCGCCGCGGCCCACCCGTCCCCGAAGCTGGTGAAGCTGCGCCAGACCGAAGCGCTCCGCATTCTCCACCATCATCACCGTGGCGTTTGGCACATTGATCCCTACCTCAATGACCGTGGTGGACACCAGAATCTGAATATCTCCCGCCGCAAACCGTTCCATAATCTCATTTTTTTCTTTTGGTTTCATCTTTCCGTGGAGACAGGCAATCCGGTGCTTTGGAAGCAGCTTTTGAAGTCTTGCGGTATAATCGGTCACATTTTCAAGTTCCATCTCCTCATTCTCTTCCACCATGGGACAGATGATGTAAACCTGGTGTCCAAGAGCCGTCTCTTTTTCCATAAACCGATAGGCGCTGGGACGATAGGACTCGTCCACCACACAGTTTTTGATAGGAAGCCGGTGGGCCGGCAGTTCGTCCACCACAGAGAGGTCAAGATCGCCGTAGACGATGATCGCCAGAGTCCTGGGAATAGGCGTGGCGCTCATGACCAGCACATGGGGATGAAGACCTTTATTCGCCAGTGTCTCCCTCTGGCGGACGCCGAACCGGTGCTGTTCGTCGGTCACCACAAGTCCCAGACGGTGATAGTTGACCTTCTCCTGGATCAGAGCATGGGTCCCGATGATGATCTGCGCGCTGCCGTCGGCGATTGCCTCCCCGGCAAGCCTTTTTTCCTTCGCCGTCATGGAGCCGGTCAGGAGAATTGGCCGCAGGGGAATCTGATTTTCGGCAAGCAGTTCGCTGACCGATGCAAAGTGCTGCTTTGCCAGCACTTCCGTGGGTACAATGAGCGCACCCTGATAACCGTTCAGACCGGCCATCACCAGGGCAAGCACCGCCAGGATCGTCTTGCCGGAACCCACGTCTCCCTGCACCAGACGGCTCATGATGTGGTCTCCTTTCAAATCCGTAAGGATCTCTTGCCACACTTTCTTCTGAGCGCCGGTCAGTTCATAGGGAAGATGCCCGATCAGCCGTCTGATCTCCTCCGCCTCAATCATCCTCGCCTCGTTCAAAAGCATTTCCTGACTTTCCCGCATTTTGCGGATACCAAGAATAAAGAGCAGAAATTCATCAAACACCAGCCGCTCTCTCGCCCTTCGCATGCTCCCATCATTCTCCGGAAAATGAATCGCCTCCAGAGCTTCCTGCTCCGGGCAGAGGCGATACATTCTCAGTATTTTTTCCGGTAAGTATTCCGGAAGAGATATCTCTCCGCACTCCAGCACCTGCCGGACCGCCTTTGTCACCATATTTCCGGTGAGGCCCGAAGTCAGGGGATATTTGGGCTGCATCACATGTAAAAGCTGCTCATAGTCCCCCAGAGTATAATGCTCCGGCTGCTCCATCTTGTACTGATTTCCCCGGATTTTTACGATTCCCCGAAAGATGTACTGTCCGCCCCGCTGAAAATGATTCCGAAGGAAGGGCATGTTGAACCAGGTGCCCGAAAGCTGCTCCTCACCCACCTGAATCTGGACGGTGAACACCTGATATTTTGCATATCTTTTCACTGCCGACACCGAGCGGACGATTCCCTGCACAGCGTATTTTCGCCCGTCCTCGACCTGAGCAAGCTCCACCGGCTCCTCATAGGTGTCATAGGCTCTAGGATAGTAAGTGATCAGATCTTCTATGGTATGGATTCCTACTTTGGCAAAGAGAACCGCAGTCTTCTCACCGATTCCTTTGATCTTCAAAACGGAGTCCTCAAGCTTCATTGTCTGCCCTCCTCTCATCGAGCAGGGAGGATTTTCTCCCTGCTCGCCGCAAGGGGTGCGTGCTGCGCAGCAGCAGTTTTCCCTGCGCACCCCTGTGCATGGAAAAAAGCGGGCGCGCCTCTACGCACCCGCTCCCATTCTTCTGCTTATTCCACAGAAACCACATAATAGTAGATCGGCTGTCCGCCGCTGTGAACCTCCACTTCCGTATTCGGATATTTCTCTGCGATCTCGTCCCCCAGGGCCGCCGCATCTTCCTCTGAGACCTCTTCCCCGTAATAGATGCCGATGATCTCAGAATGATCGTCCACCAGCTGCTCCATCATCGCAAGGGCCGTCTCCCGGATGTCGGCTCCCACCGCCAGAATTCCGTGATCGCCGATGCCCATAATGTCTCCCAGGTGGATCTCTTTGTCGTCAATCTTTGTATCCCGGACGGCGTAGGTCAGCTGACCGGTCTTCACATTCTGGATTTCCGCCTGCATGCGAAGCTCATTCTCCCTGGGCGTCTCCTCCGGAATATAGTTCACCATGGCTGTAATTCCCTGGGGAATGGTCTTGGTCGGAATCACAATCACCCGCTTGTCAGAGGTCAGAAAGCTGGCCTGATTCGCCGCCAGGATGATGTTCTTATTGTTGGGAAGAATGAAGACATTGTCCGCATTGACCTTCTCGATGGCCTCCAGCATATCCTCCGTGCTGGGGTTCATGGTCTGTCCGCCCTCAATCAGATAGTCCACGCCCAGACCTTTAAAGATCTCTCCCACGCCTTCTCCAATGGATACGGAGATAAAACCCATCTCTTTTCTGGGTTCCTCGATCTTCTTTTCTTCTGCCGCTGATTCTTTTTCTTTCTGCTCCCTGGCAATCCGGGAAGCGTCCTTGATCAGCTTCTCTTCATGCTCCAGGCGCATGTTGTCGATCTTCATCTTCGACAAGGAGCCATACGTAAGCGCCCTCTGGATCGCAAGTCCCGGGTCGTTCGTATGTACGTGCACTTTGACGATATCGTCATCAGACACGACTACGATGGAATCCCCGATCGACTCAAGGAACGCCTTAAAGTCCAGTTCGTCCTTCTCCTCATAGGCTTTTTCCAGCATAATGATAAACTCGGTACAGTAGCCGAACTTAATCTCCGCCTCAGTCTCGGCACTGATCCGGACAGCCGATTCCTTCTTAGGCGCCGTGAAGGAATAATCCACTTCCTTTCCAAGAAGCGCGTCGTAGGCGCCTTTTAACACTTCCACAAGCCCCTGGCCGCCGGAGTCCACTACTCCCGCTTCCTTAAGAACCGGCAGCATGTCCGGCGTCTTTTTAAGAACATCTTCCGCTTCTTCGATGACCAGGGAGCAGAACTCTTCCACATCCTCCAGGGTCTGGGCAAGCTCCGCCGCTTTCAAAGCCGCGCCTTTCGCCACGGTAAGAATCGTACCTTCTTTGGGCTTCATCACCGCTTTGTAGGCCGTCTCCACCGCCTTTTGCATGGCGCTTGCCAGATCGATCACGTCCAGTTCTTCATGATCTTTGATCCCCTTGGTAAATCCTCTGAGAAGCTGGGAGAGGATCACGCCTGAATTCCCTCTTGCCCCCCGAAGGGAACCGGAAGAGATGCATTTGGCCAGAGTCTCCATATTCAGTTCTGTCAGACTGCTTACTTCCCCTGCCGCCGCAGTGATCGTCAGCGTCATATTGGTTCCCGTATCTCCGTCGGGCACCGGAAACACATTCAGTTCATTAATCCATTCTTTTCTGGATTCCAGATTTTTGGCACCGCCCAGAAACATCTTTGCTACCATCCGGGCATCAATTGTCTTCCTCACAACGCAGATCCTCCCTCGTTAATCAATCACTCTTACGCCTTCTACAAAGATGTCAATCTTGCCGATCTTCATGCCGGTAAACGCCTCCACCTGATATTTCACGGAATCAATCAGATTCCTGGAGACCACCGGAATATTGACGCCGTAAGCCACGATCACGTGAAATCCCAGATAGATCTCATTCTCCTCAATGGCAACTTCGATTCCACGCTTGATACTGTCTTTTTTCAGAAGCTTCATCAGCCCATCCCGCATGTCCAGGGATGCCATACCCACGATCCCGCTGCATCCAAGCGCAACGGAACCCGCATAAGTCGCAATCACATCCGCATCTATGGTAATGCTGCCAAGTTCTGTATTAATCTGTCCCTGCATCTTCGTACCTCCCGATTCTACTACATAATCATTAACTATTATACCCGATATCCGATAAAAATGAAATATATTTTTATTTTTTCTATTTTACCGTTTGTCGCATATATATAGAATAAATCCTCCAGCTATGAGGACGGTGACATACATGAAAAAAACTCTGGGGCTTATCCTCTTCTGGACCGGCGTCGGGATCTTTATCACTCTTTTTCTGCCGGAAGACCACCTGTTCCTTCGCATCTTTTTGTCCGCTGTCCTGATGCTGTGCGGCTACCAGTGCTATACCGGCTGCTGATCCGGATGATACAAGAAAAGGGCTGTCACACTGACAACCCCCTCACGCAATCCTGTCTAATAACCGATTAAGCTCTCTCCACTTTACCAGACTTTAAGCAAGAAGTGCACACATACATTTTCTTTGCTCCGCCGTTCACTTTAACTTTCACGGATTTTACATTGGATCTCCACATTTTGCTGGATTTTCTATGGGAATGACTCACATTGTTTCCAAAGTGAACACTCTTGTCACAAATTGCACATTTCGCCATCATTGCACCTCCTTCGGCTTATTTGAGTCCGCGAAGACTCACAACTTCTGTTATTCTACCAGAATCTCTCAGGATTTGCAAGCATAATTTTACTTTTTTTCGTTAAGAATTTCATCCACTGCCCGATCCACTTCCGGGTCCGGGCTTTCTTTTGCCTTTCCGGAGGTAAATTTGTTGACAAAATCCGGCACCATATCCAGGATCTTGGTCACCGCGTCCTGATTCTTCACATTGACCAGACGGATGTCGCCGCCCTTGATGACCAGCACTGCGCTGGGAGAGATCCTGCCGCCCAAGCCCCCGGCGCCGTTATTCTTGCTGTCGCTCGAACTCGCCCCGGCGCCGACTCCAAAAGACACGTCCACCAGGGGCAGAAGGATCGTGTCCCCCACGGTGATTGCGTCGCCCACCACGGTCTTGCTGGAAATAAAATGGTCCATTCCCTGGAAGAGGGAGGATACGGTTGTCTCAAAACTGTTGTTATTTTTTTCGCTCATGTTCTTAAAACCTCCTGTTTTGATGGCTAAAGTTCCTGCCAATGCCGATACATATGACGGATATCTTTGTTAAAATAGATGCGGATCAAGATCTTTACAAATACATAGCACCGGATCTTCCCCCTGAGTTTTACGTCTCCTTTCAGGATCGCCTGATCAAAATCCGGAATCACCTGGAATTTCCTGGGATAGAAGGCGCAGAGCATACCCAGCGCTCCCATACAGAGTCCCGTATAGGCGGGGTCCGAAAATCCAAAGAGGATCTGCCCAATGAGCTTCCTGGGCTTTGATTTTTTCCACAGATACCGGCCTTCCTCAAGGAGCGCTCCTCTGGCCCGCCTGTGCTCCTCAAGCCTCCAGAACTCCACAAAGTCATCTTTTCGTTTTTTGAGCTTCTGAAAAGCTTTCCCGACTTCTGTTATCTTTCCCCGAATCTTACGGATCTTATCACAGATTTTTCGGATGACGCCGGTGATCTTCCGAAGGAGCTTCGCAAAAAATGACGGCTGCTCCTGCTTTTGCTTTCGTCCTTCTTTGTTCTCCAAAGGAATGGTCTTCTTCCGCTCCACCCGGGGTGATTCCGGGACCGGATGCGGTTTCTTTTCTTCTGCATGGATCACCGGCTCTTCCCCTGCCGGCTCTTTTTCTTTTTTCTCTCTTTCCGGCTGCTTCTGCTTCCTGCGTCTGCGGCGCTTCTTTTTGGAGATTTTTCCGAATCGCTTCGGCTCTTCTTCCCCCAGAATCCGCCACACCGAACGGCCGAACAGCCGAACATTCAGGACAGGCGAAAGTCCGGTCTTCTCATCCATCAAAAAATGAACCGTGACGATCCGAAAAAGCCACGACGCCCGGGCGGACACAAGGAAATGCTCCTCTTCTCTCTCCGCTTTCAGCCGATAAGATACCCCCACGAACAGCACCGCGTACAAAACAAGCAGAAGGAGGGCCAGACAGGCCAGAAGCAGAATCCCCAATATTTTTAAAATCAATAAAATGACATGCAGCATACGGATTCCTTTTCATCCTCCACGAAATCTTCCGTCCGGAAGCAGGACCGGATCTCAAAGCCGCCGGTCTTCTGGTATACATCCTCCGTAATCTGCCCCGCAAGACGGAAAGCTTCCATCCGGCCTTTTGCCACGCCGATCACATCCAGGCACTGCCGCTTTTTAAACAAAGGCTCTTTTAACATTCCGTTATGGAAAATATCAAGAAGATTTCCTTCTGTGGATGCAGCCGTGATGTAATAAACACCGGCCATCCATTTTCCCGCCGCCGCTTTTTCCCGGATGCTCCGGATCTCAGACGCCGCGTTCGTTCCCAGATACAGATCACGATACCATCTCATCTCTTCCCTGCCTCTTTTTTAAAAAGAGGCTGTCGTCGCCAACAACCTCTCTCTTATTTGCGATTGCCCCAGAGATTACTTTTCTTCATATCGATATACTCATTATACGCTCTTTCCAGAATCTGCTTTTCATTCGGAAATTTTAACAAATGGTACGCCTCATGAAATTTGTAATATCCGGAGTCCATAAAGTATTCTTCACGCTGTGGTTTGCTGTAATAACTGTCGGACATCATCAGATACCAGTGAACATCCTTCTCAACCACATCCTCCGGGACCGTAAAGGTATACTGACTTTTGCCGATATATTTTACAATTCTGGCATCAACTCCTGTTTCTTCCCTGACCTCTCTCGCCGCCGTCTGACGGTGTTCCTCGCCAGGTTCCACAGTTCCTTTCGGCAACACCCAGCCCTCGTACTTGTTCTTGTAATTCTTGTACAAAAGCAGAATCTTACCACGAAATATTACCACACCGCCACAGCTCGTTGCTTCTATCACTGCAATTCCTCCTGTCGTTTGGTGTGTCCTTGGACTAGCTATAGTCTATCATCTTTTTGGAAAATTGACAAGGCCGGTTTTTATCTATAAAGCTGGTAGATATGAAAGCCGCCGACCTTGTCCACCTCGGTGCAGGTGACGCCTTCGTACAGGTCCATCAGATACTCCAGTCCCCGGTCAAAGCTGCAGATCAGATACACATCGTCCCGACCGTACAGGGCTTCTGACACGTCGGTGATTCCCCGCTGCTTTAGCTTCTCCTCCCAGGCCGGGCAAAAGCTGATCCAGTCTCCCAGGGAAATGTAGTTCATCTTATAGGGTTCTTTAAGCCACAGGTGTACATTGTAGGAACTCATGGCCATGGAGACCACATCATTAAAGTAGAAGTTTTCCGGATGCGCCGCGCAGTATTCCTTTAACTCTTCCACATCCTCATTGAGTTTTTGCATCTCCAGATTTTCCCGGCGGACAGCCCCCACGCTCCAGACAGCCGTGGCCAGAAGAAAGATAAGCGCGCATCCCTTGCCGACCTTTCTCATGTTTTCCGAAAATTCCATCCGGGGCAGCTGCTCCTTCCACAGAAGAAGCACGGACACGATCAGCATCAGATTCATGCAGATCTCCACCCTGAGAGGCACTCTTCCCCGATAGATCAGGTACATCCAGAGGGCGAACTGGGCGCCGTACACTCCCGCGGCGCGAAGAGCGGAGATCCACTCCTTTTTCCGAAGATACAGAAGGAAAAGCACTCCCAGGCCTGCAAGCGCCAGCGGATGGCCATATCCGTATTCTCCGGTCAGTACATTTTTTACGTAGGTCTTCAGACTGCCAAAAAGCCTTGCCGCCGGATTCCGGGCCGCCTTTACCATGGCCTTCCGAAGTTCCAGATATTTCGCGAAAAATTCCGGATTCACCTGATCATCCGCCGTATAATTATAATAGTAGAGATTCTTGGCCCGGATCTTGGAGTACACTCCAACCTGATTGTAAAGCTCCGTGGCGTCCTCATACCTGGGAAAAGTGTAGTCTTCATAGTCATAAATCACCGTGCAGACGTCGTTGTAGTCATTATAGGCCTTCCACCCCTCGCTTCGGTATCCCACAAACATCCCAAAAAGATGCAGCGCCATGGCCCCGCCGGCGATCAGCGGCACATACAGACTTTTTTTCTCCCGGGCCCGGAACAGCCAGAGCACCCCGCAGGCGGGAAGAACCATACAGTACACGGGAAAGCGGGCTTCCGCTGTCAGAAAGCAGAGGAAAAACAGGAGAATCAGGTCCCGCCCTTTGAGATCCTCCGCGGTCATATACCAGAAAAGCACCGTCACAGCCAGAACCGCCGCCGTGGTGGTGAAGGTTACCTGCGCCGCAGTCCGAACCCCCAGAGTCATCGCCAGAAGCAGGACCAGCCCTCCAAAAAGGAGCCGCTCCTTCGTATCCTTTTTTTTCTCCAGAATCCGGTACGCCATCAGCCCCAGACAGCCTCCCTGAAGGCCCAGAAAGAAAAGCGCATACCAGTCCACGCCGGGCGCCAGGCGGTAGCATCCCGCCACCAGGCAGGAATACCAGTACCCGATAAAGATCGTGTGAGGGTCCGGCGTCCCAAGATACTGTCCGGACACCACCTCCATCATGGTGCGGTCGTCCACGATTCCGTAGACGAAAGGCGTTAGATTCCACAAAATCACCATAAAAAACAGCGGAAGCAAAAGCGCCCATAGAAGATTCTTTTTCTTTCTACTCATCTGTCTCTCCTCTTTTCATCATACAGGTAACACGTATTATAGTATATAATTTACGATTTGTCATCCTTCGATTCCCGATTGCACATGAAAAACAGTTGCTTCCGGCTCTGATTTAGTGTAAACTAAATAGAAATGTATAAATTGAAGAAGGGTAACACATGAGCAAGATATCAATCATTGTTCCTGTTTATTACAGCTCAGATACGCTGATGCTGCTGTATCAGGATATGAAAGAAAAAATCCTGGGACGACTGGGTGATTATGAGATTGTTTTTGTAGACGACGGCTCCGGAGACCGCTCCTGGGACATCATGCAGGAAATCAAAGCCCTGGATGACCGGGTGGTTTTAGTCCGGCTCTCCAGGAATTTCGGCGAACACGCGGCGCTTCTGGCCGGACTTTCCTGCTGCACCGGCGACTGCGCGGTCACCAAGCAGGCGGATCTCCAGGAAGATTCGGAGCTGATTCTGGAATTATATGAGAGTTGGAAAAAGGGCAACAAAGTGGTGCTGGCCGTCCGGGAAGAACGGGATGACAAGCTGCTTTACAAATGGTTTGCCAATCTGTATTATGTCATCGTAAGAAAGCTGATCATGCCGGACATGCCCAAGGGCGGCTTCGACTGTTATCTTCTGGACCGCAAGGCCATCGACGTCCTTTTGATGCTGGACGAGCGGAATTCCTCCCTGTCCCTGCAGGTGCTCTGGATGGGCTTTCAGACGGACAAGGTATATTTTCACCGGAAAGCCCGGGAAGTGGGCGAGTCCCGCTGGACCATGAGTAAGAAAATCAAGCTGATCGTGGACTCCATGATGAGCTTTTCCTACTTCCCCATCCGGTTTATGACGGTCCTCGGGGGTCTGGTGTCTCTGTTCGCGTTTCTCATGGGCATCTTTATCATCTCCAGCAAGCTGATCGTGGGAGAACCGGTGCTTGGATGGACGTCCCTGATGGCCGTTCTTTTATTCTCCACGGGACTGATCCTGCTGATGCTGGGCGTCCTGGGCGAATACATCTGGCGCGCCCTGGACGCGTCCAGGAACCGTCCGCCCTACCTGATTGACACCATCGAAAAGAATAAAAAAGAAGACGGGAGCATAAATATATGAAGATCATGCCGAACCGGATGGACCGGGGTTTTTATCAGTATCAAGAGGAATTCGAGGAGAAAGCGCTGGAGGTGCTGCGCTCCGGCTGGTATGTGCTTGGAAAAGAAGTGTCGGCTTTTGAAGAAGAATTTGCCGCCTACACGGGCGCTCCCTATTGCGTGGGGCTGGCCAGCGGACTGGACGCTCTGTGGCTTGCCTTCCGGGTCCTCGGCGTCGGACCCGGCGACGAGGTGATCGTCCAGGCCAATACGTATATTGCCAGCGTCATGGGAATCACCATCAACGGCGCCACGCCCATCTTCGTGGAGCCGGACGAACACTTCGGCATCGACGCCGGAAAGATCGAAGAAAAGATCACCAGTCGGACGAAAGCCGTTCTGGTCGTTCACCTCTACGGTATGCCCTGCGGCATGAAACGGATCACGGATCTGTGCCGGAAGCATCATCTTTATCTGGTGGAGGACTGCGCCCAATCCCACGGCGCCTGCTGCGACGGACAGATGACCGGAACCTTTGGGGATGTGGGCTGCTTTTCCTTCTATCCTTCCAAGAATCTGGGAGCTTTCGGAGACGGCGGCGCGGTGGTTGTGCGTGACGAGGCTCTGGCAAGGGATTTTCGCATGTACCGGAACTACGGAAGCGAGAAACGCTATTACAATAAAGTGGTTGGAGCCAACTCCAGGTTAGACGAACTCCAGGCCGGACTCTTGAGGGTCCGTCTTCGTCATCTGCCCGAGATCACCAAAGAGCGGGCGGACATCGCCGAGGCTTATGCGAAGGGCCTTGACAATCTGCTGATCAAGCTACCAAAGCTGGCCAATCACACCACCGGTGTGTGGCATCAGTATGTCATCCGCTGTGAGGAACGGGCGCGCCTGATCGCTTATCTGGACGAGCGGGAAATCGGTACGATTATCCACTATCCGATCCCGCCCCACTTGTCTGAGGCTTATGCGTCGCTTGGATATCACAAGGGAGATCTTCCTGTCACCGAACATCTGGCGGACACGGTGCTCTCCCTTCCGGTCTATAACGGCATGACCAGAGAAGAGCAGGATTACGTTATTGCGGCAATCAACGCATTTCAATAAAACAGCATTGTATAATAAAGGAGATTGATCAATTGTTAAAAGACAGATGTCCAATCCTTCAGTTCAACGATTTGGGCGACGAGCGGGGAAAGCTGGTGGTCATTGAGGGGGAACAGAGCATTCCCTTTGCCATCAAGAGAGTGTTCTATATCTACGGCTCTGACGACACGGTGGTCCGGGGGCAGCACGCCAACCGGGAGTCTGAATTCGTACTGATCAACGTGGCCGGAAAGAGCAAGGTCCGTATCACCAACGGAACGGAGGAGTTGATCGTGGAACTGAACAAACCGATGATGGGAGTCTATATCCCGAGAATGATCTGGAAAGACATGTATGATTTTTCCGCCGATTCCGTGCTACTGGTGCTGGCCAGCACCCACTACGACGGGAAGGAATATATCCGGGATTATGAGGAATATTTAAAGGAGATGAAGTCTTAGGACCTCATCTCCTTATCTTTTCACCTCTTTTCTGCTTCCGGACAGTTTGGCATTCCAGGATGGTACCGGTTGGTGTAAGTTCCTCCGCCCGCTCTTTTGCCCTGACCGGGGTAGGGAGACGATGTCCTGCATCGCCGTCCGGACTTTCGGACTTTCTTTCAGACGTCGGCTCAAAAATCTTCCAAACCGATATCATCTCGTGGATTGCCATGCACCGATTGTAGCACGCATACAGCAAAAAAGGCAATCTACGCGTTGTAGAGTTGCCTTTTTACATGATTCTCTTCATATTCTGTTCTATTTGTTCTATCCTTTGTAATGATGTAGTCTGACTCTACGTTCTTTCAACCTGCGCACTTCATTTTCAAGTGAATTGATGCGAAGCGCCATCATCTCTTTTTCATTGTCAATTTTTAATGCCTCATGCAGGTTTCTTGATAAATCAAGATGACCTTCGGCGACACGCTTAATATTGACTCTGATCTCATTCTCAATCGTCAATTTAAGATCTGATACCTCTTTCTCCAGCTTGTCAAGCCGCTCTTCGACTTTGCGGAACTGTTCGTCCACTTTGCGGAATTGTTCGTCCACCTTACGGAACTGTTCATCCACTTTGCGGAACTGTTCGTCCACTTTGCGGAACTGTTCGTCCACTTTGCGGAACTGTTCATCCACTTTGCGGAACTGTTCATCCACCTGATCGAAGCGTTCATCCACTTTGCGGAATTGTTCATCCACCTGGTCGAAACGTTCATCCACTTTGTGGAACCTTTCATCCACTTTGCGGAATTGTTCGTCTACCTGGTCGAAGCGTTCATCCATCCTGTCGAGTCTGGAAAGAATCAGGTCAAGTTTTTGACTGTCCGTCATCGCATTCCTCCCTTCTTGTAATTGCCTGCCATATGTAACTATCGCAAGTATACCACAATTCAGGCGCAGCGTCTATAGCATAATTCGTTCCACTCTTAATTCTTAATTTTCTCCGTAATACGTGTCAAAGATCCTCTTCGCCACCGGTACCGCGTGTTCGCTGCCGGAGCCTGCGCCTTCCGCCAGAACGCAGACCGCCAGATCCGGCTTGTCTCCGGTGACATAACCGATAAACCAGGCGTGACTTTTGTTTTTATCGCTGCTGTATTCAGCGGTGCCGGTCTTGCCGGCTGCCGTGTAGAGGTCGCTTTGAAGCGCGGAAGCTGTCCCCTCCTCCACCACAGACCGGAGATATCCTTTAAGTGTCTCTGCCTCCCGGGCATCCAGAAGACGTTTATACTCTGTGACCGGATACCGCTCCACCGTCTGACCGGTATAGCTCTCCGTCCGGTTAAGGAAACGGGGCGTCATCAACATCCCGTCATTGGCGACAGCCGCCATCAGCATGGCCATGTGCATGGGCGTCACCAGAGTATCCCCCTGCCCGATGGCCGTCATCATATGCAGGGCTTCGGAATCTGAGGTTTTCAGAGAAAAAGAACTCTTCTGATAAGGAAAGGCAAGAGGCAGCTCTTCATTAAAGAGTAACTGTTCTGTCAGTTCCTGCAGACGGCGGACATCCAGGGATCGTCCTATATCCGCAAAGGCGCTGTTGCAGGATTTGGCATAGGCCCGCCTTAAGTCAAGCTCCCCATGCCTGGTCCCGTGGTAACAGCGGATGGAAGAATTACCCACCTGAACTTTCCCCTCGCAGGAAAAAGCATAGTTCTCCTCCGCCTGAGGATTCTCCCTCAGATATTCTAAAAGAGTAATCGTCTTGAACGTGGACCCCGGCGGATACCGCCCCTGAAGGGCCCGATTCAAGAGTACGCTGTCTTCGGAACTGCTAAGCTCTCCCCACTTTGCCGCCACCTCCCCCGGATCATAATCCGGCTTGGACACCAGGGCACGGACATTGCCGGTCGCGGCCTCCAGCACCACCACCGCCCCCTTTTGATCTCCCAGCGCGTCGTGGGCCGCCGTCTGGAGCTCCACGTCCAGGGTCGTCACCAGACTGTCGCCGATATTCTTCTGCTCCTTCAGTTCATTGATGAATTTTTCCGCAAAATAGGCGTTGGAAGTCAGAAGCTGGAAGTTCCCAAGCTCCTCAATCCCCGTCTTGCCGTACTCCGAATACCCAAGCACATGAGAAAACGTACAGCCATAGGGATAGACACGCTTTTCCTTCCCCTCCGCCGACACCTCCGTATAAGCCAGAAGCTGACCGTCCGAGGCAAGGATATTACCCCGGATTACTCGATTCTCAAAAGTTTCCAGCCTGGCGTTATAGGGATTGTTGATGGTCTCCCGACTTTTCGCCACCTGAAACCAGATCAGATATCCGATCATCAGCACAAGGATCCCGGTAAAAATCAGCATGATGTTATTGTACTCCCGGCTTCCCGCTCTTTTTTCCCGGCTTTTCCGGCTTTTCCCGCTTTTCTTTTTTTGCCCCTTTATCTTTGTCTTTGTCATTTTCCGATACCTCGTCACTGCGTTTCAGATACATGCCCTCAATGATCGCCCATATGGCGAACATGCTGACCAGGGAGCTTCCCCCATAGCTGATAAAAGGAAGGGTGACTCCCGTGGAAGGAATGAACTTGATCACCCCGCCGATGGACAGAAACGCCTGAAAGATCACGAGGGTTCCAAGCCCCGCGGCTACCAGCTTGTAGTAGCTGTCTTTTAAACACATGGCAATATTCAAAATCATATAAAAGCTGCACATATATACAAAAATCAGTAAGACAGCGAACAGAATTCCGCACTCCTCTGCAATGGCCGCAAAGATAAAGTCCTCCTCCACCACCGGAATCTTATAAGGCATTCCCTGTCCCAGCCCCAGCCCGAACCAGCTTCCGGTGCCGATGGCGAACAGCGACTGGGCGATCTGATAGCCCTCCTTCTCGATCACGGAAAAGGGGTCGCTAAAAGCCAGCACACGGGTCTGCACGTGAGAGAACAGCTTCCAGGCCAGATAAGCCGCTCCGCTGCCAGAGAGCAGTCCCGCCAGAAGGTAGAAGGGCTGTCTGGTAGCAATATAAAGCATGACCAGATATGTCACAAAAAAGATCAGCGCCCCGCCCAGATCCCTGGAAAGAACTAAAATCAGCACATGAGCCGCAGCAGCACCGGTGGTCATGGCCACCCGTCGAAAATCCTGGCTTTCATAGAGCATCCCCGCCGCAAAGAAGACGAACAGAATCTTCACGAACTCCGAGGGCTGAAAGGTAATCCCATGAATGGTGATGGCAAGCTTCGCCCCAAAGCTTAATTTTCCCGCAATCAGAACCGCCGTCAAAAGACCGAACCCCAAAGCACCGTACCACCCGTAAAGTCCCCGGAGCTTTCCCGAAGACTTCCGAATCATCCAGGGGATCAAAAACGTCAGTCCCGCCGCCAGCACCGCAAGCTCGAACTGTCTGGCCGCCTTGTCAAAAGAGAGCCTCGCCAGCATCAGAAAACCGACGCTCAGCAAAAGCAGCAGGTTGTGATTCAAAAGCCGGTCCGACTTAGGGTAAATCAAATGCTGCAAAGTCAAAAATACAACAAACAGGATCACCTGGACTCCGCAAAAACCGACGATCTTCTCATTCCCGGTGTTCAGATACAGAATCAGATTGCCCGTAAGGAGCATGCCAAACAGCAGGAAGTTCTGCTGCCACAGCGCCGCCCGCTTCTCTTCCTCGGGCTTTCGCACCAGCGAAAAACCCACCGACGTATAAAGTGCCAAAAACAAGACCATGGCATATTTGGATAACTCGGTAATCACATTCACCATAATTATTCCACGCCCCGTTTAAAGTGTCCTCTCGTAAAATCTTTTTCCGGTTTCTTCCGCTCCAGAAAGGCTTGCAGTATCTGCTCTGTCTCCTCTTTTTTCTCTGTGGTAAAAGAAATCCGAAAAGCGCCAACTCCCAGTCTTCTCAGCTCCTCCCACTGGTCCAGCAGGTATACCGGCTGACTGTTGTATATGACATTATAGCAGTCCTGACAGTGGTTGACCACCGGAAACTGTTTCTGATACCGGTCCTTCAAAGTCCAAGTTTCCTGCTGCTGCCGACACTGACGCAAGGTCTTGTGAAGGCAGCCCGCCGTCACCATCATGGGATATCTTCCGTAGATGATCAAGATCCGGTCCCCGGCTGCCAGCTCCTTTTGTTCCCGTTCATTCAATTCCAGCGGGCAGGTCTGCATCCGGATTCCTTTTTTTCTCCAGAAATCACAGCTTCTCCGATTCCATGTATAGACGCTGTGATCCAGAAAATACTCGCCCGTCCATCCAATCTCCCGTAAAAATTCATACTCTTCCAGATTCCGGATCACATAGCCTTCCGCTTCCAGGGTCCGCCAGCGTTCTTTTTCCTTATAATATCGACCATTGGTTTTCAGGCGAAAGACGGGCGGCAGCAGCACATACGCCCGAAGCCCCTGCTTATGAATCTGCAAGACCGTGTCCGACAGTTCCTCCGCGCTGCCTTCCGCCTCCACATAGATGGCTGTAAGCGGCATCTCCTTCTGTCTCTTTAAGATCTGCCCCATGGCCAATACGGCCTGAAGCTGCTCCTTATTCTCCACGGAGACATGAAGCACGGTACCGCCGCCAATGTCTGCCGCCGACAGTTCTTCTTTCCCCTGATCAGACTTCGGCGCTGTCCTTCGATCCCTGGAAAGCAGCTGTGCCCGAAGTCTTTCCAGAGTTTCCCTTCGAAGATCGTTCAGAGCCTGCACCGGTACGAACAACTCCCCTTCCATATATATCTTAAGCCTCGTCCATCTAAAAGGAGTATGCCCCGTTTTTTCCAATTGTTTGCGAAACTTTTCTTCCTCCATGGGATGATTCTTTGGAATCTGAGGGCAGGCGCCGTATACAGTCAGGCTCTCTCCTGCTTCTGTGCGCAAACACAACTCCATAGGCTGTCCTGCCTTTGCGTACAGACGGCCTTCCACCGGGATCTTCCGATCAGTCTCCACGTACTCCTTCCGCAGGTAAGCGATGCGCTCCTCATACGCCCTTTTTTCTGCCGGAGCAGCCGGAGTCTCATGAAGCGCCATCATATCCCTGCCATTGTGCTGTTCATAATATCCCCTGGAAAATCCGTCCCGGTTAAAAAGTAAAAGCAGCTCTTTTTGATCTTCCTTGGATACTCGATATCCCTCCGCTCCGTACTTCAGGTATTGATCCAGATATTTTCGATAAATGCGCACCACTCCGGCCGTATATTCCGGGCGCTTCATCCGCCCTTCAATCTTCAGAGAATAGACGCCTGCTTCGGCGATCTTCGGCAGCAGTTCCAGCGCACAGATGTCTTTTGGACTCAAAAGAGTTCTTTCGCTCTTTCGAGATATTTTTTTCCCGTCCGCAAAAACCTCATAGGCGAGACGACAGGGCTGAGCGCAGCGTCCCCGGTTACCGCTCCTGCCGCCTAAGATACTGCTGAACAGGCACTGCCCGGAGTAACAGTAGCAAAGAGCGCCGTGTACGAAGCACTCAATCTCCAGACCAGTGCGTCTATGGATGGCGGCGATCTCCGCAAGGGACAGCTCTCTTGCCAGCACGATCCGGTCGATGCCTTCTCTCTTAAGAAACATTGCGCCTCCGGCGCCGCACAGAGTCATCTGGGTACTGGCATGGATGGCCAGATCCGGGAACCACCGGCGAATGGCCGTGAGCACTCCTAGATCCTGTACGATCACAGCGTCCAGTCCATGCTCGTAGCAGGGGAGAAGATACTGGTACAGTTCTTTTTCCAGCTCCAATTCTTTTAAAAGGGTATTGACAGTCAGATACAGCTTCACACCGTGCAGGTGGGCGTCTTCAATGGCCGTAAGCAGTCGGTCCCCTTCGGGGTTGTCCGCGTAAGCCCTTGCCCCAAAGCAGCTGCCTCCCATATAGACGGCATCCGCCCCGGCATGAATTGCCGCTTTCAGGCTTTCCATGGAGCCTGCCGGAGCCAGAAGCTCCATTCTTTTTTTCTTCATTGATTCTACCTGTTCTATATAAGAGAAGGCTGTTGCAAAATAGAACTCCTGTCTGCAAAAGATTCTGTTCTTCTGCATCCTTCGGAGCAAGCTTTGCCACAGCCCTGTACCTATTATTCTTTATCTTGTCAGAGCTTCTGCTCTGGTTTGTATAGTCTCCGGTTGGACGCGGATTTTGTCAGACGTTCTCTTAGTTTCTTCTCTTCCTGGAGTTTGGCCTCCATCTCCTGAATCTGCCCCAACAGCTTGTCTTTCTCCATCTTCGCATCGATCAGATCGTGTTTCAGACCGTAGATCTCTTTATCCTTATTCTCTACCTGAAGTTCCAGTTCCTCTTTGGCATCGCTGGCCTTAAAATACAGGTCCGCAAGATTCATGTTCTTCAGAAGCTGCTTTTCGTCCTGGGATAACATGTGGTAATTTCCCGTCTGGGCGATCTTTTCTTCCATCTCATTTAAGTAGGTGGCAACTTTATGAAGATAGGCGGTGCTCTCATAACCGCTGATGGTGTAGACTTTTCCGTTGATCAGCACTTCCGCTGTATTTTTCTTTGCCATGAAATCCCCCTGATTGGCAGTTTGTTGATGCCTGCAGTGCACAACAAAAATTTGACTGCATTTGTCTGTACACTGCTCATTGCTTACTGAACATTATAACCGGATTAGTCGGGGAACGCAATCCCCAAATGCGCATAGGACTGTTCGGTTGCCATGCGGCCGCGGGAAGTGCGGTTCAGGAAGCCGTTCTGAATCAGGTAGGGTTCGTAGACGTCTTCCAGCGTCCCTGCGTCCTCTCCCAGAGCCGCGGCCAGCGTGTCCAGGCCCACAGGACCTCCTGCGAACTTTTCAATGATCATCCGGAGAATCTTGCGGTCCAGCTGATCCAGGCCGTAGCGGTCCACTTCCAGAAGATCCAGGGCAAAGACGGCCACTTCCCTGGTGATCCTGCCGTCGTACTTTACCTGGGCAAAATCCCGGACCCTCTTTAAGAGGCGGTTGGCCAGCCGCGGGGTTCCTCTGGAACGTCTTGCCAGCTCCCCGGCTCCTTCCCGGTCGATCTCCACTTCCAACACCTCCGCGGAGCGTATGAGAATGGTCGTCAATTCCTGTACAGTATAATATTCCAGATGATGCACCACGCCAAAGCGGTCCCGAAGGGGCGCGGTCAAAAGTCCCGCCCGGGTGGTGGCACCTACCAGCGTAAACTTGGGAAGATCCAGGCGGATGCTTCTGGCCGAGGCGCCTTTGCCGATCATAATGTCGATGGCGTAGTCTTCCATGGCCGGGTACAGAACTTCCTCCACCTGCCGGTTCAGCCGGTGGATCTCATCCACGAACAGTACGTCGCCTTCCTGTAGATTATTTAAGACCGCCGCGATCTCCCCGGGCTTCTCAATGGCCGGTCCGCTGGTTACTTTCATATGGGTGCCCATCTCGTTGGCGATGATCCCGGCCAGCGTCGTCTTGCCCAGTCCCGGCGGCCCATAGAGCAATACATGATCAAGGGCTTCTTTCCTGGATTTGGCCGCTTCAATATAAACTTTCAGATTGCTTTTTGCTTTTTCCTGGCCGATGTATTCCGCCAGATTCTGGGGGCGAAGGCTTCCCTCGATCCGGATATCCTCCTCCGCCGCATCTGTCGTGATAATTCGACGGTTACTCATAGATCAACCTCTGTCTTAATATGCCATTTTGTAACTGTTCAGTACCTTCACAGTTACGATGAAAATTCATTGGAGATCGCCTTCGGCGATGAAATTTTGCACTCCTGAATCATGTTCTTACGGCCTCAGCAGCAAGTGCTTCGGCCTGTGCTGAACAGTTACGCCATTTTTTTCAGCGCTTCTTTCAGGACGTCTTCCACGCTCATGTCTTCGGTGGGATTCACGGAGCGCACGGTTTTGAGCGCCTCGGTACTTCCGTAACCCAAAGCCATCAGCGCCTCCACCGCGTCCTGTACGACTCCTTTGGGGACCGCCGCCTCCGGCAACATCTGACCACTGGTCAGTTTTTTCTCAAACGCATCTTCCAGATCCAGCTTGTCCTTCAGTTCCAAGATGATCTTCTGAGCCGTCTTCGCCCCGATTCCCGGAGTTCGGGCGATTTTTTTCGCGTCGTCCGCCAGGATCGCGAACCGCAGCTCGTCCGCCCCCAGGGCCGACAAAATATTAAGGCCTGCTTTGGGTCCGACTCCGCTGACGCCTGTCAGCATCCGAAACATCTCCAGGTCGTCTTTTGTCAGAAAACCAAAGAGGACGACGGCGTCCTCCCGCACCTGCATATAAGTATAGATCTGGATGGTCTGTCCGATCCCTTGAAGCACCGATAACAACTGCCCCGGAACCAGAACCTCGTAGCCCACCCCGTTCACGTCCAGAATCACGCTGTTCTCCGTCAGATCCGCGACCTCTCCTCGTAAAAATGCAATCATATGTATTCTCTCTGTTCGTTACTGTTCTTTTATCTCTGGTAACCATCATACCACGGTCCGGGGGAAAGTGCAATCATATGTTCGGTCTTTTTCTCGATATCAATAACCCGGACGCCGCCGGGAGAGGAGCGATGCCATCGGGCAGGCGCGGGCAACGCAGGTCCGAACTAAGCTCTAACTTCAACCAGCGACGCTCGGCTTTAGGCTTGCGCGGGGATGCCCTTGTCTGTGGCAGCGTCCGAGTGACGGCGTCCGGATACCCAAAAACTCCACGCTTAATCCGTTATTTCCACCACCACCCGGTTCGGCATACACACAATCACTTCATGGGCCCTCCCAATGGCCCCAGTCTCCACGCAGATCTGGTCTGGACAGTTCCCATAAGTTATGGATGCCTTCCCCTCTTTGATCTCCAGCCGGTTCGTCTCTCCGATCTCGATCACCTGGTCCTCGCCAAGCGAATAACGACCATAGTCCTCCCCGTCCACCTGCACCGTCACCCAGGCTCCCGAAGTCCTTCTTCCGTACAAAAAGGCCCCGGTCAGGCCGACCAGAACCAAAATCCCAAGCACCAGTATCCACTCATTTTTTTTCACAATCATACCTCTTTCCTTTTGGGCTTCCACTCGGACAGAATCAACCCTGCCAAAGTAAGCAGTGTTCCCGCTGCAGACAGCACCGTCACCGGCTCCCGGAAGCGTTGAAGATCCAGGCGGAAATGGAACAAAAAAAGCGCCGGCAGCATCCAGAGCAGACCGTAAAAAAAGATCTTTCTGGTCGCCTGGATCACCGGATAGCCGAAGGCGCCGATCTCCTTCATCAGCAGCGAATAACAGGCCCACACAAAAGCCGCACCGACCACCAGCAGATCCCCCGCCGGATTCAGTCTGAGGCGCGCCCCGTTAAACCCGATCAGACAGATTCCCGCAATGGACACCAGAAATCCAAGAAAAAAGTTCCAGCCCGGCCGCTCTTCCTCTTTCTTTGCCGCCATCGCCAAAAGAGCGGTGAAAAAAGGCGCGGTGGAAATGATGACCCCGGCGTTGGAGGCCAGCGTAAAAGTAAGGGCTACATTTTCCAGAAGATAATAAAGCGTAAGGCCGCACAGTCCGGCGGCGGCAAAAAAGCATTCCTGTCGTCTGGTGCTCCCCTCCATCCGATGCAGATCCGCAAGGCAGAGCGCCAAAAATCCCATACTGAACCGGAAGAACAGGATCTCCACCGGCTGGAAATCTTTTGTTTTTATTGGAACAGCTTACCACATCTTCCGTAAAATCTCTTGCAATATATCTTCATTTTTTCATACTACCACAGTCTTCCGGCGAGAAAGGTCAGACGGATCAACGTAAAACGATCCCCTTCTTTCGGACACAGGGGCTCCTCCAGGCTTTTTCGCTCCTGATTATTCTGAAATACCCGGATCAGCCCGTCCTCAAAGCACTGGAGGGCATTCTCCACCGCCTTCGCGGGATCTGCTTTTTTATCCGAATAGATCCTGCCAAATCCCACTTTTCCAAGAGACGCCTGATCCTCCACCTCTTCTTTCGTCAGATAAGGAACCACCTGAACGTCTGTTCCTTTTTGATTGTAGCGCTCCGCCTCGATCTTCACAAGAGCGCTCAAAAAGTCTCTAAGCGTACCAATCTCCTCCGGCAGCTCGTAAGGGACGTTGTCAAGCACAGGTTTTCTTTTGCCGGCCGCTTTCATCTGAATATAGATTCTCATTGCATCCTCCCCGTTCTTTCTTTTCCTGTCGTACGAAATCCATATCTATTATAAAAGTTTTTTCTGTGTCCGGCAACTATATTCTCACTGTGACCGCATGCTTTTTTATGTACAGGATGGCACGTATTGGAATATTCTTCCATGACTCTGGGAAGACAACATTTTTCTTTGGCTCATGAATGATACCATTTATTTTATGATAAGGCAGATCTGACCGCAATCTGTGCAAAGAAGATATAAGCTGTGAATTTACAACACCATCGTCTCCAGCAGCAGTATCCCCGGAAGCACGTATTTTCTCGGGTGGCGCCACAGATCGCTCTCCACCCGATAGCCCCGTATAGGAAAACGATACTCCAGAAATGCGGCGCCCGCCGCAGTCTGCAGGGAATACCACAGGGCCAGAAGCGCCGCCTGGCCGGTCACACCGTCTTTTTGCAGAGCCCAGCTGACTAAATAAATTCCATCAGCAAAAAAGCTGCTCCCGAATAGAAGCATTCCATAAGGAAGAAAGAACGCTTTCTTCTGTCCCGGCAGCAACCGGACCATACGCTCCAGGGACGGGTCGCAGGACAGCAGAATCTCAAGGGGCGTATTCAGGGAGAGCAGGGCAAAACCCATGGGAAGAGCCATCTTTGCTTCCAGCATGCCCAGAAAAAAGGGCAGCGCCATCGCAACGCCCCAAAGCGCCGCAGTATTGACCAGATAATTCCGATGGGCCATCAGATAGCGAAACAGGTAGACCTGTATGGACAGCCTGCCTGTGCTCTTTGGCAGACGGCGTTCTTTTGTTCCGGAAACCTTCGGACAAAAAGCATAGACCCCCTGGTCCTTTCGGACCAAAAAACGAACCCCCGCGGGCGCGAAAACTCCGGGAAGGACGCAGACAGCACACAGAAGCAGTTCTCCTTTCTTCCAGGGACAGACCGCGGACAGCACTGCCAGAAGAGGCCCGGTCCGCAGAAAAAAGACGTAGGCGAAGATGGCCAGAAGGCAGCCGCCCGCCAGTCCCCTTTCGTCCGCCGGAAGGGAAAAAAGATGGCGAAGGTCCTCCTCCATGTCTTTTGCCAGAAGTGCTTTCCACATGGCCCCTCCGGTCACGGTGCAGACCATCAGACCTTTGATCGGAGAAGCGATCTCCACCCGGAACCCGGCAGTCCAAAGGCTCCCGAACAAAAGAGCACAAAGCAGCATCCCCCGGACCATCCGTTCCCGCCGGACTCCCAATAGCCTTCTGGCAAATATTTGATAAGTTCTTTTCATCTCTTCGCTCCTCTCTCCTGCTCCAGAGCTCTGCGAAGCTGCTCCGCGTCCGTTTGCCCGGAAAACTCCCTGATCTGTCCCTGATTAAGCACCAGCACCCGATCGCAGGTCCTGGTAATGCTCTCCACAATGTGGGAGGAAAAGAACAGCGTTCCATATGCCCGGTAGCCCCTGATCAACTCATAAAGATATTCCGTGCTCTCAAAATCCAGTCCGTTCACCGGCTCATCCAGCAAAAGCAGCTCCGGCTTTAAAGCAAACGCCGTGATCAAAAAGGCTTTTTTCCGGTTGCCCATGGAAAGCTCTCCCATAAGCCGGTCCGCATACGCTTCAAAATGGAACCCTTCCAAAAGTTCTGTGAAATCCGGCGCCTTTTTTCCATAGGCGTCAAACACATAGGCGAGATATTCCCGGAAGGTAAAATATGAAAAGGAATTGTCCTGTGCAAACACGGTGTATCGCCGCCTCTTAAAGTCTTTGTGCCGGAAAGGGTTCTCCTTTGCTTTGATCCCCGCCATGGTAAACCCTTCATGAAGCCCGGACAAAAGCGACATGAGCGTTGTTTTTCCTGCTCCGTTGAGTCCGATCAGGCCCACCGCTTCTCTTTCTCCAAGCTCCAGAGAGAGGCCGGACAGCACCGGTCTTCCGGGATCATACCAGGCCGTCAGGTCCTGAATCTGAAGCAGCCTGTTACCTTCTGCCATCCCGCTTTTCCTCCTTTGTGTATAAAAACGAATGATATCCAAAATATCCTCCCATGACCAGATCAAACACCGCCAGAGCAATCCCTCCGTGACACAGACTTACCGCTGCCGCCAGCAGCCACACCAGACTAATTATTCTCCGAAACCAAACACGACGCATTCTGATATCCTCCTTTATGAAAGTTCCGCATCTGCCTCTCTCTTCCGCCCCAGCGTCTGGAAGGGTTTTCACTCACTTCGTTCCTGAAAATCCTTCCGGGGCTCTGTTCGGGCAAATGCTGTTTTGAAAGTTCCGCATCTGCCTCTCTCCGCTCGGACAGACACTTTTAAATAAAAAAAACTTTCGGTCTGTTATGTGTCTATCATAACAGACCGAAAGTCTTTCTGCCGAAATGTCCGCAATCGGTTGTTTTTTGGCCACGAGACAATACACTAAAGGGTCAGAGTGACCAGAATGGGCACAGTAAGTACACAGAGTACCGTGGACAGGATGATCGCCGCGCTGCAGATTTGTCCGTCGACGCCCCGCTCAGTGCCGAGAATCATATTCATATTTCCAACAGGCATGCTGAACATGATCATGCACACGGAGATCACCGCCGAATCTTTGGTCACCATCTTCAGCACAGGATACATCAGAAGCGGAAGGATTAGAAGCTTGATCACAGAAAAAACATACAGCTTCACCTCTCCAAACACCTTCCTGAAATCCGAATGGGCCAGCGTGAAGCCCACCAGCACCAGCGCCATGGGGGAAGCCACGTTGCCCAGATATGTGGTCGCCGTCCTGATAAATTCCGGAACCGGTATCTCGAAGCCGATCACCAGGATCGCAATCACGCAAAAGATTGTGCCCGGATTAATCATGGACCTTAAGGCGGACACGGAAAACTTTCCGTCCATGACCGACACCCCGTAGGTATAAAAAAGAACATTGTACACCACCAGAAATACCGTCACATACACCACATATTCCGGCCCCAGGATACTGCTGACCACCGGGATTCCGATAAAGCCCAGATTAGAGAACACAAACATCAGCTGAAACATCTTCCTCTGGTCCGGATCTTTGTCAAAAAACGGAGTCAGCACCATCCCCACAACGATAAAGAACGCGAACATCCCAACGGCGATCCCGCCGATCCGAAGCATGGTATCCAGGGAAACCTGTCCCACCGAATTCGCCGCGCTGGCGAAAAACAACAACGGATTGAACACATTGACAATCATCCCGGACAGCTGTCCGTTGGTATGCGCGTCCATCATTCCTTTTTTTGCGATCAGATAACCGGTTCCGATCATGATCAGAAGCGCCAGCATCTGAAACGACACCGTCAACAATGCCATTTTTCCTTATGTATCCTCTCTTTCATTCTGTTTTTCCGCCGGACGTAAGCTCAATGTGGCCACCGCCCGGAACACCTCTCCCTCGCAAACCGTCTGTATAGCGCCGTCATATTTTTCCGCCGCCGTCCGGACGCTCTGAATCCCCCAGCCGTGCAGCCCTTGTTCCTTCTTAGAAGATAAAATTCTTCCATTTTCTGTTGCTGGCGGCGCCTGACAAGGATTCTCCACCTTGATCACCACCATCTGATGGATGCGGCGGATGGTCAGAGAAATCCATCTTTTTTCCGGCTCCGGAATGCTGCCTGCCGCCTCCAGGGCATTATCCAGAAGATTCCCCAGCACGGCATTCAGATCCGCGCTTCCGATACCGGCATTCCTTGGGTATTCCACCTGCAGCGTCAAAGCGATGTCCTGTTCCCTTGCCTCTGTCAGCTTCTGACCGATCAGATAGTCCACCGTCCCGTCTCCCGTAAAGACCTGGTCTGTCAGCTCCCGCAGAGGACCGTTCAGCTGTTCCAGATATCCCATGGCTCCTTTGCAGTCTCCCCGGCCAAGCAGCTGCTGAAGCATGCTCATATGGTTGCGGAAATCATGAAACAGCTTTGCATGGGTCTCATAGGTGCGGTTCAGCGCCCGGTAATCCCGCTCCAGAAGCGCCGCCTGTTCCGCTTTCAGCTCTGCGATCTCCCGTTCCGCGTCGTACTGGCGGCGCAGCCGGTACACAAGCAATGCCATCAGAAGAATCACGGACTGAATCTCCCAGACTGACATTTCCTCCTCCGGTATCCGGATCACGGACTGGGCAGACACGGTCACCGTCAATAAAAATCCGGCAATCACAACATAAGAAGCCGTCTGGTATCCGCTTCTTCCCGGCTCTTCCCAGCGCCTCCTCATATACCAGGCAAGACCCAGGAAGCACAGGTCAAACAGCCCCAGAACACACAGGCGCTCCGCACGTCCGTCCAGCAGAAATTCTTCTGATCGAAAAAGAATGCCAAAGGCCGCAGACAGCAAAAACTGCCACATCAAAACCGCGCTCTCATAAAAAATACTGAAAAACAGGCACAGTCTCCGATCAAAATCAGCCCTCTTTCTCCGGCCGACACAGAAGAAAAACCACGCCGTCTCCAGAACAGCCTGGGGAAATTCCGGCAGACCGGTCAGCCAGGCAAATCCGGCAAGCACCCACACGCCCAAAAATCCCTGCACCACCCATGCCCTCTCCGGTTCTTTTTTGCCAGTCAGACGGTCTGTACATACCAGAAATACAAACAGGCGGATACTGCCGCCTGTCAGTTTTTCGATCAGCGCCATCCATGTCATCATATATGCATCCCCCAGTAGGTATTGATCCGCTCTTTCACCTGCTTAAGATGAGAACGGCTGATGGGCAGCGTGATCTCATTCTCCAGCACTGCCATGCCGTCTTTGATCTGCAGAATATGAATCAAATTGACGATGCATCCCCGGTCAATATAGAGAAATTCCTCCGCTGCCAGCTCCTCAAATACCTGCTGCAGACTTTTTCTTACCCTGGACGCTCCCCGAAAAGTTACGATCCGCGCATTCTTTCCATCCCGCTCAATATAACAGATTTCCCGACAAGGGATTCTTTCCAGCCGACTGTTAGTCTGAATCGTGTAAAAGCTCCCCTCCTCCAGCCCCAAAAGCTCCACCGCATCTTTTATGGCGGCGGGAAGACGTTTTGTCAGCTCTCCTTTCGGCACATACCGGAAGATATTCAGCTCGAAGGCATCGACGGCATATTCGATATGGGATGTGATAAAGATCATCTTCACTCTGGGCAGAAACAGCCGCACCTTCTCCGCCAGCTCCATCCCGTTTATTCCGGGCATCTCAATGTCCAGAAGCAGCAGATCATAATGCATCCCATCCTCTGTAATATCGTATAAAAGATTCTCACTCCTGGTATATGTTGAAACTTCTCCCACACTCTTACATTCTCTCAGGCAGGCTTCCGCCATCCGGGCATGACAGTTTGCCGTCTCATTCTCATCATCGCATACTGCAATCCGAAGCACTTTTACGTACACCCCTTTCCAGAACTGTCCGTCAGAACGCTCCCTGTCTGGCGATCTTCATAGACTGGCTCAGATACCCCATGCTTTCCATATAAAAACGCCGGTATGAATACCCGCCTTTTTTCAGTACTTTTTTCAGAGCCGGCCATACCGTCCAGAGGGTCATCTGCATCAGGAAAATCCGGAAGATATCCTGCAGACGGCCGCTCTTCAGTTTATACAGCGTACAGGACTGAAAGACCAGATGCCGAAGCTCATCATGCAGCATCTGTCCGCAGATCCGCTTTAATACGCCGGAATTCGTACACTTCGACAGCGCCCGGTAATACGACAGCGCAATCATCTCCGCAGTCACCAGAACGATGACCTCTCCCTTCAGTCCCCCAAACCTCCGAAGTCTGCGGAACCACATATCCAGCCAGTTCTTTTTCCGAAGCGGAATTCCGTAATATTCCATATACCGCTTCAGATAATACGAATGACGGTTTTCCTCGGCAATAAAATATTTGATCGCCTCCAGGTACGACGCGTCCCCGCTTGTTTTTACATAGCGCTGTGCTGTCTTCAGAAGATGGCTCCCATCGGAAGCCTCCCCCGCCTGGAACATTCGGATGGAGGGAAAAATCCGTCGTTTCTCTGATTCCGTCAGATAGTTCTCCGCAGTAAATTCAACCGTCAGACCTTCTCTGGCATTCCGGCTGAAGTACTCCGGCCAGTCATAGTCCGCGATAGGACCTGTAAAAAGCTTCTCTAATTGTATCATTCGCTTCTCCTCACGTGAAGCACCCCATCACCCAGCAGAACAACACCGGGATCACCAAGGAGGGCAGCATGTTCATGGTCTTACAGTCCTTGATATTCAGGATGGACAGGCCGGAGCTGGCGATCAGAAAACCTCCCACCACAGACAGTTCCGTCATCATGTCCGCCGTCATAAAATTTCCAAGCATCAGCGCGATCACGTAGATTCCTCCCTGCCAGCAGAACAATACCCCGGCAGTCAGCATCATGCCGACGCCGTAGGTGGAAGCCAGCACCATAGAAGTTACAAAATCCAGCGTCGCATTGGTGAACAGATAGGTGTGGTCCCCGTATAAAGCACTCTGGATGGGCCCTAAGATGGACAACGTCCCGATACAGAACAGCAAAATTCCGGTGGAAAGGCCTTTGCTTAACTGACCCACGGAAAGCCGGTCCGTCAGCTTTTGAAACTGTCCGTCAATGTTGATGATCGTCCCGATCAGGCTTCCCAGCGCCAGACTGACAATAAAAAGCACCGGATATTTGCTGTCCGGCATATTCTGCACCACCGCGTTGATGCCCAGCCCGGTAGCCGCCAGTCCCATGGCCATATACAGAGCATTCTGCTGCTCCTCCCTGATCCCCTTTTTGAAAATACTTCCGATCAGGCTTCCCGCCAGTATAGTACAGGTATTTACAATGGTTCCTGTCATCCTTACATCTCCCATTTTTCCATATTGATCCGCCCCTTTTCGACGGAAACTATGTTTAAGAGTAGACCTTTTTCCAGGGATTGTCAATCTTTTTTGTCCGGGCTGCTGCAAAAAGAGCACACCCTGGGGCATGCTCTTTTCCTTCTGTCGTTCTTTTTATCTGATGATCTTGCGTGGACACTCTTTCACACATTTGCCGCAGCCGGTACATTTCTCATAGTCCACCTGGGCCAGATTGCCCTCCACGGTGATCGCGCCTGCCTCGCAGTTCTTCGCGCATTTCATGCAGCCGATACAGCCGGCCTTGCATGCCTTGTTGACGTCCTTGCCTTTATCATGGGAATTGCACTGTACATAGTGCACGCCCTCCACCGGCACCAGCTCGATCAGCTTCTTCGGACATGCCGCCACGCACTTTCCGCAGGCTTTGCAGGCGTCCGGGTCCACCACGGCCACGCCGTTCACGATATGAATGGCGTCGAACTGACATTCGGTCACACAGGCGCCGTAACCGAGACAGCCAAAGGTACAGATCTTGTCTCCGCCGTTCTGCATCATACTCACAAACCGGCAGTCTCCCGCGCCGGAATACTCATAATTTCTCGGTGCAAGGTCGCAGGTTCCGGCACATTTTACAAAAGCAGCCTTTCGGACGCCCGCGCCTGCCTCCACGCCCATGATCGCCGCGATCTTCTCCCCTACGGGAGCGCCGCCTACGGGACAGCCGTTCACCGGAGCTTCCCCCTGGGCAATCGCAGCTGCCAGACCGTCACAGCCTGCATAGCCGCAGCCGCCGCAGTTGTTGCCCGGAAGGCATTCCCGGATGGCCACTTCCTTTTCATCTACTTCCACGGCGAATTTCTCACCGGCTGCTCCAAGGAACAGACCAATGAAGACGCCGACACCGCCTACAATCACGGTAGCGATGACTATTCCTGTTATACTCATGACATTCCCCCCTTAGATGATTCCTGAAAATCCGCAGAACGCAATCGCCATCAGACCGGCGGTCACCAGTACAATCGGAGATCCTTTTAATGCCGGGGAGATGTCGTTGTATTCCAGTTTCTCACGGATACCTGCCAGAAGGATGATGGAGATGGTGAAGCCCGTCGCCACTGCAAAGCCGTTCACCGTACTGGTCAGGATACTGTATTCTTTTGTCGCATTGGTCAAAGCCACGCCGAGCACCGCACAGTTGGTAGTGATCAGCGGCAGATACACGCCCAAGGCCTGGTACAGAGACTGCATGGTTTTCTTTAAGAACATCTCCACAAACTGGACCAGACAGGCAATAACCAGAATAAACACGATGGTCTGCAGATAGGTCATGCTCAAAGGAATCAGCAGAACCTTGTCGATGACACTGGTCACAAAGGAAGCAAACGTGATGACAAAGATAACTGCCGCGCCCATACCTGCTGCCGTCTCCACCTTCTTGGATACGCCCAGGAACGGACAAATCCCAAGGAACTGGCTTAAAACCACGTTATTGACCAGGGCAGACCCGATGGCGATGATTAATAATTCTTGCATACTTCTCTACCCCCCTATTCTTTCGCGCTGCTGCATTTCGCCCCGCAGGATGCGCAGTCCGCATTACAGCCGCTCTGAATCTTCGATACGTCTTTTCCTTTTTTCGCCATGTTCAGCTTCACTTTGTTCTGAAGTCCGGTCAGAAGCGCCAGCACAAAGAAAGCGCCGGGAGCCATGACAAAGATGGACACCGGTTCGTAGGAAGCCGGAAGCACCGCCGCCCCAAAGATCTTGCCGGAACCGATCAGCTCCCTGACCAGTCCGATACTGGTCAGGCCGATGGTAAACCCGAGTCCCATGCCGATGCCGTCAAAGAGAGACGCGATCATGGGATTCTTGGAAGCATAAGCCTCCGCCCGGCCAAGGATGATACAGTTCACGACGATCAGAGGGATGTAAAGGCCAAGGCTCTCATTCAGCGACGGAATGTAAGCCTGCAGCAAAAACTGCACGATGGTCACGAAGGACGCCACGATCACGATAAAGGCCGGCACACGCACATCATCCGGAATAACTTTCCGAAGCATGGAGATGATGAGATTGGACAGGGCCAGAATCACCATGGTGGTCAGTCCCATACCCAGTCCGTTCATGGCGCTGGTGGTGACCGCAAGAGTCGGACACATGCCAAGCATCATCACGAAAGTGGGATTTTCTTTTATAATACCGTTATATAAACGTTCACCTGCTGAATTCACTATGTACGCCCCCCTTTACTCAGCATAATGTCCGGCAGCGCAGAGCGCCGCGTTGACCGCGCCGGTCACTGCCTTTGTTGTGATCGTCGCGCTGCTGACGGCGTCGATCTCGTTGGGCGCGGACTTTCCAGATTTGGTATAGGTGATCTCATCTGCCTGAATGCCCGCGAACTGCGCCTTCCAGGTATCTGTATTCGCATTCATGCCAAGACCCGCCGTCTCACTGATGGAGAGGAAAGAAATCCCCAGCATGGTCATATCATTAGTCACGCCGACGGTCATCTGAATGTTCCCGCCATAGCCCTCCGGGGTCGTGATATTGATCACATGACCCACCACATTCCCTGATGCGTCGCACGCCTCCGCGACCCCGTTGATCACCTGAGAGGTATATCCCTGCTCCGCAATATAAGCCGCCACTTCCGAGAAGTCAGCTACCTCTTGAAAAGAAGCCGCCTCCGGAAATACTTCCGCATACGCTTTTTCTTTTGCGAGCCTTTCCTGCTCCGCGATGGGAGCCGCCGTCAGCTCATGGACAAATCCAAGAAGAAGACCGGACACCAGCGTGATCGCGGTCAGAATCAGGGTATTCTTCATAATCTTATTCATTATTTGTTACCCCCTTTTACTTTCACTTTGCCAAATGCCAGCGGAATCGTAAAGCGCTCGATCAGCGGAACCAGAAGGTTCGAGAAGATGATCGCATAGGACACGCCCTCCGGAGACGCTCCGAAGCACCGGAAGATACCGGTCAGGATACCAAGGATCACGCCGTACACAATCTGTCCGGCAGGGGTAATGGGGCTGGTCACGTAATCCGTCGCCATAAACCATGCGCCAAGCATCAGGCCGCCGCCCGCCAGCTGAGCCGCCAGATAAGTTCCGGCAAGACCATGTCCGCCAAAAAGCAGCATGAAGACTGCGAAGGTCAGGAGATAAGTTCCCGGGATCTTCAGATCAATCACGCCTCTCCACAGCAGATAGGCTGCCCCGATCAGGATCGCGATGGCGGAGGTCTCGCCGATCATACCCGCCGTATTGCCGGTCACCATCTGAAGGACGTCCACGCTTCCGCCCTCTCTTAAAACAGCCAGAGGCGTTGCGCCGGTAAACGTATCATAGGCATAGTTTGTCATACGCCCGGCAAAGGAGATCATCAGAAAACATCTCCCGCCCAGGGCCGGGTTCATAAAGTTCTGTCCAAGTCCGCCGAACAGCTGCTTGACCACCAGGATCGCGAAGACGCTCCCCAGCACCGCCATCCACCAGGGCGCGCTTGAGGGAAGGTTCATCCCCAGCAAAAGTCCGGTGACCACCGCACTGAAGTCCCCTACTGTCGAGGGTTTATGCATTAATTTTTCATATATGTACTCGGTCGCCACACTGGTTACAACCGTGACAAGCAGCACGATCAGTGCATTCACGCCAAAATGAATCACGCCGAATATGGCTGCCGGTAAAAGTGCGATCACCACGTCCCGCATAATATTGGAACTGGTCGCTTTATCTCTAATATGTGGTGACGAAGACACCTTTCTAAGATCACTCACACGACTCACCTCTTTCTTTTTTCTATTTATTTCTTACGGTTAGCCATAACCATACGTCTTACATTTTTGATCATCTGCGCCAACGGCCTCTTGGCCGGACAGACATAGCTGCAGCATCCGCACTCCACACACTCCATACCGTGCCATTTTTGAAACGCTTCCAGGTTAAACTTCTCAGAAAACTGTGCAAGCCTTGCCGGAATCAGCCCCTCGTCGCAGGCCGCCACGCAGCGTCCGCAGTTGATGCAGGCGGTCGTCGGGGACTCGAACACAGCGTCCGCTGCCAGACAGGTGATCGCGGAGGTGGTCTTTGTGGTGGGCACTTCCAGGTCAAACATGGCAAATCCCATCATGGGGCCGCCGGAGATGACCTTCTTTGCCTCGCTCTTAAAACCGCCTGCCGCCTCGATCAGCTCCGCCACGTTGGTTCCCATCCGGCACTCGAAGTTGGAGGGATTCGCAATCGCCTCGCCCGAGATGGTCACCACCCTGGAGATCAGGGGCTTGCCCAGCATCACCGCGTCGTAAATCGAAGTGATCGTGTCGCAGTTGTCTACCACACATCCAAGATCGGCCGGAAGCATGGTAGAATTCAGATTCCTTCCGGTCACCGCGTGGATCAGCATACGCTCCGCACCCTGGGGATACTTGGTCTTTAAGACCTTTACCTGAATGCGGGTCTCATTCTCGCAGGCCTTCTTAAGAATCTTGATCGCCTCCGGCTTGTTGTCCTCGATACAGATACATCCCTGGGCGTTGTCGAACAGCTCCAGTACTACTTTCAGACCGCCCACAACCTTCTCCGGACGCTCCATCATCAAGCGGTAATCGGAAGTTAGATATGGTTCACATTCCGCGCAGTTCACCAGCACGTAATCGATCTTATCCGGATCTTTGGGTGACAGTTTTACATGGGTAGGGAAGCCTGCGCCGCCCATGCCGACGACTCCGGACTCCTTGATAATTCCAATAATATCCTCTCTGGACATCTCCGCAAAAGGTTTGATCGGCAGCCCCGGCGCTTCTTCATACAAACCGTCGTTCTCCACCACAATGGAATTGACCTTTGCTCCGGTGGATACAAAATGCGGTTCGATCACCTTCACGGTACCAGATACCGACGCGTAGACCGGTGAGGATACAAATCCTCCTGCTTCCGCAATCTTCTGTCCCACCAGAACACGGTCGCCTTTTGCGACAACCGGCGCTGCCGGAGCCCCGATATGCTGAGAAACCGGATAGATCAAATCCCCCTTCGGCTGATATGGAACAATCGACTTGTCTTTTGACAGTTCCTTACCGTCATAAGGATGGACTCCACCCTTAAAAGTTAATGTAGCCATAAGAACCCCTCTTTCTTATATTTCTACGGGAGTTCACACATGACATCCCCTAGGGGAATGATCATGTATGATGCTCGAAACTTGTGAAAATTTCAACAATCCCGTTAGATCAACAGAGGACATACGAACACTCGTTCGCATGCCCTCCTGTTAATTCCTTATAACGTTTTTTAATCGTCCATCTCTTCTGCCGGAGATTCCAGAACCTTCATGCTCAGGCTGATCTTTCTGTCTTCCCCATTGAAGTCTACTACTTTCGCCGTGATCTTCTGACCTGCTTTTAATACATCCGACGGCTTTTCCACATGCTCTCTGGAAATCTGAGAAACATGAAGCAGTGCATCCACACCCGGCTCCAACTCCACAAATGCGCCGAAATCCGTCATACGGGCAACGGTACCTTCTACGATGTTGCCCACAGCATACTTCTCATCTGCGGTCAGCCATGGATTCGCATCGTCAAACTTCAGGCTGAGTGCGATCTTGGTGTCCTTGATCTCTTTGATCAGAACCGTCAGCTTGTCACCGACCTTGAACATTTTCTTCGGATGATCCACCCGGCCCCAGGACATCTCGGAGATATGCAAAAGACCGTCTGCTCCTCCCAGATCTACGAATGCGCCGAAATCCGTCACATTCTTAACCACTCCGTCTACCACGTCGCCTTCCTGAATACGCTCAAACAGCGCTCTCTGAAGCTCTGCCTTCTTCGCCACCAGCAACTGCTTCCGGTCGCCGATAATTCTTCTTCTCTTCGGATTGAACTCGGTAATCACAAATTCAATCTCCTGATCTGCGTATTTGCCCAGGTTCTTCTCGTACATATCCGATACCAGGCTGGCCGGAATAAAGATTCTGGTCTCATCCACAACCACGCTCAGACCGCCTTCCAATACCTGGGTCACTTTTGCAGTCAATACTTCCTTATTCTCAAAAGCCTCTTCCAGTCTCTTGCTGCCTCTCTCTGCAGCGACTCTTCTGTAGGACAGCTGTACCTGTCCCTCGCCGTCATTCACCTTCAGAACTTTTACTTCCATCGTGTCGCCCACGGAAACCATGGTAGTCAGGTCCGCATTGGGTACGTTCGTATACTCATTACGCGATACGATGCCGTCGGACTTATATCCTATGTTTAAGATAATCTCATCTTCTTTGACGTCAATGACCGTGCCTTCTACGACTTCTCCTGTTCTGATAGTTTTTAGTGAATCTTCCAGCATTTGTTCAAAACTTAATTCAGACATCTTGTTTGAACCTCCTCAATAATTTTCTTTGGGGTGGAAGCCCCTGCTGTAATACCTATTAGCCCAGTAGATCGTAATACTTCTAAATCCAGGTCTTGAACAGTCTGTATATAGTAAGTATTCTTACACTCATTCCTGCAAATTTCAAACAACTTCTGCGTATTCGAACTGTGGCTGCCGCCAATCACAATCATGGCGTCTACTTCCCCTGCAATCTGACGGGCTTCGGCCTGCCGCTCCTCCGTCGCATTGCAGATCGTATTTACAACAACTCTATCATACCTCTTTTTATCAAGAATTTCAACTAAATCTTGAAATTTCTTGTAGTTAAATGTCGTCTGCGAAACCACGCATATGGGAACCGCCTCCGGAAGCGCAAAATTTTCCGCCTGTTCCGCGGATTCCAGCACGATTGCCGCCGTACTGCACCACCCCTTGATCCCTTCCACCTCCGGATGCCGGTCGTTGCCGATGATGACGATCTGCTTCCCGGCCCGGCTCTCTCTCTCCACAATCTTGTGGATTTTTTTGACAAAAGGACAGGTGGCGTCCACGCAGTGAAGGCCCTTCCGTTCGATCAGATCATAGATTTCCTTTCCCACGCCGTGAGATCGGATGATCACGGTCCCTTCGGTCAGCGCCTCCAGTTCCTCCCGGCTGTTTAAAACCTTTACGCCCTTTTCCTCCAGGTCCTGCACCACCACCTCGTTGTGTATGATCGGACCATAAGTATAAATGGGGCGTACCCCCTTCTCTGCCTGCTCGTAGACCGTATCCACCGCCCGGTGCACCCCGAAGCAGAATCCTGCGCTTTTTGCCACTTTTACCCGCATAACGACTTGATCCTCTCCACCACTTCCTCAATAGTCAGATCGGAAGAGTCCACAAGCACCGCATCCTCCGCCTGGCGGAGGGGCGAATGCTCTCGGTGCATGTCCCGGTAATCCCGGTCGATAATGTCCTGCTCGATGACCGCAAGATCCGCCGTCTCTCCCTTCTCCTGGAGCTCCAGATACCGGCGCTTCGCCCGGGTGGCGCTGCTGGCGGTCAGATAGACTTTCACGTCCGCCCCCGGCAGAACCACCGTCCCGATATCCCGGCCGTCCATCACCACGTCCGCCGAAGCCGCCAGCTTCTGCTGCAGCTCTACCAGTTTTTCACGTACTTCGGGAACCATGGAAGAATAAGAGGCCATGTTGCCCACCTCCTCGGTCCGAAGATACGCATTGACATTTTCTCCGTCCAGCAGAACCACCTGCTCGCCGTCCTGGTACTTGATGGAGATCTCCGCCTCCCGACACGCTCCGGCGATCCCTTTCGTATCCGCCGGTTCCATCCCCTTCCGAATCAAATACAGCGCCATGGCCCGGTACATAGCCCCCGTGTCCACATAGATAAAATTCAGTTCCTTTGCAATCCTCCTGGCAATCGTACTCTTCCCGGCCCCCGCCGGCCCGTCAATCGCGATATTGTAACCCTTCTTCATCAAAATGCACCTCTTAATCTATCTAACTCTCCAATGAAACAGCTCTCGCCGCCGCCACCGCCGTGGACCAGGCAATCTGCAGATTAAACCCACCGGTCACCGCGTCCAGATCCAGCACCTCCCCGATAAAGTAAAGTCCCGGAACCTTATTTGACTCCATGGACGACGGATGAATCTCTTTCACCGATACACCTCCCTTGGTGACCACCGCCTCATTATACCCCCGAAGCCCGGTCACGGTCAATTGCAGTTCCTTCATATTTTGCAAAAAACGCCTTCGTTCTTCCTTTGTGATCTCATTCACCTTTTTTTCTGCAGAAATTCCGCTAAGATGAATCATCACCGGCGTCAGCTTCGACGGGAAGAACACCGACGCCACGTTCCCGAACTTTTTATTTTTTGCCGCCTCGAACTCCCGCAGCACTCTGGTTTCCATCTGTTCCGTCGTAAGCGCCGGCTTCAAATCCAGAAACAGCTTTAATTCCTTTTCCTGTATGTTCCTTCCGCAGACACTGCTGGCTGTCAGGATCAACGGCCCGCTGACGCCGAAATGGGTGAACAAAAGTTCTCCAAAGTCTTCATGAAGCACCTTCTTCCCATCCATCACCCGGATAGCAATATTTTTCAGCGCCAGCCCCTGAAGCTCTTTCACAAAAGACTCCTTGATCTGAAACGGCACCAGGGACGGACAGCACTCGGTGACCTTCAGTCCCAGCTCCCGGGCCATCAGATAGCCGTCCCCGGTGGACCCGGTGCTCTCATAGGAGATCCCTCCCGTGGCAACGAATACCCGGTCCGCCTCCGCGGTCTTCCCCTCCTCCAGTTCCAGAAGGAACCGGCCGCCGTCTTTTCGAAGACGCGTCACCCGGCTGTTCAGATGCACCCGCACGCCCGCCTTTTTTATGGCGTGCTTTAAGGCGTCCAGCACATCCGCCGACCGGTCCGACTCCGGAAAGACCCGGTTTCCCCGTTCCACCTTGATCCGCAGTCCTTCTTTTTCAAAAAAATCCATGGCGTCCCGGTTCGTAAAGCCGTAAAAAGCGCTGTACAGGAATTTCGGATTGCTCCTGACGCTTCCCAGAAGTTCCTCCATATCGCAGGCGTTGGTCAGATTGCATCTGCCCTTTCCGGTAATATAAAGCTTTTTCCCAAGCTTCTCGTTCCGCTCATACAGATCCACGGAAACTCCATCTTTCGCCGCAAATACGGACGCCATCATGCCCGCTGCGCCGCCGCCGATAATCGCAAGTCTCATTTTATTCCTCTCATCTTCTATCGTGGCTGTGAATCGTAACCTTCTAACAGTTCCCCACGAACACATAATTCAGGTATTTCTGCGCGAAAGCGGCAAGGTCATAGACCCGCTGCACTTCGGTGGCCTCCCGGTCAGTCATATGATACCTTGGGAAAAACCGGGTCACATGAAGCGGAATCCCGGGGCTTAACGACGCAATCCATGCCGCTTCTTCCTTCATCTGCGAAAAATCATCGTTTTCTCCCGGAACGATCAGCGTCGTCAGCTCCACGTGGCAGTCCCTGGATGCCCGGGCAATGAATGCCTTCACTGTCTCCAGATCCCCGCCCAGCTTCCGGTAATACTCCGGTCGGAAACCTTTCAGATCGATGTTCATGGCGTCAATATAAGGAAGCAGTTCTTCCAGCACCGCTAACTCCGCGCTGCCGTTGGTGACCATAATATTTTTCATGCCCAGGCCGCGGACCAGCCTGGCCGTATCCCGCACATACTCCCACCCCACCAGCGGCTCATTGTAGGTGAAGGCAACGCCGAGGTTCCCCACCGGCCGATATTTCAGCGCCCGCTCTGATAGTTCCTCCGGAGACATAGCGCGGGAAACCAAAGAAGCTTCGTCCGCCATGGAAATCTCGTGATTCTGACAGAAGGGACAGCGCAGATTGCAGCCGTAGCTGCCCACGGACAGGATCAGGCTTCCCGGATGGAACACCCTCAGCGGTTTCTTTTCTATAGGGTCCAGATTCAAAGAAGTCACCTGACCGTAATTTCCGCAGACGACGGTTCCGTTCTCATTCGTTCTCGCCCTACAGATCCCCTGCTGTCCCGGTTTCAGGCGGCAGTGATGCATGCATACCGGGCATATGACCTCCGATCTTTTTGCGCTCTCAGACATGTCTGACCACCTCGAATCTTTGAAGCTCCACCTCTTCGTCCTCCCGAATGCCGGCTTTTTGCTTTGCGATGGCGATCTGCTCTTCCACCGTATTCACGCCCTCCAGGTTTGGAAGCAGCAGCCCCCGGCGATATCCCCGGGTGACAATCACGCCGTAACGCTTCACATCCAGCTCTGCGGGAGACGCGATCCGTTCCGTATCCCCCAGCACGTCCACGCTCACACTTAGACGCTCCAACTCCTCCGACCGCACCGGAGAAAATCTGGGATCCTGGGAACAGGCGCTGACCGCATTGTGCCGGATCTCCTCTGCGATGGAGGCCTGCACCGCCTGAATCGTCCCGATGCAGCCCCGAAGCCTGCCGTCTTTTTTGATCGAGACGAAGACTCCGGCTCTGCGTTCGTTTAGCTCCTTTGGAAGTTCTCCCGGCGGCTTTGGCAGACATCCGGTCCGGACATAGCATTCAATGGTCTCCCGGGCCAGCCGGACGTAAGCGTCTTCCTTTTCCCGCTGCTCTCTAAGCCGCAGACGGACCTTTTCTTCGTATTGCTCCAGGAATCTCCGGGACGGATCCTCCTCCCCCGCCTCATAGACACAGACTCCATAGCCTACCCCGAAAGGTCCTTCGTAGGATAATCGCTCGCTTTTCACCCGCAGGCCGTCCAGCGCGCCGGCCAGAATCGTAAAAGAACGGTGCCCGCATTCCCCTGCCTTCTGACAAAAATCTTCTGAAAATTCCAGAAGCTCCAGAAAGTCCCCCTTTCCCATCACTTCCATGATCCGCCGATCGTACTCCGGGCCCTCTTTCTGATAGCCATAGGGGCCGTCTTCCTTCAACCGGTGGGACAGATCTCCGCTGCCGATCACCATGGTCTTTCGTTCCAGGGTCTCCGCCGTCTGCCGGATATACTGTCCCAGACGATAGTGTTCCTTAAGAGGAAGACCGGACAATCCGATCCGCACCAGTCGGTACCCGGTCCAGAATTTGTTGATAAAAGAAAGGGGCACCATGGTCCCGTGATCCAGCCGCTTCTCCCGCTCTCCGAGGGTGCCGGCCGCCAGTCCTTCTCCTTCCGCAAACTGGCACAAAAGCTCCACAAAATCCGTATCGTACGCCGCCTCCAGTCTCACCTGCCCGGCCCGGAACGCTCCGAAGTCTCCAGACGCCCTCTCACCCGGCGAGATATGAAAGTAGTCCGCGTACATGGTCTGATGGGGCGAGAGCAGGACGATCGTATCCGGTTTCCGTTCCCCGATTCTTCTCGCCGCCTCCTCGTAAGCATCGATTGTATGCTGTATGTTCTTTTCTTCTCCTCTTCCCACCTCCGGAATGATTAAAGGCGGATGAGGAACCATGATGGCTGCTATGATTCCCATTGTTCTTTCTCTTGATTGAAGTTCCAGTTTCTCCTCTCGCCTCTCCTGTTTTCTCACTCTCTCTTGCAATCTCCTCAAATAAGGTACACATATCAAAGTCTTCTTTCCTGGATAATACATCGTAGTCGATCCTGCAGTTCGCCGCCCCCGCCACGTTCATAATGACGCTCCGGTCTACCGCGTGCTCCGAGGCGTAATCGATCACTTTTTTCTTTGCTTCCTCTCTGACCAGGCTTCGGTCCAGAATCACGAATTCTATGCCATATATGGTAGACTTTTTACATATCTTAATATTGTCCCTGGAGGCCTGCATGCTTATGCTGGAATCCCGATGTTCCAGTACCGAGGACTCTTCCGTATCCGCGTCCGTAAGCTCCTCCGGACGGAGCACCTGACTTCCTCCAAACAGCATCGCATTGAAAAGATCCGCGAACTGATCATTGTCGCTCCAGTAATTCTTTAGTACGGTGTCTGGTTTTAAATCCTGTACGTTCTTTACCATCCCGTAATATCCTTCTTTTCTGACTATAGTATACTATCAAAACCGATTGATTTCAAGATTCGCTTGAAATCAGTCGCTCTGATCAGACGTCCTGACTGTTGCGGGCCATGGTCAGTAACTCCCTGATCTCCGCCATGGTTTTCCCGCACTCCTTCATCTGCCTCTCCAATAAAGATACTTTTTCCAAAACCTGCCGGGGAATATTGAACCCGGAACAGCCTGCCAATATAGAAAAAGTTAAACACAAGCCAAGCATCAGAGACAGGTATTTTCTTCTCAGGTTTTTCATTTGATTCTTCCTCCTTTTCATGCAGATATTTTGCCAGGGGACACTGAAAACACCACAGAATTGCCACAAAATTGCCACAGCCAGAGACTGACTTTCTGCCGGTCCCTGGCTGTGGCTTATCCGGATATCATTCTTCCGGAAAAATTATTTTGAATACAAAGAAGAAAATGACCATGGATACGCCGCCTGTAATGACTGTCACCAGGATGTTATAGACAGCCGGCCCAACATAGGCCGCCGCAATGGGCATCCACAGATTGTTAAATCCATTACACATCAGGGATATGACTACCCAGGCAATCAGATACCACGCCGCCTGATACACCACATTTCCATGACTTTTGAACGTGATATTTCTCTGTAACGGAAAATTGATGCACTGAGCCAGGAAGGAGCCTGTTTCATAGCTGATAAAATAGCCCAGGCCGCCTCCGATCTTCACTGCCCCTGCAGCATCTTTCAATACCTGATATCCCAGAAGGCTCCAGGTAAATTCCACTCCCAAAATTTTCACTGGTATCCGGGGCCACATAAATTCCACAGCAGCAAATTTCATTCCCAAAATTCCCGGCATAAAAGTAAATACCAAATACTGAAATACCGTCACTCCCATACTGAATATAAGAAAATAAAAAATCTGATACAGCCATTTTGCCAGTCCTGGATGCTTACCTGCAAAACCGCCCCAGATACTGTTCCCTTTTCCTGCAATTCCTTCCATTTTTCCACCCGCCTTCTGCTTTTCCTCTATTCTGTCTTTAACCTTTTCTCATATGCTCTGTTGGCTCTGGCGTTTCGGAAATAACCGCCTATGATTTTTCCAAGTCCCCGGAAAAGATGCCCGTTGACTGCCAGTACCATTCCATCCACCATTTCCATGCTGACCGCTCCGTTTGTCATCTTTGCGATGCCCCTAAAAGGCATATTGTAAATAAACAGGATATTCAGATCCGGCTTTCCCTTTGCTTCACTTTTTTTCTTCATGGCAGTCAACCGACGGTATATCGCTCTGGCCAGCCAGCTTTTTGCGTAATACATCTGACAGATGGCGTCATTTCGTCCCAGTTCTCCGCTCCAGCTTCCGTCCGGAATGGGACGCCCTAAGAGCTTTGTATATTCTGCATCTTCTACCTGACGAATTTTTCCGGTATAGTAAGAAGGCAGTTCTTCCTTTGTGCATGGGTTCGTTTTAGTTGTGCCTGTTATGCTGACGCTCCCGGTCAGACGGATATCCATTACGCTGGCTCCCACCATAATGCGGTAAGAACCGCCCTCCGTCTCCCATCCGCCGGTCTTCTCATTCCAGTAACGAAAGGTTTTGTCATCAAAGGAGATGGAAACTTCCCGGCTTTCTCCCTTTTTCAAAAAGATCTTGACAAATCCCTTCAATTCCTTCTCCGGGCGGAATACTTCTGCCCCCGGCAGTCCCACATACATCTGTACCACCTCGGCTCCGTCCATCTCCCCGGTATTTGTGACAGTGAGCGTGACGCCTTCTGCCGTTACCTTCAGATTGGAATATGCAAATTCTGTATAAGAAAGTCCATGACCAAAGGGATATTGTACCGCTGCCTTTGCCGTATCGTAATAACGATATCCCACATAGATACTTTCCCTGTACTCCGCAGTACGCTCCTTACTGGGGAAATAGTGGAAAGCCGGCGTATCTTCATAGCGCAGCGGATAGGTTTCATTTAAGCGCCCGGATGGATTGGCTTTTCCTGTCAGCAGATCCAAAAGAGCGCCTGCGCCTGCCTGACCGGTGAGATATCCGTGCAGGATTGCTTTACAGCAGGTATGCCAGGGCATTTCTACTGCGGAACCTCCGCTTAAAATCCCCACAATATTGGGATTTACCTGATACAGTTCTTTTAAAAGCCGGATCTGATTTTCCGGTATTCGCATATGGCTCCGGTCCAGTCCCTCGGATTCGCTGAGTTCATCCAGCCCAAAGGCATAAATGACCACATCCGCCTTTTTTGCCAGCTCTACCGCTTCTTTCAACTGTTCTTCATCCGGTTCGCCGTTTCGCTGGCAGCCCCTGGCCATGCCGATCACCTGCAGATTATAATTCTCTGCAGTCTGTGCCAATGCTTCTACCTTCGTAGGATTCACCATAGAGGAGCCGGCTCCCTGGAATCTGGGCTTGAACACGAAGTCGCCAATCAGAGCTGTCTTTGTCTTTGATTTCAAAGGAAGAATATTCGCCTCATTCTTCAGAAGCACCGCACTTTCCACGGCTGCTTTTTTTGCCAGTCTGTGATGGGCTTCCTGGTCAAAGCCAACACTAGGTAACGCCGATTTTTTCAACGTCAAAATGGCATCCAGCAGATCGTCCACACACGCATCCAGTTCTTCCGTATCCAGTATTTGATTCTCTATTGCCCGCAGAATCTCTCTGGCGGAATCCAGGCCGGGAGCCGGCATCTCCAGGTTGGAACCGGCTTCTACGCCTTTTACATGGTCATTGCTCCCGCCCCAGTCTGTCACCACGAAACCGTCAAATCCCCACTCGTCACGAAGGATCTCTTTCAGCAGATGCCGGTCTTCATTGGCATAGACACCGTTGACCTTATTGTAACTGCTCATAATGGATTTGGCATGGCCTTCTTTGACTGCAATCTCAAATCCGGTAAGATAAATCTCCCGCAGCGCCCGCTCATCCACCACAGAATCCATGGACATACGCCGCAGCTCCTGGCTGTTGGCCGCAAAATGCTTCAGGCAGGCATAGACGCCCTTTTTCTGGATTCCTCTTACATAGGCAGCTGCCATCTTGCCGGACAGATAAGGATCTTCGGAAAAATACTCAAAATTACGTCCACACAAAGGACTCCTTTTGATATTCAATCCCGGACCAAGAAGTACATTCACCTCCATGGCCTGGGCCTCCTCTCCCAGAGCCTCCCCGATCTCTTCTCCCAGCTGTTCATTCCAACTGTTGGCCACCGTCGCCGCTGTGGGAAAGCAGGTTGCTTCCAGAGAAGCATTCAGCCCCAGGTGATCGCCGACTCCCGCCTGCCTGCGGATTCCGTGCGGCCCGTCAGACAGGAAAATAGAAGGGATTCCAAGACGTTTCACTTCCCATGTTTCCCAGACCGTCCGGCCGCTTAAAATTGCAGCTTTTTCTTCCAGTGTCATCTGATCTATCAGCTCTTTGTGTTTCATCTTCCTCTCCCCTTCTCTCATCACCTGGGACTGCGGGCAGGCGTACCCGCCCGCAGAATCCATTTTACATTTCTTTTTTCCGTTTTTGATATCCTTTTATAATAACGGTCTCCAGAGCCAGCAGGCCAAGAACCAGAACTGCATCAATGGCGACAGCTGCCTTTTTCCAGCCTTCCATGCCCACATTTACGTTATCGCCGTCATAGGCCCAGCTGCTTACTACCGTGTACATGACATTTTTGCAGGCGCCTCGCATCTGAAGAACCGAAGTGGGATGGCTGGGGTCTGCCACATTGTTTTCCTCTCCGTCAAAGGTAGAGAGCATGGCATCCACGCCGTTTGCCAAAGCAGCATCTGCGTTCATAAAACCATGTCCGTTGTTGCGGAAGAAATCGGTCAGCGCCATTCCGCGGAATCCCCATTCATCCCGGAGAACCGTATTTAAAAGGCCGCTGTTTTCTCCAGTCCACTTATGTCCCAGAAAACTCCAGGAAACCATAACGGCATTAGCTCCGCCCTCTTTTACAGAAATCTCAAAAGGCTTTAAGTAAATCTCACGGATAGCCTGCTCGTTGGACCACACGCTTACCATTTTTCCGTTGCCTTCATACAGGGCGTAATGCTTGATGTAAGAATATACTCCATATTCCATAGCTCCGGCCACGGCGTTTGCACCCATCTGTCCGGCCAGTACGCCGTCCTCGGAAAAATACTCATAATTGCGGGCGCCAAAGGGCGTTCTGTGGGTATTCATGCCTGGTGCATACCAGCCGTGGGCGCCCATTTCCTGACTCATCTTGCCCATGCTCTCTCCCCATGCCTTTGCCATCTCCTTGTTCCAGGTCGAGGCAATCACTACCTCAATGGGGAATCCCATGGAACCCACACCGGTAAAATTATTGTTGATGGCCGCCGGTCCGTCAAAATCCAGGGTTCCCACTTTCCCTACCGACTCCATGGCTCCGGTCTGATATCCTGCCATGGCGATCATCTCCGCCATCTCGTCTACTGTCAGCTGATCCAGAAGCGTTTCCCACCTTGGATCGTCATAATCCGCTCCTCTCAGGTCAGCCAGTTTCATACCGTTTTTCGCGCCGGTAACAGGCATAGTGTCATTGTCATTCAGATACATCCGTTTATCAAAATTGCTGTTCAGATGGTATTCTGACACATAAGGTTCTTCCAACTCTGTTGTAACCGGAGCTTTCGTTGCTTCTGCCAGATTTGCGAATCCATCTGCTCTGGACAGGTAGGTCACATCGCCTGCCGCATCTTCAAATACATTCACTGCCGCTATTTCGTCAGATGCTCTTTTGTTATCTCCATGATAGACGATTGTCTGGTCAACCGTATAGGTTTTCTGATCCAGAATGGTATGGGAATCGCTGTTGACAGACAACAGATATTCTCCTTCTTCCAACACATAGGCTTTTTCTTTCTGGTAATCATAGGAAGCCATATCTTCGATGGCAACCGTCACGGTTATTGTCTGGGACTCGCCCGGCTCCAGCAGATCGGTCTTTGCAAAATCTGCCAGATTCACGGACGCCTTTTCAATTCCCCCATTGGTATAAGGCGGATGGTAATAAAGTTCCACCACATCCTTGCCTGCAGTATTTCCGGTGTTGGTCACGGTTACATCTACGGAAAGCTCTCCGTCCTGTTCTTTCAGTTCTCCCATCTTCTGTTCAAATGTAGTATAACTTAAGCCATAGCCAAAGGGATACTGCACAGCCTTGTCGTAGTCCAGGATGCCTTCTTCCGCCGCAGTTTCATAAAAACGATAGCCTACATAGATTCCTTCTACATAATTCGTGAAAGAGGGTGCATATATCTGGGGCGTTCCGGCGTTCATGCCCTCCACCGCCAAGTCTGCCAGATTAGAATAATCTCTTTTCTCTCCATTGTTCCACCAGGGCGCTGCAGTCATATCGTACATAAAGGTATCCGGCGTCCTTCCGGATGGACTGATCTCTCCACGGAAGATCTTCCCCAGGGCATTGAATCCCACATTTCCGGTTCCGGGGCACCACACCACTGCTTTGATGGATTCATATTCGTCCACAAACCCAAGTTCAAACTGGTTGGCGCCGTTATAAAGAACGACAACCTCTTCAAAATTGGAGCAGACCAGTTCCACCATATCTTTTTCTGTTTGAGAGAGAGTCAGATAATGCTCTCCATCTGGAAAATCTTTGTATTCTGTTGAATTATCGTCATAAGATGCCCTGCTTACATCCATAGGAATGTCATTATGGCCTTCTCCCGCTTTTCGGGAAAGCACAATGACTGCCACATCGGAAAAATCTCTGGCGTTCTGCAGTAATTCTTCACTGTAAGAAGTCGCTGTCGGCTCCGGCAGTGTCCAGCTTTGCTTCTGGATCGACATCTCCGGCTTGTCGGAACCATAACTGTTATAGAAATCAACCAACTCCTGGTTCACTGCAAATCCTGCATTTTCCAATCCTTTTGTCAGACTCACGATTTCGTACAGATCATTGATGCCGCCGGAGCCGGCTCCCCCATAGGCCGGATTGATGGATTCCCAACCAAACAGGTTCAGGTTCTCTACTCCGTCCAAAGGAAGAAGTCCGTCATTTTCCAGAAGGACAATTCCCTCTTCCATAATCTCTTCTGCTGTTTTTGCAGCTTCTGCATTCGTTTCCTCGTTTAGAGTTCCATTACCCATGGCCAGGCCAATCAGTGTAGACATCGGCCCAAAACAGATCATATTTACGCAAATCATGATTGCCAGCAGCACGGACACTGCGGCTTCTCCTCTCACCAGAAATTTCCGGCTTTTAGACATGTTACGGCTTGTAACCATTGCTGCGATGCCAACCACCAGTGCGGTTATGATTCCTATAATATAGGGTTTGCACAGCTGAAGGACGGCAAGGACATCTTCCATTTCAACGCTGATCATTTCTTCTCCTCCTGATCTCATTTCTTTTCGTTTTCATCCGCATCCGTCTGGCCAGTTCCCGGCTGCTTTTCATTCAGTGAAGTTACTATATCACTTATTCCTGTTTTGTGCGTGCTTTGGCATAAGATGCAGATATACGGCATGAAATGCAGGATCTCTTTTCCATGTGGGCCAGATGAAAACAAAAACCCAGAGGCCGCATCAGTCTCTGGGCATTAAAATCTTTAATTCAAACCAGTTATTTCCCTGTGAAATATCCGCACTGCCTCCATATTTTTCAGCTGCAGCATAGATGCTGCGAAGCCCAAAACCATGATTTTTTTTGTCCACTTTTGTGGTAACAAGCAGTCGGTTTTCGTCTTTTACAATTTCTTCTTCGCAATAATTTTCTATTTTTATAAAAACAAAACTCTTTTTTGCAGAAACAGACACATGAATCAGCCTTTTTTCTTCTTCCGGAAGCATGATTACATACTCAATGGCATTATCCAGCGCATTGCCAAACATAGCGCAGATATCGGTCACATGCATGAAATCCAGCAGTTTCCCATCTGCGACACAGGTAATCTGTATATTGTGCTTTCTGCAGTGAAAAGCTTTTGCAGCAAGAATCGTATCCAGTACCTGATTTCCGGTTTTATTCATGTTCTCAAAAGCACTGACTTCTTCCTCTATAGCATCCAACCATTTCCTGCGCCGTTCTTCGTCTGTTTCCGCCCGAAGCGCGGTAATCTGATGTTTCAAATCATGATATTTCAGATGAATCAAGTCAAGGCTGTCCTGATAATTGCGGTACTGGTCATACTGGCTCTTCAGAACTGCATTCATGGCAGACAATTCATGTTCTGCGATATATTCACAGATCCGGCTCTGATACACATACAGAACCATCATTCCCCCAAAATCAACCAGTGTCCGGATGGTAAAAATGTCTGCCCGGAAATCACTGGTAAAAGGAATGCCGCTGTATATAAAGCTCAGATTGCTGAAAGCAAAAATACAAACCACAATGCCTGTTGCCGCCAAACCCTCTTTTACGGTCAACTGCCGGATATATTCCTGAGTCAAAAACGGACGTTCCAGGCGGATCGTAATCCGAAAACAGGCAAAATAGATAAGCGCAAACAGGAGAATCTGCAGCCAGAGACACCCATAACCGCCTGCCTGGAAAAAGGTGAATATCTGCCAGTCCAAAGAAGCCGTAAATTCCGCCAGCAGAAAAGCTCTCGCACAGCAGTACCATGCGCCATACAAAGACATCTCCCCGCCCCACAACAGGTAAAAAAACATAATGCCTGCGGCTGCGGCCATACAGGGATTCCAGAAAATAATCGGAACGTTGGCAGTAGCCACCAGAAATACAATCTGAACCGCCAGAACAAGGCTGCTGACCAGCCAGAAGGAAACGGACTTCATTTTTTCTTTTTTGAGCAGATACAAATATGCCACGCAGGCTCCCCACTCGGCAATCGCCGTACAGATCCTTGGTATATCCTGATAGAATTCCATCTCCTTACCCCTCATTCATGTACCGGATCAGACATTCCATAAACGCCTTTTTCTTCATCCGACTGATCGGAATCTTCTCTCCAAATACGACGCAGTCATTCCCGGAAACACCGTCTACCCGGCGCATATTGACCAGATAGCCTTTCCCACAGCGGAAAAATCCATGTTTTTCTACGGATCCCTCCAGCTCTTTCAGGGCTGCCCTCGACAGAAAATCCCCCTTTGTCGTCCGGTATCTGGCATTGTGTCCCTGACTTTCGATGTAGTAGATATCAGATACCATTAACTTCTGAACCCCGTCTGCGGTCGGAACCATAATACAGGGTTCCTCCTGTTTTTTCAGCCGTCCTATGGCTTTATCCAGCTTTTGGGAAAATGCAAAATATTCTACCGGTTTTAACACATAATCCATGGCGTCTACTTCATACCCTTTTACTGCGTATTGGGTCATGTTAGTGATAAACATGATGATTACTTCATGATCCAGTCCCCGTATTTTCTCCGCCGCAGTCATACCATCCATAAACCGCATCTGGATGTCCATAAGAATGATATCAAAATCTCCCTTATAATTTTCTGTAATGTCTTCCCCGTCTGAAAAAATGGTTATCTTTATCTGTTTCTTCCGTTCTTCTTCGTAAAGTTTGACAAACTGCTGAAGCTGCTGCACATACAATGGCTCGTCTTCCACTATAGCAATATGTATCATATCATGTGCACCTTCTCTCTTTATTACTGCCTGTAATTATAATATCTCTTTCCATAATAACATATCATGTACTTTATATAACTGCAATTACAATATAAAGATATCATGAATATGTTCTATTTAACCTGGACAGCAAAACCTTTTACCTTTCATTTTTTTCCAAAAAATCAGCAGGTTCAGTAATATGTTCAAAAAGCTCCCTGTCTCTAATCCTGCGGCTGCAATACTCCTTTCTGCAGGTATCTCACATATAATGGCCCTTTGGGAACCGTTTGCACGTCATTTGCCATCCATATGTCAAGCACAAGACAAAAGTTTTTCAAGAAAATTCCAACCTCCCCAGCTGCCGCAGCATTGTAGAAGTCCAGAAGTCCAGGGCGCCAGTTCATCTTCCCGCAACACGATGGGGTGTTCACCGTCGTGCTTTTTTCTGGTAGGACAGCGATAATAAATATACTTTTTGCTCTTGACCGCACCGCAGACCGGGATATTCCAGGCTGTTCTGCCAGATCACGGACATTCGCACCCTGCCCCATTAAAAGAAGCAGGATACGAATACGGGCAGGGTTCCCCAGCATCTTAAAAAATTCCGTAAGAATGTATAAATCACTTTCTTTCAGCCCTTCATAAATTTGACCGACCTGATATTCTGCCAAAGGAACCCCTCCTTTCTTACAGCTTTTTCACAAACAGACAACGGATTGCATTCAGCACCGCAAGAATCATAACGCCTACGTCTGCGAAAATCGCCAGATACATATTTGCAATGCCCACAGCTCCTAATGCAAGGCAGGCAAATTTTACAACAAGCGCCATGGTAATATTCTGATAAACAATCCGCAGACACTTTCTCGAAATCTTGATCGCTTTTGCAATCTTAATCGGATCATCATCCATCAATACAATATCCGCCGCTTCGATTGCCGCATCGGAACCCATTGCCCCCATAGCGATACCAATATCCGCTCTGGAAAGAACCGGGGCGTCATTGATACCGTCACCCACAAATGCCAGCTTTGCCTTACCCAGCTTCACCCGCAGAAGTTCCTCCACCTTATCCACCTTATCTGCTGGCAGAAGTTCGCTGTAAACCTCGTCAATCCCAAGAGAGGAAGCGACCTGATTTGCTACCTTCTTTGCATCGCCCGTCAGCATGACGCATTTTTCTACGCCTGCTTTCTTTAATT
>CAJUDY010000007.1 GCA_910584945.1 uncultured Lachnospiraceae bacterium | reverse complement strand
ATGTTCCAAATGAAGAATCCCCCTGTCCGGCTTCTGCCGTTCTTTATTCTCACCGAGAACAGCGACCTTGCCACGGAATATGAATATCGGCCTCAAAGCCGCTAGACGGGCGCCGCAGTTCTGCAAGAGATAATTTAAAGCGAATACAGGAAAAGACACAGACCCAGGAAATGCTTATATTTTCTGGTTTTTTTATGCCTTGCAGTTTTAAGAGTACCACAAAATAGGCTGAATTTTTGTCGGTAACTTACACATAGCTTACAAATAAGGAAATAAAAAGATGGTGTCTTATGTAAGACTTTGCTATAATGTGAAAAAGATAAAAGAAGGAATAAAAGAATAGGCGGCTGATAAAATCATTGACTCATAGTATTGAATGTAGTACTATAATACTAAGGGAGGGGTATGACAAGTGCCAAGTGTAGAAAAGATAATTGACAAGATGAAGCGACAGCCTAATGGAATATGACCGGAAGAAGCCGAAAAAGTACTTAAGGCTTATGGATACGAAACAGTAAGACAGAAGGGAAGCCATAAGCAGTACTTAAATAAAGACACAAACGATCTGACAACAATCAAACAGGAAAGCCCGTTAAAGAAAGCGTATATATTGGATATTCTTAATAGAATTGAGGCGTAAATCCCCTAAGCTGGATATAATAAATTAAGACAGAGAAGGAGCGAAACAATGGAAGTAAAAGACTATATGAAGTTACCGTATACAAGATTGGTACAAGAGATGAACGATGAAAGCGGGCATTATTTTTACGGCAGGATTTTAGAACTTGACGGCTGTCAAAGTACAGGGGATACTTTGGAAGAATTGTATGAAAGCCTTAACGAAGCTATGGAAGGATATATAGAAATCAAGTTAGAAAATAACTTGCCTGTTCCCACCCCGGAATCAGCAGAGAAATATAGCGGAAAATTTGTAGTAAGGCTGCCAAAGTCCTTACATCAGCGGCTGGCAATCGAAGCAGACAAGGAAGGTATAAGTCTTAATCAGTTGGCATTATATAAGCTGGCACTTTAGGTATAAAGATTGCGGAGGAGATGTCATGTGTGATGTGAAAAACAGGAAAAAATCGATCAAGATTCGGGCAGGAATCATCGGCTGCGGCAAGATCGCCCAGGTGCGGCACATACCGGAGTACCTGGCAAATGAACAAGTGCAGCTTGTCGGCTACTATGACCGGAATTTCAAAAGGGCGGAGGAACTGGCTGAGCGGTACGGCGGGAAAGCTTATCCGGATTATCATTCCCTGCTGGCGGAGGAGGGGATCGACGCCGTCAGCGTCTGTACGGCAAACCATCTGCACGCAGAGATCGCCAATGCCGCTTTGAGGGCAGGAAAGCATGTCCTCTGTGAAAAGCCCATGGCGGTCACCATGGAAGAATGCGAGGCCATGGTGCGGACGGCGAAGGAGATGTGCCGCTGTCTGATGATCGGACAGAACCAGCGTTTTGCAAAAGCCCACAAAAAAGCAAAGGCACTGCTGGCAGAGGGGGCCATCGGTGAACTCCTAAGCTTCCGCACCACCTTCGGGCACGCCGGTCCGGAGACCTGGAGCATCAATCAGACCGGGAAGGACCTGTGGTTTTTCGATGAAAAAGCGGCGGGTATGGGCGTCATGGGCGATCTGGGCATCCACAAGACGGACCTGATCCAATACCTGACCGGCCAAAGGATCAGGGAAGTGACCGCAAAACTTGCCACCCTGGACAAAAAAGACGATCAGGGCCGAAGGATCAAAGTAGATGATCAGGCAATCTGTATCTATACGCTGGAAGGCGGCGCGGTGGGGACCATGACGGCCAGTTGGGCCTACTATGGCCAGGAGGACAATTCCACGATTCTGTACGGAACCAGGGGGATTATGCGTATCTACGACAGCCCCGATTACTCCATTCGGATCTTTAGGGATGGGGAGACCGTCTCCTACGATCTGGATCGGATGCAGACCAACGACTGCCAGACGGCTTCCGGGGTGATTGACGAGTTTGTGGACTGCCTGTTTACCAGGCGGGAAGCTTCGGTCTCCGGGGAAGACGCCCTGTACGCCATGAAAGCAGTGTTTGCGGCGATCGAATCCTCCAGGAGCGGACAGGCTGTGACGATTCTTTAAAAAACAGGAAATGAAAGAAGGAGAAATTTATGGGACATCTGACGACAAAAGACGCCTATAAAAATCTGGAAGAGCGGATCAACTGGTTCACCCAGGGAGCGCCGGCTTCGGAAACTTTATATAAGATTTTGCAGGTGCTGTATACGGAAAAAGAGGCAAAATGGGCGGCAAGACTTCCGGTCCGTCCCTTTACCCTGAAGCGGGCAGCGAGGGTATGGGGAACCACCGAGGCCAAAGCAGAAAAACTTCTGGACCATTTGTGCGAGAAAGCCCTGCTGGTGGACTCTGAGTATCGGGGAGAACGCCAGTTTGTTATGCCGCCGCCCATGGCAGGTTTTATCGAATTCGCGCTCATGCGCACCAGGGGAGACATTGACCAGAAATATCTGAGCGAACTGTACTATCAGTATATGAACGTGGAGGAAGATTTTGTCAAGGATCTGTTCTTTGCCACGGAGACCAGACTGGGCAGAGTGTTCGTGCAGGAGCCGGTGTTGATGAACGACAAGACCAATCATATCCTAGATTATGAGCGGGCGACTCATATTGTAGAAGAAGCAAGCTACATCGGTCTTGGCACCTGCTATTGCCGCCACAAGATGTACCATGCGGGACATCCCTGCGAGATCGACGCTCCCTGGGAAGTATGCCTGACCTTCGACAATGTGGCCCGTTCTCTGGCGGAGCACGGCGAGTATGCAAAGCTGATCTCTAAAGAAGAGGCCAAAGAAGTGCTGGAACTGTCCTACGAGAGCAATCTGGTCCAGATCGGGGAAAATGTGCGGGAACATCCGGCCTTTATCTGCAACTGCTGCGGCTGCTGCTGCGAGGCACTGCAGGCAGCCAGGCATTTCAGCCCCATGCAGCCGGTGGCGACCACCAACTATCTGCCGGAAGTCTCTCTGGACACTTGTATCGGCTGCGGCAAATGCGCCAAAGTCTGTCCCATCCTGGCCATTGCCATGGAGGAGGAGAAAGCGCATCCGGAGGGGACGAAGACCAAAAAGTGCCCGAAGATCGATACGGAGATCTGTCTCGGCTGCGGGGTCTGCGCAAGAAACTGCCCCTCCAAAGCCATTGAGCTGAAAAAGCGTCCCATTCAGGTCATCACGCCGGTCAACAGCACCCATCGTTTTGTGTTGCAGGCCATCGAGAAAGGAACCCTGCAGAACCTGATCTTCGACAACCAGGCCTTTGCCAATCACCGGGCCATGGCGGCCGTATTCGGCACAATTCTAAAACTCCCGCCCTTGAAGCAGGCGCTGGCAAGCAAACAGTTCAAGTCGATCTATCTGGACAAATTGCTGTCCATGCAGAAGAAAAAGAAGTGAGATTGGATGGAGTTTTGCAGCATTTTTATACTGTTTCCGGCAGGGGACATTATGACTGATCATCAAGATGAAATGGATAAAAAAGATACAGGGAAACCCTTGTATCTTTTTTATTTACCTGTTTCGATTGAAAACTAGAATAATATGTGGGAAACTACAAGCAGGAAAACCAGAGAGCCGGGCGTCTCTGGCTTTCCTTTTTTCATTCTACCATATCTACCCATAGGACACAAGATCGAATGTACGTTTCGTTTCGCGGATTCCCGCCTTTTTATTTGCTTATTCAAATTGAATCATCAGAGATTTTAGGATATAATGAGCGTTAGCAAGAAGAATAAGCTTGCTTATTCGGCGAGCGGCGAATGGCGGTCATGAATCGCAGATTCATGATATAATGAGCGTTAGTAAGACAGAGAGGTAAGTACTTGTGAAGATCATCATATCCCCGGCGAAGAAGATGAATATCGATACGGATACGGCGCCCTGGCAGGCCCTGCCGGCATATTTGGAGCAGACGCGGGCGCTGCTTGGGTATCTTAGGTCCCTCAGTTACGACCGGTGCAAGGCCATCTGGAGATGCAGCGACCGTCTGGCGAGAGAGAACTTCGCGCGTCTGGCGGAAATGGACCTGGAGCGGACGCTGACTCCTGCGCTTCTGTCCTACGAGGGAATCCAGTATCAACATCTGGCGCCGAAGGTGATGGAGGAAGAGCAGCTTTACTATCTGCAGGGGCATCTTCGAATTCTGTCCGGATTCTACGGGATGCTGAAACCCTTCGACGGAGTCACGCCCTACCGCCTGGAGATGCAGGCGAAGCTGGGGGCGGGGAAGTGGAAGACGCTGTATGAATACTGGGGAGACCGCCTGGCGGAAGATCTGTTCCGGGAAGATCCGCTGATCCTGAACCTTGCCTCTAAGGAGTACAGTTGCTGCATTTCCAGCTGTCTGAAAGGACGGGAGCAAGTGCGCTTTGTGACCTGCGTGTTCGGAGAGCGGCAGAATGGGAAGATTGTGGAAAAAGGAACGCTGGCGAAGATGGCCCGGGGAGAGATGGTGCGCTATCTGGCCGAAGTGCAGGCGGAAGATCCTGAGGCAGTCAAAGGATTTCAGGGGTTGGATTATCATTTCTGTGAGAAAGATTCGGATGAGAAGACGTTCATATTTATAAAAAAAACAAGGATGTAAGGATAAGGGAGAAACATCTATGATTAATAAGAAGAAACTGATACAGTTTTACGCGGAGGAATATGAGCGGGAGGGAAAGAAGAAGCCGAGAAAACCGCCGAAATACACGGGGATGGACCGGAAGGCGGAGGCGCTGTCCCGGTCCCTGAAGAATGCGAAAGTATCCAGAGTGAATATACGGAATCTGGAGGATCTTCACCGGCAGATCAAGAATCTGTCAGGCTTTGCGATCCGCAAGAACCGGGAGCCGCTCTTTCGGAAGATCCAGGAGGAATTCCTCCCCAAGCTGGTGCAGCTGGATCTGGGGATGCTCCTGGAGGAGCAGAAGGAAGGCATCGATGGAGAATTTCTGGCTTATATGCGGCGTGCTCTGCCCGGAAAGATCTGTCAGGAGACTTTATTTACGCTGTACCCAAGGTATCGTCAGCACAAGGTAAAGGACAAGATTCTGGAGCTGGTGCCCATGCGCCCGGAGATGGAGTTTGCGGAAGTAAGGGAAATCCGGCGGCATTTTATTCTGCATATTGGTCCCACCAACAGCGGTAAGACTTTTCGCTCTCTGGAGCGGTTGAAGCTGGCCGGGTGCGGTGTATACCTGGGTCCTTTGAGACTTCTGGCCCTGGAAGTCTATGAGCAGATGAACAAGTACCGGGTCCCCTGTACCATGCGGACCGGTCAGGAGTGTATCGAGGAGGAAGCAAGCCGGGTCACCGCTTCCACTATCGAGATGGCGGATTTTGATGAAAACTACGATATTGCGGTCATCGACGAGGCGCAGATGGTGACGGACCCGGACCGGGGGCACTCCTGGACCAAAGCGATCCTGGGGCTTCGGGCCGGTGAGATCCATATCTGTATGAGCCCAGCAGCGGAGAAGGCGATTATCCACCTGATCGAGCTCTGCGGGGATGACTACGAGGTGGAGCGCTACGAGAGAAAGACCAGGCTGCTCTGCGAGGACAGGCCTTTTGTGTTTCCGAACGATGTGGAAAAAGGGGACGCCCTGATCGTATTTTCCAAAAAATCCGTTCTGGACGTGGCGGGCAGGCTGGAGGAGAAGAAGATCAATGCCAGCGTTATCTATGGAAGTCTGCCGCCGGAGATCCGCAGGCGGCAGATGCATCTGTTTAACAGCGGGAAAACCAAAGTAGTGGTCGCCACGGATGCCATCGGCATGGGGCTCAATCTGCCGGTGAAGAGAATCGTCTTTCTGCAGTGGGAAAAATACGACGGGGTCAGCAGACGGCCCCTTCTGGTGTCGGAGATCAAGCAGATCTCAGGCCGGGCCGGGCGTTTCGGTATCTATGACACCGGCTACGTAAACGCTATGGGAGAGGAGGCGCTCACGTATATCAAGGCGCGCTATCAGGCGGCGGAGGAGCCGGTCAGCGAGGTAAACCTTGGTTTTCCCCAGATCCTCCTGGACATTGAAGCGCCTATGGACGAGCTTTTGAAAATCTGGCACGACGTGACTCCCACGAAGCCCTTTGTCAAGGAAAATATCGACGAGGCGCTGTATCTGTATGAACAGGCGAAAAAACAGAGAGCCATGATCGACGGATTCGATAACAAACACACATTGTATCGAATGATCACCTGTCCCATCGACATCAAGGATCGGTTTGTGGTGGCGCTGTGGCTTCAGTACTGCAAGACCTACACAGCGGATGTGTCTCTGGAAAAGCCGGTGCTTCATCGGGACAGAAAGCGGGGGATCATGCAGTACGAGACCTATTACAAGCAGCTGGATCTGTACTATCAGTTTTCCCACCGGATGCAGAAGGTCATCGACGAGGAATGGCTGGAGTCGGAGAGGGAGAAGACGGAGATGGCGATTATGCGTTATCTGACCAGGGGAAAGCACAATTATATTGCAAGATGCAGATACTGCGGCAAGCTGCTCCCCTTAGGGTCGCCTTTCCAGGTCTGCGACGCCTGCTATCACAGGCGTTGACTTCTTTTTCACAGGATTCATGCAAAGAGACAGGCGTAAAAGGATAGAATAAAGAGAAAGCGTACGATGGAGGAACGTTATGGCGATAAAAGGAAATATGAAAGAACAGACACGAAGCAGGGTGAAAGTGCCGAGGTCGTATCGGGTACTGATCTACAACGATGATTTTACCCCCATGGACTTTGTGGTGGAGGTGCTGATGCAGATTTTTGACAAAGATGAAGCGGCAGCCACGGCTTTGATGCTGAGTGTCCACAGAGGCAGCTATGCGGTGGCGGGGGTCTATCCGAAAGACATTGCCTGCACCAAGGCCGCGGAGGCAGTCCGGTGGGCAAGAGAGGAAGGACACCCGCTGAAGGTGGAAGCAGTGTGCCAGTAGAGAAAAAGAGATGAAGAATTGAGGCTTTGACGATGGAGTTTACGAAAAAAATGCAGAAGGTGATGGCCCGGGCGGTGGGTTTGGCCCAGAAGGAGCATCACCGGTATTTTATGCCGGAGCATATGATCTATGGAATGACCTATGATGAAGATTTTCGGAGGGAGTATGAAGCAGGGGGAGGGAAGACGAAAAAGCTGCGCCAGGATCTTTTAGACTTTTTGAGGGAACAGGCGGGAAAGGCCGCTGAGGAGACGGGCCCCCAGGTGACGCTGGACGCGGAGCGGGTCTTCCGCATGGCGGCTGATCAGGCGGAGAGCAGCAGCCGGGAAGAGGTGGAAGTGAGCCATCTTCTGGCCGCGCTGATGCATCTGGAGGAAAGCTACGGTCTGTATTATATGACGGTCCAGGATGTGGACCTGGTGGAAGTCTTGGGGGAGATGTCCCGGGAAAGCCTGAGCAGGGAGTGCAGGCAGGATTCGGAAGGAGAAGAGGAGCAGGAGGATTCGGAAGGAGAAGAAAGCCCCCGGTTTAAGAGTTTTCTGGAAAATATGAATGAGACCTGTGAAAAGAAGAATCCGCTGATCGGACGCGGGGAAGAGATGGAGCGGACCATCCAGATCCTGTGCCGTAAAGACAAGAACAATGTGCTGCACATCGGAGAGCCGGGGGTGGGAAAGACGGCGCTGGCCTATGGTCTGGCTCGGATGATTCGGAAGGATCAAGTGCCGGAGCCTTTGAAGGGAGCCGTGGTGTATGCCATGGATCTGGGGGGACTTTTGGCAGGAACCCAGTTCCGGGGGGATTTTGAAAAGCGGTTCAAGGAGATCATGGACGGACTGGAGAAGGAGGAAGTTCCGATTCTCTATCTGGATGAGATTCACAACATTGTGGGGGCCGGGGCGGTGAACGGCGGAAGTCTGGATGTGGCAAATCTGCTGAAGCCCTATCTGGCGGCAGGCCATATCCGATTTATCGGCGCCACCACCTACGAAGAATATAAAAAGCATGTGTCCGGCAGCCGCAGTCTGGTGAGGAGGTTTCAGAATGTGGATATCAAGGAGCCGACAAAAGAGGAAGCAGTAGAGATTCTAAAGGGCCTGAAACCCGGATATGAGCAGTTCCATGGCGTTCGGTACGGGGCCGGAGTGCTGGAGTATGCGGTGGAGGTTAGCAGCAGGTATGTCAACGAGCGATTTCTTCCGGATAAAGCCATCGACCTGATCGACGAGGCGGGGGCTTATCGGAGGCTGCATCCTCTGGAACAGAAGACCCAGACCGTCAGTAAAGCCCTGATCGACGAGGTGCTCTCGAAGACCTGCAACATCCCGGCCCGGACGGTGGAAAAGGGGGAGACGAAGAAGCTGGCGCTTTTGGAAGGAAAGCTGAAAAAGCAGATTTTCGGACAGGATGAGGCGGCGGCCCAGGTGGTCAACGCGGTGAAGTTTTCCCGGGCAGGCCTGAACGAGGAGAACAAGCCAGTGGCGTCCTTCCTGTTCGTGGGCCCCACCGGGGTGGGCAAGACGGAGCTGGCGAAAGTGCTGGCGAAGGAGCTTGGAATCACATTTCTCCGGTTCGATATGAGCGAATATGCGGAGAAGCATACGGTGGCGAAGCTGATCGGCGCTCCCGCCGGGTATGTGGGGTATGAGGAGGGCGGTATCCTGACCGAGGAGATCCGCAAGCATCCCCATGCGGTTCTTCTGTTAGATGAGATCGAGAAGGCCCACCCGGATATTTTCAATGTGCTTTTGCAGGTGATGGACTATGCGACGCTGACAGACAATCAGGGCAGAAAGGCGGATTTCCGCAATATTGTCCTGATTATGACTTCCAACGCCGGGGCCAGCCGCCTTGGGAAGAGCAGGATCGGATTCGGCAGCGGGGAGATCAATACGGACGCCCTGATGGAGGCAGTGAAGCAAACCTTCCAGCCGGAATTCCGCAACCGTCTGAGCCGGATTGTGTTGTTTCGGGAAATGGATGACCGGATGGCGGAGCGGATCACAGGGAAGAAGCTTTTGGAGCTCTCCGACAAGCTGGAGGCCAGGAAGGTGCAGCTTACCGTCGAGCCCCAGGCGGCGGAATACATCCAAAACGCCGGCATCACTAAGGAATACGGCGCCCGGGAGATCGACCGGGTCATCGCCGGGGAGGTAAAGCCTCTGCTGGCGGAACTGCTCCTTTTTGGCAGGCTTAAAAAGGGTGGAACCTGCACGCTGCTCGTGGAGGACGGAAAATTGATCGTCCGCTGAAAAAATTGTTTGTATTTTCTGCCGGACTGTGCTATACTCTTCTCATGGAGATATAGCTCAGCTGGGAGAGCATCTGCTTGACGTGTAGAGGGTCACAGGTTCGAGTCCTGCTATCTCCACGAAAAAGTGGCCTTATGGTCACTTTTTTTATGCACATGATATATCCCAACGGCTGACAGGAGGTGCCGACATATGAACATCAGAAAACACATCCGTTTTTATGGAAAAGTCCAGGGCGTTGGCTTTCGGTATCACGCCACGTACAAGGCGCGGTTTCTCGGCCTGACCGGATGGGTCCGAAACTGCTACGACGGCACGGTGGAGATGGAGGTGCAGGGGGAGCCGGAGATCATCGACGATCTTTTGCTGTATCTGCACCGGCAGCGGTTTATCCGGATTGACCGGATGAACGAGGAGAAGATTGATCTGAAGGAAGAACGAGAGTTTAAGGAGAAGTGGTAGTATGAGTGTGAATTATCATGCCTTTCAGAGCAGAGGAGTCCTCTTTTCCAACCATGAGCTGGTGTGCCAGCAGTGGCGGGAGGAGTTCACCGGCTATGATCCGTCGAGGATCGCCCGGATACTGCGTCTTGAGGCGGACGAATCGTATCTGTATCTGAATTATTATCAGTGCCCTTACCGTCTTCGGCTCGCGGACGGCGTGCTGGAAAAGAAAGAGGAGGAAGATTGGACCGGGGAGCTCTTCTTCAACGAAGCCATGGCGGTCTATCATCTTTTGCACTACACCAAAGACCTGCCCGTGATCTCGGGCAAATGGGTGCCGAGCCACACCATCGATGGAGTGGTGAGCCGGAATCCGGCGGTGAAGGACCCGCTTTTGACTCCTTTTGAGAAAAAATACGCGGGGAAAATAGAAGAGCTGAGAGGGGCCTGTCTGGCAGCGGGCGGAGCCGAGCTGAAGGCCGGAGACCTGGCCTATGAGTTCGAAGTCTTTCCCCAGGTGCATCTTCGGCTGGTGTTCTGGGATCAGGATGAAGATTTCCCGGCTAAAGCACAGATCCTGGTGGACCAGTGCGTAACGGATTTTCTGCATTATGAGACCGTGGGGTGCGTCATCGCCGATCTTCTGGATCAACTTTGAGTCCGGAGTACCACTGTGAAGGTACTCCCCCCGCCGGGGGTATCTGTCACCAGAATTCGTCCGTGATGGGCGCCTGCGATCTCGGCGGCGATGCAGAGCCCCAGTCCGAAATGCCCCTTTTCACTGCGGGATTGGTCCGCCCGGTAGAAGCGTTCAAATACTTTTTTCTTTTCTTCGTCGGGGATGCCAATCCCTGTGTCTGCGACCGTAAGTCTGGCGGTTTTTCCATCATATACAAGAGAGAGACGGACGCAGCCGCCTTTCGGGGTATAACTGAATGCGTTGTGAAGAAGGATCGCCAGTACCTGGCGAATACGCTCCGGGTCGCACGGGACAGGCGGGACAGCACCTTCCGGAAGGGAGATCGTAAGCCGGACGCCCTGCTCCTTTGCCGACGGTTCAAAGGCCTCAAAGGTATCAAGAAGCAGCGTGTCCAATTCTGTGTCCTTCTTTTGGACTGTCCAGCGGCACTGATCCGCCCGGGTGAGCAGGAGCATATCGTCGATGAGCCGGGACATGCGCAGCCCTTCGGACTGAATGGAGTCCAGAAAATGCCCCCGCTCCTCCTCGGAAGCCCGCCCGGAGGCGGAGGCGCAGGACAGAATGACGGCCAGGGGGGTGCGGAGCTCATGGGAGGCGGCGGCGATGAACTGATTCTGTTGCCGCTGATTTTCCTCCAGGGGGCTCAGGAGTCGTTTGGTAAAATGCCAGGAGAACAGCGCCAGGGCGGCGAAAGCCAGCACGTCCAGGAGAACGAACAGGATGCGCTGGGTTCGGATCTGGACCAGAAGAGGCTCCATGGAACAGAGGATCATGACCTGGAAGGTGCCGCTGTTCCGCTGGGAGGTGGTGACGCAGGCGTAGTAGTCGCCGCTGCCTCTTCCGGTGGAGGAAAAGCGGTATTCCATGTGCCAGGTATCGAAGGCGGAGACCGTGGACTCCACCGCGAAAGTCTGTTCATAACAGTCCCAGGCCATCTCAAAGAGCGCTTTCTGCTCCGGCGTGCTGCGCTCGTTGTACAGAAAAGGAACGCCGTTGTCGATGACGTTGATCAGGTATTTTCCGTTGTCCTCGATCCGGGTCAGCCACTCGTGGGTGATGATGGTCTGCTGCTCCAGATTGCTGACCAGGGTGTTCATATCATTCTGAAAAGAGATAAAGCTCCGGGTCTTTAAGCCATGCTCGGAGATATAGAGCGCTCCGCAGGACATGGCAAAGAGGATGAAGATGGTGGTGCCTGCGCACATCAGGGCCAGGCGGACATGGACTTTTTGAAACACAGCTTATCCTCCGCTATTCGATACGGTAGCCGACGCCCCGGACGGTGCGGATCTTGTTCAGGCTTCCCACCGTCTTTAAGCGTCTGCGCAGAAAATGAATATAGTTATCCAGGTTGCCCTCCTCCACATCGCTGTCGATCCCCCACACTCTGGTCAGCAGGAGGGACCGGGACAGGGTCTGCTCCGGATTGCGCAGAAAGGTTTCCAGGAGACTGCCCTCCCGGCCGGACACGCTTAAAGTACCCCCGGGCCCGGTGAGGGTGTTCTCCGTGATCTCGTAGGTAAGGTCCCCGAAGGAAAGCGGTTCCCGGAGCAGAAGCTTCCGGGGGCGGCGGGTGACGCAGCGGATACGGGCCATCAATTCCTCAAAGGCAAAGGGTTTGACTAGGTAGTCGTCTGCCCCCAGGTCCAGCCCGGTCACCTTGTCGTCCAGAGCGCCGAGGGCGGTGATCAGAATGACCGGGGTCTGGTTCCCGCTTTTTCGCATGCGGTCCAGCACTTCGGTGCCGCTAAGCCGGGGGAGCATCCGGTCTAAAAGGACCAGGTCATGAATCTGTTCTTCCATATAATAGAGGGCTTCCTCCCCGTCCCGGCAGGCGTCTACCAGGAAGCCTTCCTTCGATAACTGAAAGGCCAGGGAGTGATTTAATTTTTCATCGTCTTCCACAAGCAGAATTCTCATCGTGTGTTTCCCCAACATTCTTTATAGAAATTTCTTTATTTTATGATAGCATACGAATCTGGAAAGAATCTCTAAAAAACAGGGAGATTTCTTTTTTTAGTGTAACACAGGCGGAAGAAAATAACCAGTTTTAGAGAATACTTAGAGATTTGTCTGTTATGATAAGTTTACGGTTCATGTTTGTGCTGTCCGGACGCCCGAAACGGGCAGACTATCCTTCCAGACCCCGCTCGCGCTTAGTGAGTGGACGTAGCGGTACTAGGGCACGTGAAAAACCCCGCCCAAGGATCGACGCCGCTCAATGGGTCTTTCAGGATTCTCAGCCCGTATCGGGCTGAGAATCGGCGTAGGGAGGAAAAGCATCATAATGGATGAAAACAGCAGTGATAAATCAGAGAGAGAACGGAAGGTGTGAAGATGAAGAGAAACTACAGGCGGCGGATGGCAGGGTTACTGATTTTTTGCATGTTGCTGCTTCAGGGCTGCAGCAAAAATTCTGCTAACACCACGGCCCCGGGTGCATCTGGGATGGGGGAAGAGGATCAGAGTGTGAGTATGGGCCGCTATCTGGAGCAGGAGGTGGTGTTGCCGGAGGAGATCGCCTCCTTGGGCGGCAGCCAGAAGACCTGGCTATCAAGGCTTAAGAACGGGGACCTGGCGTTGATGGGGGAGATCGCCGGACTGTATCTTTCTTCGGATGGCGGGAAGACCTGGGCGAAGAAGGAGACGCCCTGGTACGAGGAACTGAAAGAGAACAGCGGGATCACCGACTTTGCCCTGGGGCCGGAGGGCTCGGCGGCCGTGCTCCACTCGCCCTATGAATCGGCGGAAGTGGGGGAGGACGGAAACCTGAAAGACGCTCTTAAGACGGAGTGCCTCTACGTGGACCCGTCCGGGCATACAAAGACGCTTAAGGGATTATCCCCGGAACAGACTCTGTTCGGGCTCTGCTTCGGGAAGGACAGTCGCCTCTACGGATGGGATCTGGGCGGCCGGGTCTATGAGATCGACCCGGAGGGCGGCAGCGCCAGGAAGCTTTTGGAAGTAGAAGGACTTCCGGATTCGGTCTGCGCTACGAAGCACTATCTGGTTCTCTTTACCACCAGAGGGGAGACGGTCCTCTGCGATCTGGAGAACAAGATCACGGCGGCGGCAGACCCGGTACTTTCGGATTTTGTGAAGGGCTGCATGGAAAGCGCCGTTCGAAACGATGGGAGAGGCCTTACGGTGGCGGCGGCGGAAGGGGAGCAGGAAGACGTGCTCTATCTGGCCTGCAGCGGCGGACTGTACCGGCATGTGATCGGAGGCCAGGCCATGGAGCAGCTGACGGAAGGCGGCATGAATTCCCTGGGAAATCCGTCCATGGCGCTCTACGGTCTGCAGGTACTGCCGGCGGACGAATTCTTGATTCTGTACGATCAGACGAGGCTGTGCCGGTACACCTATGACCCCGATCTTCCGTCGGTGCCGGAACAGGAGATCGGGATCTACAGTCTGGAGGAAACTTATACCATCCGCCAGGCCGTCAGTCTCTTTCAGAGGAAGCACCCAGAGGTCTATGTGCGCTATGAAACCGGACTTTCGGGGGACGGGAGCCTGACCTGGGAGGACGCCGTCAAAAATCTGAACACCAGGATTCTGTCCGGGGACGGTCCTGATCTTCTGATACTGGACGGACTGCCGCTTGCTTCCTACGAGGAAAAAGGGGTATTGGCGGATCTGAGCGGATTGGTGTATGAACAGAAAGAGGAGAACCGTCTCTTCCAGAACCTGGTGGACGCCTGCCGCGTGGACGGGAAGCTCTGGTATCTGCCGGTCCGTTTTCGCCTGCCGCTCCTGGTTGGAGATCAGGGGAGCATCGATCAGGTCAGTGATCTTTCCTCTCTGGCGGATACGGTGGAAGGACTTCGGGAAACGTATCCAAACGGGGCGCTCATTGGCCTTATGACCGAAGAAGAGGTGCTGAAAGGCCTGGGAATCACCTGTTCCGGCGCCTGGGTTGATCCGGCGTCCGGGACCATCCATGAGGAAAATCTGACCGGGTTCCTCCAAAATGCCAGGCGCATTTATCAGGCGGAACTGGCAGGCGTGGATGAAGACATGCTCCGGAATCATCAGAAGAATGATGAGCAGGGCTGGCAATCGGATGTTGCTGGAGAAGAGATGTATTATGCAGTCGCATCCTCGAATGCGGTCGATGTTGCAATGGAAAATCAGAAACTGGGAGTAGGAGTCACCTATGATTTCGGCTGGGATTTCAGCGCCGTCACTACGCTGGCTCATCAGCGGGAGAACTTCGGCTATGCCGGCTGGCAGGGGCAGATCAGGGACGGCTTCCTTCCCAAATGCATGGTCGGGATCTGCGCAGGGGCAGAGGAAGATCCCCTGGTGCGGGAATTCTTTCATTTCCTGTATGGGAGAGAACTGCAGGATCTGGAACTGCCCTCTGGGTTCCCCATGAACGAGGCGTCTTTTGAGGCGCTGAACCGTCTTTCAGAGACAGACGAAGAAGGGATGGCAGGGATCATACTGGTGAGTGATGACACCAGGGAGGACATCTTCGCCCTGGAGGTGGAGAGAAGTCCGGAGGAAGACTTTGAGCGGCTGAAAGTAATGGTTCAAAATGCCTCTGCCGTATGCATGGGTGATCCGAGGATCGAGCAGGCGGTATGGGAACTGGGAGAAAAGGCAGTGAATGGAAGCGCCGATGTGGAGGATACGGTGGCGGAGATTGTGCGCAAAGCAGCCATCTATCTGTCCGAGTGAAATAAGAGAGAGGAGCAGATATTTCCTATGAAAAAAAGACTGAGACAACTGACTGCGTGCCTTTTGCTGGGCGCGATGATCTGCCTGCAGGGATGCGGCGGAAAAGAAAAGGAACCGACAGGGTCCGTCAGCCCGGAGGAACAGACGGAGACGCCAAAGGCCGGAGAAGAAGAAACAGGCGATGGCGGCGAGCGCAGTATGGGACGCTATCTGGAGGCGGAAGTCACGCTGCCGGAGGATGTATCCATGAGCAGTTATCCGACGCTGTGCCTTCAGAGGCTGGACAGCGGAGAGCTAATGCTGATCGAACAGACAGCGGGCGTGTATGTATCCTCCGACGACGGGCTGAGCTGGAGCATGAAGGAGGCGCCCTGGCTTCGGGAACTTCGGGAAGCCTACATCGCCCATATGGCGATCGCGCCGGACGGATCTGTGGCCCTGGTCTACAGCCCGCCCAGCGATGATTCCGAAGCTTCGGACGGCGGCTATCATCCGGTCTGCCTCTACGTGGACCCGGAAGGAAACGCGTCCGATCTTGCGTCCCCGGACGGGAACAATGAGGTCTTTCAGCTCTGGTTCGGGAAGGACAGTCGGCTCTATGCTTTTCTCATGAGCGGCAAAATCTATGAGATGAGTCCGGACGGCAGCAGTAAGGAACAGCTGATGGAGATGGAGGGAATTTCGGACTATGTATGCTTTACGGACTCCTCTATGATCATCAGCGGTTCCAGGGGTCTGACCTTCTACGATATGGAACATCGGATGCCTGGGGACAACGACAAGGTCCTGCAGGATTTCTTCACGGAAAACGCGGGGGACGTAGGGGCTAATTCCGGTTCCTACACCGTCGTCCTGGCGGAGGGAGAGCAGCCGGACGTGATCTACTTTGCCTGCGAAAGCGGACTGTACCGTCATGTGATCGGCGGCACGGCGGTGGAGCAGATCATGGAAGGAAACTTAAGCTCTCTTGGAGACCCCAAGATGAGTCTGGCCGGGATGGTGGTCCTGCCGGACAATGAATTCCTGATTCTCTATACCAACGGGAAGCTGTACCGCTACGTCTACAATCCGGACATTCCCACCATACCCGAGGAGCAGGTCAGTATCTACAGTCTGACCGAGAACTATGCGGTCCGTCAGGCCGTCAGCCTCTACCAAAAGCAGCATCCGGAAACCTATGTACGGTACGAAATCGGACTGAATACCGGCAGCGGCATGACTTCCGAGGACGCCATCAAAAACTTAAATACCCGGTTGATGTCCGGTTCCGGGCCGGATCTTCTGGTGCTGGACGGACTTCCCCGGTATTCCTACGAAGAGAAAGGCGTACTGACCGACTTAAGCGGGCTTGCGGGAGAATTCAGCGGAGAAGACGCGCTCTTTCCCAATATTGTGGAGGCCTGCAAGGAGGACGGGAAGCTCTGGTATCTGCCTCTGCGGTTCCGGCTGCCTCTTTTGGTGGGCGATCAGGGGGCAATCCAAAAGATTACCGACCTCACTGCCTTCGCGGACGCTGTGGAAGCCCTTCGGGAGGCCAGTCCGGAGGGAGGGCTGACCGGACTTCTGACAGAAGACAAGACCCTCCGGACCTTGGGAATCAACTGCTCCGGCACATGGATGGACCCGAAAAGCGGCTCCATCGACAAGGAGCGTCTGGCGGAATTCCTGACCCAGGCGAAGCGGATCTATCAGGCGGAGATCAAGGGCGTCTCCGAGGAAGAGCTTACAGAATATACCATGCATTATGAGAACAGCCTGAACTGGAACGGAGCCATGGAATACTTTGCGTCCGCAGACACCGGCGCGATCAGCGTGGCTATGGGAGAGCAGAAGATCGGCGCAGGGATCACTTCTATGGTGGACGGAGACTTTAACGCCATTGCCACTCTGGCGGGCCAGGAGGAAAACTTTGGATATGAGGTCTGGCAGGGCCAGATCAAGAACGGCTTTATCCCCAAAGGAATGATCGGCATCTGCGCCGGATCGAAGGACAGCGAACTTGCGAAAGACTTTTTCCGCTTCCTGTATGGACGGGAACTGCAGGACAGCGAGGTGTCCACAGGACTGCCCGTCAATATGGCGTCCTTCGAGCATCTGAAAGAGAATCCAAGGCCGGTGGACCAGGGAATCAGCATCGGCAGCTCCGGACCGGACGGCATCGGCTTCAGCCTGGATATCAAGTGGGCCGGGGAAGAGGATTTCCAGAAGCTAAGAGGCATGGCGGAGTCCGCAGACGCCGTGTGCGCCGGAGACGCGGTGATCGAGGAAGTGGTGTATGACATCGGGCAGAAGGCGCTGAACGGAAGCGCCGGCGTGGAGGATACCGTGGAGGAGATCGTGAAAAAGGCAGCGATCTATCTTGCGGAGTAAAAAACGCGTCTTTTGGCGGAGAGGAGGAGAGGAATGAAAGACAAGTGGATCAGAGCAGGCGCTTTGCTCTGCGCTGCGATGCTGTTACTGTCAGGTTGCGGCGGAGCGGGGAAGGGAGCGGAGGAGAATGGAGAGACCGGACTTGCCGCGCCCGGCAGCGAGGCCATGGGAAGGTATATGGAGACCTTTTACGAATTCCCCGAGGAGGTCAACCGGAACGGGGGCGTGAACTGGCTGGACGACGGCAGTCTTACGGTGATCAGCTTTGGAGAGGGACTCTACCGCTCCAAAGACGGGGGGCAGACCTGGCAGCAGGAGGAGACCGCATGGTTTCCCCTGTTAGAAGGCGTGTACTGCCTGGCGGCGGTGATGGGACCAGACGGAACCGTGGCCGCCTCCTGCTCAGGGGAGATGCCGGACGTGGTGCGGGAAGCTTACGGTAAAGAAGTGCCGGAAGACTGGGAAGGAAATTACTGCGTCTTCGCTCTCCCGGACGAAACCGTGAAGGTCGTGGACTTTGGATTTTCCCAGGAAGACGGGACCTGCATCGAATCCTTTGTATTCAAAGAGGACGGCAGGCTGTTCGCCGGTGATTTTCGCGGCCGGATCTGCCAGGTGGACGTGGAGAAGGAGAGCGTCCGGGAACTGTTCACCGCGGAGCGGGCTGTGGGATATATGGACTTTTCCGGGGAGACGCTGATGGCGGTGGGATATGACCGGCTCTACCTTTACGACCTCCAAAAAGAGACGCTGCGTCCCCAGGACCATACCGTGGACGCCTATATCGCCCAGACATTGAAAGACGGAACCGTCTCCTACACAGGCGGCGGTTTTCCGCTGGCCGTGGCGGGAAGTCCAGAGGAGGACGTGGTCTATCTCGCCGGGAGGGACGGGGTGTACCGTCATGTGCTGGGCGGCAGCGTCATGGAACAGGTGATCGACGGCGCCCTCAGCGCTCTGGGCGACTCGTACGCCTTCATTTATCGGTTAAAAGTGCTTGCGGGGCAGGAATTCCAGATCGCTTTCTCCCCATCGGTGGGGTTTGTGCAGTATCATTTTGACGAGACGATCCCTTCCATGCCGGATCGGGAGATCCGGGTCTACAGTCTGGAGGAAAATGACAGCCTGCGCAAGGCGGTGACGGACTATAAAAGGGCGCACACGGACGTCTATGTCCGGTATGAGGTGGGCATAAAGGGCGACGACGCCATGACAAAAGAAGACGCCGTCAAACGGCTGAACACCCAGGTGCTGTCCGGGGAAGGGCCGGACGTGCTGCTTCTGGACGGTCTGCCCATGAACACCTATATAGAAAAAGGAATGCTGAGAGACTTACGTCCGGTACTGGAGGAGATCCAGTCGGAGACGGAGCTTTTTTCCAATTTGGCGGAAGGGGCGGCGGACGAAGACGGTGCGGTCTATGTCATGCCCATGTGCGTCCGGGTACCCCTTCTGGCAGGGCGCAGGGATGTGATCGAAGAGATGGACGATCTTAGAAGTATCGCTTCCGGCATGGAGGCCCTTCGAAAGGAATACCCGGAGGGCGGCGTCTTCGGGATCACGGACCCGGAGTCCCTGCTCCGACTCTTCGGCATGGTGTCCGCTTCCGAATGGACCGGGGAAGAGGGACAGATTAAGGAGGCGTCCGTGACGGAATTTTTAGAGCTGGTCAAGCAGATCTATGACGCGGAGAAAATGGGGACGATTTCCGAACAGGCAGAGCAGCTGGAAGAAGAGGCGGAAGAGACGATTTCCTATGGCGGAGACCCCATAGCGGACCGGATGCAGGTCTGCAGCAATGTGCTCCAGATTCCCCGGGGGTACGCCCTGGCGGCAGGGGGCTATGTGGAGAGCATCCAGCTCTGCCTTGACAATGTGACCTCCGTGCTGCGGACCGATGAGCAGCTTGACTACCGTGTGATGGGCGGTCAGGTGACCGACGCCTTCCTTCCGGTGGCTATGGTGGGGATCAGCTCCAAGTCGACCCAGCCGGGAGCCGCCGAGGAGTTCGTACGAATGATGTTCGCCCCGGAGACCCAGGAACAGATCTACGAAGGCTTTCCGGTGAACAAGGAAGCCTACGAGGCGCATTTTGACGTCTCCGAGGAAAACGACGAGAACGGAAGCATGACCCTTTCCATGGACGGGGGCGGGGAGCAGGAACTGTCCCTGTACTGGCCGAATAAAGAGGAACGGGATCGGTTCACCTCTTATGTGGAGTCTCTAAAGCATCCGGTTCTCTCTGACGACTATCTGTGCGGCCTGGTATACGAGGAAGGGATCAAGGTACTGGAAGGAGAACGAAGTGCGGAAGAAGGAGCGGCAGAAATTGTCAAAAAAGCGTCGATCTATCTGGCGGAATAAGTTTGCCTTTCTCTGGTTTCTCCTGCCCAGTCTGGCGGGCGTGGTGCTCTTTGTGCTCTGCCCCTTTCTGGACGTGGTGAGGCGCTCCTTTCTGACGGCGGTGACGGAGGAGTGGACCGGACTTCGGAATTATCAGATTGTCTTTGCCAACCAGGCTTTTTTGCTGGCGGTGAAGAATACGGTGCGTTTTACCCTGGTCTGCCTGCCGCTTCTCATCGGTATCGGGCTGTTCCTGTCGGTGCAGCTTAGCAGGTTAAAGGAGATTCAGCTGATCAAGTCCCTGTACTTATTTCCGCTGGCCATGCCGGCGGCGACGGTGGTGCTGATCTGGAAAATGCTGTTTTCCAGGCAGGGTTTCTTAAACGGCTGGCTGATAGGCCTGGGAGTCCTGGGAGAGGGACAGTACTATGATTTCATGGGAACCTCCGCCGCCTTCTGGGTGCTGGTTTTCAGCTATCTGTGGAAAAATCTGGGCTATACAATTGTGCTGTGGCTGGCGGGGATTTTTTCCGTGTCCACGGACCTGACCGAGGCGGCGAAGGTGGACGGGGCCACAGAGCGGCAGTGCTTCTGGAGAGTGGTGTTTCCAAATCTGAAAGGGACCCTGTACACGATCACCGTGCTCTCCTTCCTCAACTCCTTCAAGGTGTTCCGGGAGGCCTATCTGGTGGCGGGTTCCTATCCCCATGAGAGCATGTATCTTCTGCAGCACCTTTTTAACAACTGGTTCGTGAATCTGGAGCTGGATAAGATGGCGGCGGCGGCCGTCTGCGTGGGAGCCGTGTTATTCGCGGTGATTCTCATCCTGCAGAGGCTGTGGGATCAAAAAGAGTAAACAAAGAGGGGATGAAATCCATGAAGAAAATATTGCGAAATGCGTCGACGAAGGGCGCGCTTCTATTGCTGGGGGCAGCGTTTTGCGCGCCGCTTCTTTTCCTTCTGAGCGGTTCGGTGATGAGCCGCTACGAGCTTCGGGAGAGTCTGCTTCCGCTGATGGCGGACCAGGATCAGCTGATTGGATGGCACTTCTGGCCGTGGTACCCCACCTTTGACCACTATGTCAAGATTCTGTTCCAGACGCCGCAGTTTTTTGTCGTCTTCTGGAACTCCATGAAACTGACTGCCTGGATTCTGCTGGGACAGCTGGTGATCGCGGTACCGGCGGCCTGGGCTTTTGCCGTGTATCCCTTCCGCTTCCGGAAGCTTTTATTTACCTTATATATCGTGCTGATGCTGATGCCTTTTCAGGTGACCATGCTGTCCAGCTATCTGGTGCTTAACGGGTTGTCTCTGATGAATACCCATGGCTCGATCATTCTGCCAGCGGTATTTTCCACCTATCCGGTATTCCTGGTGTACCGGGGTTTCTGTAATCTGCCCAAAGGGCTCATCGAGGCCGCCCGCATCGACGGGGCGGGAGAGTGGATGATCTTTAGAAAGATCGGGCTTCCCTTAGCTTCCGGAGGAATCCTCTCGGCGGTGGTGCTGGGTTTCCTGGAATACTGGAGCCTGATCGAACAGCCCCTGGCTTTTCTGGAGGATCAGTCTCTGTGGCCATTGTCCCTGTATCTGCCGGAGATCAGCCTTGATCAGGCCGGTTATTCCTTCGTGGCGTCGGTGATCACACTGATTCCGGCGGTCTTTGTCTTCCTGTCAGGCCGGGAATATCTGGAGCAGGGCATCGTGGCTTCGGGGTTAAAGGAGTGAAAAAGAGATGGAATTCTGGAAAAAACAACGAAAAATCCTGATCGCTTTCGGTGTCTTTCTGATCTTTATGCTTTTCTGTACGCTGATCTCCCGGGCGGTCTACGCGTCCAGGCTGCCTCAGGTGACGGTGGATACGCCCCGGAGGATGGCGCTGAACCATACGGTGAGGGCCGACGGGATCGTCCATCAGGGAAGGGAGTACGCGGTGACGGCCCTCTCCGGCCTGCGGGTCCGGACCGTCTACACCAATGTGGGGGATAAAGTGACGCCGGAGACGTTACTCTTTGATCTGGACATAGAGGACCTGAACGAAAAAATCCGGGAAAAAGAGCTGGAGATCAAGAAGTGCGAGCTGCAGATCGCCGCGCTGGCGCAGAATCGGGGGCTGGACGCACAGAAGCAGCAGACCGAGAACGCCCGGGCCCAGGAGGACTATCAGCGGGCCCAGGAGAAGGCAGGAGAGGACCTGGAGCGGGCCAGAGAGGATCTCGCGGACGCGGAGGACGCCTATGACTCCCACGAGGACCATCCGGTAAAAACCACTTCCAAAGCGGACCGCGAGGCCCGGCAGGCGGCCTACGAAGAGTGGGTAAAAAAAGAAGCAGAGCTTCGTCAGGCGCTTGACGCCGCGCAGAAAGAAGCGGAGGAAGCATCGGCGAAGGTCAAAGAACTGGAAGAGGCGGCAAAGACGGCGGAACCGGCGCCGAAGGAGCCGGAAGGAGGGACAGCCGGGGGGAGCGAAACTTCGCCTGGGACGCCGGAAGATGGGGGCGAAGGCGGAGGAGCTCAGGACGGTACCGGAACTTCCCCGGGGACACCGCAGGAATCCGCGAAAGGGACGGACGCCGGGCAGGCGGAAGCACCGGAAAAGAGGGAAAATCCGGAGCTTTCGGCGGCAAAAGAACAGGAGAAGGCGGCAATGGAGCGGCTGGAAGCGGCGAAGAGCGCCTATGAAGCGCACACTAGGGACCCGGTGGAAAAACCGGACTTCAGCGGAGAAGATGCTGAAAAGTCTGCCTGGGAAGAGAAGAAGGATTCTCTGGAGGACGGCGTCGACGCGGCCAGAAGGGCTGTGGAGGACGCCGAACGCTCCGAAGCGGATTCTCTGCTGGACGCGGGCCGCAAAGTGGAGGACGCAAGGCAGGCGGACAGTGCGGACAGCAGCCTGGAGGTGAGCCAGCTGGAGCTTGCGGCTCTTCAGGAGGAGCTTGCGTCCTATCAGAAGGTGCGGGACGCTTCCGGCCAGGTCTACCCGGAGGCGGAGGGTGTCATCACCCGGATACAGGTCAGCCCTGGAGAACGAGTGGGAGACGGGGCGGCGGTGGTCTATGCGGACCTGTCAAGCCCTATGCAGTTCCAGGTATCCCTGACAAAAGATCAGAAGAAATATGTGAACCAGGGGGACGCTGTGGAGCTGACGCTGGGCGGTTCTTCGAAAAAGGAACTGAGCGTGGACTATGTGGCAGAGAATGAGCTGAATCCTGAGCTCTATGACGCCCGCGTCTTCCTGCCCGAGGGGGAGGGAACCATCGGCGAGAGCGGAAACTTCCAGGTGGAGGCACAGTCGGAGACCTTCGGTTGCTGCATCCCGCTGAACGCCCTGCACATCGACGCCAATCAGAGAACCTTTGTATATATCGTCAGCGAGCGCTCCGGCATCCTGGGAACCGAGCTGGCGGCGGAACAGGTCTATGTCAAGGTGCTGGATCAAAACGACAGCTATGCGGCCGTCGAGGAAGGCGTCATCGACCGGGAGACGGAGCTGATCATCTCCTCCACCGAGGAGCTGGAAGACCGGATGGTGATCCGGTATAAGGAGTAAACACTAAGAAGAGAGCCCTCTTCTCTGGTCCTTCAGACCATGGAAGAGGGCTCTCCTGCTTGTAGGGACATATGATGGGTGTTATTCATGCTGCGAGATTCCGCTTGTTAATCAGATAGTGAAGGATCTGTGTACAATCGTTCTGATCCTGGAAGTAAAGTTCCATCTGTCGGATGGCGCCTTGAAAACAGGTCATGGACTGCAGTTCGGAAGTCGGCGAACCGGCCATGAGGGGCAGGCGCGTCCCGTCTTCCTTTACGATTTCCACGGTACCTTTGCATGCGGTAAGCTTTTCAAAAAATTCTCTGGAATCCTTAATGTTATAAACTTTCATACGCTCCTCCTTTTCCCGCACTTGCGGCTGATTTCTTTTAGTGCTATCATTATATCGAAAAAACAGGCAGAATACAGTGTCTATATGGACAATATTTATCATTATATGGACAATAATAGAAGGAGGATGGCGATATGATTATAACCTCTCTGATGCTGAATGAGAATCTGCAGGAACAGCTCCCCAGGACGGAAGAGGCCTTTCCCTATCTTGCCTGCTATGTGGAGATGAACCGGTATCCCGGGGGAGTGATTCCCTGGCACTGGCATTCGGATGTGGAGTTCCTGTATGTGCTGCAGGGGACGGTCCGCCTGTCCACCAACAACCGGTGTCATATGATCTCGGCGGGAGAAGGCGCCTTTATCAACTCCAACATGCTTCACTATCAGGAACCCGTATCGGGATTTCCGGTGATCACCCTGAATCAGATTCTAGACGCCCGGCTGATCGCGGGAGCCCACAGGAGCGTCTATGAGCAGAAGTATGTGATGCCGATGCTGGAGTGCCGGGAATTGGAGGCCGTACACCTCAGCCCGTCCACCGCCAAAGGGCGGGAGATCCTGGAACGGACCCGGCGCTCCTACGAAGCGGCGGACCGGGAAGAACCAGGCTATGAATTTACCGTGAGAAGCGAGTTGTCCCAGGCCTGGTTTCTCCTGTATCAGGAGGCCGAGGCGGTCCTGAAGGCTCTAAAAGTGACCGGCGGTTAGGGAGAGGAGCGAATCAAGAAGATGCTTTTATATATTCACAGCCATTACGAGGAGAAGATCTCTTTGGAGATGATCGCGGCCTCCGCCAATATCAGCGGCCGGGAATGTCTGCGCTGCTTTTCCCAGAATCTGAACACCACGCCTTTTACCTATCTGCTGGAATACCGCATCCGCCAGGCGGCCAGCGAACTCAAGAACAGCAGCCGCTCCGTCACCGACGTCGCCTACGCCTGCGGCTTCTCCGGCACCAGCTACTTCAGCAAGACCTTCCGGAAGATCATGGGGTGCACGCCGTCGGAGTATCGGGGCGGGGCGTGAAGAACTGGTACAATAAAATCATCGCCAGAGGCTTGCTTCTTCACTCATAGACTTCTCCTTTCTGAACAATACAGCTAATCTGAATTCCTCTATTCCTCCCCATTCCAACAGTAAGTACAGAGCTTACATGGCTCGATCCCTACGGAATTCAGAAGGTCGTCCAGGCGGTTGTACTGCAGGGAAGTGAAGTTTAATTCCTTCCGGATCTCTTCCACCATGACCGCGTATTTTTCGGAATTCGGATCAGCGTACTCCTTCAGCACTTTCTCCGGTACATCTTCCGTGCCCTCCAGCCGGGAAATGGTCCTCCGGGTGATCAGGTCCATGTCGGAGGTGGACCGGGAGAAGTTTAGGTACTTGCATCCGTAGATCAGGGGCGGGCAGGCCGGGCGGATGTGTACTTCTTTGGCTCCTTTCTGGTACAGGAATTCTGTGGTCTCCCGAAGCTGGGTGCCCCGGACGATGGAATCGTCGATCAGCAGCAGACTTTTGCCTTTGATCAGCTGATGGATCGGGATCAGTTTCATCCTGGCGATCAGGTTCCGCTTGTTCTGGATCGTGGGCATAAAGGACCGGGGCCAGGTGGGGGTGTACTTGACAAAAGGCCGGGAAAAGGGGATGCCGGACTGGTTAGCATAACCCACCGCATGGGCGGTACCGGAATCCGGGATACCGGCCACGATATCCGGGTGGGCGTCGTCCCGCTGGGCCATCTTTTCGCCGCAGTTGTAGCGCATCTGCTCCACATTGACCCCCTCGTAGGAGCTGGAAGGATACCCGTAGTAAACCCACAGGAACGTGCAGATCTTCATCTCCTTCCCCGGCGCAGACAGGGTGCGGACTTCCTCCGGTGTGACAACGACGATCTCTCCGGCGCCTAATTCCCGGTAGTCTTCATATCCAAGATTCAGATAGGCATAGCTTTCAAAGGTGATGCAGAAAGCGTCCTCTTTTTGGCCGATCACCACAGGAGTCCGTCCCATGCGGTCCCTTGCTGCGTAGATCCCTTTTGGCGTCATGAGCATCAGCGTCATAGAGCCGTCGATCAGCTCCTGTGCATAACGGATGCCGTCGATAAGATTTTCCTTTTGATTGATAACGGCAGCGACCAGCTCCGTGGGATTGATATCTCCACCGCTCATTTCCAGAAAATGAGTATTGCCGTTTTGATAGATCAGATTGGTGATTTCTTCGGTATTGTTGATCTTGCCTACGGTGGTGATGGCGTAGGTGCCGTGGTGGGAGCGGATGATCAGGGGCTGGGGTTCGTAATCGGAGATACACCCGATGCCCAGATAGCCTTTCATCTGCCGCATATCTTTATCGAATTTGGTGCGGAAAGGCGCGTTCTCGATATTGTGGATGGCCCGGTCAAAACCGTTTTTCCCGTATACCGCCATGCCGCCTCTTCTCGTACCAAGATGAGAATGATAGTCTGTCCCAAAAAACAAATCAAAGATACAGTCGTTCTTTGACGCAACTCCAAAAAAGCCGCCCATATAAAAACCTCCATTATAAATACTATTAATTTTATTATAATGCGGCTTTCTGGAAAAGGGAAGAGTTTTTTGTAAATGCTGAGTTGACTTTTTTAGGAAAATGCGTCAAAAAGGACGGAAATTGTTTTCTAATGTCTGACAAAATAGAGGTGTGGTATGTGCTATAAGACGGAAACGGGAAGCTTGGAGAATTTGAACAAGCATTAATCTATATAAATAATGCTATTCGTTTAAATTCTGATGAAGCTACTGATAAATCCCAAAAAGAATATGCGATTTGTCTAATGAATAAAGGCATAATTTTTGAAGAACTAAAACGAAGAGATAAAGTTTTAGAATGTTATCTTCCTGCCTTGAAGATTTTTACAGAGTTATATAATTCAGACCCTGATAATTATGGGTTAATAATTAATGCGTCAATGACAATAGGGATGTTTTATTATAAGCAGAAAAAATATTTAAAGGTAAGAGAATATTTTGAAAAAGCATTACCTTATTTTGGAAATGATAAAGACTGTGACAGGCGGTATATAACGATAATTAAAACCTTGGAAGAAATAAAGGAAGAGGGAGGTTTGGCGTGAAACAGAAACAAATAATTATCTGGAATAAAGGAAAGATCTGAATTTATTTTCGTCTTATATATGTCAAAAAAATACTGCTTAATCGTTTTGTATATAATAGAGCATTACTAAACATCTGATATGGGAGGTTATTATGGCGCTTTATCCAAAACAATTTGGCATAGTATTGAAAAATGCACGTATGAACCTAAATCTTACACAAGCTGAGTTGGCTGAAAAACTCGATATTTCTTTGCCATACTTAAAAGATTTGGAACGTTTCAGAAACAGTCCAAGTTATGAAGTGTTTGAAAGGACTATACGATATTTTAACATTTCGGCGGATACGGTTATTTATCCAGACCAGAGTCAAACGGACGGAACATACCAGAAAGTGCTTCGGTTGTTGAACTGCTGTAATGAAAGACAAATGAGTGTGATCTTGGCGGCTGTGGAAGCACTACTTGATACAGGAGAGAAAATCTCAGGATCAGAATAGTAAGCATTAGAGGGATTTAATGTTAAGTATGTTCTTGATTCGGATCTCCGCATCCTTGACAACATCAGGGAATCATGTTAAATTTATCAGAGGTTTCTGACCGTATTTTTCGGTCAAAGAATGAATCCGGAATGGAGTATACATATGGATGCTAAGATTAAGATCATTGGATGTACAAATGATCCGGACAGAATTATTTCGTCAAGCGCTCGTATATCAACAACGATGGGCGATTCCCTGGCGATCTTTGAGGGGGCTGGAGATACTGAAAAAAATCAGACATTGATTAAAAAAGTGCTTGCTTCAGGTCATAAAACGATTATCGAGCACATTAGCTTCAACCTGGCTTTTGTCAATGTGTCTGCCTATGTAGAACAGTTTATGCTTGAATTTCGTCTTGCTGCTTTTACGGTCAAATCAAGACGTTATGTGGATTTCAGCCATATGGGATTTCAGATTCCTTCCTTCGTTGACAAAAACGGAATTCCCCTGGAAAATGCGGATGAGCTGAAGAACCGATATGTAGAACATATGAAATATTTATTTTGGGAATATGAAGATTTTGTAGGCGCTGGTATACCGAAGGAAGATGCCAGATTTTTGCTTCCATATTCTTACAAAAGTAATTTTTACTGTACTGTAAATGCAAGAGAATTGTGTAATATCATCTATTCCATGGTTTATGGAAGGGGTAAGGAACATACAGAGATCAACACATTGGGCAAAGACCTGTTGGAGCAGGCTGTCAGGCTGTGTCCGTTTATATTTGATGACTTGTCGGTAATGGAGAGCGGCAAAGAAAATAAGTATGACAGGCTTGTTGAGTTGATTGCTCCTGAAGATGGTACAGAGGATGATTTTGTTGATTTTGTGGAATTACTGGCTTGTACGGAGAATCCGGAACAGGCGGTTGCCAGAGCCGCACTTATTGAATATACCAATCTGCCCACTGCGAAAATCGATTGTCTTTTAAAGAATAAAGATCGCGTAAGACAGATTTTAGAACTGGTGCTGACAAATCGTCGTCCTCGAGAACTGGAACAAATTAACTTTACATTCCGGATCAATAGCGTTACATTAGCGGCGATCACGCATCTTACCCGGCATAGGATGCAGTCAATTATCATTCCGCCTTTTCATGATGTATGCAGATGTGAGCGTTACATGATTCCAAATACTGTCAAGGCAGATCCGGGACTTTTGCAAAGATACAAAGATGCCTATGCCAGAACCAAAGAACTTCATGAGTATCTGTGCGTGGCTGGTCTGAACAAATATGAGGTATCATATCTTTATTTAAGCGGAAATATGATTGATATTACCACCACCATGAACGGGCGCGAGTTAAGGCACTTTATTAGTCTGCGTTCCTGTAACCGAACCCAATGGGAAACACGTATGATTGCGATCCGGATGCTTAATGTGTTGAGACGTGTCTCCCCGCTGCTGTTCGGCCATTATGGTCCAAGCTGCTATACGACGGGGAATTGTCCCGAAGGAAAGATGACATGTGGAGGATATGATGAAGTGCAAAGACGGTTTCAGGAGCCGTTTGTAAAGCTTCCAGAGGATAATAGATGATGGAATATTGGGATGTCTGTGACAGAAGCGGGAGAAAACTTGGATATACGAAGCGTTCAGATGAAGAGTTTCTTGATGGGGAATATCATATTGGTGCTTCTGTCTGGATTGTGGATTCCAGGGGAAAACTTCTGATCCAGAGAAGGGCGGCTTCCAAGCGAACCGGCCCTTCTCTCTGGTCCATTACTGGAGGAAAGGTGCAGGCGGGGGAACGCAGTATCGAGGCCTGTGTCCGTGAAGTGAAAGAAGAACTTGGTTTGGTACTGGACGAACAGGATATCCGTTTTCTGTACAGGAGTACAGGTTCGGATATGCTGTTCGATGATTATATTGTCATATGCGATCTTTCGATAGAAAGAGCGCGTCTGGATGATTCTGAAGTCAGCGAGATCCGGTGGGCGGATTTGGATGAAATCCGGGTTCTTTGCCATAATCGGGAGTTCATGTATAACGATATCTCAGATCTGGCCGCGGTCAGGGATTATTTGGATCGTTATTTTGCGGGAAAGATGTCTACCGCAGCAGTCGATCGGCCTGTGACAGAACAGTGTCCAGCTGGTTCTTCAGCTGGGTTCCATCTATTTCCTGATGGATCAGGCACATCACGATCGTCCTGAGAGCTGAAAATTGAAGGCTTCTCAACTCTGTCAAATTCCTCTCCGCCGTCTTTCGTTCTGCATTTGATGACAGTTCCCGTCGGTATACACTTTGGAGTTTATGTGCGATTGTTTCAAGTTCAAGCTCAGAATAAGTTTTCCAGACTTGTTCGACCATATCGTTGGCAAAATGATATGGATACATCAGCTCATCTGTGAGCAGTTTATTTGCATGTACTTCGGTTGTGCATGCAAATGCTTTTGTGTATGGCTGAATCCGGAGCGGCTTTATAAGACTCGAAGCAAGCGAATAAAGCTGATGAGTCTCTATAAAGCGGATGTTTTCCTCAATATCGCCGGGTGTCATATCATAGTCGAAGAAAATAAAGCCGATGTCGATTGCCAGACCTTCTTTTTCCAGTTCCCGGATGCGGCTGACAGCCAGGGAGTTTGTTTTTACGGTGGTACATTTGTTATATCGCTTCAGCTGAGCTGCACAGCCGGACTCCAGCCCGACAAACAGTTCTTTCAGACCGCAAGCCATGAAATGCTGTATTGTTTCCAGATTGCGTTGTTTGAGAAGATCTACAGGCTTTACAGATATAAAGAAACTCATATCAGAAGAGATTTCTCCATGTTTCATTTTTTCATGAATCTGGTCTATCAGATCAGAAAATCTGGCATAATCGTTGCCGATAAAATCTTCGTCACAGAAATAGATGGTGGTTAATCCTGCCCGGCTCAGTTCGCTTAGTTGCTCCAGTATGGTCTCTACCGGAATCGGACGCCATCCAGTATGGCTGTATTTATGGTCAGCGCCGCAGAAAGTGCACTGATTCCACGAGCACCCGCGGCTGGCTTCGATTCTTGCAATGCCGCGGCGTTGTCTTAGCTGTTGGTTGAATACACGCAGAGGCGGCAGATAATCCTGCATATTGCAGATTGTACGCGGTGTCAGTTTAATCCGGCCTTGTTCCAGATAAGCCAAATTAGGAACGTGGGAATAATCCGGCTGCTCCTTTTGGTATTCTTTGACTAATTCTGCCCATGCATCTTCCCCTTCCCCAATCATACACAGAATGTCCGGGTAGCTGTCCAGCAGCTCTTCCCAGGCGAAAGTCGCAATGGAATTTCCTGCAACGATCAATCCTTTAAAACCGGATTCCCTGCAAAGCCGGTATATATAATCAAAGACTTCCATTCCGTTAATATGTATACTTATGCCTATGATGTCGTACTGCAGAAGATCAAATGAATAAAAATTAAAATTGTACCATTTCACATCAACAAATATATGCCTGCCCAGTTTTCTTAGCAGATTTGCGGCAATCAATTCAATTCCGACAGGCTCGTTCAATTCTCCTCTGACATCGCCGGTATCATAGAGTAAAATATTTGTCATCGTTCATCCTTTCCGGTCAACGAAGTGCGTCGACCGCCTTTTTTAATTGGTAACAGAATTCATAGAGAGGTTCGCGGCTGCGTTGGATATGTTCTATCACCTTGTCGCTGGTGTGTCGCTGGATGAATATTTCTGCGTTTCTGACCGGGGGAAGATACATCTTTGCAGCATCAAGTACCGCGGGCGTTCCGATCTGAATGACCGGAGAGGGGGTTAAAACACACAGACATATGGGAATCAATAAATCGCTGAAAATAAAATTGAGAATCTCAAATACCTTTGTTTTCCTCTTTTCAAGCTTTTCCGGTATATGTTCCGCTTGTTTTAAAAACAGATCTAACTCCTGTGCGCTGGTGTAAATGGTTTCAAACAATGACATGAACTCTGCCCAGTATCTTTGAGATCGGATTTCTTCGTAGTCGGAAACACGAAGCAGGAAGATATCTTGTGGATCAATTCCCATAACAGACAGTAGTTTTCCAAGAAAATAAGGATCTACAATCAGATTGGTGGCATTTGTATGGGTGCGCATTAGACTGCTTTGCAGATCAATCTTTTGGAAATAAGGATTGTAGGAAACCAGCGTATTCATGGTATATGTTCCGCTGTAATAGTAGGCATTGCTCATGAGATTCTTAAAGTATCTGCTCTGAGGTTTCGAAATATCGGAATTTTTCAAAAGCTCTGTAAGAATATCCCGAAACTGCGTACTATGAACTGCTTCGCCGGTTTTGTCAGAAAGAACAGTCATCTGGTTTTGTATAAGAGCGGCTTGTTTTTTGTATCGATTGGAATCTGCAAGAAGCTCTTTTATGCGTATATCGAAAAGGGTAAGTTGTTTTTCTTCGTCGGTTCTATTGTGTTCGGCATGAATATTTGTAAAAAGTTCCTGTGTGATCAGTTCTGCTTGAAATTCTTTCTCACGTTTTATGAAAGAATCTGTAATCCGATCAATTCTTGATGCGAAATAATCATCCATTCCTCTTGCATAATCAACAGAAACGATTTTCCCGGCCTGGAAGAATTCCTTTAGATCTTTCTTGAGTTCCAGAATTCTGTCATTACGCATATAGAGCAGATGAGACGGTGGTAAAACAACATGGTCGCATAAAAACATCAGAAGACGGATGTTCAGAATATGATTTGGCGTATGTTCCTTGTCCAGCAGTTGCCGGTATTCCAATTCATATTCAGGATAATAAATATATTTCATATGGCGCTCCATCTGAAAAAACTATACATGATAATTAATTCTAAGCCCAAAAGAAATTGAAGGCAATATGGTTGTACCATACTTTGTCGAATAATGAGGTATTGTGCCGTTTTTGGCTGGAGGAGAGGTAATTATTTTCTGTATTATAAAGTTATACTATGAGGAAATGTCTATAGAAATTATTGGATATTATAGTGGAGCAGCGTCAAAGCGGCTGTCTTAAAGCAGGTAAACGTCCATGAAGGATTTACCGAGGAGAAGCATTTTCTCCGGTATGTGCTGAAGATCAGCAATGTCTTCGAATCCGTCCTGACCGGTGCGCCGCCGAAGCCGGAGGCCTCCTGTGCAGGCGTGCCTGCACAGGAGGCTGGACATTGGACGGGCAAGAAGGAGTACAGACCTATGAAGAAGGCGGAGAAGGCCCAGGCGGAAGAGATCGTCCGTCTTCTGGGGCAGGAGATTCCAAGGGGCAGGACCAACAAGAGCCTGCGCAAATCTCTGATCTCCGTCAAAAACAGTGTGAAAAACGAGATTCAAGTGCGTACAGAGGCGGTCTTTCTGCCTTACAAAGCGTGCATGTGGGATTCTCTGGAAAGCGTCTGGAAAGCAGCCGATGAAGATCCGGACTGCGACGCCTACGTCGTCCCCATTCCCTACTTTGACCGGAATCCCGACGGGAGCTTCCGGGAAGAGCACTACGAAGGGGACCTGTATCCGGATTATGTGCCCGTTACCAGGTACGACGAGTACGATTTTCAGAACCGCAGGCCGGATATGATTTTCATCCACAATCCTTACGACGACTGCAACTACCTGACCGGCGTACCCCCCCCTTCTTCGATTCAAAGAACCTGAAAAATATAACGAAAAGTTATTCTATATATTATATTTTTGTTTAGGCGAAATCGATCCAGACAACAAGGAGGCGGTGGCGGGTATGGCACATTTCTGCACTCTTCCAGGGGGCCTCTATGCGGATAAAACCATCGTCCAGTCGGAGGCCATGCGTCGGATCTATGTAAATGTGCTGACCGACTTCACCAGAGAAACCGCCGCTGACCGGGCCTACTGGGAAGACAAAATCCTGGGCCTTGGTTCGCCGAAGATCGATAGGGCGGTGAATACCCGAAGAGAAGACGTGGAAGTTCCGAAAGAGTGGCTTCCGATTATTGAAAAAGAAGACGAAAGTTCGGTGGTGCAGCTGTGTCAGAAGGCGGGGGTGCCAGTGATGATACAGGATGTGGAGATATAAGAACAAAATATCAATAGAAGTTGGAGGTGCCGGAATGTCAGATGAAACAGTAAGACAGAATAGTAAAGAGGGGAAAAAACGAATAAACCTTTAGTGGCTGTGTGCGTTTTGGCACTAATAGTTATTGCGGTACTTATAGGCGTGATTTTTGTGATGGCCCGTTCCCAAAATGTGGAAAATAATACAGAATCAGCGGAAGAAAGGAGACCGACAGTAGTCACACCGGAAAATGCAGAGGAAGTTGCAGAGCAAATTTTGAGTCCACGTGAACCGGAAGAAGTATCACTGCATTATCAGGTGACAATGAATTCCACCTGGGAATTTAAAGACGGTCAGTCGGGATCAGAAAATGCGTATGTCGCAAATTCTAAAGACAATGAAACGCCTGTTTATTTTGATGTAATAAGAAATGATACAAAGGAAACCATCTATCAGTCGCCCGTGATTCCTGTTGGGAAGGAACTTGGCAACATCACTTTAGATCAAGATCTGGATGTCATTATATGCTCCGGTTGGATGGCAGGCTCAGACAGATGAAGGAACGCTACGTAGACCGGGGCAGTTACTTTGTGATCAACCGCGGCAGACAGTATGGCAAGACGACGATACTGCGTGCGCTGGCGGAATATATAAGGCCTGTATACGCTGTGGTTTCCATGGATTTCCCGGGCTTTTGCGAGGATGTTTGTTGAGGCTGTTCGGACGGATTGTCTGGATGACCTGGGGGAATCCGTAAGGCCGGTCGTATTGATGATCGACGAAGTGGACAGTGCTGCAAATAATCAGGTTTTCCTGGATTTTCTCTCTTTGCTCAGGCGCTATTATCTGAATCGGGAAAAGCTGCCTGCTTTTCACTCTGTGATTATGGCAGGGGTTTATGATATTAAAAACCTGAAATTAAAGATTCGGCCGGAGACAGAGCATCGATATAACAGCCCGTGGAACATTGCCGTACGGTTTACGGTGGATATGAATTTTTCGCCGGAGGAAATCGCTGACATGCTACGGGAATATGAGACTGACCATAAGACAGGAATGAACGTTGCAGGAACAGCAGATCTTATCTATAATTATACGTCCGGGCACCCTTATCTGGGATCGGCGAGGCAGTCAGATGCATTCTGGATGAGTGGATTCCGCTGTTTGACAGTATGATGAGACATCTGGAGGAATATCCAAAGATGAAAGATATGCTTCGGCTGATATTGTTCCAGGGACGGCGTGTATCCTATAATCCAGATCATCCGGCCATTAATCTGGCGGCTATGTTCGGCTATGTAGTGAGGCGGGACGGATGTGTGCAGGTGGCGAACAGGATCTATGAGATGCGTTTGTATCAGTCGCTCCTTTCGGAAGAAGAGCTTACGAATGCCATTGGGAACGAGGCGGAGCGAGACAGAAGCTTTTTCTGCTGTACTTAAAGCCTATTATCAACGGGACCGTGAACTACTATATTGAGGCACAGACCAGGGATGCCAGACGGACGGATGTGATCGTGGACTACAGGGGAGAACAGTTTATTGTGGAACTCAAAATATGGCACGGAGGCGAATACAATAAGCGCGGTGAGACGCAGGTGGCAGATTATCTGGATTACTATCACCAGACGAAGGGATATATGGTCAGCTTTAATTTCAACCGAAAAAAGGAACGGGGTGTGAAGAAGATCCAGATCGGTGAAAAAAGAATTGTGGAAGCGGTAGTCTGAGGAAGGAAAACTGAATAAGGAAAGAGACGAAGGCCTGATGTAAAGGATGAAAGATTCTTATATTGGGCTTTTTGTTATGGGATGAAACAATGTCACTTTCGACGGGCATTGAACAGTGTCGTGGAGCAAACACTTCAGGAAATAGAGGTGCTGATCGTAGATGGCGGAAGTTCGGATGGCACATTGGAAATTGCAGAGGAGGTATCCGAAAGAGATGGCCGTGTCTGTATTCTTTTCTGTGATAAAGGAAGTGTCGGCGCGCAGTTCAATCTGGGCATCAGGGAAGCAAGACAAAGGTTTCTATTTTTACAGCTGGAGCCGGAATTAAAAGAGTAAAGCCCGCACAGCTGATTACCCATCGTTTTTCTCTTGCGGAAATGGGGCAGGGGTTTCAGATCATGAGAGATAAGACGGAAGATTATGGAAAGATCATGGGGAATTCTGAATAATAAAAACCCTCCGGAAGGCACCACCTTCCGGAGGGTTTTCTGTGTTAGAAGTTTTTATACATCCGGCATCACCACCGCGGCGATGATGTAGACCAGAAGGCCGCTGCCAACGCCGCAGACGGTAAGGATCGCCCACAAGAGGCGGATCACCGTGGGATCAATGTCGAAGTATTCCCCGATGCCTGCGCAGACGCCGCAGACCATGCGGTTAGATGGGGATTTGGTCAGTCGTTTGTTCTTTTTTTCTTCAAACATGATATTATTCCTCCGTAAAATTTAAAGTTGCAGTTCCAAGCGCACACTGGATATGGATCTGCCGATGAGCGCCGTTGTCGATATTCAGGCAATCGCTGTCCCCATGCTGGGAACCGTGATGACCGTCTGTGTACTCCTCAAGATGGTGATCCAGGTAGAGACCGCCAAAGGCGGCTTCCAGCTGGTAGTTGTAATCCTGTTCTCTGCCGGCGGCGGTGACTTCCGCGCTGCCCACCGCACAGTCCAGTTTGAGGGAATCTCCGTCGAAATGATCAATGGTGGCGGTACCGGTGCCCAGGTCGATCTTCGCCTCCTGGGAAGCCGTCAGGGATTCGGCCTGGATTTCTCCTACGCCGCAGTCCACATCCAGTTCCTGACAGGACAGATCCTGGATGATAAAGGTACCGGCTCCGTTGTCAAGGTCCACCGAATCCGCGGACAGATAGTCCACCGTAAGATTGCCGGCCCCAAGCTCCAGATCAAAGGATTCGTATATCTGCCGTGGGAGATACAGGTCCAGAACAAGCGCCTGCTCCATGCTGTTGAGTTTAGTGGAAGCGGGCCGGTCATCGGTCAGGACCAGCGTGCTGCCCTCCTGGCGGCACTGAAAATAACTGCCCACCCGGTCAGCGGAAACGGCGATGTAATCTTCTTCATGGGCATGGACCTGAAGCTCGCAGAGTCCCAGCTCCAGCTCCAGATTCTGAATATCCCGGAACTCATAATACTCTTCTCTGTTAGCGGAATTGCTTCCCCGCAGACCGGAGACTGGGTCCAGATCATCCAAAGTGTCATCCAGACGGTCGAAATAATGATCGACGATCTCCGGATTTTGCTCGAATCGGGCGAAGAAGCGCCCGGGATAACGTCCGGCGTACACAAGCTGCGCGGGAGTGATCCCCATCAGAAAGCCGATGCCAATACAGACGGCTCCCAGGAGAAACAGCACAGAGGAGATGGCGATACAGATTTTGGTAATAGTTTTCATTTGATCATCCCTGCCTTTCTAAGCGGATAGCGAATCACGGATACGATGGTTCGGATACAGAAGGGAAGGAACGCCTTTCCCGCCCAGACCGCCAGCAAAAAGAGCACAATGCCGACGGACAGGAGCAGACATCCGATGCCTCCCAGGGTGATGCCCACCGCGGGGTGGAAGAACAGATTGTAAAAAGCGATCCCGATCAGCGCAACCCCTGCTACCGGAAGCGCCACAGCTGCCAGGACGACGCCAAGGATCAGTCCGCCGATGCCTAAGAAGACGGCGAGGAGAATTCCCAGTAATGCTGCGAAAATCGATACCACAATGGGAAACAGGAGCAGACATAAAAGCAGGATGGACAAAAGCTTCCGGAGATTGGGGCTCTTCGGTCCGGTGTATGCCGTCTCATCCGGCTCCTTCCGGTAGTTCGACAACTCCTCAGACCGGCGGAAGCGGGCGTCCTCATAGCCGTGCTCTGTGTATTCCCCGCTCTCGGACATTCCTTCCCGGATCGTCTTTGCCACCTTCTCCGGACTTTCCAGTTCCTGGATAACCCGGGATTCGTTCTCCGGGCCGGCGTCGTCAAAATAATCATTGTAATACTGGATGGCTTCCCTACGCTCGCTGTCGGGCAGATCCTTAAGAAGCTGTTCCAGTTCTCTCATAAACCGTGTTCTATTCATACTTCCCTCTCCCTGTAAAGATATTCGTGATTTTTGCCGCGTAAATCTGCCATTCCGAGATGTACAGATTCAGCTGCGCCCTGCCGACTTCGGTGATCTTATAGTATCTGCGGTTACGGCCTCCGTATTCCATGTCGTAGACTTCCAGACAGCCGTCCTTCAAAAGCCTGCGCAGGACCGGGTACAGCGTGGACTCCGAGATCTCGATGACCTGGCGGACATCCTGAGTGATCTTATACCCGTAGGTTCCCTTCGCGTCCATGGACACGACCGCCAGTACGATGGCATCCAGAAGCGCGGCGCCTGTGTTAAATACCATGTGCTCTTCCCCTTACTGTATGAGTTTATAATATTATATGATATATAATATAGCGTTGTCAATAACATTAAGAGAATCTTAAGAAATAGAGAAATCCTAACCTTCAGAAAATATTCATAAAATTATGGGGAAAATATTCAGTTTTATCTGGTAGTCTGACAGAAATAACACGACACAGGAGAAAACAAGATGTATATGTTAAGATTTCTGGGCATCGGCATGGACTGCCTTTCCAGCATGCTGATCCTGACCCCCATGACTCTGGTGATTCTGAAGCTGTCCGGGAGACGGCTTAAGAGCAGGCATACGGTCTGTCTGCTCTTGTATCTTTGCGTGCTGTCCGGGATTTACTCGGTGACCGGACTTCCGGATGTCAAGGACTGCAGCTTTGATTTTACCTGCAACCTGATTCCCATGGCGGATCTCCTTCACAGCCCGGATCAGTATGTGCTGAATATCCTGATGTTTTTGCCAGTGGGATTTCTGCTGCCTCTTCTGTGGGACGAGTATCAGGATTTTCGGAAAGTGTTTGGGTTCTGCTGCTTTCTGACGGTCTTTATTGAGATCGCCCAGGCATTTACCTTTCGGACCACAGACATTGACGATCTTTTGACTAATCTTTTGGGAGCCGGGATCGGCTGTCTGCTGATTCGCCTGTCAGCGAAAAAATGGCATTTGAAGCTGCCCCTGGACATCGACCGGGACTATGAAGAACAGCATGGCCAGTGGGTCTATCTGCTGATGCTCTTTTTGGAGCAGTTCTTTGTACAGCCTTACTTTTCGGCTTTTTTCTGGGACACAGTTTTATAGGAAGAAAGAACTATGATTGATCTTTTCCAAGAATGTGAATGGTGTTGGAATCCGTAAAACGCATCTCCCAGCCATGCGCCCCGAAGATCTGCCATACAATCCGAAGCCCCATGATATGTGGGGCTTTTGCTGTGTCTGAAAGTCCGTTTATGAGGGCGTCGATCACTTCCCGTGGGATTCCGGGGCCGTCGTCGGATACCTGAAAGCAGACTTCGTCGTCGTCTCTGCCCGGATAGGCGGTCACCGTGACCGTACATCCCGCCGGGTTATGCCGGATACTGTTGCCGATCAGGTTGGAGAAGGCCCGGGTCAAAAGGGCGCGGTCTCCCCGGAGAGTGATCTGCTCCACTGCCGAGTCGATGTACAGATCGATAAGGTGAAGGTCGGAGAGTCCCCGGTTGTAGAAGTCGCTGACCACGGTTCTGAGAAGCCCGGAGGGCTTGAGAGGGGCCGGGCGGAGAGGCTGCATGTGATATTCCAGCCGGGAGGTCAGATTGAGGTCCTCGATCAGCTGCCGGATCTTAAGGCTCTGCTGCTTGATGATCCCGGCCAGACGCCGTTGCTCTTCGGGCAGGGAAGGGTCCTCTTTCAGATCGCTGGCGTAGCCCATAATCAGAGAGAGGGGGGTGCGGATGTCGTGGGAGACTCCGCTGATCCAGGCCGTGCGGGCATTATCCCGCTGATCAAGCTGCTCTCGCTGGCGGATCAGAAGGGCGGAGGTTTGGTTTAACTGCCTGGCGAGAAGCTCCGTCATCCCCTTTTCCGGCAGTTGGATGGGCGTCTGGTCGGACAGGTTCTGGATGCCCCTCTCCAGGGTGCGTAGAGAGCCGTAGAAGCGGACGCCCCAGAAAAACACCATCAAAAGGACCAGACCCAGATTGACGCTCAGGGTAACGGGAATCATGCGGGCGATGAATTCAATCACTCCCGTGGCGTCGTTGATATTCTGCTTCCAGACGCTTCCAGGTTCGCTGGCGGCAACCAGAAGGCCGTAGTCAGTGACGCGCTCTGTGACTGGATAGTCGTTTAGATACCACTTGCTGAAGACAGCGATTTCCCGGGCGGTGTAGGGATGGTTCAGGGTGGGCGGAAGCTTCCAGTCCCAGATCACCTTTCCGGCGTCGTCAAGCATCATAGCCCACACATAATGCTCCTCCAGATAGGCGTAGCCCTCTCCGGACAGGGCAAATCCCTCCTCCAACGGGAGAAACTGCTCTGCTGCGATACGGATATGGGCGATGGAACGGCTGGTGGCCTGGACCATGCGAAAGCCCAGGACCACATAGAGCGCCACATTTAAAAGCAGGGTGAGAAGTATCATGAAAAAAGCGGAAACCAGATAGCGGAAGATGATTTTCGAGAGGTTCTTCATAAGGTATTCTTCGTTCCTTTCGCCAGCTTGTAGCCCAGCCCCCGGACCGTCAGAAGCCACTGGGGGGAGGAGGGGTGTTCCTCGATCTTTTCCCGCAGTCTCCGGATATGGACCATCAGCGTGTTTTCGTAGCCATAGTAATTCGCTCCCCACACCGCGTCGGATAAGGCGTCGAAGGTGACGATATTTCCACGGTTCTCATACAACTTTTTCAAAAGAGCCAGCTCCTTGGCCGTCAGGGTGATCTCACTGTCCCGGGTGAGGACGGTACCGCTTTCCAAGAGGACCGTGCGAGGGCCCAGGTGCAGCCGCTCGTCCTCCGGTTCCCTGCGGAGCCTGGAAAAGTATGTTCTCTTTAGGATGGCGGTCAGGCGCAGTACCAGCTCGTCGGGCAGAAAAGGTTTGGCGATATAGTCGTCGGCTCCAAGTCCCAGTCCCAGAAGCCGGTCGTTGTCCTCGTCCTTGGCGGACAGGAACAGAACCGGGGCGTCGCTTACGAGCCGAAAGTCCCGCATCAGGGAGAAGCCGTCCCCGTCCGGCAGCATGATATCCAGAACGATTAGTTCGGGCTCGTAGGAGGCAAAAAGCTTCCGGGCCAGCCCGCAGTTCCCGGCGGTGCGGATGGAGAGAAATCCCCGGCGGGTCAGTATATTGCAGAGCATTTCCAGAATGTCCCGGTGGTCGTCCACCAGAAGGATCTTGGCTTCATAGATCGAATTCATAGGCATCGTCCTCTTTTGTCGTTTCCTATAGTATAAACGGTTTTCCATGAGATTTTAAGCTTTCCGGGAAAAAATTAAGGAAAATGTAAGGGAGGCTTCAGCGGGAAGTAAGCGCCGTCAGTTATGATGCTTTCAGATCAACGGAGAAAGGAAGAAAGATATGAAGTATATAATCGAGACCAGTGCGCTTGGTAAACAGTACGGGGATCAATATTCCGTAAAAAATGTCAATCTGAAGGTCCGTCCGGGCTGCGTCTATGGGTTCCTGGGGCCCAACGGGGCGGGAAAGTCCACCACCATGAAGATGCTTCTGGGACTGGTGAAGCCGTCCCAGGGGGAGATCCGGATGTTCGGAAAGGAGATGCGGGAGAGCAACCGGATCGAGATGCTCCGGTTTACCGGCTCGCTTATCGAGTTCCCTTCTTATTACGGCCACTTGAGCGGCAGAGAGAATCTGGAGATCGTACAGACCTTGAAAAACGTACCGAGGGAGGAGATCGACGAAGTCTTAAGCATTGTCCGGCTGGAGGGGCAGCAGAAGAAAAAGGTGCGGGAGTACTCTCTGGGCATGAAGCAGCGGCTAGGGCTGGCAGCGGCGCTGCTTGGAAGGCCAAAGCTTCTGCTGCTGGACGAACCGACCAACGGCCTTGACCCGGCGGGCATCCAGGAGATGAGGGAACTGATCTCGGACCTTCCGGGGCACTACGGGATGACGGTCATGGTGTCCAGCCATCTCTTAAGTGAGATCGACCAGATGGCCACGGATGTGGGCATCATCGACAAAGGAAAGCTGATCTACCAGGGAAGCTTAAAGAAGCTCCATGACAAGGCAAAGGGAAACATCCGCATCCAGGTACTGAATCCTGAGACGGCGGTGAGAATCCTGGAGGAGCAGAAGGGATCCTATGATCTGGAAGAAAAAGAACTGGTATTCGAGGAACGGGAAGAGGCAGAGGTCGCCGCGTTGGTGACGCTGCTGGTTCGGGGCGGCGCGAAGATCATCCGGGTGACGGAACAGCAGAAGAGTCTTGAGGATATTTTCCTTAAACTGATCGGAAAGCAGGTGAGCCTGTGATGTACAGAGAGTGGAAGACCGAGTGGATGAAAGTACGCTACCGGGGGATCGGCCTGATTCTTTTGGCGTTCCTGGCAGTGGTGGTGCTCTGGTGCACATGGGCGCAGCATAGCTTCTCAAAGGAGCAGCTGAGCGACGGCTACCGGATGATGTTTCTGCAGATTCCGCTGATGGATACCATCCTGATGCCCACCATGATCGCCATGCTGGCCAGCCGCCTCTGCGACGCGGAGGTCAAGGGCAATACATTAAAGCTTCTGTGCACCATGGAAAGGAAGGGACGCCTTTTTGATATGAAGCTTCTGATGGGGGCCGGTTATCTGGCAGTATTCGTGGCGGCGGAGATCGGGCTGATCTTTTTCCAGAGCGCACTGCACGGCTTTGCAAGACCCATGGAAGGGATACAGCTTCTGTACTTTATCCTGCAGGTGTACACCGTGAGCTTTGGAATCCTGCTTTTACAGGTGGTGCTTTCCTTTTTTTATGAGAACCAGATTTTTCCCCTGGCGGCGGGGATCTTCGGTTCTTTTGCGGGGCTCTTTTCCTGGTTTTTTCCGGACGGAATCTTGAAAAAATGTGTGCTGTGGGGATATTATTCGGAGCTTTGCTTTATTATCAACAACTGGGACCGACAGACCCGGGAGGTGTCTTATGACAACGCGCCCTTCGACCTGGCGGCTTTTTGCCTTCTTCTGGTCCTTCTGGCAGCGGGGTATGTGCTGGGAAAAAGACTTTTTCTGAGAAAGGAGATCTAAATCATGCTTTTGACCTGTATAAGAATGGAACAGAAAAAACTGCGGCATTCCCACCTGTGGCTGGTATTTCTGGCCATTCCGATTATCCCGGCGTTCATGGGCGGGGGAAATTATCTGCAGAATCAGGGAGTCCTGAAAGCCGAGTGGTATTCCCTGTGGACCCAGTGCTCGCTGTTTTATTCCAGTTTTTTCTACGCGCCGCTGATCGCCCTCTACTGCTCTTATATCTGGAGGCTGGAACATCTGAACCACAACTGGAATCAACTCATGACGCTGCCGGTTCCGGTGACAGATGTGTACTTGTCCAAGCTGTGTCTTGCCGTAGGCTGCACCCTGTTCTTACAGGCGTGGATGTGGGTGCTGTTCGTGATCACCGGAAAAGCGGTGGGGCTTCCGGGGCTGCCTCCGGCACAGATCTTATTCTGGCTCTTCCGGGGCGGCGTCGGGGGCATGGGGATCGCCGCCCTGCAGCTTACGCTCTCTATGATCATCCGAAGCTTCGCTGTGCCTATCGCGCTGGCGCTCATGGGGAGCGTTCTGGGAATGCTGGCCAGCAACGGGGGACTGGGATTTTTCTGGCCCTATTCCCTGATGACCATGGGCATGAACTCGAGCAGGACCGAGGATGCGGTGAGAAATCTGGCTGGCTTTGGCTTAAGCCTCACGGTATTTTTCGTCTTCTTTGCCGTCCTTGGCGTCGGGTATCTGAAGAAGACGGATATCCGTTCCGCCTGATGGCTTAAGGAGGAGGCCGGACTATCGGGTGATCGTCACGAAGACGATGGCGTAGTCGGCGACGCCGTACTGGGTCTCCACAGAGATCTGGCCGTACTCTTCCCGGGCGGTCATGGTGTCTTTTACCACGTTTAAGACCAGATCAGAACGGCTCTCGGGGGTGCTGAAAGTCAGATCACAGACCAGCTGGAATGTGAGGGCCCCCTCCGAGAGGTACTGTTCGACAGCGGCCCGGATCTCCTCGTCGGTGGCGGTGAAGGCGTAGGGCTCTGTCAGATAGGGCGCGATGGTCAGCTGCCGGTTTTCCTCCAGATATTGTTCGGAGGTGCAGGAGTGAAGCTTGTCGGGTTCTTCCGCGCTGTGGTTCCCCAGAAAGGTCAGATCCGGAACGAGAAAATAGTCGTAGATGATATTGGAGCCGTCGGTGACAAGTTCGCCGTTCATCATGGGATCGTCCCAGGTCACATCGATATTGTACCAGTTTCCGTCCACACAGACCTGGTTCCAGGCATGGGACTCCACCCCCGTGCTGTCATCGGCGGTGCCGTAGACCAGCTGCTCTTCAATGCCTGCCTGGCGGCACAGATAGGAAAAGGCTCTTGCATATCCCTCGCACACGGCGGAGTGAAGAAGCAGCGCCCCTTCCACGGTGAAGGCGGTGTCCGGCAGAGTCCCGGCCTCCAGGTTGGCATAGTCGTAGTCCACATGGACCACCAGATAATCGTGGATGGCCTTGACTTTTTCATATTCCGACATGGAGTCAGTGAAGATCGTGTCCGAGAGGGCTGCGAGCGCTTCTGCCTGTTCCGACGACAAAGACGCTTCCTCCGGGTCGACGACCGGCTCTTCCGGCGCGGAAGGTTCCTGCTGTTCTTCCGGAACCGGGTTACGATCCGGAAATTCCGTGCGTTCCGCCTCCGGATCTTCGATCAAGGCAGAGGGCGGGAGATCCTCCGCCGACTCTGCCTGCGGGGAGGCTTCCCGGGGAACCGCATCCGATGCGGGCAGCGCGCAGCCGGTGAATAAGAAAGTACCAATCATCCATAAAAACATTCGCTTTTTCATGGTTTTCATTTTACCATACAGGAAAGAAATTCGCCACCGGATTTGAAAATGTAGACATTCTCTAATAAAATTATTTATAATCAACAAAAATAGACCGTAATACATTGAAAAATTAGGGAATTTTTATATAATGAATCCAGAAAGATCAAAAAGAACTGGAGATTGGACCAGGGAAAGGAGCGAGGATATGAAGATTGCCATCACTTGTCACTATGCAAAGCTGCCGGAAGACCATCCGGTCTGGAGGAGGGCGGTGGATACCGCGGAAGTGGCGCTGAGTAAGAACGCACAGCTGACGGCGGACGAGCTGATTGATTTTATTCAGGGGGCGGATGCGCTGATCACCGGGACAGACTGGATGAGGGAGGAGGTGATCGCCCGGGTGCCGGACTGCCTGAAAGTGATCTCCAGGCCGGCCGTGGGGTATGACCGGGTGGACATTCAGGCGGCCAGGAGGCGGGGCATTCATGTGTGCAACGCGCCGGGGACCAACACAGACGCGGTGGCGGATTTGACCATGGGCCTTCTGCTCTCCTGCGCGAGGAGAATCCCGGATTACGTCATTGGCACCCGGGAGCTGAAGTGGCAGCTTTGCGGCAAGCAGATGAATCTCTTTGGAAAGACCTTGGGAATCCTGGGACTTGGAGCCATCGGCCGGGCCGTTGCCATCCGGGCAAAGGCCTTCGGCATGAAGATCCTGGCCTGTGACCCGTTCTTGAATGAGGTCTTCTGCAGGGAGCAGGGAGTTGAGGCGGCGGAGATGGACGATGTGATTAAGAGGTCTGATGTGATCACCCTTCACCTGCCGCTTCTTGAGGAGACCCGCCATGTGATTGACAAAGAGAAGATCCGCATGATGAAGGATCAGGTCATCCTGCTCAACGCGGCACGGGGCGGTCTGGTGGACCATGACGATCTCTGCGAGGCTCTGCAAGAGGGGAAGATCAGGGCCTACGGCGCGGATGTGATGGAGGAGGAGCCGCCGGGAGATCATCCGCTGTTCCATCTGCCCGGCGTATATATCACTCCCCACGCGGGCGCCAACACCCTGGAGGCTTCGGAGAATATGATGGCGGTGGCCCTGACCAATGCCCTGGATATCCTGGAAGGGAAGTCCTGTAAAAATATTGTAAATCTATAGAAGAAAACCTGCAGATGCCATTCTGAAACAATGGGCTGCAGGTTTTTTCAACGGCCCGAAACAGGAAGTTTTTTGTCCTTTTGTTGAATTTCTTGTCGTTCTGTGCTACATTATCTATCATCGGAACTGGAAAAATATGGATAGAAGGTGACGTATGGTAAGGGAGTATGAACAGCAGAATGTATATGAGGCGTTAAAGGAGCGTCTCTGTTTTCTCTTTGAGGAATTCGACAATATCTATATCTCTTTTTCCGGAGGAAAAGACAGCGGCCTTTTGTTGAACCTGGTATTGGATTATCGAAGAAAATATTTTCCATGGAAGGTAGTCGGGGTATTTCACCAGGATTTTGAGGCCCAGTATACCGTGACGACGGAGTATGTGGAGCGGACTTTCGAGCGGATCAAGCAGGAGGCGGAGCTTTACTGGGTCTGCCTGCCCATGGCCACCCGGACGGCGCTCAGCAGCTATGAGATGTATTGGTATCCCTGGGATGATACGAAGCAGGAACTCTGGGTGCGGCCCATGCCGGACAAACCGTATGTTATCTGCATGGAACACAATCCCATCACTACCTATCGCTATCGGATGCCCCAGGAGGATCTGGCCAAACAGTTTGGACGCTGGTACCGGACGTCCCATGGCAAGAAGAGGACCGTGTGCCTTCTCGGCATGCGGGCGGATGAATCTCTGCAGCGCTACAGCGGATTTGTGAATAAAAAGTACGGTTACAAAGAGCACTGCTGGATCAGCCGTCAGTTCAAAGACGTCTACTGTGCGTCTCCCCTGTACGACTGGTCCACGGAGGATGTGTGGCATGCCAACGCGATCTTTCGTTACGATTACAACCGGCTGTATGACCTTTACTATATGGCGGGGCTTAAGGTGTCCCAAATGCGGGTGGCATCGCCTTTTAACGACTATTCCAAGGATTCGCTGAATCTGTATCGGGTAATCGACCCGAAGATCTGGGTCCGGCTGGTGGGAAGAGTCCGTGGGGCGAACTTTGCCAGCATCTACGGAAGAACCAGGGCCATGGGATACCGGGGGGTTACTCTTCCCCAGGGTTACACCTGGAAAGACTATACCATGTTCCTCCTAGACACGCTCCCGGTAAAGCTCCGCAACAATTATGTAAAGAAGTTCAATACCTCCATCGAATTCTGGCACAGGACCGGAGGCGGCCTGGATGAGGAGACCATCCGGGAACTGGAGGCCAAAGGCTACCGGATTCAGCGCAACGGCGTCTCGAATTACACACGAAATAAAAAATCCCGGGTCATTTTTCTGGGAAAGATTCCCGATGATACTGACGACATTCTGTCTTCCAAGGACATCCCGAGCTGGAAACGGATGTGCTACTGTATCCTGAAAAATGACCACAACTGCCGGTTTATGGGATTCGGGATGACCAGACAGCAGCAAAGGCGCATTGACGAAATACGCAAAAAGTACAAAAGTATCGAGGAGATGGAGTATGAGTTATAAAAGTCCGGCGTACCAGGTAATCCCGGTGCCCATAGACAAGATTGAGGCAAATGCCTACAACCCCAACGCGGTGGCGCCGCCGGAGATGAAGCTGCTCTATGAGAGCATCAAGGCGGACGGCTATACGATGCCGGTAGTATGCTATTTTGATCAGGAGAGGGACAAGTATATTATCGTGGACGGCTTTCACCGTTACCGGATCATGCTGGACCATCCGGATATTTATAGAAGAGAAAAGGGAATGCTTCCGGTGTCTGTCATCGACAAGCATCTGGACGAGCGGATGGCCAGCACCATCCGGCACAACCGGGCCAGAGGAACCCACAATGTGGATCTGATGAGCAATATCATCAAGGAACTGCATGATCTTGGGCGGTCGGATCAGTGGATCTCAAAGCATCTTGGGATGGATGAGGATGAGATTCTGAGACTGAAGCAGATCACGGGGCTGGCGGAGCTGTTCCGGGATGTGGAATTCGGACAGGCGTGGAGGGCGGTGGACGAAGAGTAAAGTGCCTCTGCCCGTGGGTGATAGTAAAAAGATTTGCTTGCGGAGTGGGATGGGATGGAGTAAAATCAGAGGAAAAGACAGACAGGAGGAATGATAGAATGATGAGAGTGATTTCGACGGAGAAGGCGCCGGGGGCGATTGGGCCTTATTCGCAGGGGGTTGTGGCGAATGGGCTGATTTATACGTCGGGGCAGATTCCGGTGGTGCCGACGACAGGGGAGATTCCGGAGGGGATCGCGGCTCAGGCGGAGCAGAGTTGTAAGAATGTGGGAGCGATTCTTACGGCGGCGGGAAGCGGTTATGAGAAGGTAGTAAAGACGACTTGTTTTCTGGCGGATATGGGGGACTTTGCGGCGTTTAATGAGGTTTATGCGAAGTATTTTGTCTCCAGGCCGGCCAGGAGCTGTGTGGCGGTGAAGGAGCTTCCCAAGGGAGTGCTCTGTGAGGTGGAAGCCATCGCTGTAGAGTGAAATTAAAACAAAAAAGGAGGACCAGGAGCGCGGATGGTGAATTGCGTTCTCCTGGTCTTTTTTTACCCGGCTTTGACTTCGTTGGCGGTTTCTTTGTTCTGCTCAAAGGCGCGCACATTGTCGAGGGTAGTCCGGGCGATGGCGCTTAAGGCTTCCCGGGTGAAGAATCCCTGGTGGGAGGTGATCATCACGTTGGGGAAGGACAGAAGCCTTGCGGTGACCGAGTGTTCCAGGATCTCGTCGGAACGGTCCTCGAAGACATTGGGCGTCTCTTCTTCGTAGACGTCGAGTCCTACGCCGAAGAACTTGTGGGCGCGGATACCCTCGATCAGATCTTCGGTTTTTACCAGAGCGCCCCTGGAAGTGTTGACCAGGATGACTCCGTCTTTCATCTTGCGGATGGTGTCCCGGTTGACGAGATGATAGGTGTGGTCGGTCAGGGGACAGTGAAGGGAGATCAGGTCGCTTTTGGAGAGCAGCTCTTCCAGAGAGACATACTCGGCGATCCCTGCAAGGGACGGATTCTCATACACGTCGTAGGCCAGGACCTTCATGCCGAAGCCGTGGCAGATACGCACCATGGCAGCGCCGATCTTGCCGGTGCCTACGATGCCCGCGGTCTTTTCGTAAAAGTTGAAGCCCATGAGGCTTCCCAGGCTGAAGTCGTTTTCCCGGACCTTGATGTAGGACTTGTGGAGCCTTCGATTGACGGTCAGGGCAAGTCCCATGGCGTGCTCCGCCACAGCTTCCGGGGAATAGCCCGGTACCCGCAGGATTCGGATGCCGCATTTTTCCACCATGGGAAGATCCACGTTGTTGAAACCGGCGCAGCGCATGAGGATCAGCCGGACGCCGCACTGGTGCAGGATCTCTACGGTCTCCTTGCCGATGTCGGAGTTGACGAAAGCGCACACGGCGTCATAGCCGTGGGACAGCTCCGCCGTATTCTTCGTCAGATCGGCCTTCAGGAATTTCACCTCGATATCCGGCTCGTTCGCAAGTTCCCGGGTAAAAGAATCCTTGTCATAACTTTTGGTATCATAAAACAATATTTTCATGGACAAAATACCTCCTTGTCCGGTAGTTTGTCCAGGCAGCTAAGAAAATATTTACTGTAACAGTTCAGCCATCCTCTGAAAAATGGGCGAATCATGCTTGCATGAATGAGCACATCTTACAGAGGATGAGCTGAGCGCCTGTTTATGAGCAAAGTTAGCTGTGTCAGCAGCGAGAAAGCACCGAAGGTGCCTTTGCGAATGGCGCGGGCTGAACTGTTACTATTTACTCTTTGACGTCGCCGGCTTTGATGGCGATGCCGTTGACTTCTATGTAGTCGTCAATCTGAATCAGCAGATAGGAGCAGCCGTCGATGACCCGGGTCTCCATAAGGGCAGCTTTTTCGGGACTGATCTTCACAATGACATCCGGGGTGCGCACTTCCATGGCCCGGGTGTTCGTCAGGTTCGTAGCGAGAAAGCTGGTATCCTCTCCGGCGGTATGATCAAAACGTTCTTCGAAATGCTCCATCACCTCCTCCGGCGCTCCGCTTTGCGCCAGAAGGCTTTTGACTTCCGGCTTGGTCAGGGTGGGCGGTTCGGGAAGATCCTTTTTTTCTTCGATCAGTTCGCTCAGATTTTCATGGATGCTGACCACGGTCTCATAGTCGCAGGCGTCTCCCAGCGTCTCGGACAGGAGTTCCCCAAAGGTTTCTTTTTGTTCTTTTGCAGACAAAGGAGTCGTGCAGCCGAAGACCTCCTCCATCATAAGAGACTGCAGATCTTCTGGGTTTTTTGTGTAATACAGCATGCTGTGGAGATCCGTGTTGCGGTCGTTGAAAGCGGGGAAGAGAAAGCCGGCGGCGGGCATTTCCACGATCCAGTCCCGGATGCGGTCTTCGATGCTGTTCTTCTCCGCATTGTAGCAGAGTCCGGCCTTGGACAGCTTCACCGGGCAGATGCTGCAGAGCAGGTATTCATACGTATCTTCAGAAGCGTCGAACATTTCCATGCCGTCCTCCGCCTTTTTCGGGATGTCATAGGCCGCATGAATCAGGATGATGTAGTAATTCTCTCCATACATATAGTTCTGGATGATTTTCTCATAGAATTCGTCCAGAAGAAGATCGTCCGTAAGCTTGCTGTCCCGAAGCTTTAATAGCCAGGCCTGGGCTCCGTCCGGCATCTCCTGATCCAGAGGAAAATCAAGGTTCAAAAGGTTCTTCCCCAGGGTTCCGGACAGTGTTTTTCGGAAGATCTCAAAATACTTGAAGATCTCTTCCTCCGGGAGAGAGAGAAACGCTTCCTTAAGCTCCGTGCGGATCTGCTTTTCCCCGTCCACATAGCACCCGCAGATCCGGGTGATGGCGCAGTTTTCGTTGGTAAACTGTTTTTTGATCTCTAAGACTTCTTTTTTATTCATAGATGTATTCTCGTTTCCTTCTCGTTTTCTTTTTCTACCATTATAGTACAAACAGAGGAAAAAAGCGATGATTTTGAATTTTCGGCGCCGCTTCGTCAGAATTACCAGAAAGCGAATCCCTTTTTGGTGAAAAAGTCGCGACTCTGTAGATCCGTTGTCCAAATAGACAAAGGTTCCGGAAAATGTTTGTGGGAACCCCATATGGTCAAAGCAGGTAAAAGGGGGTATACTCATAGGCAGATAAGAACAGAACATGATGACACGAAAGGAGCCCGACATGGCAAGCATTTCATTAAAAAACATTTGCAAAAAATACCCGAATGGTTTTGAGGCAGTGAAAAATTTCAACATGGAGATCGAGGACAAAGAGTTCATCATCTTCGTAGGACCGTCCGGATGTGGTAAATCTACAACGCTTCGTATGGTAGCAGGTCTGGAGGATATCAGTTCCGGCGATCTTCTGATCGACGGCCGCAGAGTCAACGACGTGGAGCCCAAAGACCGCGATATCGCGATGGTATTCCAGAACTACGCTCTGTATCCCCATATGACCGTATATGATAACATGGCATTTGCGCTGAAGCTTCGCAAGACCCCAAAGGATGAGATCGACAAGATGGTTCGCGAGGCGGCAAAGATCCTTGACCTTGAGAAACTGTTAGATCGGAAACCGAAAGCCCTGTCCGGCGGTCAGAGACAGCGTGTGGCAATGGGACGTGCCATCGTCCGTAATCCGAAGGTGTTCCTGATGGATGAGCCGCTGTCCAACCTGGATGCAAAGCTTCGTGTGCAGATGAGAACCGAGATTTCCAAGCTGCATCAGAGACTGGGTACCACGATTATCTACGTTACCCATGACCAGACCGAGGCGATGACCCTTGGTACCAGAATCGTGGTTATGAAAGACGGCGTGGTACAGCAGATTGATTCTCCGCAGAACCTGTATAATTCTCCGGCAAACCTGTTCGTTGCTGGATTTATCGGATCTCCGCAGATGAACTTTGTGGATGCGAAATGCGAAGTGAAGGGCAATAAGGTCGACTTGAAGGTTGGACCGTACACCATCTCCCTCTCCGAGCAGAAGTCCAAAGCGCTGATCGACGGCGGTTATGCAGGAAAGACCGTGATCATGGGTATTCGTCCGGAAGATCTGTATGATTCTGATGAGATGCTTCAGAAGTACGCAAGTAGCGTGATCGAGGCAAAGATCAATGTATACGAGCTTCTGGGTGCAGAGGTTTATCTGTATTTCGATCTGGAGGGTGCGAACTTTACCGCTAGAGTAAGCCCGACCACCACCGCAAGAACTGGCAGCAGCGTGAAGTTCGCGCTGGATGTGGAGAAGATTCATGTCTTCGACAAAGACAGCGAGCTTACGATTGTCAACTAAACAATAAGACAGCACAGGGGTGTCGCGCAGGCGGCGCCCCTTTTTAAACGGAAATTGGGGGAATACGGGCAGTTCATGCATTGACAACCGGTTTTTTTACAGATATAATCAAACAAAAGATGTGAAAAGGAAGAGGAGGGTTTTGCGATGGTATCCAATCGACTGCTTCAGGAATGTCTGGAAGATTTTTCAAATATTATGCGTCTGTCCATGGCGCTGTACGACAGGAACCGTACGTGTGTGGCCGGTGAGGAGGAGTCCATGCCGGAGGAGGAGGTCTTTGAGATCTTCTGCGAGTCCCCGGCAGATATGCAGGCGCTGGGCAACCGGTATCTGTTCAAAGTGGGGGAAGAGGATATGGGGTATATCCTGTCGGTCAGCGGAGGCTCTAAAGACGCCTATCCCATGGGACAGCTGGCGGTGTGTCAGCTGGAGCGGATTCTGGAGATGGGGTACAGCAGAGAGGACCGGAATCAGTTCATTCACAACCTGCTTTTGGACAATCTGCTTCCGGTGGACATTGCGACTTATGCCAAGCAGATGCATTTGGGCCCGGAGTGCAGATGGGCGGTGCTGCTTGTGGAAGGAATGGGCTGCGACGCCTATGACATTCAGATGATTCTGAAAAATATCATGCCCAACCGGAGCGGAGACTTTATCACGCCTATGGAAGAGAACTGTGTGGTGGTGGTGCGACGGCTGGAAGAGCGGGAGGGCATCAAGGAGCGGGATGAGCTGGCTCATGTTCTGTCGGACACGGTCAGTTCCGAGACGCTGTGCCGGGTGCGGTCTGCCTGCGGCACTATCGCCCATTCTTTGAAAGAGGTTTCCCGCTCTTACAAGGAGGCAAAGATGGCTCTGGAGGTGGCGGAGATCTTCTATTCTTCCAAGACGGTGATCACCTATGAAGAACTGGGGATTGGAAGACTGATCTACCAGCTTCCAACGCCGCTGTGCGAGATGTTCTTAAAAGAAGTATTCGGAGACTATGATCCAGGCAATCTGGATGATGAGATCCTGACGACGGTCTATCAGTTCATGGAGAACAGTCTGAACCTGTCTGAGACCAGTCGGCAGCTGTTTGTGCACCGCAACACCCTGGTCTATCGCCTGGAGAAACTCCAGAAGACCATCGGACTGGATATCCGCCAGTTCGAGGAGGCGATGACCTTCAAGATTGCCATGATGGTGTCGGATTACATGAGGTATCTGGAAGAAAAGCAGAGGTAGTCGCTGCATGACAAAAGAGGAAGCAGAAGGAAAGAGAATCGATTACAGAAAATGCGCGGCAGCCGGAGGAATTCTGGCTGTCTTGCTGCTAATGCTCCTTTCTTTTTTGGCCGGAGGCCGGGAAGAGGAGGGGCAGTCGGTCATGCAGAAAGCGGAAGAGGTAAAACCGCGCAAAGAAGAGACGGCGGACGAGGAGGCTATGACGGAATCTCCGGCAGAGCAGGGGGAAGAAGCCCGGGAGCTGCCCAGGGTTCGGGAAGTGGAAAAGGAGGCTGTCGGCATCGATGTGTCCCGGTTTCAGGAGGAGATCGACTGGCCGCAGGTGGCGGAGGCCGGGATCGAATTCGCCATGATCCGCATCGGCTGCCGGGGGTCGGTGTCGGGAGCCATTGTGGAGGACGACAAGGCCCGGGCGAATCTTCAGGGAGCGGCGGACAGCGGGATCTACGCGGGGGCGTATTTTTTCTCCACCGCTGTGAACGAGGCGGAAGTCAGGGAGGAGGCAGAGTGGGTCTGCGAATTCCTTCGGGAGTATCCGATCGTGTATCCGGTGGTTTATAATTGTGAGGGCTTCCAGGATGAGAGCAGCCGGCAGTACGGGATGACGGCGGAGGAGCGCACGGAGTTGGCAAAGATCTTTCTGGAGCAAGTCGAGGAGGCCGGTTATAGGGGGATGTTTTACGCGTCCGCGGGAGAGTTGAAGGACGGGCTTTGCTGGAATACAGAAGAATTGGAGGGACAGTATAAGATCTGGGTGGCTTATTATCCGGAGGAGTATTCCGGGGAGGAAGGGCCGGCGTATGAGGGGAAATATGATATGTGGCAGTATACGGACGAGGGGGTCGTGCCGGGGATTCGGACGGTGGTGGACCGGAATGTGGCATATTTTGGGTATGAGCTCTTCTGATTAGGCGGAGTTATTACTGGTTTTATTCTGTTAATGGTTGTCAAAATATTTAAAACACACTGCATAAACTATATGGTTTAGCAAAAAGATACCTACAGCAATTATGCAACCTACCATATCTGTTTTGCAGATCGCAGCATACAAAGCAAGGACAATAAAACCTATATTTGCAAATTCAGATACAAGGGTATATGCTTTGCCGTTAATAAGCATATTCCTTTCATCCTCATCCATGATTTTAGCGCGTCCAATTTTATGGACAAAATGTTCAAATAGAAAATCTACAATGCCATAAGCGATTAGTGCGCAGCCAGCGGAAACAATAAAAGCAGCAGGAAATCCCTTTATAAGACTAAATGGTAAGACCAAAATACCAATGCCAATAAATAAACACGCAAAAGTCTTCTTACTCTTTCTCATATCAATCCTCCTCAAAATTAAATAGTTCTTCAATTTTCAATCCGAATATTTTAGCTAACTTATGAGCCAGTAAAACAGACGGATTATATTGCCCTTTTTCCAGTGAAATAATAGTTCTTGAAGAAACTTTTACTAAATCAGCAAGTTGCTGCTGGGTAAGCTGTTTCTTCACTCGGTATTCTCTTACGTTATTCGATAGCAGTGCAGGAACTTCTTTTTTCAAATTTTACCTCATTGCATGAAATAAACTTCATGTGAAATTTACTTCATATTAACACTTAGATGTACATTTGTCAACAATTTATCTAAGTCAGGGGTTGAAAAATGAGGTCGGTTGTTGTAGACTTAAAGAAAAATGAGGTCTACAAGAACCGACCTCTATTTGCAGGAGGGATATCGATGTTGGAGCTGGTGTTTTTGAGGGTGTTGGAGATGAGCTGGAGAGCGGGATGGTGTGTTCTGGGGGTGCTGGGGGTGCGGGCGGTGCTGCGGAGTGCGCCAAGGAGATATCTGTATGGACTCTGGGCGGTGGTGGCGTTTCGGCTGGTTTGTCCGATATCGGTGGGGACGGAGTTCAGTCTGTTTAATCTGGAGCCGGAGTGGGGGCGGGAGACGGAAGCTTTAGTGGGAACGGAAGGGTCTTTGACATCGGAGAACCTTGAGGAGGCCGGGAATGTGGCGGTCCGGGAGTACGGGGAGATGAAGACGGGTTTCGATGAGGCAGGATTTATTCTACATCCCGGGAGCGGCTGGGAGTATGTGTGGATTATGGGCGTGGCAGGGTTCCTTGGCTATTTTGCGGTCAGTCTCTGGAAGCTGAGGGGCAGGGTGCGCATGACCGTGCGGACGGGGGCGTTGTCCCGGGCAGGAGAGGAAACTTCTTCCTGGAGGAAGGGGAGCCTCGCGGTGTATGAGTGCGAGGGGCTTGGGTCGCCTTTTGCGATGGGGATATGGAAGCCCAGGATCTATCTTCCCTGGGGATTGTCGGGGGAGCCACGCAGGATGGTGCTGCTGCATGAGCAGTATCACATTCGGAGAGGCGATCATCTGGTGAAATGCGCTGCTTTTGTGTTGCTTTCGGTCTACTGGTTTCATCCGCTTATATGGGCGGCCTGGTTCGGTATGTGCCGGGATATGGAGATGAGCTGTGATGAGAAGGTGCTTAGGAGGCTGGGCGAGGGCAGCGGGAAGAAGTACAGCCAGACGCTTCTTACGCTGGCGGCGGAGCGGCCTATTTTCCCGGGACAGGCACCGGGTTTTGGCGAGCTGGATGTGAAGCGGCGGATTCGGCATGCGCTGAATTTTCGAACACCTGCTCTGTGGGCGGGAGCGGCGGCGCTTTTGGCGGTGGCGGCGACGGTGCTGATTCTTGGAACAGACGGGATCGGGGAGGAACCGGAGGCGAAGACCGTGGCAGAGCAGCTCTATGAAGCGAAGAATCCTTATATCGGGGATGTCTCCGCGGAAGGACGTCTGCTTCGGAAGATTTATGAAGCGCTTGGGAACAATACAGCGGCGGAGATTGGTTTTAAAGTGGAACTTCAGACTTACGAGGAACCTTATGAATTCCATTTTCTGATGGAGGAGGGGCAGGATCGGGTTCCGGAGGATGCGGAGATGGAAGCAGTAGCGGCCCTGATGCTTGCTCTGACGGACAACCTGGGCGTGGTAAAGTGGACGCTGGTGAATCCGCAGGGGATTCCGCTTCCGGAAGGGATGCTGGACATAGAGGGAGCGGAAAAACTTCTGAATATAGAGGACATCAAAGAATTTGGAAGCTCCCCGGAACAGGTGCAGAGACTTCTGGGGCTTTTAAACACAGAATGATACGAGGAGATTGCGATATGGAAGAACGAAGATTATGCAACAGCGATTACCGATTTCTGACCATTGTATGGGACCACGCCCCGGTGGGGTCCGGGGAGCTGGTCCGGCTCTGTCAGGAGGAGCTTGGCTGGAAAAAATCGACAACTTACACAGAGATCAAGAGACTCTGTGAAAAAGGATTTTTAAAAAATGAAAAAGCGGTGGTGGAGCCTCTGGTTACCCGGGAGGAAGTGCAGGCCCGGGAGTCGGACGCCTTTGTGGAGCGGACCTTCGGCGGATCACTTCCGGGCTTTCTGACCGCGTTTCTGGGCGGCAGGAAACTGTCGGCCAAGGAGGCGGAGGAACTGAAAGATCTGATCGACAGCTACCGCTGACGTTCCGGTTGGCAGAATCCCTTGTTCGGGCATATGATAAAGAGAAAAAGATCGAAAAGGTAACAAAAATGGCAATGGATTTTGATTTCCCGAACTGGAACCGGAGACCGGTCTATCTGTCCGTATCCGGCGTGATTACACAGATGCAGATGATGTCTTCCAACGGAAGCGGATATGGGGGATGCACCCAGATGATTACGGTGGAAGATGAAGAAGGCGGAATCACGAACTTCTTCGTGAGTGCCAATACGTATGTGGTGAACTTCGAGACGCTGTATGAAAGTATGCCGGTGACGGTATTCTACAGCGGCAATCAGCCGGCCCCGCTGATCTACCCGCCTCAGTTTATGGCGGCGGTGGTAGCACCGAAGACGGAAGGCCAGATGGTGACGGTGGCGTACTTTAACAACGTCCTTCTGGCGGCGGACCAGTCCCTGAAGCTGAATCTGTCTCCGGCTACGGAAGTGGTTACAAGAAATAATCAAACCTTCTACGGCAACCCCGGAGGAAATACGCTGGTGGTTCTCTACAGCGCTACCACCAGAAGCGTACCGCCGCAGACCTCGCCGGATAAGATTATCGTGCTGTGCGGACAGTAAGACGATAAAAAAGACTCCTGATCCCAGTTCATTTTAGGAGATCAGGAGTTTTTTCTTTTTATAAGGAAGCAAACAACTTTTCAAAACGCTCCATAGCTTCCACGGTCTTCTCATAAGTGTTGAAGGCAGTCAAGCGGAAATAATTCTTTCCGTTCTCTCCAAAGCCCGCGCCGGGGGTTCCCACCACCTGGATGTTGGTGAGCAGGTAGTCAAAGCAAGTCCAGGAATCCATGCCGTCCGGGCACTCAAACCAGATATAAGGAGAGTTGATCCCGCCGAAGAAGGGGATTTGAAGCCTGCTCAGCGTGTCCGCGATCACTTTGGCGTTCTTCTTATAATACTGGATATTCTCCTGACATTCCCGGATGCCCTCCTCGGAAAAGACCACTTCCGCTCCTTTTTGTACGATGTAGGAGGTGCCGTTGAACTTGGTGCACTGGCGGCGGTTCCACATGGCGTTCAGAGACATTTCTGTTCCGTCGGAGGCCCGGAACTTCAGCTCCTTCGGCACGACGGTGTAGCCGCAGCGGGTTCCGGTGAAGCCGGCAGTCTTGGACAGAGAGCAGAACTCAATAGCGCATCTCTTCGCGCCCTCGATGGCGAAGATACTTCTTGGAAGCTCCGGGTCCGAGACAAACGCCTCATAGGCAGAGTCAAAGAGGATGACCGCGTCGTTCGAAAGGGCGTAGTCCACCCATTCCTTTAACTGGGCCTTGTTGTAGCAGGCTCCGGTGGGATTGTTGGGCGAGCACAGGTAGATCACGTCGGCGTGCACACCGGGGTCCGGCATGGGAAGGAACTGATTCCCGGCATTGCCCTCCAGATAGGTGACTTCGTTGCCGCACATGATGTTGGTGTCCACATAGACCGGATAGACCGGGTCGGGGATCAGGATCACGTTGCCGGGTCCAAAGAGATCCGTGATATTGCCTGTATCACTTTTTGCACCATCCGAGACGAAGATATCGCCGGGATCTACTTCCACGCCGTTTTTCTTATAATAAGCAGCGATGGCATTGCGGGTGGCTTCGTACCCTTGCTCCGGGCCGTAGCCCTTGAAGGTCTCGGCGGTGGACATGGCGTCCACGCCCTCATGGAGGGCCTTGAGGACGACCTTTCCCAGAGGTTTTGTCACGTCGCCGATTCCAAGGCGGATGATCTGCGCGCCCTTCTGTGGATTCTGCTCCGCGTAAGCGGCGGTCCGATGGGCAATCTCCGAGAAAAGATAACTCTCTTTCAGATTCAGGTAATGTTCGTTCAATCGAGGCATTTATATCAAATCCTTTCTTTTATCATTTATCGGAAATATTCTAGCAAAAGGGACATCACGTGTCAAGAAATGGGCGGTATTACCATAAAAATTAAGGCGTATCCCGGTGCTCCGAAAGTGCGGCGACGATGCGCTCAAACCTCATATAGTGGGAGGCCTTGATGAGAACTGCGTCCTTCTTCTTCAATATTTTGGGAGCTTCCAGCAGAAACGATTCCGGATCTTCATAATGCAGGCAGACGGTCTGGGGAGCGAAGTTTTTCGCCGCCCCATGGATGGCCCGGCTCAGTGTGCCGATGGTGATCAGCACATCAATCGAAAGATTTTTCAGGTGTTCTCCCACCGAGGCGTGGAGACTCTCGCTGTCTGTTCCCAGCTCTCCCATATCCCCCAGGATCGCGACCTTGCGCGACCGGGTATTGCCAAGGACATCCAGCATGGCACACATGGAGACGGGGTTGGCGTTGTAGCAGTCGTCCAGCAGGGTATACCGTCCGGTGTGAAGGATATTGCTCCGGCCGCCCAGGGGTTTCAGGGCTTCGATGCCAGAGCGGATCTCCTCCATGGAGAGACCAAGGGCCAGTCCCACGGAGGCGCCGGCCATGGCATTGTAGACCATGTGGATGCCCGGAATCGGGATCGTGACATCTATGGTCTGGCCGGAGGCGTGGATCTGACAGCGGATTCCGTCAAAGCCAAGGTGTTCTACCTGGTCCGCCCACACGTCAAAGGACGGAGAGAGGCCAAAGGTATGCGCGCGGTCTTTCATGGTGATCAGCTTGTCGTCGTCGCCGTTTAAGAAGATGAGAGCGTCCGCAGCGGCATAGTCCAGGATCTCGGTCTTGGCTTTTAGGATGCCGTCCCGGGAGCCTAAGAACTCCAGGTGGGCGACTCCGATGTTGGTGAAGACGCAGTGGGTGGGACGTGCGATCTTGCTGAGACGGTGCATCTCTCCAAAATGATTCATGCCCATTTCCAGCACGGCCGCCCGGTGGTGTTCCTCGATGAGAAAAAGCGTCAGGGGAACCCCGATTTCGTTGTTGAAATTGCCGGGGGTCTTTAAGACCAGGTAATGGCTTCCCAGCACAGAGGCGATCATCTCCTTGGTACTGGTCTTTCCTACACTGCCGGTGACGCCGACGATGGGGATATCAAGGGTCTTCCGGTAAGCCTCCGCGCCGTCTTTTAATGCCTGGAGGGTGTCCTTTACCAGGAGATAGGGTCCGGGAGGATCGGTGAGCTCTCTCTGACTGACGGCGCAGACCGCACCCTTGTCAAAGGCACTTTCGATAAAGTTGTGGCCGTCCACCCGTGCGCCCACGGTTGCGATAAAAAGACTGCCTTTTTTCGTGAGGCGGCTGTCCACCACCACGCTTTTGATTGCCTGGTTTTTCAATTCTTCCGGGCCGTAGAAGGTGCCGCCGCAGGCTTTTGCAAATTGTTCAATGGTAAAATGTCTCATAGTTACGCCTGCCTTTTACTCATATTTTTTCAGGGAAACCTGAAGAATCCACTCGCACAGTTGCGGATAGGACAAGCCGAGGGCGGCTGCTTCCTGGGGCAGAAGGCTGGTGGGCGTCATTCCCGGAAGGGTGTTGACTTCCAGGGCGTAATCTTCCCCGGAACGTTCATCCAGCATAAAGTCCACCCGGGCGTATCCCTCAATCCCCACCGAGGCACATGCCGCTTCCGCATGTCGCTGCATCCGGGCGGACAGATTTTGCGGGATATCGGCCGGACAGGTTTCCACCGTACTTCCCGCCTGATATTTATTCTTGTAGTCATAGAATCCCTTAAGAGGGGCGATCTCGATGATCGGTAGCGCTTTTCCTTCTATCACAGCGATGGAAAATTCACGCCCGATGACGCAGCGCTCGATGAGGACCTGATCTTCGTAGGCAAAGGCTTTCTTGAGGGCTTTCTCAAGGCCGAAGACGTCGTCCACCTGATAGACGCCCACGGAAGAGCCGCCACAGCAGGTCTTGACCATACAGGGAAAGCCGATTTCTTCCGGAAGCTCGAAGGAGGCTCCCTTTTTCACGGTGATGGAAGGAGGCGTGGGGATGCCAAGCCCCTTGAACATCTGTTTGGTAATGTTTTTGTCCATGGAAAGAGCGCTGCTGGTATGTCCGGTTCCCGTGTAGCGGATGCCCATCAGGTCGAACAGAGCCTGGATACGGCCGTCCTCCCCGTTGGCTCCGTGAAGACCTAAAAAGACGATGTCGCTGAGGCTGCAAAGCTTTAGGACATTGGGGCCTAAAAGCTCCCGGTATCCCGGGCGAAGCGCTTTGATCTGGTCGAGGTCCGGAGCTTTTTCCGATACGTTTCGGATGGAAGCCGCCCAGTCGGTTTCGCTGTCAAAGAGCTGTTCCAGCGGCTCTTTTGCATCCGGAATTCCCAGGAAAATGTCCAGAAGGATGACCTGATGCCCCGTCTCTTTCAAGGCTTCATAGATCCCTCTTCCGCTGCTTAAGGACACATCGCGCTCAGTGCTGATCCCGCCTGCAAGTACAACAATTTTCATAAATGCCTCCCAATTATTTTTTATGCGATCTCATGTTCATCCAGCATTTCCTGAATCTTCCTCTGTGTGTAGGCGCCGAGAAATTTCTGCTCTTCTTTTGTCAGCTCCTTGGGGTAGATCGGGGCTCCGTACTCAACGATGACCCTGCAGGGGCGGATCTTTGGGAAATGATTCTCCAGTATCTCCGCGGAATTGCTGATGGCGATGGGGATAATAGCGCATCCAGTTTTGGACGCCATTTTCATGCTGCCTTCTTTGAAGGGCTGCATTTTGCCGTCTTTGCTTCTGGTCCCTTCCGGAAAGATACAGATGGAGATGCCTTTTTTGATGTAGTCAATCCCGGTCAGGATCATCTGCATGCCCGCCCGGATATCGGTGCGGTCCAGGAAGAGACAATAAAGCCGCTTCATCCAGTCCCGGAGAAGAGGATATCTCAGCATCTCGGACTTGGCCACGTAACCGGTAAGTCCCGGACACTGGGAGTAGGTCAGAAGGATATCAAAATAACTGCAGTGGTTGCCGATATAGAGCACGGCTTTGTCTTTGGGCACCTGTTCTCTGCCGATATAGGTGACTTTCGTGCCGCTCACCCACAGGATCAGCTTGAAGGTTGTCTGCACCATGCGCAGACAGCTGACATCCCGGAAATGAGGGTTCCACCGGCTGATCACCCATTCGATCAGCAGCACGGGGATTCCGAGAATCAGATAGAGCAGAAGAATCAGGCAGACCAGTATAAAACGTATCATAGGACTATCCTCTTATTGAAGTTCCGCATCTGCCCTCACTTCGCCCCGGCGTCTGGGAGAATTTTCCCTCAGTTCGTTCCGTAAAATCCTTCCGGGGCTGCGTTCGGTCAGATGCTGTTTTAAAGTTTCAACCGAATCTTCCGAAGAGCTCGGTCAGCTGCCGGAGTCCCTGGGCCATGCCGTGGTCAAGAAGACCGGAGCGGAATCGGAATGTCCAGTTGCCCCGGGGGCTTCCGGGCACGTTCATACGAGCTTCCGAGCCAAGTTTCAAGAGATCCTGGACCGGGAAGATGGCATAAGTAGCGATGGTGCCAAGACAGGTGCGGATGAAATCCCAGCTGACGCTGCTTGCATCCGTATTCATGTAGCGCCGGATCTTGTCACGGTTCTGTTCGCTGGTATGTTCGTACCATCCAAGGCTGGTATCGTTGTCGTGGGTGCCTGTATAGCAGACACAGTTCCGGGTATCCAGCTGGTGGGGAAGGAAGGTACTTTCGCCTCCCTCAAAGCCAAACTGCAGGACCTTCATGCCCGGGAAATGGAATCGGTCGCGGAGACGCTCTACTTCCGGTGTGATGACGCCCAGATCTTCCGCCAGGATGGGAAGTTCTCCGTCCAGGGCTTCCTGAATTGCCAGGAACAGATCCTCACCCGGTCCTTTTTTCCACTTGCCGCCCAGGGCGGTTTCCTCCCCGTAAGGAACGGCCCAGTAAGCTTCAAAACCCCGGAAGTGGTCGATGCGCACATAGTCCACCTGATCCAGCTGGTTGCGGATTCGCTCGATCCACCAGCGATAGCCGTCTTCTTTGTGGGCGGCCCAGTCATAGAGAGGGTTCCCCCAGAGCTGTCCGGTGGCGCTGAAATAATCCGGCGGGACCCCTGCGACTTCCAGGGGATACCCTTTAGGGTCCAGGCAGAACATGTCCTTGTTCGCCCATACGTCCGCGCTGTCCCAGCAGGGGAAGATGGGAATATCTCCGATGATCGCGATGCCTTTTTTGTTGGCATAGGTTTTCAGATCGTACCACTGGCTGTAGAACAGATATTGGATGAACTGATAGTAACGGATCTCCGAAGAGAGGACGTCGGTCCACTCCTCCCGGGCTTTCTGATCTGGGTCCATCAGGGAATCATCCCACTCATACCAGGGAAGGCCTTTGTGATAATCTTTTCCCGCCATGAAGAGACAATAGTCCATCAGCCAGAATTCGTTGCTGTCACAGAACGCGTCGTATTCTTCCAGGAGATTTTTATCCGCGGTGTGACGGAAATGCTCATAGGCCTTTTTCAACAGTTCCGTTTTGTAGAGAAGTATCTTTTCATACTCCACATGGTCCGGATCAAGGTCCGGAATCTCTTTTAGATCCGCATCGGTCAAAAGCTGCTTTTTCTTCAGCAGTTCCGGGCTGATGAGCAGATGCTGTCCGGCGAATACGGAAAAGCTCTGATAAGGGGAATCGCCGACAGTGGTAGGTCCCAGAGGCAGAACCTGCCACAGATGCTGTCCGGCCTCTGCCAGAAAGTCGATGAAATCATAAGCGCCCTGCCCCAGATCTCCGATCCCGTAAGGAGAGGGAAAGGAAGTGGGATGGGCGAGAACACCGCTGTAGCGGTGGTTGGTCTTGTCTTCTTCTGCAATTTTAAAGTGCACGTGTGTCATCCTCCTGCATCTATCTTCTATTAGATATATTATATAGGATACCTATTCAGAATACAAGAAATAAGACTGGTCTGAATCTGAATTTTTCCACATAAAATAGAGCAAACAGGCAGGAGAAGAAGCATGCATGAAGAAATGGTGTCTCTTGATGCTTACCATATGCATACTGACCGGCTGTGGTGTGCAGACCCAGGATGAAGAACGGCTGAAAGATCTGGAATTCACGGTGCTTGATCCGGAAAAGATACCGGAGGAACTAAGAAATGTACTGGAGGAAAAGAAGTCAGAGCCTTTCAAAGTGACCTATGAGGATGAAGGGTATCTGTACATCTGTGTGGGTTATGGGGAGCAGCAGACCAGCGGGTACAGCATTATTGTGGAAGATCTGTACCTGACCAGCAATGCGGTCTATGTGGATACGGAGCTTTTAGGACCCGGAAATCAGGAAGAAACCGCGGCTGCCACCACCAGTCCCTATATTGTGCTGAAGCTGGAAGATCTGGAGAAATCCGTGGTCTTTCAGTGAAATACCCCGTAGTAAGCTACGTGGTATTTCACCCTCGCGGCAGTCGCCAAATATCCGTGCAAGCATGGCTACTTGGCTCGTTGCTCGCGGAAATAAAAAAGGACGGCGGAACGATAATCAAGAAAGGGTGATGTGAGAATATGGAATTAGAGCGCAGATATGTGACATTGAACCGAAGAAGGGGAAGGGCAGTCAGCCAGATTACACTGGAAGAGGATCTGAACGTACCGGATCAGAAGCCGGATATCTTCCGGGTGATCCACAAACAGGGGGAGTTTCATCCGGATGAGGTCAAAGGAGATACTGGAAAGGTAAAGATCCGGGGTGTATTCCTGTACCGGATTCTGTACATCAGTGAAGGTGAGGACCGGACGCCGGAGGTACTGGAAGGAAGTATTCCGGTGGATGAAATTGTATTCTTAAACGATCTGGAGGAAGGAGACCTTGTGGATTTCCACTGGGAACTGGAGGACCTGCATGCGTCGGCGATCCATTCCAGGAAGACCAATCTCAAGTGCGTGCTGGCTCTGACGGTGGAGGCTCTGAAAGAACAGCCGGTGCCCCTGGTAGGCAGCAGCCAGGAGGAAGAAGATCTGTATGTGCGGACTTGTCCGGTGCGTCTGCAGCAGGAAGTGATACATAAAAAAGACACGCTGCGTATCCGGGAAGAGATGAATCTGCCGCCCGGAAGGCCGAACATCCGGCGGATTTTGTGGAAGGAGATGCGCCTGCAGGGGACAGAGATCCGGCAGGAGGAGGGGCGCCTCCTGGCCAAGGGAGAACTGATGGTGTTCTTTCTATATGAATGTGAGGACGAACCGGGAAGACTGCAGTGGCTGGAACAGGGAATTCCTTTCCACCAGGAAGTGGAGTGTGAGGCCTGCCATTCCGATCTGGCCGGAAAAGCGGAGATCACCCTGATGCGGAGCGAACTGGAGCTTCAGGCGGACTATGACGGAGAACCGAGAATGGTGCGGATCGATGCGGTCTGTGATCTGCTGCTTCGGTACTTTGAAGAACAGACTTCGGATGTACTGTGCGATGCCTACAGTCTTACCAGGGAAGTTATTCCGAAAAAGCAGCAGTATGAGTGGGATTTTGTGAAAAATATCTCGGATTCCCGGGCCAGGGTAAGCGGACGCCTGAAGCTGAAAGACACGGACCCGAAGGTGATGCAGATCCTGAATACGGGCGCGCAGATTCACCTGGAGCATACGGAGCAGAATGACCAGGGCGTGCTGATCCAGGGGACGGTGGAACTCTGGATTCTGTATGCTTCCTCCGACGATGCGCAGCCTTTGGCCTGCACGACCCACTCTATTCCCTTTGAGCATACGGCGGAACAGCAGGAGGAGATCGACCGTTTGGAATGGCAGGTTTTCCTGTGTCTGGATCAGTTGATGGTGACGATGCTGGACGCTCAGGAACTGGAAGTGAAGGCGGTTCTGCAGATTCAGGTCCTGTTCTGCGGGACGGAAAAGCTGGAGCTGGTGGAAGAGCTGGAAGAAGCGCCTTTAAACATGGAACGCATCCGCCAGATGCCGGGTATGGTAATCCATATCGTGCAGCCGGGAGAGACCCTGTGGGAGATCTCCAAAGCCCACGCCACCACCTGCGAGGCGGTGATGGAATTGAACGAACTAAAGGAGGAAGAATTGAAAAGCGGACAAAAAGTGCTGATGGTGAAGGAAATCGCCAGATGAGAAAAGGTATAAAGTGTGTAAGGTGGAAGCCTCCCGGTCAGAGATCTGGCCGGGAAGTTTTTCTGGTATCACTCCATCGTATTTTTTGTTTCAGGAATCTTCCGGCGATGTGCCGAGGAAATTTATAAATGTTACAGAATTGTCATAGAATATTTTCTGCTTTCTGTCAATAGTTTTTCACATTTTTAGAAAATTTTTGGAAAAAAATGTTTTGCAGTGTTAAAGAGTCGGATGCAGGCGTTCATCCTCTTCGGTCTTCGTGCCGTCAATCAGATAAGAGTAAGACACATGAAAAATTTCGGAAAACGCCTTTAATTCCAGATCAGTGACGTATCTTTGGTAAGTCTCAATACGGGTGATGACATTTTTATCGATATCATAGCCGATCAACTGCAGTTCGTGAGCAAGATCCCGCTGGGAAAGTCCTCTGTAGGCACGGAGTCTGATCAGCTGCGGGGCCACGAAATTCTTCTCACCCGTATCTCTGCGATGCTTTGGCATGGGATCATCCTTTTCATGTCAGAAATATCAGAGTTATCTTTTGTAGTTTTTATTGATTCTATAGGTAAAAAAGGACCCGATTGGTTGTAAAAATGAGGCAACAGCGACTTTTTTATTCCGCCTGAAAATACAGGAGAACATTCGTTCTCTTTGATTGACGATTCTGTTCACAGCTGATAAAATATAGACAATGGCTGAAAAGGCGGATATATCATAAGTAAAGAAGCGAGGAACAGAAGATGGAGTATTTGATCATTGGCGCCGGAGGGACCGGAGGCTGTATCGGAGCCTATATGACGGAGGCGGGAAAAGATGTGACCATGATTGCGAGAGGGGCGCATCTAAAGGCCATGCAGGCAGGGGGACTTCGAATGGAGACGACGAAAAAAGGAAACTATACGGTCAGCCCGGTGAAAGTGTCGGACATGGAACATTATGAAGGTCATCCGGATGTGATCTTTGTCTGCGTCAAGGGGTATTCCCTGGAAGAGACGGTGCCGTTTATCCGAAGAGCGGCGAAGGCAGAGACCGTGGTGATCCCTCTTTTGAATCTCTACGGGACCGGTGGAAAGCTTCAGACACGCCTGCCAGAGCTTCTGGTGACGGACGGGTGTATCTACATCGCGGCGGAGATCCGGGAGCCGGGCTGTCTGTGGCAGAACGGAGATATTTTCCGGGTGGTGTATGGCGTGAGGGAGCCGTCCGAGTACCGGGAGGTTCTTGCAGAGGTGAAAAAGGATCTGGAAGACAGCGGGATTACCGCTCTTTTGTCGGATCAGATTCAAAGGGACGCGCTGCAGAAGTTCTCCTATGTCTCCCCGGCGGCGGCCTGCGGACAGTATTATGACGCCATGGCGGGAGATATGCAGAAGCCAGGAGAGATCCGGGATACCTTCGCGGCACTGATAGGGGAGGTTGATCGGCTGGCAGACGCCATGGGCATCCATTTTGAAGGGGATATTGTGAAGACGAATCTGGATATTCTGGACAGCCTGACGCCGGAAGCGTCCACTTCCATGCAGAGGGACGTGAAGAAAGGAAAGGAGTCAGAGATGGACGGCCTGATCTTTGAAGTGGTGCGGATGGCGAAGAAGTATGGGGTGGAGCTTCCGATGTACGAGAAGATTGCAAAGGCGTTAAAACCTCTCTGAAAAGTTATTGACATATGTCGATAACTTGTTATAATAGAATTACAAAGCAATCGGAGGAAATCAGATGCCGAGACCATGCAAAAGAAGACGTATCTGCAAAGAGCCCGCCTGTGTGCATTTTGGCCCCAGGGGCGGCACCGGATTACAAAAGGATGGGGTTGCCATGACTCTGGATGAATTCGAGTGCATCCGGCTGATGGATCTGGAGCATCTGACCCAGGAGCAGTGTGCGGTCCAGATGCATGTGGCCCGCACCACCATACAGGCGATCTACAGCAGCGCCCGGGAGAAGCTGGCCGCCTGTCTGGTGGAGGGGAGGGAACTTCAGATAACCGGCGGCAACTATCTGCTGTGCAAGGAACGTCAGAGCTGCTGCAGAGCGCATTGTGTGGAGAACGCGGAAAAGATTGCAGAGAATCAGGAGAAAAAAGGAGAGTTAAAAGCGATGAAAATTGGAGTTACCTACGAAAACGGACAGGTTTTTCAGCATTTTGGACACACGGAGCAGTTCAAAATCTACGAGGTGCAGGACAATAAGGTCATCTCTTCTGAGGTGGTGGATACGAACGGCAGCGGACACGGAGCACTGGCCGGCTTCCTTAAGCAGTACCAGGTGGAGGTCCTGATCTGCGGCGGCATCGGCGGCGGAGCCCAGAATGCGCTGGCTTCCGCGGGGATCAAACTCTACGGAGGGGTATCCGGCGACGCGGATGCGGCGGTGGAAGCGCTGCTTAGAGATGAGCTTGCCTACAATCCGGATGTGAAGTGCAATCATCACGGGGAGCACCACGGCGGCGAATGCGGAAATCACGGCTGTGGCGAGCATACCTGCGGGTAAGGATATTTTTTCCGAATTTTTATGAAATCAGTTGTAAAGTGCTGTGTCTCATGATAAGATGGCAGTATGAAACGGATTACCTTGGAGGCGCTGCTTTGGAAGAAAGCGCAGCTTGACTACCGGCAGCAGTATGCCTTTGTTATGGAGCTTCTTAAAACGGGCAGGGTCAAACCTTTAAAAGCGTCCGGAAAGAACGGCAAGAAGCCGGCGCTTTACCAGGAGTATTGGCTTTTGGAAGAAAAGGAAGACGATACGCCCCTTCTGGAAGAACTGAAATACACCATGGTTCCTGCCATTTCCATTGATTATTACCTGGCGCATCCGGAGGTCTACCGGCAGGAGCGGCCCTGGGTGCTGCTCTTGAATACGTATTTGCGGGATCAAAAGGAGAAGCTTTGTTTTCCGGAATCGGTGAACGAGCGGAGTTTTGAGATCTGGGGCAGGGAGAAGTTCTTATTAAGAGAGCAGGGAAAAAAGATATTAAAACATTGTCAGATCGAGCCAGAGGCGCTGAATCTTTACCGGACATCAGAGCCTCTGGCCTGTTATGCTCATACGAGGGAGACGCCTCAGACCCTGCTGATTCTGGAAAACAAAGATCCCTTCTACAGTATGCGAAAGCACCTGCTGGACGGAGGAACGAAGATTCTTGGTGTTTCGGTGGGGACGCTGATCTATGGCGCGGGAAAGGGGATTTTCCGGTCCTTTCTGGATTTTGAACTCCTGGCGGAACCTTATATGACCCATGAGAAGAATACCTTCTACTATTTTGGAGATCTGGACTATGAAGGGATTGGAATCTGGGAGAATCTGTCTGAACTCTGCAAAGAGACGCGCAGGCTGATTCCCTTTGTTCCGGCCTATGAGGCCATGCTGGAGAAGGCGGAGAATCGGGAACTGCCGGATACGAAAGAACTGCAGAACCGGAGGATTGGTCCTTCGTTTTTTACTCATTTTTCGGAACCGGCAGTGGAGAAGATGAAGAGGATTTTGGAGAGCGGGAAGTATATTCCCCAAGAGATACTGAATATTACGGATTTTTAAAGGACAGGTGGGATGGATGCAGTATGATTTTCTGAAACATTTCCCAAGAAGAATGAAAAGCGTGGGCCTGTATGCGGTGCTGATGCAGAACAGCATCCAGAAGACCACCTGGAAACAATACGGGTTTCTAAAAACCGACGAACAGATCAATATGATCTTTGCGGTGCTGCTTTACATCATGGAACAGTCTTTAAAGGAAGAACACTGCACCATGGATGATATCGGCACTTATATTGACGCTGTTTTAAGCCGGCACTTTCAGAAAATGCTGAATTATGAAGAGTGCAGGCAGCTGGGGGACTTTATTGTCAATACCATTTTGTCCAACGAAGGGAAAGCTATGTATTTTGACGGCTTTGACTTCGAGGAAAATGTCTATGAGCATCTGCACATCAGTTATGTGGCGAACCGGATCGTCTATGTGGATCAGGAATTCAGGCGTACGTCCTACTACCTGACGGACGACGGTTATAATCTGCTGCTTTCTACCCTGGAAATTGAAAATAATATGAAGCTGACCGTCCATGAGATGATCTTTCAGATGCATCTGGAGAAGCAGAGTTACGACAAGGCGGCGGACGAGATCAAGAATGTCTTCAACCTCTTAAGAGTGCAGCTCCAGAAGATTCAGGATGCCATGGGGAAGATCCGCCGCAATGCTCTTAGCTACTCGGTGCGGGATTATGAGACGATCCTTCTGGAGAATTTAAGTACCATTCAGGACACAAAACAGAAGTTCCAGGACTACCGGGAAATGGTGAAGAGCCGGGCCAGGGAGCTGGAGGAGAAAAATATCAATGTGCAGCAGCTGCTTCCCAAAGAGGTGGAAAAGCTCAGCTTTCTTCGGGAAATTGAAGGGTACCTGAACCGGACCATCGACGAGCACCAGAAGATTCTGGGCAGTCATTTTGACCTGAAGGCCTTGTACACCAGGGAACTGGAGCAGCTCTCCCAGATGTCTTTGATCCAGAGGTTCCCCCTTCGGACAGAATTATACGATGAGGTGCTGAAGAATCCGGATGCGCTTATGCGGCTGGACTTTTTTCTGCGCCCTCTTTTTAATCAGGACGCGGAGAAGGTCTATAACCTGAACAAGGCCTTTCAGCTGCAGCGGCCTCTAAAAAGACGGGTGGAGGCGGACAGCGAGGAGGAACTGGATTTCGATGAGGAGCGCTTCCGAAGAGAGAAGGAAGAACGGCGTCGGAAGAAGCTTAAAAAGTATGAGGACAGTCTTTCCTGCCTGATCACTTATGCGGCGAAAAAAGGAAGCATCACTCTGGAAGAGCTGGGCGCACAGCTTGACGAGGAAGAAAAGGAATGCCTGATCCCGGGAGTGGAAATTTTTAAAGAAATTATGGTGGAGCTGATTCGTAACCGGGAGATCGATCTCGACGTGCTGAAAAAGGAGCAGAGGGAGTACATTCAGGACAATCCGGAGGAATTCCAGTTAAGCGATACGCTTTTGAAGATCTCGGAACAGGGAGAGGCGCCGGTGAGAAAGCTTTTGGTCAGCCGGATCGAAGGAGGAGAGCCGGTGGTGTTCTCCGGGATTCTGGACGCCGAAGGACAGAGACGGAGCATCCGCTGCTCCAACGTGTTGATACAGATTGTAAAATAACAGCATCGTAAGAGATGCAGAACTTAAATCAGGGGGTATAGCATGGCATATGAGAGGGAGGCAGTGAAAAGCAGCCAGGAGATCTTTTACTATCTGCTAAAGCATCATGAGCTGAAAGAGGAGGAGGAAACGCTTCTCTACCGGGCGTACACGGAGCAGGAGGAGGTTCAGAATCTGGTAAAATCCCAGGGGGAGATCGCGGGCAGCAATATTGAGCGTTATGGGAACGTGATCTATCTGATCCCCAAGGAGGAGAATGATTTCCTGGGGTATTCCAAAGGACAGTTAAAAAGCGTGCTATGCAAGTCTGGGGCCACAGATAAGGACTACTATCTGTCCCAGTTTGTGATCCTGACCCTTCTGGTGGAGTTTTACGACGGACAGGGGAGCAGCAGCAAAGCCAGGGAGTATATCCGTGTGGGAGAACTTCAGAACTGTATCTCCCGGCGGTTAAAAGAAGGGGCCGAATATATGGGCGAGGAGGAGGAAGAGCGCCAGGGCATCGCTTTTTCCGATATGCTTCAGGCCTATGAAGCGTTAAAGTCCGACGAACGGGGATCCAGAGCCCGGACCACGAAGGAGGGATTCCTTCATTATATTTTGCTTTTTCTGGAGAAACAGGGGCTTTTGGAGTACGTGGAGCAGGATGAGATGATTAAAACCACCAAGAAACTGGATAATTTTATGGACTGGAATCTTCTGAACCAGAACAATTACGGAAGAGTTCTTCGAATACTGGGGGTAAAAAGGGATGAGTAAGATTCAGGCCGTCCGGCTGATCAATGTGAACTATAACAACAACGCCATCCGTATCAGCGACGAGTGCTTTCATTTTCACGGAGAGAGTACCCTGATGTCTCTTCGGAACGGCGGCGGAAAGTCGGTGCTGGTGCAGATGATGACGGCGCCCTTTGTCCATAAACGATACCGGGATGCCAAGGACCGCCCTTTTGAGAGTTATTTTACCACCGGCAAACCCACCTTTATTCTGGTGGAGTGGGCGCTGGACGAGGGAGCCGGGTATGTGCTGACCGGGATGATGGTCCGGAAGAATCAGGACGGGGAAAATGAGAGTGAAGAGGCGCTGGATATGATTAATTTCATCAGCGAGTACCGGGAACCCTGCGAGCAGGACATCCATCACCTTCCGGTGGTGGAAAAGGGGGCGAAGGAGATGATTCTGAAAAATTATACCGCCTGCAGACAACTCTTTGACTCCTATAAAAAAGACCGCTCTCTGAAATTCTATTATTATGATATGAACAATGCCGCCCAGTCCAGACAGTATTTTGACAAGCTGATGGAGTATCAGATTCACTACAAGGAGTGGGAGTCCATCATCAAGAAAGTGAATCTGAAGGAATCTGGTCTGTCAGATCTGTTCGCGGACTGTAGGGATGAGAAGGGGCTGGTGGAAAAGTGGTTTCTGGATGCGGTGGAGAATAAGTTGAACCGGGACAAGGACCGGATGAAAGAATTCCAGAACCTGATGGAAAAGTATGTGGCTCAGTACCAGGATAATCAGTCCAAGATCCGTAGGCGGGATACGATCCGGCTCTTTGAGGAAGAGGCGGCGAAGATCGAAAGGCAGGCTCTTTCCTGTCAGGAAGAAGAGGAAAAAGAGAAAGAGCAGATGCACCTTCTGGCCCGCTTTATCGAAGCGCTGGAGCAGCTTTTCGCCGCTTCCGGGGAAGAACAGCAGGGGATAGAAGAAAAAATTCTGAAAATTCAGGAAGAGATTGCCAGGATCTCCTATGAAAAGCTCTCCAGTGAGATCCATACGTTGGAGAAAACCCTTCGGAGTCACGCAAGCAATCGGGATATCATCGGGGAAGAAAGGGACGCTCTGGAACGGAAAAAGGAGCGGACCGAACAGATCCTTCATCTGCTGGCCTGTGCCAAATGGCAGGAAACGCTGGAGAAAGAGCAAAAGGAGCTGGAGGAGATCCGTCAGAAGCTTCTGGTTTCCCATCAAAAAGAGGAAGATCTGGAGCCGGAGCGCAGGCGGCTTGGGGGGACGCTCTATCGCTATTACGGGCATTGCCTGGAGGAAAATAAGGCGCATCGTAAAGAAAATAAAAAGCAATATGAAGAACGGGGAGAAAAGGTCAAAGAGGAGAAGAAAAAGCTTTCCGGATATGAGGAGTCGCTGCTTTTCGAGGCGTCCAGACAGGGCGGGCTGAAGAGCCAGGTGGAATTTTATGACCAGCAGGAAGAGTGGTATAACCAGGCTTTTGGAGAGCAGCTATTGAGGAATATTCTGGGAGAATATGAGCCGGGCACTCTGGAAATCCGGAGGAAGACGCTGGAAAAAGTGACGGAGGAATGCATCCGGTTTCGCCAGAGGAAGAGGAAACAGCAGGAAAGCGCAAACGAGAAGAAGAACAGCCTGGAGCGAGAGCTTTTGAAGCTGCATGACCGTCAGATTCAGAGGAAGATGGAACAGGAGCAGGAGGAGCTTGTCCGGGAAAAATACGAACAAGAGCTGAAAGACCGCCGGGTGGTGCTCCGGTATCTGGATCTGGAAGAAAAGAAGCTGTTTGAGACCGGGGAGATCCTGCGCGCTTCCGAAAGAAAGTTAAGAGAGCTGGAGAGTCTGATTCGAAATCTGGGGCGGGAGGAAGATGAACTGAAAAAAGAGCACCGGCAGCTGACCGAGGGGAGGACGCAGGAGCTTTCGGAGGCATTGGAGGCGGAGCTTCAGGCCCTGAGTATACCGGTGGTCTACGGCATGGAGTGGCTGAAGAAGAACGGGCTTTCCGAAAAGCAGAACCAGGAGCTGGTGCGCAGTCATCCGTTCCTGCCCTATGCCCTTCTGTTGTCTGGGAAGGAGCTTCAGAAGCTGTCCCGGAACGCGGGGGAAGTTTATACTTCGTTTCCCGTTCCCATCGTCCTGCGGGAGGAGCTTACCGATGTATCCCCGGCAGAGGAGGGCGGCGTCCGGACGTATCCGGGAGTTCATTTTTACATGCTTTTCAATGAGAATCTGCTGAACGAGGAAAAGCTCCGGCTTCTGGTGAAGGAGAAGGAACAGCAGATTCAGAAAAAACAGGAAGCCATGGCTAGGCGTCAGAAAGAGTATGAGGAGTCCTATGGACGTCAGGAGCTGGTGAGGAATCAGTCGGTCACAAAAGAAAGTTATGAAAAAAATGAGCAAACGCTTGCAGAACTTTTCAGAGAGCAAAAAGAGCTGGAAGACCGGGCGGGCGTCATGCAGGAAGACGTCCGGAAGCTGGAGGAAGAGTTAAAGACGCTCCATCAGGAACTTCAGGAGTCCGAGCGGAGCCTGGAAGGACTCAGACGGAAAAAAGAGGAGTTCTTAAGACTCTGCGGAGCCTATGAGCAGTACAGGCAGAATCGTCAGGAGCTGGAGCGGTGTCAGAGAGGAATCAAAAGACTGGAGGAGAGAAAAGCCCTGTCTGAGACCAGCCTGGAGAGTCTTCATTCTCAGCAGATCACCCTGGCGGCGGAGGCGGACCGCCTGGAGCGGGAAGCGCAGACAGTGCAGGAAAAGCTTCTGAATTATCAGATGTATGAAGGAGAGAAAGAGACGGAAGCGTTCGGCGGGGAAGAGATCGGAGTGCTGGAGGCCAGATATGCGGCGATCACCGGCAGTCTGTCCCGGGAGCGAAGAGAGCTGGAAGAGCAGGAAAAGAAGGCCAGAAAGCGTAAGGAAGATGCGGCCGGGGAACTGGAGCACTTAAGGCTTAAGTACCATCTGGAGCCGGAGGCCTGGATGGGTACGCACTATCACCGCCGGGAGGAGCGGCATCAGGAAGAGATTCTGGAAGAGACGCATCAGGAGATCAAGAGCGTGCAAGGACGCTGGGTGGAAGAGGAAAAGAAGATCACGGCGCTGGATCAGCAGAAGAAAGACCGCTACAATCGGATGAAGGAGGTCTGCCAGAAAGAAGAACCCCTGCCGGAGCAGGAGATACAGGACCAGGATTTTGACTCCAGGAGCAAGGAACTGGATTATCAAAGACGGGAGCTGGAGAAGTCAAAGAACGCCCTTATCGACCGGATGCAGGGCTATGAGGAGAATCTGGCGGCCCTCTCGGAGTACACGGAGTTTGCCCTGGGGGACCCGGTGGTATGGGATGTGGATTTTGCGGGGATGAACCGGAAGGAGCTTCGGGATTATCAGGGCATCCTGCTTCGGGATTACCGGAGCGCGGTCCGGGAAAAGCAGAAGGCGGGGGAGCGCTTAACCCAGCTTTTGAATCAGGTGGTGCGTATGGAGGCTTTTGAGGAAGATTTTTATAAAAAGCCCCTGGAAGCCATGCTGGAACTGACGGACGAGGCAGGGCAGGTTTTAAGGCAGCTTTCCACCACCTGCCAGTCTTATGGAAATCTGATGGAGAAGCTTGAAGTAGATATCTCGCTGGTGGAGAAGGAGAAAGAGAAGATTGTGGAACTTCTGGAGGATTATGTAAGGGAGGTTCATCAGAATCTGGACCGGATCGACGCCAACTCCACCATCACCATCCGGGAGCGCCCGGTAAAGATGTTAAAGCTTACGCTGCCTTCCTGGGAAGAGAATGAGGGGCTGTACCGTCTGCGTCTTCAGGATCTACTGGATGAGGTGACGAAGAAGGGTCTTCAGATTCTGGCCCGCAACGAGAATGTGCAGGAGTACTTCGGGACACAGCTGACCACACGGAACCTTTATGACGCGGTGATCGGAATCGGCAAGGTGCAGATCCGGCTTTTCAAGATCGAGGAGCAGAGAGAGTATCCCATCACCTGGGCCCAGGTGGCCAAAAATTCCGGCGGAGAAGGCTTTTTGTCCGCGTTTGTGATTCTCTCCAGCCTGCTCTACTATATGCGAAAAGACGAGACCGATATCTTCGCGGACCGCAACGAGGGGAAGGTGCTTCTGATGGACAATCCCTTTGCCCAGACTAACGCGTCCCATCTTTTAAAACCTCTGATGGATATGGCCAGGAAGACCAACACGCAGCTGATCTGTTTTACCGGGCTTGGCGGGGAGTCCATATACAACCGCTTTGACAATATCTATGTGCTGAACCTGATCGCCGCAAACTTAAGAAGCGGGATGCAGTATCTGAGAGCGGATCATCTGCGGGGGAAAGAGCCGGAGACCATGGTCGTATCCCAGATTGAGGTGGTGGAGCAGCAGGAACTGATTTTTTAAAAATCATGACAGACGGGAGAATCGGATATGAATGCAAAAGAGAGACAGGGAGCGCAGCTTCAGTTCCTGTTCACTGCGGAGGGATTCCTGGTGGACCCTTCGGTACAAGACTTAAATCCGAAGCATCAGCGCTTAAAAGAGCGGTTTGAAAAGGATAAATACGGGGCGCTTTATCAGGCGGGACTGGAGGAAAAGCCCGAGGATTTAAGCGCATCCGCCTTCTTCCTTTTTCTGGTGGCGGATACTTTCTTTCAGGTACTGACCAGCCTTCCGGAGCTGGAGGTGGCGAGAGAGGAGGCAAAGGCAGAGCCGTCCGAGGAGGTCTCACAGCAGCTTCTCGATGCGGTTCCTTTTGTGATCGGTTCCGAACATCTGACGAAAAAATGGATACAGCGGATCTTTGGAAAGCTCACGGACATTTTCCGGGAGGAGATCCGTTCCTGTGACGGAACAGTCGCCATGTATCTGGCGGAAAAGAGTCAGCACCTAAAAGTGCCGGAGCGGATTTTCTTCCATCTGGTGGAGAGCAAAGAAGAAGCATACCCGTTCGCCTTTCTGGCGACTTATGCCACCAGGAGCGAGAACGGGAGAATCCGTCATATGCCCTTGGAATACGCCCTGACGGAGTATAAGAATCAGCGGGAGAAGCTTCTTGGCCTTTTATCCTGTCTCAATCAGGCGGCGGAAGTGTCGGAACTGATCTCCGGCTTTATGGAGAGCGGAGAGTTGTTTCATCCGCTGCGTCTGACCTCCGGCGAGGCCTACGAGTTTTTAAAGCAGACGGAGGAGATCGAGCGTACCGGGATTCTCTGCCGGATTCCAAACTGGTGGAAGAAAAAGGCGGCCTCCGTGTCCATGTCCGTCCGTCTGGGCGAAGAACAGCCGGCTATGCTGGGATTTGACACGCTGGTCTCCATACGTCCGAGGCTTACGGTGGACGGCCAGTCCCTGACCGAGGAGGATATCCGGAGTCTGCTGGCGCAGACGGAAGGCCTGGCATTCCTTAAGGGGAAATGGGTGGAGGTAGATCACGAAAAGCTGAAAAAGCTCCTGGAGGAGATGGAAAAGAACGAAGGAGAAATGACCTTGATGGAGGCTTTGAGGCTGGAGCTTGGAACCGCGGAGGGCCAGGAAGAGTCCGGTCCGGTCGTCACCAACGGGACGTGGCTTTCGTCCCTGCTTATGAGCTTAAGGAATCCCGGTAGAATACGGAAGCTTTCGTCGCCCAAAAGCTTCCGGGCGACGCTGCGTCCTTATCAGAAAAATGGTTATACCTGGCTGAATTATATGAATCAGCTGGGCTTTGGCGCCTGCCTGGCGGACGATATGGGACTTGGCAAGACGGTGCAGGTACTGGCTTATCTGGAGCGGCTTCGGACAAAGGAGAAGCATGCGAGAGTGCTTCTGATCGTTCCGGCTTCCCTGGTGGGCAACTGGCAGAAGGAGGCGCAGAAGTTCGCGCCCTCCATGGAACTTCTTGTGCTGCACGGGAAGACCTCCGCCGTGCTGGAACAGATGCTGGCAGAACATCCGGCGTTTCTCACGGTCACCACCTACGGGATGGCGTCCCGGATTTCTGCGCTTCAGGAAATCCCGTGGACGGCTGTGATTCTGGACGAAGCCCAGGCGATTAAGAATCCGTCCACCAGACAGACAAAAGAGATCAAGAAGCTTTCCGCGGGCATGCGGATCGCCATGACCGGCACCCCCATCGAAAATGATCTGACCAATCTGTGGTCGCTGTTTGATTTTCTCAATCGGGGGCTTTTGGGATCGCCGAAGGAATTTCATGAATTTTGTAAAAACTTAAGCGATCATCCGGAGGGCTACGCGAAGCTGAAGGCCATGGTGGCGCCTTTTATGCTGCGCAGGGTAAAGACGGACAAAAAAGTCATTGCGGATCTGCCGGAGAAGCTGGAGAAGATCGACTATGTCACCATGTCGAAAAAACAGGTGGTCATGTACCGCAAGGTGGTGGCGGAGCTGGAGGAGAAGCTTCAGGATGCGGACGGTATGAAGCGTCGGGGACTGGTGCTGGCGACGATTACAAAATTAAAGCAGATCTGTAATCATCCGGACCAGTATCTGGGGCAGCAGACTTTTCTGGAATCCGAGAGCGGCAAGCTGATGCTGCTGCGGGAGCTTTGTGAGACGATCTATGAGAAGCGGGAGCGGGTGCTTATCTTTACCCAGTTTAAGGAGATCACGGAACCGCTTTCGGATTTCCTGACGGGAATCTTTCATGCCGAAGGGTATGTGCTTCATGGAGGAACCCGGGCGGCGAAGCGGACAGAGATGGCGGAGGCTTTTCAGGGGGAAGACTATGTGCCCTTTATCGTCCTGTCCGTTAAGGCGGGAGGGACCGGGCTGAATCTGACGAAGGCCAGCCATGTGATTCATTTTGACCGCTGGTGGAATCCGGCGGTGGAGAACCAGGCCACGGACCGGGCGTTCCGGATCGGGCAGACAAAGAATGTCATGGTGCACAAGCTGGTGTGCCAGGGAACCATAGAAGAAAAGATCGACGCCATGATTGCGTCGAAAAAGGAGCTTGCAGAAAATGTGATCGGCTCCGGCGGCGAGAAGTGGATCACGGAACTGGGCAACGAAGAACTGCTGTCGCTGTTCAGACTGAGTTAAGGACAATGGGAGGTAAGAATGAGCAGATATTGGAATGATACGTCCTATTACAGTCAGCCGACCATTTCAGAACTGCAGAAGAAATCGGCGGAAAGTCAGAAGAAGGCAAAGAAGAGCGGCAAGGTGCTGGAGCCGGTGGTGATCAAGGGGCGATCTATTGTGAGCCACTGGTGGGGGACCGCCTGGTGCGACAACCTGGAGCGGTACGCGGACTACGAGAGTCGTCTGGACCGGGGGAAGCGCTATGTGCGGACCGGTTCCGTCATCGATCTGAAGATTCAGAAGGGGAAGATTCTGGCCAGGGTACAGGGGACCAGGAAGACGCCCTATAAGGTGGAGATCCGGATCAGCCCCCTGTCCGAGGAAAAGTGCCAGAGCATCATCGAAAAATGCGGCCGGAAGCTTAAGAATCTGGAGGCGCTGATCGCCGGAGATTTTCCGGAGGACATGAAGGAACTTTTTCAGGGAAAGGACGGACTTTTTCCGGCTCCCAGGGAGATCAGCTTCAGCTGCAGCTGTCCGGACTGGGCGCTGATGTGCAAGCATGTGGCGGCGGCGCTGTATGGAGTCGGAGCGCGCCTGGATGAGCAGCCGCTTCTGTTTTTTGAACTGAGAGGCATCGACGTGGGACGGTTTATCGACGTGACGCTGGCGAATAAAGTGGAAGCCATGCTGGCCAATGTGGACAAACCCAGCAGCCGGATCATCGAAGGGGCGGATATGAGAACACTGTTCGGCGTATAGGAACGGCGGAAGAAAAGGGGAGAAGATGGGAAACGTTAAAAGAATTTTGTGTTACGGAGATTCCAACACCTTCGGGTACATCCCGGGAAGGGGCGGCAGATACAACCGCCATACCCGCTGGCCGGGGCTGCTCTCGGACCTTTTGGGAGAGGGTTTTCTGGTAGTGGAGGAGGGCCTGTGCGGCAGGACCACCATGTTTGACGACATGACCGACCCGGGCAGAAGCGGCCTGGAGACGATGGAAGCGGCAATCAAGAAAAGAAGTCCTCTGGATCTTCTGATTGTCATGCTGGGAAGCAACGACTGCAAGTTGCAGTTCCAGGCGTCGGCAAAGGAGATCGCAGAGGGCGTGGGGCAGGTGATTGAGAGAGCGAAGAGCTGTGGTGCCGGGGAGTTCCATGTTCTCCTGATCGCTCCGGCAGCCATGACCGGGCGAATTATGCAGAGTGGATTTGGTTCTGAGTTTAACCTGCGTTCCGTGGAGGTGTCTGGAGAACTGGCAGGAGAATACGAAGCTTTGGCAGAGCGGCTGGACTGCCATTTTCTGGACGCCTCCAAAGTGACCCGCGTCAGCGAGACCGACGGCCTGCACCTTGACGAGCAGGGGCATCGGAGGCTGGCGGAGGGGGTAGGCGCGTGGGTGAAAAGCAGTTTTTGCGGATAAAATAAGATTGTAGAGAGAATTATGATATCATAGAACGATTAAAAGGAAATGCAAAGCTACAATTTCAGCGTGAAATTGCAATTCATGAAGTAGATGAATCTCTTTTGTTTTTAAAGCAGGTGCATTTTAATACCAGATTTTCGGAGCATAAGATTTTGGCAAAATGGTTTGATTTTTTAAAAAAATCCATATATATTGACGCCTATGCAAGAAAGATTTCCACATACAATGGGAAGATTCTTTCTAATTCCATATTAAGACCGGATCAGATTTATACGGTGGAAATGGCGGATGATGAGGGGAGTCGGGTGTATCGATTTTCAGAAGAGCAGCCCCGAGTTGCGCAAAATCTTGAAAAAATGTATTTGAGCGGGGTGTTCGGAGGAATTCCAGAATATGAAACTGATCAGGAATAAACGGGTTGGAAAAGTGCTCTTGATCGTAGAAGGCGCAAGATACGAATTTCATCTGGCAAAGAAAATATTTGTAGATGAGTCTTATAAGATGCAGGCTCGATTAGGCAGAGAAGTAAAAGCTTACATAAATCGTCATGCAAAGACAATTTCCATGAACAAAATGAATGAAAAAAGTGTGGTTCATGCAGGTGTGGAAATGTACAGGTTTTTAAAGGAACAGGATATTATCATCGACTTGGATGATTTTTCGGATACGAATGAGGCGGTCTTTGCAAAAGAAGAACGGAATCTGCAGGAAAAAGACGCGTTTCGATTGCTGTCGCTGTTTTCATGTATGCTTTTGGATCTGGGAATCTTGAGAAATTGATTCAGACCATTGGAAAGGAACTGCCATGACCACAAGAAAACAAGCCATCGCCTTCTGTCTTACCTTCCCCAACACCTACGAGGATTACCCCTTTCATGACCCCAACTGGACCTGTATGCGGATTCGGACCAATAGGCGGATTTTTGCCTGGATCTATGAGCGGCAGGAGAAGATCTGGGTGAATGTAAAGTGTGATCCTGAGTGGAGAGACTTCTGGCGGAAGACCTATCCGGCGGTGGTGCCGGCTTATCATATGAACAAGGAACACTGGAACTCGCTGATTCTGGACGGGACGATTCCGGAAAAAGAGATCCGGCGGATGATCGGGGAGAGCTATGACCTGTGCGGGAAAAAATAAGGAAAATATGAATCTGAGAGAGATGTACCGGCTGAAGATGACGCCTGAGCGGATGGTGGAAGCTTTCCGGAGATTCGTGATTAAGCTCAAGCAGCAGAAATACTTTGGACGGCAGCTGGATTACCGCGATTACCAGCGGGGGGACCCGACGCTTTTCCGGGAGGAAGCGCTGTATCTGAAGGATCTGGACGCGGAGTATGACCGGAACGTTCGGCTGACACAGGAGATCCGCTGCCTGGAGGAGATGACTGATGAGCAGATTCTCCGCTATCGTACGCTGGTGAAGGATTTTCGGAAGAATACCGCGGAACAGGCGGACGGAGCTTATGCCCGGTACTATATGTTGGAGATTGTGAACCTGATCTATCAGGATACGGCTTCGGAGGCTTTTGAGGTGTTATTTTCCTTCTGGGACGCGCTGGATGACCGAATGAAGCTTGACGGAGTCGGCACAGAGTATTTTTATCAGTTGTGCCAGTTGTTCATGCTTGCCCATCAGGAACTGATACCGCGGATGATGGAAGTGCTGGAGCAAAGAAGCGGCAGGGACCTCAGCGGACAGGCGCTGGTGAGGATAGAGGCCGGGGATTATGAGCAGGCGGCAAAGTTCGTGATTCAGAACGCCCGCCTCTTGAAGAAAGAGGATATTGAGTCGGATGCGGTCTACATACGCCGCACTTGGGAGGCGATGCCCTTTGTATTTGAACAGCTCTCCGCGCGCCTTGCGGACTATGACTTTCCGCGCAGAGTCCTGGACGGCTTCTATGCCTCCGCCTATATCGGCGATTATTTTGTCAAAGGGGCCGACGAGGAACACCGGAAGATGGTGACCGTGTCTAAATATGTGTATTATGAGTATCAGGAATATTCTGCTTACTGGAAATACTGGTATTATGTGCTGCGGGAGAGCGTGCAGGATTTTCTGAGTGTCGTCCGTCAGTATACCCAGTATTATGTGCGGAAATATTCCGGGACAGGCAGAGGGAAATGCACGGCTTCCAGATTCCTGAAAAAATCCTATGAGAGAGGCGCCGACCGGACTCCGGATGTGGAGCGGTTAAAGGCCATGGTATCGGACGAGCGCTTCGAGACGGCGGTGCAGGAAGGCGTCCTTCGGTATTTCACAGAGAAAAAAATCCCGCTGCCGGAGAAAAAGAAGCGGGGACCGGCGAAGCCGACCGCTCAGGCAATCGACTACGGAGAGACCGAAGTTCCGGCGGTGGTGGATCAGGAGCGGCTCCAAAAGGCGAGAAAAGACGCGGATCTGGTGTTGGGAATGCTGAGCGAGGGAGAGATCGACTATGAAGGCGGGAAGGAAGAGCCGCCTGAGCCGACGCTCCCCGCAGTCAGCGCAGGATCCTGGGAACCGGAGGAGATCGCATATCTGGGCTTCCTGAGAGCGGGGAATCGAACAGGGGCCGAGGCGTATCTTGGGTCTCTTGGGATGCCGGAAAACCGGATGATGAAAGCGATCAATGAAAAGGCGCTCACGATGATGGAAGATATTCTTCTGGAACGGGTGGAGGGCATGGTGAAGATCCTGGAAGACTACGAGGAGGAAGTGGACCGGATTCTTCCTACAGACGGAAAAGGGGCAGGAGGAGTGTCAGATGGAATATAAGATGAATCAGAGAATTGCCAGGATGGTGCTGCACGCTCTCTCAGGAGGGACCGTTCCGGATAACGGGCTGCAGTATATCGCCGTGGGGCGGAAAGAGGAGGTGGCCGCCATCACCAAAGATATGGACGAGGTGGCGGAGGGCTATTCCACTTTCCGGCTTCTGGAGGGGGCCTACGGCACCGGCAAGAGCTTCATGGCAAAGCTGGTGAAGAATGAAGCGCTGCTTCGGGGGTTCGCGGTGATGGAGTGTGAACTGGCGCCGGAGCGGAAGCTGTGCGGCACCAAAAGAGAGGGCCTGGAGACTTATCGGTGCCTCTTGTCCCGGATGAGCACCAGGACCTGCCCGGGCGGAAACGCCCTGGAGGAGGTGCTGGACGCCTGGGTCTACGACTGTCGGGAGCAGGCGGAGGCGGCAGGTGTGACGGAGGAAGAGGCGCTTTTCGGCGCAATTTGGGAGGCCATAAGACCGCTTAAGAAAAAGCTGGAAGCGATGCCTCACGGATTTGATTTCTATGAGGTGCTGAAAAGATATATGAAGAGTGAGGTTCAGAGAGACTATGAGACGAAGGACGCCGCTCTTCGCTGGATGCGGGGAGAATACCGCAACCGGACGGAGGCGAAGGCCGCCCTGAAGCTCCAGGCAGTGATCGATGACAAAGACTGGTTCTCCTATCTGAAACTCTGGTCCGTCCTGCTTCGTGAGATCGGGTATCAGGGGCTCTATGTGCTGCTGGACGAGCTGACGCAGATTACGAGAAACGTCGTCAATTCCATCACCAGAGAGCATAATTTTGAGCGGCTTTTGTCCATGTACAACGACTGTTACGGAAACGAAGCAAAATACATGGGGATCATCCTTTGTGGAATTCCTTCCTCCATCCATGATAAAAAGAGAGGGATTTTTTCTTATGAAGCCTTAAGAAGCCGTCTTTCCAACTCTGCGCTGCAGGGAGAAGAGGGATGCGGCGGACCCATTATCCGCCTCTCGATGCTGACCGCGGAGGAGTTTCTGACGCTTCTGGAGCGGCTGGAAGCCATGCATGCCATGTTAAAGGGGCGGGAAGGGTATTTCACGGAGGAGGAGCGGATTCAGTTCGTGAACTATGAGTATCGGCGGATTGCGTCGTCCAACCATCTGACGCCCAGAGAGTTTATCCGGGACTATCTGACTATCCTGGACTTAAAAAGTACCGACCGAAAGCAGGACGGGATGAAAGAGTTCCTGGACGGGCAAAAGAAGGTTCGCATGACCAGTACGATGATCGGCGCCCCCGACCTGGAGGAGGCGGAAAGCTCCGGAAAGTATGAAGGATTTACACTATGACCGAGTGGGAAGCCTACGACCGGCTGGCGGATTTTATCCAGGATTATATCTATGACAAAAAATGGGACCATCTGAATCCCATGCAGATTCAGGCCATTGAGAAGGTGCCGGAGAAAAAGGAAAACCTTCTCTTCACGGCCGGGACTGCCATGGGCAAGACGGAGGCAGCGCTGATGCCTGCACTGACGGAGATCTATACGCATCCGGTGGACAGTGCGGGCATCCTGTATATCAGCCCCTTAAAAGCGCTGATCAATGACCAGTTTTACCGGATTGAGGAGATGCTGGCGGGGACGGGACTTTCGATCACCCGCTGGCACGGGGACGCCCAGGCGGCGGGAAAGGAGAAGCTCCTCGCCTGTCCCAAAGGAATCTTACAGACGACGCCGGAGTCCCTGGAGGCCATGCTCTGCCGGCATCCGGAGAACGTGCGGATCTTATTTTCCGAAGTGCAGTACGTGGTGATTGATGAGATCCATTATTTTATGGGAAGCCAGAGGGGACTGCAGCTTCTGGCCGTTCTGGAGCGCATCCAGCGGATCATCCGAAGGGAGCCGGTGCGCCTGGGTCTTTCCGCCACCATCCAGAACCCGGAGGACGCCCTTTCCTGGCTGGGAGCGGGCAGCGGGCGGCCGGGAGCCGTCATTGACTACCAGGAGGAACACCGGCAATACCAGGTGTCGGTAACCGCCACCAGGATCGGCGGCGCGGATTATCCGGCGGTTTATGGGAAAAAGATCCTGGCCCAGTCCCTGGGGAAGCGGGTGCTTTTGTTCACCAACTCCCGGCGGGAGTGCGAGATACTGGTCGATCAGGTGCGGAGGCTGGCGCTTAAGGCCGGCTATCCGGACTGTTACCACATCCATCATGGCAGTATCTCCAAGGCGCTTCGGGAGGAGACCGAGTATCAGATGAAGCGGGAACCGGGTCCGGTGCTGACTGGGACTACCCTGACCCTGGAGCTGGGAATCGATATCGGGGATCTGGACGAGGTGATTCAGGCGGCGCAGCCTCTTAAGATCTCCAGCATGGTCCAGAGGGTGGGGCGCAGCGGACGCAAGACCCTTCGGTCCAGCATTGCCTTTCATCTGCGGTACTTTGAGGAGACCGGAGGCGTGCCGGAGAATCTGGACCTGAGTCTGGTGCGCACCATCGCCATGGTGGAATTGTATTTTCGGGAAAAGTATCTGGAGGAGGCAAAGCTGCCCAGATATCCCATGAATCTTCTGATTCACGAGACCCTCTCCCTCCTCTGTGAGCGGGGATGCCTCTATCCACCGAAGCTGGCGGAGGCCCTTCTGGAGCTCTCGATCTTCCGAAGCGTCTCCCAGAAAGATTTAAAAGCAGTGCTTCGCCAGATGGTCCGAAAGGATCTACTGAAAGTGTATGAGGATGGGGCGATAGGTATCTCCGACGCGGGGGAGCGGATCTGCACCGGCATGGACTTTTACGCGGTCTTTGAGTCGGAGGAGACCTTCAGCGTGCGCTTCGGGGAGCAGGAGATCGGCACGGTGGACCGGGGGTATCGGAAGGACGATCACTTTTTCCTGGGAGGCCGGACCTGGAAGGTACTGGGCTTTGATCCGAAGCGAAAGCGCATCGACGTGGAACCGGGAACCGCGATGGCGGACATTCATTTCAATGGAAAAGGGACCCTCTGTACGGACCGGAGGACCATGGAGAAGATCCATGAGGTGTTGTTTTCCAGTGAGCGCTACGCTTATCTGGATGGGGAGGCCTCGGAGATTCTGGAAGAGATCCGGAGACTGGCCAGGGCGTTTCGGTTGGACCGTCTGCTGGCGCCGGAGCCGGGGACGGACCATCTGCTGCTCTTTCCGGTGCTTGGTACGGACACCATCCGCACACTGTATTATCTGTGGAATTCCAACGGGATTGCCTGCGACCGGGTGTTTCTCCGGGGCTTCTTGTACGGTCTTCGGCTTCGCTCCATCAGCGAGCGGGGACTTCATCAGATGACGATGCGGGTACTGGACCGGGGATGCCGGATCAATCAGGCCTATCTTCTCAGGAAGGAGCGCATGGAGGGAAAATATTTTGATCTTTTGCCGGAGGAGTTAAAGTACAAGGAGATTCTCGAGGATATGCTGGACCTTGAGGGGGCGAAAGCGTTTCTGAGAGACCAGGTGATCTCCGGGTGGGGCCTGTAAAACACTCCTGATGCAACTCTGATGCTCTGCCATGGTATATTTCTGAAAAACAGATCAGGAGGAAGCGGTTGGGATGAAGACACGTCATTTTTTTCCCGGGGGACTGACCGGCAGGGCCAGAAGCGTGCTGGCGGTTCTGGCAGTCGCTACTTTTTTATACACTGGCTGCCAGTGGTATCTTGGTCACTACGATCCATTGTACGCTTCGATTGAGGAAGATCCCTGCTATGAGGAGGGCGTCTATCGAATCTATGACGGGGGAGATTATGTCCGGTTTGCGGGATACATGAACCGGGCAAGAAAGGAAGAACCGGAGAACGAAGAGGCGACGGCGGTGGACGCCGTGCTGATGGCGGATGTGGACCTGTCGGAACCCTTTCGGGGTCCGGTGAAGAACTGTCCGTTTTTAGAAGGGGATCTCGTACAGTATCGCCTGAGGGGGCATCCCTATATCCGTCAGGCCATCCTGAATTATGCCGGGACTTTTGACGGGGACGGACATACGCTTACCTGGGGAGAGGGCCGGGGCAACGGCATGTTTGTCTGCATTGAACGGGGAGCGGTGGTGAAGAATCTGACTTTCTGCGCCGAGGGGCTTTCGTGGGACATGGACGAATACGGAGTGGGGCTTCTCTGTATGATGAACTACGGCGTTATCAAGAACTGCCGGACGGAAGGGAGCATCGAAGGAACCGAGTGCTATGTGGGAGGTTTCGCGGGGATCAACCGGGGGATCATCGAAGACTGCGTCAACCAGGCGGAAGTGACGCTTAAAGGGATCGGAGAATATGGAGCCGGCGGCATCGCGGGCTTAAGCAAATGCAAGGTGCTGGACGGGGAGAGCGAGGAGGACCCGATTGTCCCCAGGATCAGCCGCTGCGTGAATGAAGGGACGATCCGGGCGCCCTGGGAGGCAGGGGGGATCTGCGCCAGAAATGACTGCGCCAACATTGATCACTGCGGCAACGAGGGAGAAGTGACGGTACAGTATCAGAGAGGATATGTCTATCCGGATCATCCGGACTGGTATGAGCGGGCCATGGCGGCGGGAATCTGCGGGGATATGGGCTGGAATTCCATTGAGAACTGCTACAATGGAGGTCCGGTCTCCATCCTGGAAGAAGGAGAGGAAGCCACCTACGGCATCGCGGGAGGGACACTGTCCTGGGTCAATGAGGTGACCGGATGCGTCAGTCTGAAAGGAACGGCCGTGGGCAGCATGCGCCATGAGAGCGTCATGGAATTGACAAGAGAGCAGTTGGAGATCTGGAAAGAGGACCCGGGAAAAATCCCTTATCGGGCGGACAACTGGCAGTTTGATCTTGAGGAAGCGAGGGAAAAGCTCTCGCTCCTTCCCCTTTCCGCCGGGTGCGGGCGTCTGAATGAAGAAGGAGATCGGTATTTGTGCGGGGAATTCTGCCTGCTGGCGCCAAAGGACGGCCGGATCACAGAAGTGTCTCCCTATGCTCTCTGTGTGGAGGGCAGATCGGAGACCGAAAAGAATCAGATGTGGGTGCTGCGCCTCCCGAAAACGCGTCTGGAGGAACCGTGGATCACCATAGAAGAGGTTCATGATCTGTGGCTCGGGATCGAAGGCTCCCACTGGCTGCATCCCTCTTACAGCTACAAGGACGACTGCCATGTGGAAACCCACAGCCCTTTTATTCGGGAAAGAGTCCTTAAGACGAATCCCGCGCTGGTCCACTATCGGGACGATTATCTGGCGGGTATGGCGGTGGGATACGGCAGTGAGGCCGTCGACAATGTGGCGGTGCTGCCCTTAAGCGGAAGCGCAGAAGAGGGTTACTGGTCGGAATGGCTGCTTCTTTTTACCAACCGGGAAGACAACCGCCGTCCGGATTTCTCCTTTGTCTACCAGTATATGGACGGATTCCGGCTGCTGCCCGGAAAGATTCTGGTATCGGAAGGCGATTCCCTTTTGAAGATCGCAGGAGAATGCACCGGAGATCCGGCCCGGTATCCAGAGCTTGCCGATGCAAACGGCATTCCGGACCCGGACTATATTTTAGCAGGACAGATTCTGACGCTTCCGGATGCTTGGATGGAAACGCCGGATCAGATTTCGAACATGAGATCGCCGTAGGAAGGCATGGGCCAGACTTCCTTGTCCACCAGCATCTCCAGCTTGTCGATGGGCCGTCTTAAAGCCTCCATGGCCGGCAGGACATAATTGTGGTAGAAGTGGGCCCGGGTCTTGTTGTCCTCAATGCCCGTCGCTTCTTCCGCGACGCCCCGAAGGATTCTTACCGCTCCGCTGGCTTCCTCCAGAAGCGAGCTGATATCCCGCAGAAGATCCTTCTGCACGCTGGCGTTGACTCCGATGTCGTTCATGGACTTTATGATGCCGGAGAGGGTTCCGGTGTAGCCGATGACCGCCGGGATGATCTGCTTGACCGCCATGTCAATCATGGTCAGAGCCTCGATGTTGAGGGCCTTGTTGTAGGACTCATACTTGATCTCTGCCCGGGAGTGCAGTTCGGATTCGCTGAAGACCTTGAACCGCTCGAACATGCGGATGGACTTTTCCGTCACCAGGGCGGGGATGGCGTCGATCATGGACTTTAAGTTGGGAAGGCCTCTGCGCTCGGCTTCGGCCACCCATTCTTCCGAGTAGCCGTTGCCGCCGTAGATGATCTTCTGGTGTTCGGCGATGTACTGGATAGTCAGATCATGGAGGGCCTGGTCAAAATCTTCCGCCTGCTCCAGAATCTCACAGGCGTCCGCAAACGCCTCCGCCACGATGGTGTTAATGACCACGGTGGAGTGTGCAATGGAGTCCCTGGACCCTACCATACGGAATTCGAATTTGTTGTTGGTAAAGGCAAAGGGCGAGGTCCGGTTGCGGTCCGTGGCGTCCTTGGCAAAGTCCGGCAGGGTCTTGACGCCGGTGTGCAGGGTGCCGCCTCTTAAGCTGTGGGTGGCGCTGCCGGTACTTAGCAGCTGCTCGAGCACGTCGTCAAGCTGTTCGCCTAAAAAGATGGAGATGATCGCCGGCGGAGCCTCGTGGGCGCCCAGACGGTGGTCATTTCCCACATTGGCCGCCGATTCTCTCAGAAGGTCCGCGTGGGTGTCCACGGCTTTTAAGATGCAGGCGAGAATCAGGAGAAACTGCCGGTTCTCATGGAGCTTTTTCCCGGGCTCCAGCAGGTTGACGCCGTCGTCGGTGGTGAGGGACCAGTTGTTGTGCTTGCCGGAACCGTTGACCCCGGCGAAGGGCTTTTCATGAAGCAGGCAGACCAGGCCCTGCTGACTTGCCACTCGCTTTAAGGTCTGCATCATGATCTGATTGTGATCCGCAGCCACGTTGGCTTCCGCGTAGATGGGAGCCAGTTCGTGCTGGGCCGGAGCTACTTCATTGTGCTGGGTTTTGGCGGGAACGCCCATTTTCCACAGCTCCTCATTGACCTGGCGCATATAAGCGGCGATGCGCTGGCGGATGGTGCCGAAGTAATGATCGTCCAGCTCCTGGCCTTTGGGGGGCATGGCGCCGAAAAGGGTCCGTCCGGTGTAGATCAGGTCTTTTCTCTGGAGGTACTTCTGGCGGTCAATGAGGAAATACTCCTGCTCCGCGCCGATGGAGGGCGTGACCTTCTTGGCGGTGGTGTTGCCGAAGAGCCGGAGAAGCCGTAAGGACTGCTCCTGGATGGCTTCCATGGAGCGCAGAAGCGGAGTCTTCTGATCCAGTGCTTCTCCGGTGAAGGAGCAGAAGGCGGTGGGGATGCAGAGAATCGCGCCCGCCGCGTCCTCTCTGACAAAAGCCGGGGACGTGCAGTCCCAGGTCGTATAGCCTCTGGCTTCGAAGGTGGCTCTTAGTCCGCCGGAGGGGAAGGAGGAGGCGTCCGGCTCTCCTTTGATCAAGTCTTTGCCGGAGAATTCCATCAGGACCGAGCCGTCTTCCTTGGGCGGGGTGATGAAGGAGTCGTGTTTTTCCGCTGTGAAGCCGGTCAGGGGCTGGAACCAGTGGGTATAGTGGGTGGCGCCTTTTTCGATGGCCCATTTTTTGATGGCGGCGGCCACCACGTCGGCGATGGCAGGGTCCAGTTCTTTTCTGCCTTCGATGGTTTTTCTAAGTTCGTAGTAAATGCTCTTCGGGAGGTATTGGCGCATGGCTTTATCGTTGAATACGTTGGTTCCGAAGATATCCATGATGGAAGGGGTGTTTTCCATGGGGTGGGTCCTTTCTCTGTGTAAATAGTTATGTAGTGTGGTAACATTATGTCTAAGATACAATATTCGGGGGAAAAGTACAACAAGAAAATGTTGTTTTTTTCGTTACCCGGACTCGGGCGCCCTTCAATGGGTCCTTCAGGAAAATCTGCCCGCGTCGGGCTGAGTACTGGAGGCGTGTGAAAAGCAGTATAGGGGTATAGTGAAAAATTGGGTTGTAATCTGTATGAAAATTCCCTATAATGCAAGTATGATAAATAGAGTATATTCTCCGGAGCCTGGAAGGGGAATTGTGGAATAAAAAGAGAGGAGATAACGTTTATGGGATTGAATGATACGCCCAGTTCAAATCGGGTACACATTGGTTTTTTTGGGAGGAGGAATGCGGGGAAATCCAGCGTGGTGAACGCAGTGACGGGCCAGGACCTGGCGGTGGTGTCGGATACGAGGGGGACGACGACGGACCCGGTCTTGAAGTCCATGGAGCTGCTGCCGCTGGGGCCGGTGGTGGTGATTGATACGCCGGGGTATGACGACGAGGGGGCGCTTGGGGCACTGCGGGTCAGGAAGACCAGGCAGGTGCTTAATAAGACGGATATCGCGGTTCTGATTGTGGACGCGGTGGAGGGAAAGGGCGCCTGTGAGGAGGAGCTTTTGTCGCTTTTTGGGGAGAAGGAGATTCCGTTTCTGCTGGTCTACAATAAAGCGGATCTTCTGGAGCGTCTGCCGGAGGCTTCGGAGGGGGAGTTGTATGTCAGCGCGAAGGAGGGCAGCGGGATCTGGGAGCTTAAGGAGCGGCTGGGCGCGCTGGCGCCGAAGGAGGGAAATGTGCGGCTGGTGGCGGATCTGATTAAGTCCAAAGATACCGTAGTGCTGGTGACGCCCATTGACTCCGCCGCGCCCAAAGGACGTATGATCCTTCCTCAGCAGCAGGCGATCCGGGATGTGATTGACGCGGGAGCCGTGGCGGTGGTGGTGAGGGAGACGGAAGTGAAGGAGGCCCTGGGAAATCTGAAAAAGCGTCCGTCTCTGGTGGTGACGGACAGCCAGGCCTTTGGCAGGGTGTCGAAGGACACGCCGGAAGAAATTCCGCTGACTTCTTTTTCGATTCTGATGGCTCGCTATAAGGGCATTCTGGACTACACGGTGCCGGGGGCGGCGGCCATCAACCGGTTAAAGGACGGGGATACGGTTCTGGTGGCGGAGGGCTGTACGCACCATCGGCAGTGCGAGGATATCGGGACGGTGAAGCTGCCCGGATGGATATCGGAATATACCGGGAAAAAGCTTTCCTTTGTCTTCTGTTCCGGAACGGAATTCCCGGAAGACCTGTCTCCCTATGCACTGGTATTTCACTGCGGCGGCTGTATGCTGAACGAGCGGGAAGTCCGCTATCGGATGAAATGCGCCTCAGACCAGGGAGTGCCAATGACCAATTACGGCGTTGCCATCGCCTATATCCATGGAATTTTAAAGAGAAGCGTCGCCATGTTTCCCCACCTTGCTGCGGCGCTTGCGGGGGAGGGAGTATGAAGATTTCGACAAGAGGGCGCTACGCCCTTCGGATTATGCTGGACCTTGCCCTTGCGGATTCCGGTAAGCCGATCAGAGTGAAAGAGATCGCCAGCCGACAAGGGATCTCGGAAAAATATATGGAACAGATTATTTCCATACTGAATAAAGCCGGCTTTGTCCGCAGTATCCGGGGGCCTCAGGGAGGGTACTATCTGACCAAAAAGCCGTCGGAATACACGACAGGCATGATCCTTCGGCTGACGGAAGGAAGTATGGTTCCAGTGGACTGTTTGAATGAGGAAGTGTCCGGATGCCAAAGAAGAGACGACTGCGCTACCTTTTTCCTGTGGAAACGCCTGGATGAAGCGATCCGGGGCGTCATTGACACGGTGACTTTGGAGGACCTGGTGAACTGGAGCCGGGAGGGCGGACAGGACTATTTCATATAGACTGGAGGAGGATATGGCAAAGAAAAATTTGAAAAAGACGAAAAGCAAGATTGTGTCCGCGGCCTGGAAGCTTTTCTATGAGCAGGGGTATGAGGACACGACCATCGAAGAGATCATCGAGGAATCAGGGACGTCCAAGGGTTCGTTCTACCATTATTTTGAAGGAAAGGATGCGCTTCTTGGGTCCCTGGCCTATATGATGGATGAAAAGTACGCGGAACTGGAGCCGGATCTGCCGGAAGATAAAGACAGCTACGAAGTGCTTCTGTATCTGAATCATGAGCTTTTGACCATGATTGAGGAGTCTATCAATCTGGAACTTTTGGCAAGGCTTTACTCCACCCAGTTGACGACCCGGGGGGAGAAACCGCTCCTGGATCATGGCCGCACCTACTATAAGCTGCTTCGGAAGATCATTGCCAGAGGCAGGGAGAGAGGAGAACTGACCGATGCTTTAAGCGTCAGCGAGATGGTCCACTACTACGCCATGTGCGAGCGGGCCCTTCTGTATGAGTGGTGCCTACGCAAGGGAGAATATTCTCTCACCCAGGAGGCGGACAGGAAGCTTCCGCTGATGCTGGCGTCCCTTCGTACAGTAAACTATATAATCCAATAGTTACTGTATGCGAGTTCTCAGCCTGACAGAATACTAGAACAGATTCTATACTAAACTCTGTATTGCATCCCATTCTATAATGTGCTAGAATGCAAAAATAGTGCGTAAATACGTATCTTCTAAGCAGAACAAATATAGAATGAGAGGGAGAATAAAGTATGACATCCACAAGTTTACTGATGCTTTTTGCCATCGTTGCCTATCTGGCGGTGGTGGTCGGCATGGGCGTTTACCTTGCCCGCAAAAATCACACCACCGAAGACTTTTATCTGGGAGGAAGAAAGCTGGGGCCCTTTGTCACTGCCATGAGCGCGGAGGCGTCGGATATGAGCAGCTGGCTTCTGATGGGGCTTCCGGGCGTGGCCTACGTGACCGGCCTTGCGGACGCGGCATGGACCGCCATCGGTCTTGCTGTCGGAACTTATGTAAACTGGCTGGTGGTGGCGAGGCGGCTTCGTCATTACACCCACGAGTGCGGCAACGCAACAACCCTGCCCCTGTTCTTCTCCAACCGCTACCGGGATGAGAAGAAGATCCTGTCCGTGCTGGCGGCGGCGCTGATTATCATTTTCTTTGTACCGTATACGGCTTCCGGCTTCGCGGCCTGCGGCAAACTGTTTTCCAGCCTGTTCGGCTGGGATTATCTGCCGGCTATGATTATAAGCGCGGTGGTCATTGTCGCTTACACCACCCTGGGAGGTTTTCTGGCAGCCAGCACCTCGGATTTTCTTCAGAGCATTATCATGACCATTGCCATCATCGTGGTGTTTGGCTTTGGCATCAGCAATGTGGGAGGCCTCGGCGCCGTGATCGGCAATGCCAGATCCATGGCCGGATATTTCAGTCTGGTACAGATCCACGATCCGGCCACCGGTACGGCGGCTCCCTACGGAGCTTTGACCATTGCTTCCATGCTGGCTTGGGGGCTTGGATACTTCGGGATGCCCCATGTGCTGCTGCGCTTTATGGCTATCGAAGATGCGGAAAAGCTGAGCCTCTCCAGAAGAGTCGCTTCCATCTGGGTGGTGATCTCCATGAGCGTAGCGATCTTCATCGGCGTGATCGGCAATGCCATGACGAAGGTCGGCACGATCCCGGCTCTGTCGGATGCGGAGACGATCATCATCACCATTGCGGATGTGATCTCCAGGCACGGAGTTCTGGCCGCTCTGGTGGCAGGCGTGATTCTGGCGGGTATCCTGGCGGCGACTATGTCCACGGCGGACTCTCAGCTTCTGGCGGCGTCCTCCAGCGCTTCCCAGAACATTTTAAAAGAGGTGCTGGTCAAAGATATGGATGAGAAGACCGGAATGCTGGTGGCGCGGGTGACGGTGCTGATCATCGCCGTGATCGGTATGGTGATCGCCAGAGACTCCAACAGCTCCGTGTTCCAGATCGTATCCTTCGCCTGGGCGGGCTTCGGCGCTTCCTTCGGTCCGCTGGTCCTTCTGGCCCTGTTCTGGAAGCGGTCCAATCTCCAGGGAGCGCTTGCGGGAATGTTGAGCGGAGGCGTGATGGTCTTCGTGTGGAAATTCCTTGTGCGCCCCATGGGCGGCGTTCTTGGCATCTATGAACTACTTCCGGCGTTCCTCGTGGCACTGGCAGTGAACGTGGCGGTCAGCCTCGCCACGGAGGAGCCCTCCGAAGAGATTCAGGACGAATTCGACCGGGTAGCATCCATGAAATAAATTTATTTTAAGCAAAACAACGCCTGTCGGGAACTTTCGCGTCAGGCGTTTTTGCTGGTATCTTATTTTTGGCTACTCAACGGACGCAAAAAGTGTTATACTGTCTATATGGAATGGGAGATCTGGATGTGTAACGAGTTTAAAGGGGTAGGATGATTTATGGAAAAGGAACTGATGCTCCATATACTGGAATTAGAGGAACTGACGGATGAGCGGGCGGTAAAGGCCTCTTATATGAAAAAGCTGAGGACAACGAATCCGGAAGACGATCCGGAGGGCTTCCGCAGACTCCGGGAGGCCTATGAGGGCGCACTTTCGCTGCTTCGGGAAGCGGAGGAGGAAGAAGGAGAAGAAGAGAAAGAGAAGACGGAGATTGATCTTTGGATTGACCGGATCGATCAGGTATATCAAAATTTTGAAAGCCGGGATCAGGTGGAGCGGTGGGAGGCCTTGCTGAAGGACGAAGTCTGCCAGGGTCTGGATACGTCTCTGGACGCCAGAGAGGCTCTGTTTGGCTGGCTTTTGTCTCACTTCTATCTTCCCAGGGAGGTCTGGCTGTGCCTGAATCAGGAGCTGCAGATTCAGGAAGATTATGAAGCTTTGAAGGAGCGGTATCCGGCGGATTTTCTGAACTACGCGCGGCATTACATGGAGTACGATTACTTCGTGGATTTTTCCAGAATGAAGCTCCGGGACCCGTCGGTACTTCCGGAGAAGACGAATGTGGACGGTTATATCCAGACTTATATGGAGATCCGCGGACTGTGCGACCAGAACGAATTCGAGCAGGCGGAGGAGAAGCTCTCACTTCTTCCGGCCTACGGCGTCTGGTATCCCTGGGAGGAAGCGGAGCGGATGAAGCTTCTGCAATATCAGGGAAGGATGGAGGAAGCCCTTTCGATGGCGGAGGCGCTTACCCGGGATTATCCGGGGGACGGTTATCTGGTATCCCGGGCGGCGGATCTTATGTGGGACGCGGGAGAGAAGGAGAAAGCCTTCTCCTGGTGGAAGCAGTCGGAGGGGGCTTTTAACTCCCGGATCGGCATCATCAAGTACTATCTGGAGTCCGAAGACACGGCGGAACAGGCCAAGGAGATGGCGCTGGATCTGTGGGAGGAGGACGGCTCCGGCCAGAGAGCGGACCAGTACATAGAGCGTGCCAATGAACTGCTTTTGAAAAAGTATGCGCGGCAGATTGAAGAAAGCGATCAGGAGGAAGAAAAGGACGCTCTTCGGGTGGAGACGGCCTGGTGCGAATATCAGAATAAGAATGCGGAAGAAGCTATCCGGATTCTCGACAGGGTGGAACCGGGAGAGAACATCTTCTACAGTTACCATAATCTGAAAGGCCGGGTGCTGGCGGCGCTTGGCAGGGACAAAGAGGCGATTCCGGAGCTGAAACTCTGGCTCTCCCTGATCGAGGAGACCGTGGACGACGGGAGCGAGGAGGCGAAGAAGCGTTTCCGCAGAAAAGGAACCGCCTGTCTGATGCTTGGAATCAGTTTGTCCAAGGTGAAGGAATATGGCGAGGCGGCTGCATACCTTACGCGGGCGGAGGAGGAGAATAACGATCTTTATGACCGTCTGGGAGCCATGTGCAATCTGGCGGAGGTATGGGTGGCTACTCAGGAATATGAGAAGGCCGTGGACAAGTGCGATCAGATCCTGAATCTGGACGGCGGCTATTATCCGGCGTACCTGACCCGTCAGCAGGCGTATTTTGAGATGCACAATGCCCAGGGCGTGGTGGACGACTATTACCGGGCCATAGAAATTTATCCCGGTTATTATAAGCCGTATCTTCTGGCGGCCCGGGTGTTTTTGATCTATGATCAGTACGAGGATGCCAAAGGCGTGATTGAGAGAGCCGTGGAGAATCAGGTGGAATTCAGCGACTGGCTGAAATTCTGCCAGGCAAAGATCCTAAGGTACCTGTCCCAGAGCGAGGAGGACCGGAAGGAGCCTTTGAGGATACTGATCGAGCTGAAAGCTTCCGTCCATCCGTCGGAGACGGACATGGAGGACCCGTCCGAAATCCTCTTTGAGATTGCGCTCCTCCACTGGGATGACGATCGGTTCGACACCGCGCTCACCTATCTTGGGGAGGCCATCCGGCAGAATCCTTCCAAATGCCAGTATTTTATGGTGAAGGGAGAGATTCTCCGCTGCAAGGAAGATTACCGGGGAGCCCTGGCCGCTTACGAGGCAGCGAAAGAAGACTACGATGAGACTGCGGGATACTACTATGGAATCGGCTGCTGCCGGGAGGCGCTGGGAGAAAAAGATCTGGCGCTGGAGCAGTATCTGAAGGCCGCAGAGTTTCATGATACCTATCGGGATGTGAATGAGAAAATCGCAGACCTTTATATGGAGCGGTATCGGAAGAACTATGCACTTCAGGAATATAAGAATGCCATCCGCTACATTGACCGGCAGGTGGAGATACGGGAAAACTGCTATATCCTGGTACACCGGGGGCTGATGCACCGGGCGGCAATGCGCCTTCAAAAAGCCATCAAGGATTTTGAAAAAGCGCTTACCTACCAGCCCGAGGACTGGGCAGCCTTCAACAACATCGGTTACAGCCTGAAGCATATGGGCGAGTATGAAAAAAGCATTGAGATGTATGAGAAAGCGCTGGAGATGCTGAAAAAGCAGAATGACAAGCGAGTGTTCCCCTACAGCAATATGGCGGACTGCTATGAGATCCTGGGGGATTATGAGCGGGCCATTGAGTGCTATCAGCTGGATCTTGCCTGGTATCCGGACCGGACGGTGTTCTACGAGGAGATCGGCGACCTGTATTTCTATCTGAAGGATTATGAACACGCCATTGCCTCCTACGAGACCGCGGGCAGCAAGTGGAACGACAAGGAATACCTCTTGAAGATCGGAGACGTCTGGTTTGCCAAGGGACAGCCTAGGAAGGCAAAGGGCTATTACAAAAAAGCGATCCAGACCGCGGATATCAAAGAGGACGCTTATCTGCGCTGTACCGATTACGCCGAGCGGCTGATGAATCAGTATTTTGACTACGCCGGCGCTCTTCGGATTCTGGAAAAAGCGAATAAAGGACGGGCCTGCCATGAATGGAAAGCGTCCCGGATTGCCCGGGCCGGCAATGAGCGGTTCCAGGCAAGGCTTCACTATCTGCTGAAGCATTTTGAGAAGGCGAAGGAGCATGCAAAGATTGCTTATGACCTTTATCTGGAAGAGGCGGCATCCGAGGACGCCTACCTCTCCTACACGGCCAAGCGGCCGCTGCATTTGTCCAGGATCGGGGAATGCTATCTGTATATGGGTGAGTTTGGCAAGGCCTACAATATGTTCCGGCTGATGGACGCCGGCTACCGGTGCGAGCACTGCAGGAACGCAGAGTGCTATGAGAAATACCGGAATCTGGGGCTTTATTATCTGTGTCTGGGCGAGGGCCGGAAGGCGGACGCGCTTGCGCAGTATGAAAAGGCGCTGGAGCTTTGTCCGGTGGAACTGGAGCTTCAGGAAATAGTGAAAAAACTTCGTAAGGAGATGAAAATAGACAGATGATCGTAGGAATTGATCTTGGGACCACGAACAGTCTCGTGGCATATTATACGGAAGACGGCCCGAAGATAATCCCCAACCGTCTGGGAAAACCCATGACGCCGTCGGTGGTGAGCATTGACGAGGAGGGCCAGATTTATGTGGGAGAATCGGCGGCAGAACGGATGCTGCTTTATCCGGACAGCGGAGCCTCCCTGTTTAAGCGAAGTATGGGCAGCAACAAAAAGTTCTCTCTCGGGGAGAAGTCCTTTACGGCGGAGGAACTTTCTTCCTTTGTGCTGCGATTTCTGAAAGAAGACGCGGAAGTCTACCTGGGAGAAGAAGTGACGGAGGCTGTCATCAGCGTTCCGGCTTACTTCAACGATGCCAGAAGACGCGCCACCAAGCGCGCCGGAGAGTTGGCAGGACTGAAGGTGGAGAGGATCATCAGCGAACCCACGGCGGCTGCTATCGCCTACGGGCTTTGGCAGCAGAAAGGGCAGGCGCGTTTCCTGGTCTTTGACCTGGGCGGCGGGACCTTCGATGTGTCCATTCTGGAACTGTACGATACGATTTTGGAAGTCCACGCTGTGGCCGGGGACAATTTTCTGGGAGGAGAAGACTTCACCGCCGTGCTGGAGAAGATGTTCTATGAGAAATTTCCCCAGATCAACCGCTATACCCTGAGTGAAAAGGCCAGCAGGCATATCCGCAAGCAGGCGGAGCTTTGCAAGTTCGGTTTCGGCACCTCCCGCACCTCCGAGATGAAGTGCAGCGTTGGCGGAGAAGAATACTGCTTCCAGGTGGAACTTTCGGACTATGAGGAGGCCTGCGAGGAGCTTTTGGACCGCATCCGCCAACCGGTGAAGCGCAGCTTAAAGGACGCGCATATCCGGCTGTCCGATATTGACAAAGTGGTGCTGGTGGGCGGGGCCACCAAGTCTCCGGTGATTCGTAAGTTTGCGGGAAAATTGTTCCATATGATTCCGGATACCAACCTGAATCCCGACGAGACTGTGGCTCTGGGAGCCGCGATCCAGGCGGCCATGAAGGAGCGCCGGGAAGGCATCCGGGAGGTGATCCTGACAGACGTATGTCCCTTTACCCTGGGGACGGAGGTGGTCAGAGAGTACGAGGAGCACCGGTTCGAGAACGGGGTCTTTCTCCCGATCATTGAGCGCAACACGGTAATCCCGGCTAGTCGGACTGAGCGGCTCTATACGGTTCGGGACAACCAGACCAAGATCCGGATTCATATTCTCCAGGGCGAGAGCCGGTTCGCGGTCAACAACCTGTCCTTGGGAGAGCTGATGATCGACGTTCCTGCCGGGAAGGCTGGGGAGGAAGCGGTGGACGTGACCTACACCTACGACATCAATTCCATCCTGGAGGTGGAGGTGAAGGTGATCTCCAGCGGCAAGAAAGTCCGCCAGGTGTTCAAGGACCGGAATCTTAACATGAGTGAGGAAGAGATTGAGGAGCGCCTGGAGACTTTGTCTTATCTGAAGATTCATCCGAGGGATAAGGAGGAGAACAAGGTGCTGCTCCTTAGGGGAGAGCGGATCTATGAGGAAAGCCTCGGCTATAAGCGAACCCAGGTGGAGCAGGTGCTGCGCAAGTTCGAGCATGCGCTGAACTCCTACGACCAGGAGCAGATCGCCAAGACCAAGCAGGAACTGGTAGAATTCCTGGAAAAGCTGGACGAGTGGGAGTAGGCGGACATGGAGGGAAGTCTGCGGCAGATGGTGTATGCGCTTTTCGGGGCGCATCCCTATAAACTGATTTTAAGTAATCCGAGAAAACGAGGATCGGAAGGGCCTTTCGGGGAAACATCCTACCGGAAAATCGTCCTGAACCGTCAGGGCGGGTACTGGCAGGCGGAGAAGTATACGGAAAAACAGGTCTTTCATGAGAAGTTTTCAGAGGAAGATTCAGCGGAATACATTCTAAAGAAGTTGACGGATACCTATCGGCAGTGCAACGGCTGGGACGGCGAGTGGGAGCATACCATCCGGATCTCCAAAGGCGGAAAAGTTTCTGCCGGGAAAAAACGGACTACCCAAGCGCCGAAGGAACAGGCGGAGCATAATCGAAAGAAGCGCTATATTCTGGAAGAAGGACATGTGATTCCGCCCCTTGTGGACATGGGAATCTTCACCGGGGAGGGGAAGGTGGTCTGCTCCATGTACGACAAGTACCGGCAGATCAACCGTTTTGTGGAGCTGATCGACGATGAGATCGAAAGCCTTCCTTCGGACCGCAGACTCACGGTCATCGACTTTGGCTGCGGGAAGTCTTATCTGACTTTTATCCTGTATTATTATTTGACGGAAGTAAAGGGGCGCAAGGTGCGGATCATCGGCCTGGACCTGAAAAAAGAAGTGATCGAGAACTGCAGCCGGGCCGCCGAAAAATACGGCTACGAGGGACTGCATTTTGAAGTGGGGGATATCGGCGGCTACGACTGTCCGTATCCGGTGGACATGGTGATCTCGCTGCACGCCTGCGACACGGCCACGGATTATGCTCTTTATCATGCCGTCCGCTGGAAGGCGAAGCTGATCTTCTCGGTGCCTTGTTGCCAGTACGAGTTGAACCGGCAGATGAAAGGCGGGGAGCTGTCCATTCTCACCCGTTACGGTATCATAAAGGAGCGGGCCGCCGCACTGATGACCGACGCCGTCCGGGGGAATCTCCTGACCGCCTGGGGTTATAAGACCCAGCTTCTAGAGTTCGTGGACCTGTCCCACACGCCGAAGAATCTTCTGATCCGGGCGGTGCGGACCGTACAGCCAAAGTCCGTGCGCGAGGAAGCCCTCCGGGAGGTGGAAGCGCTGAAAGCGCAGTTCGGGTTCCAGCCCACGCTGGAAGGGCTGCTGTATCCGGAAAAGTAAATTGCTAAGGAGTAAAAGAATGGAAGCAAAAGAGATGAATCTCTCCGGTCAGGAAACCGAGAGACTGTATTATAAAGACAGCCACCGAAAAGAATTCGAGGCGACGGTGCTGTCCTGCGAGGAAAAGACAACCGCAAAAGGAGAGAAAGCCGGATACCGGATCGTGCTGGACCGGACGGCGTTCTTTCCGGAGGGCGGCGGGCAGTTCGGGGACGTGGGTTGGCTTGACGACGTTGAAGTGACGGACACCCGGGAGAAGGATGGCGTCATCTATCATGAGACGAAGAAACCGCTGATTCCGGGCAGCAGGGTGAAGGGAAAGCTGAATTTTGAGGTGCGCTTTGACCGGATGCAGCAGCACACAGGGGAGCATATTCTGTCCGGCCTGGTCCACAGCCGGTACGGATATGACAATGTGGGCTTCCATCTGGGAGCGGAGATCACCACGCTGGACTTTAACGGCGAACTGACCGGAGACCAGGTGAAAGAACTGGAGCTTCTGGCGAACAGGGGCGTCTTCGAGAATGTACCGGTGCAGGTGCTGTATCCGACGAAGGAGCAGTTAAAGAATGTGGACTATCGGAGCAAGATTGACATCGAAGGACAGGTGCGCATTGTGTCCATCCCGGGTTATGATATCTGCGCCTGCTGCGCGCCCCATGTGGACCGGTCCGGGGAGATCGGCCTTGTCAAGATCGTAAGCTGCGAGCGGCATCGGGGCGGCTGCCGGATGACCATCCTGTGCGGCATGCGTGCGCTTCTGGATTATCAGAGAAAACAGCAGAGTGTGACGGAAGTGTCCGTTTCCCTGTCGGCGAAGCCGGAGAAGGTGGGGGAAGCCGTCCTTCAGTTAAAAGAGCGGGAGGGCAGGATAAGAGAACAGCTGAACCGGGCGCAGGAACGCTATCTGAACCAGAAGCTGGAGGAACTGATGGGAGAGGAACGGCATGTCGTTCTCTTTGAGAAAGAGCTGGACCATGTGGCGGCCCGGAATTTTGTCAACCACGCGGTGGAGCGCTGCGAGGGCATCTGCGGCGCTTTTCTGGGAACTGACGAGAACGGTTACCACTATATCCTGGGAAGCCGGAGTGTGGATCTTCGCGCTTTTTCCAAAAGCCTGAACGAAAGATTTCAGGGGAAAGGCGGCGGAAAGCCAGAGATGGTGCAGGGCTCCCTTGTCGGAAAATCGGAGGAGATCCGCCGGATGATCATGGAAATATAAAAAACGTAAAAAGACTCCCGCCTTCCAAAGAAAAAGGAATGCGGGAGTTTTTCGGCTTTCTATACGTCTTTTTGGGCCTGAATCGCAGCGTTTACAAATCCTTTGAACAACGGATGGGGGCGGTTGGGCCTGGACTTTAATTCCGGATGAGCCTGGGTGGCGATGAAGAAGGGATGATCCTTCAACTCGATCATCTCCACAATCCGTCCGTCCGGAGACAGCCCGGACAGGATCATACCGTGTTCTGCGAGGACCGAGCGGTAGTCGTTGTTGACCTCGTAGCGGTGACGGTGACGTTCCTGAATCTGCTCCGTACCGTAGAGCGCATAGGCTTTGGAAGACTTGTCCAGGACGCAGGGACAGGAGCCCAGTCTTAACGTCCCGCCGATGTCCTCCACGCCGTTCTGGTCCGGCATCAGGGCGATGACCGGATAGGGCGTGTTGGGATCTAATTCGATGCTGTGGGCGTCTTCCAGCCCTGCCTCATGACGGGCATATTCCACGATGGCCAGCTGCATGCCAAGACAGAGGCCCAGGAAGGGAATCCGGTTCTCTCTCGCGTAACGGATGGCCGCGATCTTGCCGTCGATGCCCCGGTCGCCGAAGCCTCCGGGAACCAGGACGCCGGTCACGTCCTGCAGCAATTCAGATACATTCTCTTCCGTGACCAGTTCCGAATCCACCCATTTGATATTGACCACGGCGTGATTGTCGATGCCGCCGTGCTTTAGGGCTTCCACCACGGAGATGTAGGCGTCGTGAAGCTGAATGTATTTGCCCACAAGAGCGATGTTGACCTCTGTGGTGGGATGACGCAGCTTGTTGACCATCTCGGTCCAGTCCGTCAGATTCGGTTCCGGGCAGGGAAGTTTCAGGCATTCACAGGCTACCTGGGCCAGCTGCTCTTCCTCCATGGCCAGAGGGGCCTCGTAGAGATATTCCACATCCAGGTTCTGGAGCACATGGTTCTTGGGCACGTTGCAGAACAGGGCGATCTTGTCTTTGATGCCTTTTTCCAAAGGAAGCTCTGTACGGCATACGATGATGTCGGGCTGGATGCCCATGCCCTGGAGCTCCTTGACGGAAGCCTGGGTGGGCTTGGTCTTCATCTCGCCGGAGGCCTTGAGATAAGGGATCAACGTCACATGGATAATGATCGCGTTCTCGTGTCCCACTTCATGCTGGAACTGACGGATGGCTTCCAGGAACGGCTGGCTCTCGATGTCGCCCACGGTGCCGCCGGTCTCGATGATGGCGATATGCATGTCCTCGGAAGTGAAGTTCCGGTAGAACCGGCTCTTGATCTCGTTGGTGATATGGGGGATGACCTGTACGGTTCCGCCGCCGTAGTCTCCTCGACGCTCCTTCTGCAGCACGGACCAGTAGACTTTCCCGGTGGTGACGTTGGAATTCTTGTCCAGACTTTCGTCGATAAAGCGTTCGTAATGTCCCAGATCCAGATCCGTCTCCGCTCCGTCGTCGGTGACGAACACTTCCCCGTGCTGTACCGGGTTCATGGTTCCCGGGTCGATGTTGATGTAGGGATCGAACTTCTGCATGGTGACCTTGTAGCCCCGGGCTTTCAAAAGCCGTCCCAGGGAAGCCGCGGTGATTCCCTTTCCAAGACCGGAGACGACGCCTCCTGTAACAAATACGTATTTCACTGGCATAGGCTGCTTCCTCCTGATAAAAAACTGTTTCCATTATAGCCTATCCGTATCAAAAAATCCACCTGTTTTTCCAACCAGATCGGGAAATATTTATAGTTATTTTAGAAAAAGAAGACAAAATTTCTCAGAAGGTGTATTGATTTATAAAGGAAGGTTCACTATAATAGGAAGTGTTACGCACAAGGAGGAAAAAGATGAATGATAAGATGACTCCAACAGGAGATGGAGATAACAATCATAAAGGACCAAAGAATCGACAAAGTATTGTGATCTTTCTGGTTTTTATGCTGGTTAGTTTTCTGGCGCTGAATTTCGTCCAGAATACCATGAAGGATGCGAGCTCCAAAGAAATTACCTATGACGCGTTTATTGAAATGCTGGAAGAAGACAAGGTGGAGAAGGTAGAAGACACTGGTCTTACCTGGAAGATTACGCCCAGAACCCAGCCTATGGAGCAGGTGTCGATCACCTATTACACCGGGAAGATGGACGACGAAGAGCTGCTTTCTATGTTAAAGGAGCGGGACATTGAGATTACGCCCTATATTCAGGACACCTTTTCCACGCTGGTATGGCAGGTGGTGTGGAGCCTGCTCCCGCTCTTGCTGATCTGGGTGGCTTTCGGTTACCTGATGCGCCGGATGGGCGGCGGAGGTATGATGGGCGTGGGCAAGAGCAAGGCCAAGGTCTACATCGAAAAGGAGACCGGCGTGACCTTCAAGGATGTGGCGGGCCAGGAGGAGGCCAAGGAGTCTCTGGTGGAAGTGGTGGACTTTCTGCACAATCCGGAGCACTATGCGGAGATCGGCGCCAAGCTTCCCAAGGGAGCCCTTCTGGTGGGACCGCCGGGTACCGGCAAGACGCTCCTGGCTAAAGCGGTGGCCGGGGAGGCCCATGTGCCCTTCTTCTCCCTGTCCGGTTCAGACTTTGTGGAGATGTTCGTGGGCGTGGGCGCGTCCCGTGTCCGGGATCTTTTTGAGGAGGCCAAGAAGAACGCTCCCTGCATTATCTTCATTGACGAGATTGACGCCATCGGCAAGAGCCGGGACACCAGGCTGGGGGGCAACGACGAGCGGGAGCAGACCCTGAATCAGCTTCTGGCGGAAATGGACGGCTTTGAGAGCAACAAAGCCTGTCTGGTACTGGCGGCCACGAACCGTCCGGAGATCCTGGATCAGGCGCTTCTGCGTCCGGGACGTTTTGACCGCCGGATCATCGTGGAGCGCCCGGACCTGAAGGGCCGGGAGGATGTGTTAAAGGTCCATGCTAAGAACGTGCGGCTGGATGAGACGGTGGATCTGAAAGCCATCGCTCTTGCCACCAGCGGCGCCGTGGGCTCGGATCTGGCCAATATGATCAACGAGGCGGCGATTCTTGCCGTGAAAAATAAAAGGCAGGCCGTATCCCAGAAGGATCTTTTTGAGGCCGTGGAAGTGGTCCTGGTGGGCAAAGAGAAGAAGGATCGGATCTTAAGCGCGGAGGAGCGCAGGATCGTATCTTACCATGAGGTAGGGCATGCTCTGGTAAGCGCGCTGCAAAAAGACGCGGAGCCGGTCCAGAAGATCACGATCGTTCCCCGTACTATGGGAGCGCTGGGCTATGTGATGCATGTGCCGGAGGAGGAAAAGTACTTAAATACCAAGAAGGAACTGGAAGCCATGCTGGTAGGGTATCTTGGGGGCCGGGCAGCGGAAGAACTGGTGTTTGAGACCGTGACCACCGGCGCCTCCAATGACATCCAGCAGGCCACGAAACTGGCCCGGGCTATGGTGACCCAATACGGGATGTCGGAGAAATTCGGCCTGATGGGACTGGAGTCCAAAGAGAGCATGTACTTAAATAACGGAACAGTGTTAAACTGCAGCGACGAGACCGCTGCCGACGTGGACAGCGAGGTGATGCGGATTCTGAAGGAATCCTACGCGGAAGCGAAGCGGCTTTTGTCGGAGAACCGGGCGTGTCTGGATAAGATCGCGGAATTCCTGATCGAGAAAGAGACGATCACCGGAAAAGAATTCATGGATATTTTCCGAAAAGTCAAGGAAGAATCCGAAGGGTATCATCAGGAAGAACTGATTTTTGCAGAGTAAGGAATACAGGCTGTCACAGAAGGTGGCAGCCTTTTCTGGCTGATTCATGGGGAGGTTCACATATGGCGTTTGATATTGAGGAGGAATTGAAGAAACTGCCGGCGAAGCCCGGAGTCTATCTGATGCACGACGAGCGGGATGCGATTATCTATGTGGGAAAGGCGATTTCACTGAAAAACCGGGTCCGGCAGTATTTTCAGTCCAGCAGAAATAAAGGGATAAAGATCGAGCAGATGGTTACCCATATTTGCCGGTTTGAGTATATTATCACGGACTCAGAGCTAGAAGCCTTGGTGCTGGAGTGCAATTTGATCAAAGAGCATCGGCCCAAATACAATACGATGCTGATGGACGACAAGGCATATCCCTTTATCAAGGTGACGGTGCAGGAGGATTTTCCCCGGGTGATGCTTGCCAGACAGATTTATAAGGACCGGGCCAAATATTTCGGTCCCTACACCAGCGCGGGGGCGGTGAAGGACACCATCGACCTGATTCACAAGCTGTACGGCATCCGAACCTGCAACAAATCCCTGCCGAAGATGCAGGGAAAGGAGCGGCCCTGTCTGAACTATCATATTCACCAGTGCCCAGCCCCTTGTCAGGGCTACATATCCAAAGAGGACTATGGGGAGTCGGTGAAGAAGGCCCTTTCTTTTCTGAACGGCAACTATCCGCTGATCTTGAGAGAACTGGAAGAAAAGATGCAGCAGGCTTCGGAAAATCTGGAGTTCGAGAAGGCCATTGAGTACCGGGAGCTTCTAAACAGCGTGAGCAAGATCGCCCAGAAGCAGAAGATTACCAGCAGCCATATGGAGGACAAGGACGTGATCGCCATGGCTGCGGATGAGGAGGACGCAGTGGTGCAGATCTTCTTTATCCGGGAGGGGCGGCTGATCGGAAGGGATCACTTTTGCCTGCATATCGCGGGGGAGGAGGACAAAGAAGAAATTCTGACCACCTTTTTAAAGCAGTTTTATGCGGGGACGCCCTACATTCCCCGGGAACTGATGATTCAGTTTGACATTGAAGAGAAAGAACTGATCGAAGAGTGGTTAAGCGGCCGAAAAGGGCAGAAGGTCCGTCTGCGGGTGCCCAGAAAGGGAGAAAAAGAGAAACTGGTGGAGCTTGCCATGAAAAATGCCCAGATGGTGCTGACTCAGGACAAAGAGCGGATACGAAGAGAGGAGGGGCGCACCATCGGAGCCATGAAGGAGATCGCGAAGCTTCTCGGCCTTCCTGGGATCAGCCGGGTGGAGGCCTACGATATCTCCAATATCAGCGGATTTCAGACGGTGGGCTCCATGGTGGTCTACGAAAAGGGCCAGCCCAAACGTTCAGATTACCGGAAATTCCGGATCAAGGGGGTAAAAGGAGCGGACGATTACGCCAGCATGGAGGAAATGCTGACCAGACGGCTTTCTCATTATGAAAATTATCCGGACCTGATCATGATGGACGGCGGCAGAGGGCAGGTGAACATTGCCCTCAAAGTCATGGATGCCGTGGGCGTGCATGTGCCCGTATGCGGCATGGTGAAGGACGACCGGCACCGGACCAGAGGGATCTATTACAACAATGTGGAGCTTCCCATCGAGCGGGACAGCGAGGGCTTCCGGCTGGTGACCAGAATCCAGGATGAAGCCCATCGTTTTGCCATCGAGTACCACCGTTCGCTTCGGAGTAAGGACCAGGTCCATTCGGTGCTGGACGATATTCCCGGGATTGGTCCGGCCAGGAGAAAGGCGCTGATGAAGGGCTTCCGTACGCTGGATGAGATTAAGGCCGCTGGGGTGGGAGAGCTGGCAAAAGTGCCGGGGATGAATGAGCGGGCGGCCAGACAGGTTTTTGAATTCTTTCATGTTGAGAGGTAGGTGTCAAAAGGTGTTTTACGGGTCCCAAGTTCAAAAATCCTCCTGCAAGCGAGCTTGCATCGGACTTTTTAAATTTTTGACCCTGGTATCATGTTGATAAGCAGTGAAAAAAATGGTATGATGAAGCGTAAGAACCGGTTTTTTCAGATCCGGGAAAAGCCGGAACGTTGTGACGGAGAAGGAGAAGATACCTATGCAGACAGTTACCCTGAATAAAATGATCGATAAGCTGGGACTGACCAATCTGGTTCCGGAGGTGGAAACCGACGGGATCGAGATCAACAGTTCCGAGATCAACCGTCCGGCCCTTCAGCTGGCGGGATACTTTGAGCATTTTGCCTGTGAGCGGGTGCAGATCATCGGCTACGTAGAGTACAGTTATCTGAAAAGCCTGGACCTGGAAGTGAAGAGGAAGAATTATGAGCTTTTCATGTCCAGCCGGATTCCCTGCGTGATCTATGCGTCCAGGACCGAGCCGGACGAGATGATGATCGAGCTGGCAAGAAAATATAAAAAGCCCCTGTTATCCAGCGAGCGGGCCACTTCTTCGCTGATGGCGGAGACGATCCGGTGGCTGAACGTGGAGCTGGCGCCCTGTATCTCCATCCATGGCGTGCTTGTCGACGTATACGGAGAAGGCGTCCTGATCATGGGAGAGAGCGGCATCGGCAAAAGCGAGGCGGCGCTGGAGCTGTTAAAGAGGGGCCACCGTCTGATCACCGATGATGTGGTGGAGATTCACAAGGTCAGCGACGATACCCTGGTGGGGACCTCTCCGGAGATCACCCGGCACTTTATCGAGCTTCGGGGCATCGGCATCATCGATGTGAAGACTCTGTACGGGGTGGAGAGCGTGAAGGAGACCCAGACCCTGGATATGGTGATCAAGCTGGAAGAGTGGGACAAGGATAAGGAGTACGACCGCCTGGGACTGAATGAAGAGTACACGGAGTTCCTGGGCAACAAGATCATCTGTCATTCCATTCCGATTCGCCCGGGCAGAAATCTTGCCATCATTGTGGAGGCGGCGGCGGTCAACCACAGGCAGAAGAAGATGGGCTACAACGCGGCCCAGGAGCTGTACCGCAGAGTGCAGGAGAGTATCAATAAAAATAAACGTTAAAACAGCATCTGACCGAAAGCAGCCCCGGAAGGATTTTACGGAACGAAGTGAGGGAAAATTCTTCCAGACGCCGGGGTGAAGTGAGGGCAGATGCGGAACTAGAATAGGGGAGATATGATGAAAAATTATTGCTTTGGAATCGATGTAGGCGGAACGACGGTGAAGATGGGGCTGTTCCGGACAGACGGACAGCTTTTGGATAAGTGGGAGATTCCCACCAGGACCGAGGAGGGCGGAAAGGCGATTCTGCCGGACATCGCAGCCTACGCCCTGGCAAAGCTGGTGGAAAAGGATATCGCAAGAGACGACGTGGCGGGCATCGGGATCGGGGTTCCGGGTCCCATCAACGCGGAAGGAGTCGTACCCCACACGGCGAACCTGGGCTGGGGCTATAAGGAAGTGACCAAAGAGCTGTCGGAGCTGACCGGCGTGGTCTGTAAGGGCGGCAACGACGCCAACGTGGCGGCTTTAGGAGAGATGTGGAAAGGCGCGGCAGCCGGACATAGGAGCGGCGTCATGGTGACCCTGGGCACCGGCGTGGGCGGCGGCATCATCGTCGAAGGGCAGATCATCGTGGGCGCGAACGGCGCGGGCGGCGAGATCGGACATATTCATGTGGATGACGAGATTCCGGGGCTTTGCGGCTGCGGCAATCAGGGTTGTCTGGAACAAGTGGCGTCCGCCAACGGCATCGTGAAGCTGGCCAGATGGATGGCGCAGGAGAACGGGGCAGAAGAAACGGTTCTGGAGCTGGAGACCATGACAGCAAAAGACATATGGGACGCGGTCAAAGACGGAGACGCCTTCGCCGATAAGGTGGCGGAGCGGTTCGGCAGGTACCTGGGGCTGGCCCTGGCCAATATCGCCAGCACCGTGGACCCGGAGGTGTTCGTCATCGGCGGCGGCATGTCCAAGGCGGGACCGGTGATTTTGGATTACATAAAGAAATATTATGTCAAGTATACCTTCAAGGGATGCAGAGACGCCGAGTTCGTCCTGGCGACACTGGGCAACGACGCGGGGATCTTCGGGTCGGCGAAGCTGGTGATTGAGGAGTAGCGGACAATTTTTTCTGCCTTCTATATTCCATATGAAAAGAAAAACACAACTGATTTTACGATATTTTCAAGGGTCCAGACGGTATTTCGTATGTGCGGTTCTGGCTTCTTTTGTGACTACGGCGCTCAACGCGGTGACGCCTCAGATCTTCCGCTTCGGCATCGACCGGGTGCTGGAGGGCGGCGGATATCTGTATCTAAAGGATCATCTGTGGGCGTTGTCGCTGGCCATCGCGGCGGTGGCGGTGCTGTCGGGAATTTCCACTTATATTACCCGTACCTGTACGTCCCAGGCGGGGGAGAACTTTGCGAAGAATCTGCGGGACGCCCTGTTTTTCCATGTGCAGCGGCTGCCCATGAGCTGGCATGATCAGAATCAGACCGGCGACATCATCCAGCGCTGTACCTCAGATGTGGAGGTGATCCGGAACTTCGTGGTGACGCAGCTTCTGGAAGTATTCCGGACCGTGTTCCTGGTGGGGATTTCTTTTGGAATGATGGCATCCATGAACCGGAAGCTGGCCTTCGTGGTGCTGCTTTTTGTGCCAGTGGTGGTGATTTATTCGACAGTATTCTATCGGCTGATCGCCAGAAGATTTACCGATGCGGACGAGGCCGAGGGAGAATTGTCCACGGTAGTGCAGGAGAACGCCACCGGCGTGCGGGTGGTGCGGGCCTTTGGCCGGGAGCAGTTCGAGATGGACCGGTTCCGGGAGAAGAATGAAGCCTTCGCCCGTCTGTGGATTCGTCTGGGAACCCTGTCCGGTCTGTACTGGGGCGTGGGCGACCTGATCACGGGACTGCAGGTGGCGACGGTCGTAGTGCTGGGCGCAGTGGAAGCCGTTCACGGTCAGATGTCCGTGGGAGAATTCGTGGCCTTCGCCTCCTACAATACAGTGCTGGTGTGGCCGGTCCGGGGACTGGGAAGAATTCTGTCCGATATGAGTAAGGCGGGGGTGTCCTTTGACCGCGTGGGGTATATCATTCACGGGGAGGAAGAAGCATATGCGGGGCTGGATTCGGCAGGAGAGCGTGACGGTGAGAAGAGCGGCTATGGCCAGGATTTGAAATTGCCGGAGCGCACGGACATCGCCTTCTCCCATGTGTCCTTCGCCTACGGACAGGGAGAAAGGGTGCTTCATGACGTTTCCTTTGCAATCCCGCAGGGGACGACCTTCGGCATCCTGGGCGGGACCGGCAGCGGGAAATCCACCATCGTGCAGCTTCTGACCAGGCTGTATGAGCTGGAAGAGGGGACGATCACCCTGGGCGGTGTGGATATCCGGAAGCTTCCCCTTGACTGGCTGCGCCGCCGGGTGGGGATGGTGCTGCAGGAACCCTTCCTTTACTCCCGGACGATCCGGGAAAATATTGCCGCGGCGGCGAAGGACGCCTCCATGGAAGAGATCAAAAGCGCGGCCCGGACGGCCTGTGTGGACCGATCCATTCGGAATTTTGCGGACGGCTACGAAACGCTGGTGGGGGAGCGGGGCGTGACCCTCTCCGGCGGGCAGAGGCAGCGGGTGGCCATTGCAAGGATGCTGCTGCAGAAAGCGCCGGTCATGGTCTTTGACGATTCCCTGTCCGCCGTGGATACACAAACCGATCATGAGATCCGGCAGGCCCTAAAGGAACATATGAAGGACGCCACGGTCATCCTGATCTCCCACCGCATCACGACGCTGATGGGAGCGGATCGGATTCTGGTGCTGAACCAGGGCAGAGTGGAGGAGACGGGGACCCACGAGGAGCTGATCCGAAGAGACGGGATCTACCGGCAGATTTACGAGATCCAGATGGAACGGGAGGCGGTATCACATGGCAGTTTTTGAAGAGCAGGAATACAACCAGCCCTTCAGTCTTCGGATCTGGGCGAAGCTGTTTCCGTTTTTTAAACCTTATAAAAAATATTTTCTGATCACCATGGGGCTGAATATCTTTCTGGCTGCCGTGGATATCCTGGTGCCGTTGTTTCAGAGCTATGCCATCGACCATTTTATCGCCCGGAATACCCTGGACGGCGTCCGGTCCTTTATCATCGTTTACGTGCTGATGATTGTGTTTCAGACCGTCAGCGTGTATTTTTCTGTGCACGCGGCCACCACCATTGAGATGAATCTGGGACGGGATCTGAAGTGGGCGCAGTTTGCGCATCTGCAGACCCTGTCTTTTTCCTATTATAATACCACCCCGGTGGGGTATATCCACGCCCGGGTCATGAGCGATACCCTGCGGATCGCCACCATGGTGGCCTGGGGACTGGTGGATATGTTCTGGGCGTTTCTCTATGTGATCGCTGTGTTCGGTGTCATGCTTTTCCTGAACGCGGGGCTGGCGCTGATCATCATGCTGGTGGCGCCGGGAATCGCCCTTTTGACGGTGTATTTCCAAAATAAAATGTTGTACTGGAACCGGAGGATCCGTAAAGTGAATTCTCAGATCACCAGTGCCTACAACGAGGGTATTACCGGCGTGAGGACTTCCAAAAGCATGGGGATCGAGGAGGACAATGACCAGGAATTCTATAAAAAAACCACCGAAATGCACCAGGCTTCCAGCCGGGCGGCGAAGCTCAATGCGGTCTATATCCCGCTGATTCTGTTCTGCGGTTCCGTGGTCTCCGCCATCGTACTGGCCAGAGGAGGCGGCATGGTACAAAAGGATCTGATGCAGCTTGGCACGCTGTCGGTCTTTATCTCCTACGCGGTGGTGATCTTCGAGCCCATCCAGCAGCTGGCAAGGCTTCTGTCCGAGCTGATCTCCTGCCAGGCCAACATCGAGCGGGTCACGGATCTCCTGGAGCAGGAGCCTGGTGTGGTGGACCGGGAGGACGTGGCGGAGCGGTACGGAGACGCATTTACGGCCAAGAGGGAGAACTGGGAACGGATCAAAGGAGACATTGTCTTTGAGGATGTGTCCTTTAGGTATCCCGACGGAAAGGAGTATGTGCTGGAGCACTTTAACCTTCACGTGCCCGCAGGCATGAATGTGGCCATCGTGGGGGAGACCGGCGCCGGCAAGTCCACCCTGGTCAATCTGTTGGGGCGTTTTTTCGAGCCCACAAAGGGACGGATACTGATCGACGGCGTGGACTACCGGGAGCGGTCCCAGCTGTGGCTCCACAGTCAGATGGGCTATGTGCTTCAGAATCCGCATCTTTTTTCCGGCACCATCCGGGAAAATATCCGATATGGAAGAATTTCTGCTACGGATAAAGAAGTGGAGGAAGCGGCCAGACAGGTATCCGCGGATACGGTGGCGGAGAAGCTTCCGGAGGGGTATGAGAGCAATGTGGGGGAGAGCGGCGGCAGGCTTTCCGTGGGGGAGAAGCAGCTGATCTCCTTTGCGAGAGCCATTCTGGCCGATCCGGCCATCTTCGTGCTGGACGAGGCCACCTCCTCCATCGATACAAAGACCGAGCGGCTGATCCAGAACGCCGTGGAGCATCTGCTGAAAGGGCACACCTCCTTCGTGATCGCCCACCGGCTCTCTACCATCCGCAGGGCGGATCTGATCCTGGTGGTGAAGGACGGGAAGATCATCGAGCAGGGGACACATCGAGAGCTGCTCGAGAAAAAAGGATACTATCAGGAACTGTACGCGAGACAGTTTGAGGAAGAGGCGGCGATGCGGGTATTTGCAGGAGAGAGAGTCTGAGAAAAACAGACGGTATGCGGCGGAAACATGCGGAATGAGGGAGGAAGAATGACAGCTTCGGAGAAAAAGGAACGGCTCCTGCAGGCACTGATCGAGCGAAAGGGGCTGCAGCATCTGGTGGATGTGGCGGCGGAGGTATTTCAGAATCCGCTGTTTATTATGGATCTGAGCGGAAAATTTCTGGCCCGCAGCAGCCGGGCAGAGGATCGACCGATATGGGAAATGATGTTTCCGGACCAGCGCCTGGTGGCGAAAGATATGTACACGGTTGAGAAGGCAGGGATTTTTGAGATTCTCTTTGGGCAGGACGAGCCGGTATTCGGACGTTTTGATTTTTATCCGGCCAGATTTCTTGGATGTCGGATTCGGGACAAAGACGGGGCGGTAGGAGTGGCCACGTTGGTGGAATGTATACCGGTCGCGGAGGAAGATCCGGAACTGATGGTTCTGCTGTGCAAGGCGGCGCTGTTTGAGATCCTGTATTATGAACATACAGCCATGCAGACGCTGCCTTATTTCAGCATCCTGAAGGATATTCTGGAGCATATGGTAAATGCAGAAGAAGCACGGGAGAGAATTCAGGCGGTACACTTGAAGCTGCCCCGGCGTATGCGGCTGGCAGCAGGCGGTTATCTTAGGAACGGAAGTCCTCTGGCCCTGCATTTTGTGCGCGAATCGGTCATGGCTTCACTGGAGCCGTGCGCCTGCATTTTGTATGAGAATCAGCTGCTGGTTTTGCTGGAAGAAAATCTGTGCGGCGTGTCTGTACAGAAAACGCTTGAGGACTGCTTTTCGGGCGCGTCCTTCTGGATCGGCATCAGCAGGAGCTTCGAGGACATCCTGGAACTGCCTGAGATGTATGAACAAGCAAAGGCAGTCCGCATGGTAAGGGAAAAGCTGCAGATTGAGAAGAGATGCCTGTATTATGACGATATTTTTCTCTATCACTTTTTCGCCGTTGCTGCCGGAAAACATGACCTTGGAAGCTTCTGTCATCCGCTGCTTTTGCAGATCACAGCGTATGATCAGAAAAACCATACAGAATTATCGAAAAGTATAGAGGCCTGGCTGGAAAGCGGACGGAATATGCAGCGGGCGGCCGGACGGCTGCACATGCATAAAAATACGCTGTACTATCGGCTGAAACGGGCGGAAGAACTTTTTCACATGGATCTGGATGACGAGAATCTCTGCTTCCTTCTGCAGTTTTCTTTTCGCCTTCGTCAGATGATGCGGCCGGACAGATAGGGAATTGTGCAAAAGTTCAAAATAGATGCTGGCTTTTTGGGTAAAAATACATGGAAAAAGGACCTTTCTTTTCTTAAAATGACTATATCAGGAAGAAAGAGAGGTTTTATTTATGAGCAGTGAAATGAAAATGACGTTTTCTCCGTACATACCCAACGACCAGATCCCGGAAAAGGCTGTTTTTGTGGCGCAGGAGGGAAAATTCACGCCGCTGGACAACGGAGAGTGGTCAGTCCATCCATTTGCCTATGACAGATGGGAAAAAGAAGAAATGAGCTGGTATGAGACCAGCTACATTCACGCAGGACTGAATCCGTTTCTGTTTTTCGACATCAAGGGAAAGGAATATCTGGATCTGATGGAAGCGGTCAGTGTGAATACGTTTCGTAATTTCCCGATCGGCAAGGCGCGCCATACGATTCTTTGCAATGAGCAGGGGAAAATCATTCTGGACGGGATTATCATGCGGCGTTCGGAGGATGAATTTGTATCGGGATGTCTGCCGGACCCGGTTGTGCTGAATCAGATGTGCGGCAATAAATTTCATATTACAAGCGAGGCGACCCGCTGCAAACGATTTTTCTACCAACTGTGCGGTCCGAAGTCGCTGCAGATCGTGGAGGATGCGTCCAGATCAGATCTTCATGATCTGAAATTCATGTACTTGAAGGATGTGGTTATAGACGGCAGGGACGTCTTTATTCTCCGGACGGGTATGGCGGGGACGCTGGGTTATGAAGTGCATGGCAGGCTGGAAGACGCGCACGCGGTTTATAAAAAACTTTTGGAAGTAGGAGAAAAGTATGGTATTCAGCCTCTGGGACGCTATGGTTATGTAAATGCACACTGTGACGGCAGCATTCCGCAGGTGGCAGAACATTTTGCGACGCCCTTTGACGATATGCCGGTGATCAGCGGAAGCATTTCCAGAGATTCAGAATTACTTTACCGCAGCCCCATAGATCTTGGATGGGAGAAGCTGGTCCGCTTTAACCATGAGTTTGTCGGGAAAGAAGCGCTTCAAAAAGAGCTGGAGGGTCCTCACAACACCTGTGTACATCTGATCTGGGACAAAGAAGATATTCTGAAGGTGATCGCGGCGACCATGGACCCGGAGAAACGGGTGGATACGCTGGATATGGTATGCGATTATGATTATGTGCGCAATAACGGAGGGCTGCATATGGATGAGGTATACGATGGGGACCGGCTGATCGGCGCATCTTCCGGGCGCATGCTTTCTCCGAAAACCCGGGATATGATATCCCTTTGTACGCTGAAAGAGGAGTACGCGGTGGAAGGCCGCATGGTGGAGGTGCTGTGGGGAAATCCGGGAACTTATCAGATGCGGGTCCGGGCGACGGTTACGCTGTTTCCCTATAATAAAGTAGACCGCAACGAAAGTTTTGACGTAGAGCGGATTCCGCATCCGCATTTTGACTGATCCTGAAAGAGCAGGACCTTCGATATGGAGAAGGAAGCAAAAACAGCAGCTATGATCAACCTGTTTATGGGAGTTGTAATGGGAATTGCTCTCAGTATTACCGGCCAAATACTGAACGGTGAATATTCCCTGCTTCCGCTTATACAGAAATTTATTATGAGTCTCTCGGTTGGATATTTGATTGGAAGTCTGCTTCCGGCCATGAAAATCGGCAAAAGAGTTGCTCATACAATTGGATGCAAAGACGGAATTATGGAATATCTGGTGTCAACTTTTGTGTTGTCTGTACTGATGATTGGATCGATCACGGTTTGCATGGTCTTTATAGACGCGGGCGCACAGACGCCTGCCGTGCTGAAGACGCTGCTCCCGACGTTTCTGGCAGTCGGAGTTCCGCTTGTGGAACTGACAAACGGGAGTATCGTGAGACTGGCCAGAAAGTTGGCTGATTAAAGAGTGCTGCAGCCATGAAAATGGCTGCAGCACAGATCAAAAAAGCACTGCATCAGCAGGCTGCGCCATTTATTCTTGTGATAAGAGTCTGAAAAAAGCAGACGGGACAAAGCCGGTATGAACCGTTCCCTGTCAGTTTGGTTCGAATAACAGTTTATTAGTTTATCCTGAAGTGATGGTGATATTGTGTTGATTTCGCAATGGTTTTACAGTAGAATAATACAGAAAAAGAAAGGGCAGAGGTGGAAGGATGGCGAGAGTCACAGGAATCGGACATCAGGACTTCGGATATGTGATCACAAATGATATTTTTTATGTGGACAAGACCGCGTTTATCAAGGAGTGGTGGGAGAACCACGATGCGGTAACGCTGATCACCCGCCCCCGGCGCTTTGGAAAGACTCTGAACATGAGCATGCTGAAATATTTCTTTTCCAACGCCCATGAGGGCAGAGGCGACCTTTTTGAAGGTCTGTCAATATGGAAAGAAGAACGATACCGGAAATTACAGGGGACGTATCCTGTGATCAGTCTGTCCTTTGCGGAGGTCAAGAGAAAGGATTACCAGTCTACGGTTCAGCGGATCAATCAGATCTTGACCGATCTGTACCGGGAATATGCATTTTTGCTGCAGGGGGATCTGCTCCTGGAGGAGGAGAAAGCAGAATACCGGCAGATTTCCATGGATATGCCCGAGGTGGTGGCCGGAAGAGCGCTCCATAAGCTGTCCGAATATCTGTATCGGTACTATGGAAAGAAAGTTCTCATCCTGCTGGACGAATATGATACACCGCTGCAGGAAGCCTGGGGAAACGGGTACTGGGAGGATCTGGTAGCATTTATCAGGGATATGTTCAATGCCACATTTAAGACCAATCCGTATTTGGAGCGTGCGGTCATGACCGGGATTACGAGGGTCAGTAAGGAATCCATTTTTTCGGATCTGAATCATCTGACAGTGGTAACCTCTACATCGGATCTGTATGCGGAAAGTTTTGGTTTTACGGAGTCAGAGGTGTATACTGCGCTGAAAGAATATTTGCTGGAAGATCAGATGCCAAATGTGAAGATATGGTATGACGGTTTTGCATTTGGAGCGCATAGGGATATTTATAATCCTTGGTCGATTACTAATTATTTGAAAAACGGGCGGTTCTCCACATACTGGGCAAATACCAGCAGCAACAGCTTGGCAGGAAGGCTGATTCAGAGAGGAAGCTCCGAGGTGAAAAAGACCATGGAGGAGCTTCTGCGCGGGAAGAGCTTCTGCACGCAGATCGATGAGCAGATCGTATTCAGCCAGCTGGATACGATGGAAAGCGCAGTCTGGAGCTTTTTACTGGCCGGCGGTTATCTGCGGGTGGAACATGTCTCTGTGGATGAATGGGGAGAGGGCGTCTATGAGCTCACGCTGACGAACCGGGAGGTCCGCCTGATGTTCCGGGGGATGATCGACCGATGGTTCCGGCAGTCTACACCGGCGTACAATGAGTTTCTGCGTGCGCTGCTTCTTGGGGATCTGGAGGCCATGAATCTGTATATGAACCGGGTATCGCTGGCTGTCTTCAGCTGTTTTGATACGGGAGTACAGCCGTCGGAATCAGAGCCGGAGCGGTTCTATCACGGTTTCGTCCTGGGACTTCTGGTGGATCTGGAAAGCCGGTATACGGTTTTGTCCAACCGGGAGAGCGGTTTTGGAAGGTATGATGTGATGCTGGAACCGAAAAGGGAAGAGGAGGATGCGATCCTTCTGGAGTTTAAGGTCAGAAATCCAGGAAAGGAAAAAAGTCTGGAAGAGACCGTTCAGAATGCGCTGGCACAGATCGAAGAGAAACAATATGCGGCGTCTCTGGAAGCGAAAGGCATACCGGGCGGGCGGATTCGGCGGTACGGGTTTGCGTTTGAAGGAAAGAAAGTACTGATCGGTCAGAGCGGAATCGGATAAGAGTATCTGGAAGATTATGGGGAGGAGTCCCGCAGCAGAGGATATGATCGCGGTATGCAAATACTGGTACGAAAGATACGGCGCGGACAGTCTGGAGGCTGCAAAGGAGCGCTATGCTTTCTGTACTGACCAGGTGGATCAGGGGACCAGGACGTATACGATCTCAGAGATGGCAGCAGGGCTTGCGTATTCCACAGTCTGGTATTTCTGGTGGGATTAGTTGTCTGGTCTGTCGGGAGAAAGAAAGATGTATACCGGCAATGGCCGGAAGCAAGAGGTACACCACGACAGGTATACCTCTTTTTCATTGGAAAAAATCATGGTATTTCCCCAATTTCTCTATTGGAATCAGATTCAGAAAGCCATCCGTACCTTCGGAGACGTATTCGTTCCGGTCATCCCGGCTTTGGTGGCGACCGGTTTGTTCCTGGGCTTAGAAAGTATGACAGAAAAAGAAATGATGCAGAGGAATAAGGAATGATATAACACCTCTTAAGCAGACAGGGGAAATGACCAAAGTCTGCTTAAGGGGTGTTTTTTGTGCTTACTATGAAACACAACCTTCCGGGTAGCCAAAAAAGCGCAGACTGCCCCTGTC